>NZ_AZEL01000002.1 GCF_001434975.1 Lactobacillus gallinarum DSM 10532 = JCM 2011
GGTCCAGATGGACTTTTTATTTTTCTAAAGTGTTCAATTTGATTTTACAATCGGCGCAATTATTAAATTATAAGATATAACCACATTATAAAATAAAACCGCTTACTCAGAAGAATAATTAAAAAATATGTTGACTAGATTAAAAAATGATGATAACTTATTTATAACAAATTATTAATCAAACATCTTGAAGAGCTGAGTAACTAGTTTCCTATTTATAAAGAGAGCTAACGTGGTGGTGAAAGTTAGCAAATAGGCCCTAGCGAATATGGGCTTGGAACGATGACTGATAGTGATATTTAGCTATCAGCGGATTTGCACCCGTTAACAGTGCAGGCTATTAATTTGATAGCTAATGAGATTTATCGCGTGAGTGATAAATGAATTAAAGGTGGTAACACGAGCATTCGTCCTTTTAGGATGAATGCTTTTTTATTTTCATTATTAGGAGTTGAGTTACATGCGTAAGCGTAGACGGAGAAATACAATTATTTGGACAATTATCGGCGTTTTAATCTTAATTGCTGGTTGGTTTAGTTTTGGACCAGGAATTCCAAGTAAAACCCAAGCCAAGACTGTAACAGTTGGTGTTGTCTCACAAAGTAAACAAGATGCAGCTATTTGGAAGAGCGTTGCTCAAACGGCTAAAGATAAATATGGTATTACGATTAAGATAAAGAATTTTACTGATTACAACCAGCCAAACAAGGCTTTGAAATCTGGCGATGTTGATTTGAATGCTTTCCAACACTACGCCTTCCTTAAAGCATGGAACAAGTCAAATGGTGGTGTAGTTCCAATCGGTAAAACTTATATTGCACCAATTCGTTTGTACTCTAAGAAATACAAGAAGTTGTCTCAATTGCCAGATGGTGCAACTATTGCCATTCCAAATGATGCAACTAATGAATCAAGAGCATTGTTTGTTCTTAAAAACGCTGGCTTAATCGGTTTAAGAAAGGGCAAGACACTTGTTACTGTAGCCGATATCACTAAGAACCCACGCAACCTTAAGTTAAAGGAAGTTGGTGCTGAACAAACTGGTCGAGTAATCAACTCAGTTGATGCTTCAGTAGTTAACAACGACTATGCTGGTCCAGCTGGTTTAGGCGATAAGCAAACTATTTACGTTGAACCAGTTAACAAAGATTCTAAGCAATGGATCAATATCATTTGTGCTAAGAAGGGTCAAGAAAACAACCGACTTTACAAAGATGTGGTTAAGGCCTACCAAACCGAAAAGACAAAGAAGATGACTAAGCACTACTACGGTAATTCACAAATTGCTGCTTGGGATATCAAGATTAAGTAGGAGGGGTTAGAATGAGCATTATTCAATTAGATCATATTGATGTAGATTTTCCTCAAAAAAAGGGTAAAGTTGTCAAAGCAGTTAGCGATGTAACTTTGCACGTTGAAAAAGGCGATATTTATGGAGTTGTCGGCTTCTCTGGTGCCGGTAAGTCAACCTTGGTTAGAACGATTAATCTCCTGCAACATCCTAGCAAGGGTAATATCAAGGTCAACGATGTCGATTTTGTTAAAGAGGGCAAACAAGTTATTTCTAATAAACAATTGCAACTGGAACGTCGAAAAATCGGCATGATTTTCCAAGGCTTCAACCTATTAAATGAAACAACGGTTTTAGAAAATGTTGCTTTTGCATTAAAGCATGCAAAACTTTCCGATGAAGAATTAGAAAAACGTTCATTAGAATTGCTTGATTTAGTTGATTTGAAAGATAAGGCTAACTTTTATCCAGTTGAATTATCAGGTGGTCAGCAACAAAGAGTAGCTATTGCTCGTGCTTTGGCTAACCACCCCGATATCTTGATCTCTGATGAAGCTACTAGTGCGCTTGATCCACAAAATACACAACAAATTTTGGATCTATTGAAGCGACTCAATAAGCAATTAGGTTTGACTGTAGTTTTAATCACCCACGAAATGGATGCCGTTAAGAAGATCTGTAATAAGGTTGCTGTAATGGAACACGGTAAGATGATTGAAAAAGGCAATTTGCGTCAAGTCTTCTTGCATCCTAAGAAGGAATTGACTAAACGCTTTGTTGGTGGTGGCCTTGAAGCTATTCAAACTTTAGAGGCCTTGAACCTTGGCAAACTAGAAGCAAATGAAGAGGTATATCAACTGGTTTACAGCATTGCCAATGTGACTAAGTCCATCATTATTGAACTTTACCGTCAAATTGGAGTAGAGGTTTCAATGCTTTATGGTAACGTGGAACTGTTAAATGGCGAAGCGATCGGTACTTTGGTTGTTTTGGTTAAAGGGGATGCCGATAAGCAAAAGCAAGCTAGAGAATTCTTGGAGAAGCAAAACGTTACTTTGACTAGATTGGATGAAAAGGGGAATTTAGATGATTAGTTGGTTTGAAAAAGTTTGTCCAAATGTCGTACAACTCGGCTGGGGCGGAGACGCTGGCTGGGGAACTAGTATCTTTCAAACATTATTCATGACTTTTTGGGCCACAATCTTCGGTGGCATTCTCGGAATTATTTTTGGTGTTTTGCTTGTTGTAACCAAAGAAGACGGTATTCGTCCAAACAAGTTCTGGTATAACGTTTGCGATAAGATAGTTTCAATTTTTAGAGCTATTCCATTTGTAATCTTGCTTGCCTTTGTTGCACCTGTTACGCAAAAGATTGTTGGTACTCAAATCGGGATGAAGGCAGCCTTAGTTCCATTAACTTTAGGTGTTTTCCCATTCTACGCTCGTCAGGTACAAGTTGCCCTTGAAAGTGTTGACACAGGTAAAGTAGAGGCTGCTCAAAGTTTAGGCGCAACTGTTTCAGATATCATTTTTGATGTTTACTTACGTGAATCACGTTCAGAATTAATCCGCGTTTCAACAGTAACCATCATTTCATTGATTGGTTTAACTGCAATGGCTGGTGCCATCGGTGCCGGTGGTTTAGGTAACACAGCTATTTCATATGGTTACAATCGTTTTAACAATGACGTTACCTTAGTTGCTACTGTCTTAGTAATTATTTTGATTTTTATTGTACAAATTGTTGGTGACTTCTTTGCTAAAAAGATGAACCATCAAAATAGGTAGAAATTTTTAAGATGAGATCTAGGCTATCCTAGATCTTTTTTCTTTAATTGAAAAAGAAAGCCTTTACAGGTATCATAAAAGGTGATTGAAAACTAACAAAAACCTTATGCTTATGTAAGGAGGAAAAATAATGAGCGAAGAAGAATATCGTATTGAAAGTGATACTATTGGCCCTGTAAAAATTCCTAAGGATGCTTTGTGGGGTCCACAAACAGAAAGAAGTCGCAATAACTTCCCAAGCGGTGAATTAATGCCAATTCAAATCATCCGTGCCTTTTTGCATTTGAAGAAGGCGGCAGCTGAATCAAACGTTGAGGTTGGGGATGAACCTAAAGAAAAAGGTGAAGCAATTGAAGATGCAATTGATCATCTTTTAGCACTTAATGATACAGATTTAAGAAAAGACTTCCCATTACACGTACTTCAAACTGGTTCAGGTACTCAAAGTAACATGAACGTTAACGAAGTAGTGGCTAACTTGGCCAACAAGCTTCACCCAGGTTTAGGTATTTTGCCTAACGATGATGTTAACCGTGGTCAATCATCTAATGATACTTATCCAACTACTATGAATATCGTTGCTGTTGAAGCCTTAGACAAGCTTGAACCTGCTATCAAGCATTTGATTGATGAATTAGTAGTTAAGGAAAAGAAGTACTGGAAAACTGTTAAGGTTGGTCGTACTCACTTGCAAGATGCAACTCCACTTACTTTTGGTCAAGAATTATCTGGCTACATTTCCGCATTGAAACATGATCTTTCATACATTCAAGAATTGAAGCCAACTCTTTATGAATTGGCTATCGGTGGTACTGCTGTAGGTACCGGACTTAACGCTGCACCAGGCATGACTGAAAAGATTGCTGGTAAATTATCAGAAGTATATGGTCACGAATTCAAGGTTAAGACCAACAAGTTCTGGGGCTTAGCTCACCACTCAGGTCTTGATGTAATGCATGGTGCACTTAAGACGCTCGCAGCCGACATGTTTAAGATTGCTCAAGATATCAGATTCTTGGCATCAGGTCCAAGAGCTGGTTACGGTGAATTAAATATTCCTGCTAACGAACCAGGTTCAAGTATCATGCCAGGTAAGGTAAACCCAACTCAAGCCGAAGCTGTAACTATGGCTGCTGCTAAAGTATTTGGTAATGATACCACGATTACTTTTGCTGCAAGTCAAGGTAACTTTGAAATGAACGTCTTTAAGACTGTCATGATTGCTTCATTCCTTGATTCTTGTGATATATTAACTGGTACAATTACTGGTTTTGCTGATAAAATGATACATGGCTTAACTGTTAACGAAGAGCGTATGGATGAATTGCTTGAAAATTCACTTATGACAGTTACTGCTTTATCACCACACATTGGGTACCATGCTGCTGCTAAAATTGCCCAAGCTGCACAAAAAGAGGGCACTACTTTGAAAGAAGCTGCCTTAAAGAGCGGCAAGGTTACCGAAGAGCAATACGATGAATGGATGGACTACATGAAGATGACTAATGTCGACAAGTCCACTCCAGAAGAATAATAGGGGATATTATGCCAAATAATAAAGAATTAAAAAATAAATATGATGCAATAATTGTTGGTTCAGGTGGTACTGGTTTAACAGCAGCACTTCAAGCTCGTGAACTTGGTTTGAATGTTGTTATTTTGGAAAAGAACGGTAAAATTGGTGGTAACACTAGTCGTGCTTCTAGTGGTATGAACGCATCTGAATCATTGGTTCAACTTGATGAAGGAATCATTGACAACAACCGTGACTTTTACGAAGAAACTTTAAAGGGTGGCGGTTTATTAAACGACCGTGCAATGCTTAAGTACTTTGTTAACCACTCTGCTATTGCAATTAGCTGGTTAATGAAATATGGCGTTCGTTTGACTGATTTAACCATTACCGGTGGGATGAGCGTAAAGAGAGCTCACCGTCCAGGTTCAATGGAACCAGTTGGTTTCTATTTGACTTCACGTTTAACTAACCAAGTTAAAAAGGCCGGTGTAGACATCTTTACTGGTGCTAAAGTAACTAAATTGTTGCAAGACAAGAATGGCAATGTTAACGGCGTAGAAGTTGAAACTGATAAAGGCGTTAAAACAATTAAGGCTAAGGCAGTTTTGCTTGCTACTGGTGGCTTTGGCGCTTCTAAAGAAATCATCAAGAAGTATCGTCCAGATTTAGTTGACTACAAGACTACCAACCAACCAGGTGCTACTGGCGATGGGATTAAGCTTGCTAAAGAAATTGGTGCGCAATTGATGCAAATGAACTTTATTTAAGTTCACCCAACTGCAGATACTGATAACCCACACGTTTACTTAATCGGTGAAGGTTTACGTGGTGAAGGTGCTATTTTGGTTAACAAGGCCGGCAAGCGTTTTGTTAACGAATTAAACACCCGTAAAATTGTTTCAAGTGCGATTACTGGTTTAAACGAAGACGGTGCATACTTGGTCTTCGATTCAGGTGTTCGTGCTCATTTTGCAGCTGTAGAATTTTATGACCACATTGGCTTGGTTAAGGAGGGCAGCACTTTGGCCGACTTAGCTAAGGAAATTGATGTTGATCCAGAAAACTTAGCTGCCACAGTAGATGAGTGGAACAAGGCCGTTGAAAACCACAAGGATAAGGAATTTGGCAGAACTACTGGTATGGATCGTGAATTAAACCTTGGACCATACTACGCTATTCACATTCACCCAGCTATTCACTACACTATGGGCGGAATTCATATCAACACCGAAACTCAAGTATTGGATACCAACGGTAACGTAATTAAAGGTCTTTATGCAGCTGGTGAAGTTTCTGGCGGACTTCACGGCAACAACCGTATTGGTGGTAACTCAGTTGCTGAAACGGTTATCTTTGGTCGCCAAGCTGGTATTCAAATGGCTAAATACGCTAGAGAACACAAATAAATCTAACCGAAAAAGAGACAATGAGAGTTGTCTTTTTTTCAATATATTTGTTAAGAAAAGCACAATATTAACGTAATTAATTAATTAATAAATAGTGTCTAATGTAAGCGCTTAGTGTATAATGGAATATGTAGAAAATTACGTTTATGAAAGGACTAATATAACTTATGAGTAGAAAAGTATTTCTTGTTGGTGATGGTGCCGTAGGTTCAACTTTTGCAAATGACTTATTGCAAAACGCTACTGTTGATGAATTGGCAATTTGCGATGTAGCTAAGGATCGTCCAGTTGGTGACTCAATGGACCTTGAAGATATTACTCCATTTATGGGTCAAACTGATATCCATCCAGCTGAATACAGTGATGCTAAAGATGCTGACGTTTGTGTAATTACTGCTGGTGTTCCTAGAAAACCTGGTGAAACTAGACTTGATTTGGTTGCTAAGAACGTTAAGATTTTAAAGAGCATTGTAGAACCCGTTGTTGAATCAGGATTTAAGGGTGTATTCGTTGTTTCCGCAAACCCAGTAGATATCTTAACTACTTTAACTCAAAAGTTATCAGGCTTCCCTAAGAACCGTGTAATTGGTACTGGTACTTCACTTGATTCAATGCGTCTTCGCGTTGAACTTGCTAAGAAGCTTAATGTTCCAGTTGCCAAGGTTAACTCAATGGTTCTTGGTGAACATGGTGATACTAGTTTTGAAAACTTTGATGAATCAACTGTTGATGGCAAGCCGCTTCGCGACTATGCAGAAATTAATGACAATGTTTTAAGTGAAATTGAAACTGACGTCCGCAAGAAGGGCGGCAAGATCATCGCTAACAAGGGTGCTACATTCTATGGTGTTGCAATGATGCTTACCCAAATCGTTAGTGCCATCTTGGACAACCGTTCAATCTGCTTGCCATTATCAGCACCAATTAACGGCGAATATGGCATTAAGCACGACTTGTACTTAGGTACTCCAACTGTTATCAACGGTGAAGGTATTGAACAAGTAATCGAAACCAAGCTTTCAGATGCTGAAAAGGCTAAGATGCTCAACTCAGCTGATAAAATGCAAGAAGTTTTATCAGGTATTGAACTTTAATTGATATAGATATATTAAGAAAAGTGTCTGGGAAAAAACTAAATCCTAGGCCATGAAAAAAGAACGATGAAATTCTTCGCGAAAATCATCGTTCTTTTTCTATACTTTAATTGTCTTCCTTGATATTATTGAATCACCACAAAACAAAAATGAAAGAAGGCATATTAATGTATCAAAATTATATCACAGGCCAAACAGCTTTAACACTTAATTTAGACTTTACTATTCCTAGTAATCACTTAGCTAATACTATTAGCTGGTTCGTTGATTCAATTCCAGAAGATGTATTGCTGGGTGACACATCCAAGACAGGACGACCAGCCTATCATCCAGCCATGATGCTTAAGATTTTGCTTTTTGCTTATTCAAGAAGAGTCTTTTCTGGCAGAAAAATTGAATTGATGCTGGAAGAGAATCTACCAATGATAGTTTTAGCCGAACATCAGAAGATCTCATATCACACAATTAATAATTTTAGATCCAGCAATCGTGCCAATGAACTGGTTAAAAAATGTTTTATTTACTTTACCAATCTTTTAGAAGATGAAGGTTTGATCAATGAAGGCGCGATTTTTATCGATGGCACTAAGATTGAAGCTGATGCCAACCGCTATACTTTTGTTTGGCGTAAAGCTGTTGAAAAGTATCATGAAAAATTAAAAGGCCAAGCAGTTGAACTTTACGATGAATTGATTGCCAAAGAAGTAGTCAAAGCAATGGCCAAGGAAAAAGTGCAGACTAGCGAAGGACTGGCAGAGCTTGCCCAAGAAACTGAAGCTGAAATTGAAAAGCTGACCGAAGAAATTGAGCAAGAACCTAAAGTCATTCCAGGAGGCTCTCCTAGAAAAGTTAAGAGACGAGGTCTTAAGAAGCTGCTTCGCAAACTGAAGAAAGACTACGTTCCTCGCATGAAGAAATATGAAGACGACAAAGAAATCTTTGCTGGGCGCAATAGCTATTCCAAAACCGATCACGACGCAACTTTCATGCACATGAAAGAAGATCACATGAAAAACGGTCAGCTTAAACCGGGCTACAATATTCAAGCCGCTACAACTGACCAGTATGTAGTTGATTATGCCTTGTACCCTAATCCCACAGATTTTAGAACCTTAGAGCCGTTTTTGAAACAAATGACGACATTAGATAAGTTTGACAAAATTGTCGCTGATGCTGGTTATGGCAGCGAATATAACTACTCGCTGCTGGAAAAAGAATATTCAGACAAAGAGTATTTCATTCCATATACCATGTACGAAAAGGAACAAAAGAAGAAATATAAAAAGGACCCGACTAAACTGGCTAATTGGTATTATGATGAAAAAGAAGATTATTATCTTGACTATCAAGGTGTAAAGTTTAGTTTTAAATGTCAAAGTCAGAGAAAAGATCGTTCAACGGGTTCAACGGATCAGGTTCGCAATTTTAAGATTTATGAAGCTGATGAAACCCAAGCAACGTCAGAATTAGAACAATTGGCTAAGACTGCCAGCGGCTGGCAGCGCCAAGTACGCTACAATCCTAATTGGCAAAGACTAAAAGAAAAGGCAAAAGAAGTTCTTCAAAGCCCAGAAGGAAGACACATCTATAGTATGAGAAAATATGATGTAGAACCCATTTTCGGACATTTGAAGAACGTATTTGGCATGCGCCGAACCCATTTAAGAGGCAAAAAGAAAGTTGAAACCGATGTAGGAATAGCCTTCATGATGATGAATTTGAGCAAATATTGGAACAGAAGATGGTCAAAGGACCATACTTTTTTATTAAAAAAATTAATGAGAGAGAAAAAAACGATCAAAACCTCAAATTTGAGAATTTTGATCGTTCTTTTTATGGCCTAGGATTTAGTTTTTTCCCAGACACTTTTTTGCTTGCTAGATAATACAAAAGAAGGTATTATTATGATTAAAGAATTAATAAGAAATTAGAGACTGACGAGGTAGGATATGACAGTTATTTCTGATCAAGAGATCGCAGACTTTTCTGCCGATTTCAATACTAATAGCAAAAATCAAGTTGCTTCACGTGCTGCTCGTCGTAGCGGATTACTTGAAGCATCCTTTAACGATCGCGTTTCAGAACGTTTAAACCATGTTTTTTCAACTGAACTTGATGTAGGTGGCGTAACTGACCAAAAGCATTCTGGTCGTTGCTGGGAATTTGCCACATTGAATGTTTTGCGTCATTACTTTGGCAAGCAAAACAAAGTAAAAGATTTCACTTTCTCACAAGCTTATAACTTTTTCTGGGATAAGATTGAACGTGCAAATGCCTTTTATGATGCAATGATCCGTTTGGCTGATAAGCCACTTAACGACCGCGAAGTGCAATCATGGTTAGCTTTTGCTGGTGAAGATGGCGGCCTTTGGAGCATGGCCATCAACCTAGTTAAAAAATATGGTGTTGTACCTTCATACGCAATGCCTGAAAGTTTTAACTCCAACAATACTACTGGTTTGATCGATTCTTTAGCACGTAAGGAAAGAAAAGATGCTATTGCTTTACGTAAATTAGTGAGTGAAGGCAGTTCACAAGATGAAATTGAAAAGGCTAAGAAGCACTTTTTGAATGAAGTTTACCGCATGGTATCTGTTGCCTTAGGCGAACCACCAAAGAAGTTTGACTTGGAATACCGCGATGACGACAAAAAATATCACTTGGAAAGAGACTTAACTCCACGTGAATTCGTACAAAAGTATTTCAAGGACTTTAAGTTTGATGATTATGTAGTTTTATCAAACTGTCCTAATCACGAATTTAACAAGCTTTACCATATGCCACTTTATGACAATGTTGATGGCGGTGATCAAATTAAGTTTTTGAATGTGCCAATTGAATACTTGGCTCAAGCTGCTGTAGCACAACTTAAATCTGGGGATGCCGTAATCTTTGGTAACGACGTTTTAAAGCAAATGGAAAGAAAGACTGGTTATCTTGATACCGAACTTTACCAAACCGATAAATTATTTGGTGTTGATACCAAGATGAGCAAGGCTGATCGTTTAGCGACTGGCGAAGGTTTTGCTACTCACGATATGACCTTAGTCGGTGTTGATGAAGATCACGGCCACATTCGCAAGTGGAAGGTTGAAAATTCATGGGGTGACAAGTTTGGTCACAAGGGCTTTTACGAAATGAGTCAACCATGGTTTGAAGACTATGTTTATGATGTCGTAGTTAGAAAAGAATTTTTGACTAAGGAGCAAGTTGAACTTGCAGAAGGTCTAGCAGTAGACTTGAAGCCTTGGGATAATATTGGCTAATGTGATATAATTAGAAATGAAAATAGAGGCCGGCATTACGACTGCCGCACCTCTTTAGTGCAAAACCGTTAAAAAACGGTGGTACTGTTTAGGATTAATTAAAAACCGCTAAACTTCTTCCAAAAGCTATTGAAGCGGTTTTTAATTTCGCTATTTTTTTAATGTTCGAATTAGAATAACTAATCGAATAGTCTGGGTGATTAGATATACAAGCTCCGATGCCAGGCAACATAAGAAAAATGTTACACCAAGGATGAATACAAGAAGATTCATCAAGTAAAATTGGTCCTCCTTTCTTTAGAATATGAGCAAAATGATTTACACCATAAGCATCAACTTCTTTCTAAAAGAAGTACCACCGCTAATTTAACTTTTTTGCAGATATAATTTTATCAAACTAATGTTTGTTAAGACAGCGAACAAGTGCAGAAATGCACTTGTTTTTTATTTTAAAAAACATAAAAAATAACTTTCTTTTTAAAATAGTTTAAATTTCCCTTGAAAGGTATATAATACTATGTGAAAAAATTCATTTTTGAATTGATTTTTTTATTGAATACTCATCAGGGGAGAAAAATGAAAAATTTAGAGAAGGTAAATTATAAAGGCTTCATTTGGCCTTTAGTAGTAGGTATAGTGCTGTGGTTGATCACACCATGGCGACCAAGTGGTTTATCACTTCAAGCCTGGGAAATGTTTGCAATCTTTGTTGCAACGATTGTGGGATGTATCACAAAGCCATTGCCAATTGGTGGTACAACATTGCTCGGAATGGTAGTAACTGTCTTAGTTGGCTTAGCTCCAGTTAAAGACATAGTTAATTCCAAGGGCGTGGTAGTACAAACTGGTATTTTGAGTTCTTTTGGCAACTCTGCTGCTTGGCTAATCGCTATGGCCTTTATCATGGCTCATGGTATTAGCAAGACCGGTTTAGGTAACCGTGTAGCTTACTTAATGATTAAAAAGTTCGGTAAGCGATCAATTGGTATCGGTTATGCCGTTACCGGCTTGGAATTAATCATGGGTGCGCTTATTCCATCTAACAGTGCTCGTACTGGTGGGGTAACTTGGCCTGTAGTTGAATCTATTTCCAAGAGTTACAAGTCTAATCCTCACGATCCTTCAAGAAAGAAGATCGGTGCATACTTAGACTTCACCGCCTTTCACGCTAATATTTTATCAACAGCACTATTTATTACCGGTGCTGCTCCTAACTTGGTTGCTCAACAGATGGCCGCACAAAAGGGCTATCAAATGAGCTGGATTAGCTGGTTCTGGGCAGGCTTAGTTCCAGTAATCGTGGCTACATTGATTATTCCAATTGTAATTTACAAGATGTATCCACCTGAGATTAAGGAAACTCCTAATGCTAAAAATTGGGCTGATGGCAAATTAAAAGAGATGGGTCCAATGTCCGAACCTGAAAAGATCATGGCAATTGTCTTTTCTTTAGCTATTTTACTTTGGGTTCTTTCAGGATTCTTCAAGATTCCACAACTTAACTCAGCCTTTGTTGCATTTTTAGCAGTAACGCTTTTATTAATTACTGGTGTGTTAAGCATGGAAGATGCCTTGCATGAAACTGGTGCTTGGAACATTTTGATTTGGCTTTCAATCTTGATCTTCATGGCCGGTAAGTTGATTTCTTACGGCTTTATCGATTGGTTCACCAAGTTTATTCAAAGCGAAGTTCACGGCATCAGCTGGGGCCTTGTTTTAGTAGTACTTATTTTGTTAATGTTCTACACTCACTACTTCTTTGCTAGTGGTACAGCTCACATGACAGCTCTTTATTTGCCATTCTTAACTGTAGCTACTGCAATGGGTGCACCGCTTGGCCTTTCAGCTATGCTGTTAGCATTTACTGGTGTAATTAACGCTTCAACTACTCACTATGCTAACGGTCCTGCTTCAATTTTGGCTACGACAGGCTACGTTAAGCAAAAAGAATGGTGGAAGATGAATTTCATCTTGGGTATTCTCTACATGCTGATCTTTGGTATTGTAGGTTCACTTTGGATGAAGATTATCGGTGTTTGGTAGAAAAAGGCAATCTGGGAAACCAGGTTGCTTTTTTGTGTAATAATAAGGTTAAAACTAAGAATACAAAGAAGGATCAAAATGAAATTTAAAACAAATGATGATGTCATGCTGCATTACAGCGATACAGGGGAAAAAGATCGCTCTGTTTTATTAGGCATCCCCGGTATCGGTGGTTCTAGTCAAATGTGGCAAGACCTAATTGCACTTTTTAATGATCGTTATCGCTTCGTCATGCTTGATCCGCGCAATCAAGGACAATCCGAGCGCACCTACCGCGGTCAGCGAATCAGTCGTCATGCCGTTGACCTGGAAGAATTGATGGAAGAGCTGGATTTGCACGATGTTGTTGCTATCGGTAATTCCATGGGTGCGGCCAACATCTGGGCCTACTTGTCCATTTATGGTAAGGGCCGGCTTAAGGCGATGGTTGATCTAGATCAATCACCTAAGATGATCGCCGACAAGACCTGGCAATATGGCTTTAAGGATTTAACCTGGGATAATTATCCAGAAATGTTAAAATTCGATTTTGGCAAGGCTTTTTACCATCATATTGATGAAAAAATGTTCCAAGATGCCAAGAATGAATATCAAGCTTTTCCTTATAATCCTGAGGAAAACTACAATTGCTTGGTAGAGCATGCGGAACAAGATTGGCGCGATATGATTATGGATAGTCCAGTTCCGATGCTGGTAATTGCTGGTGAAAAATCACCATTCTTTAATCCTGATTTTACGAAGGCAATTAAATTCCTGAATGAGAAGGTTGAAACCGCAATTGTTCCGGAATGTGGGCACTTGCCTCAGGCAGAACAACCAGCAAAAGTTCATCAGATTATTAGTAAATTTTTGCAAAATTTAAAAAATTAAGCACAAATTTGAAATATTAAAAAGGCAAGAGTAAACTATTCTTTGTGAAAAAGATTACTTGCTCTTTGATAATAGTAAGGTGGCATATCAATGGATAAAGTAGTTGATTTGTTTTTAAGTGATGCCGCAACTCGTCAAAAGTGGGAGAATTTGCTTTCATCTTTAGATCTGCATAATTTTAGTGCACGTGAAGTTGATCAAATCGACCATACGATTGGTTTAGTAGATGAGGATGGCAAGCTAGTTGGTACAGGCAGCGTTGCCGGGAACGTGTTGAAGTATGTGGGCGTGATTAATGAAGATACTCAAGGCGCCCGCTTTAACAAGGTGGTTACCAACTTGCTCCAGTATTTAGCTGAGCAGAAGATTTACCATTCATTCGTTTTTACTAAAGCCAAGTATGCGTCTAGTTTTGAGCACTTGCATTTTAATTTGCTGGCTAAGACAGATGAGGCAGCTTTTTTAGAGAACGGGATGCCAGATGTAAATGATTTCTTGAGTGATTTGCCAAAGGTAGAAGATCAAGCTGATAAGAAGATCGCAGCGATTGTGATGAATGCCAATCCTTTTACCTTGGGTCATCAACACTTAGTTAAGATGGCAAGTGAAGAAAATGATTTAGTCTATGTTTTTGTGGTAGCTAATGATGTTTCCTTGTTCAATTTTAACGAAAGAATGAAGCTGGTGCAGGAAGGGACCAAGCAATTTGCTAATGTAAAAGTTGTTTCAGGTGGCGATTACATGGTTTCTCCAGCAACATTCCCAGCTTATTTCTTAAAATCACCTGATGAATTGATTGACGTCCAAACCTCAGTCGATGCTGCAGTGTTCAAGAATAAAATTGCACCCGCTTTGAACATTGCCCGTCGTTATATCGGTCAAGAACCTATTTCACGTACGACGCACTTTTATAATGTTAGTTTAGCTCATGAGCTTGGTCCTGATATTGAAGTGATTACTGTTAAGCGCCTAGAAAAGTCAGGACAGATTGTGACTGCTACTCAGGTAAGACAATGGATCAAGGATGGAGATTTGGCAAAGATCAACAAGTTTGTACCTGAATCTACCTATGAGTTTATTAAGCAAAATATGAGTGAATTGCAATCGAGAATTGAGAAAGGAATGAATATTGATGGAAATTAAAACTACTGCCGTAGCAGGAACCCTCGAAAGTTCTGATATTCAAATCATGATCTCTAAAGGTTCTAACGGTATTGAAATCGATTTGGAATCTGAAGTTAAAAAGGCATATGGTGATCAAATTGAAAAGGTGATCACCGAGACTTTGAAGAAGTACGGTTTAGAAAATGCCAAGGTTAAGGCAACTGACAAGGGTGCGCTTGATTGTGTGATTAAGGCTCGTACTTTAGCAGCTGCTCAACGTGCTACTGAAACACAAGATAAGCCTGACTTGGAGGTGCTTTAAATGACTTACGTTAAAAATCGTTTACGTAGAACCATGATGTTCGTTCCTGGTAATAACCCTGCCATGATCAAAGATGCCGGCATTTATGGCGCTGATTCAATCATGCTCGACTTAGAAGACTCAGTATCTTTGACTGAAAAAGACGCAGCTAGAATGCTTGTTTACGAAGCAATTAAGACTGTTGATTTTGGCGGTAGCGAAATCGTAGTTAGAGTAAATGGTCAAGACACGCCATTTTATGATGAAGATGTTCGTGCCATGGTTAAGGCCGGCGTTGATGTTATCCGTTTGCCAAAGACCGAATCAGCAGCAATGATTCAAAAGTTGGTCAAGGACATTGAACACTGGGAAGATGAATATGGCATTGAAAAAGGTTCAATCGGTGTCATGGCTGCCATTGAAAGTGCCAAGGGTGTTTTGAATGCTCCAGAAATTGCGACAGCTACACCATTGATGATGGGACTTGCTGTATCTGGTGAAGATTACACTGCTGATATGCACACTCACCGTTACCCAGATGGTCGTGAACTTGAATTTGCACGTAATATGGTATTGCAAGCAGCTCGCGCCGCCGATGTTTATGCCTTTGATACTGTCTTTTCTAACATGAAGGATACCGAAGGCTTCTATCGTGAAACTAATTACATCCACGAATTGGGTTATGACGGTAAGAGTTTGGTTAACCCACGTCAAATTGCGATGGTTAACAAGGTCTTCAATCCAACTAAAGAAGAAATTGAACAAGCTAAAAATGTTGAAAATGCTATTCGTGAAGCCAAGGCTAAGGGTAGCGGCGTTATCTCACTTAACGGTAAGATGGTCGATAAGCCAGTTGTAGAAAAAGCAACTCGTGTACTTGAAACTGCAAAAGCTTCTAACTTGATTGATGAAGAAGGTAACTACATTGGAGAATAAAGTAAAACGCGAATTACCAGACGATTTAATGAATAAGATGGATTTAAAGCCATTTGAAACTACTGAAATTGGTCATCCAGAAGTAAAGCGTGTAGCTCCAAAGGTTCGCGTAACTACTGGTCAAGATAAGGTCGTTGCTTCTCTTGATGACGTAATCAAGAACAACTTGAAAGATGGCATGACTATTTCATTCCACCACCACTTTAGAAATGGTGACTACATCTTTAACATGGTAATGGACAAGATCATTGCTATGGGTTACAAGGATTTAACTTTGGCTCCAAGTTCATTAACTGGTGTTATGAATGATAAGGTAATTGAAGCTATTAAGAAGGGCGTCATTACTAACATTACTTCTTCAGGGATGCGTGGTTCACTTGGTGACTTCGTTTCTCACGGCGGCTTGAAGAATCCTGTGATTTTCCGTTCACACGGTAATCGTGCTCGTTCAATTGAAGAAGGAGAAATCAAGATCGATGTTGCCTTCTTAGGTGTGCCTGTTTCTGATCCTGCAGGTAACGCTAATGGTCAAGATGGGGATGCTGTCTTTGGTTCATTAGGTTATGCCTTAATGGATGCTCAATATGCTAACAAAGTTGTTCTTTTAACTGACAATATTGTTGATTATCCAAATACCCCAGCTTCAATCAAGCAAGACCAAGTTGACTACGTAGTCAAGGTTGATAAAGTAGGTGACCCTGACAAGATCGGTTCAGGTGCTACTCGTTTTACCAAGGATCCTAAGGAACTTAAGATTGCGCAAATGGTTAACCAAGTTATTGTTAACTCACCATACTACAAGCAAGGCTTCAGTTTCCAAACCGGTTCAGGTGGTGCCGCATTAGCTGTTACTCGTTACCTTCGTCAAAGCATGATTAAGGACGGTATTACTGCTTCATTTGCTTTGGGTGGTATTACTAAGCCAACTACTGATTTGCTTGAAGAAGGTCTTGTTAGAAAAGTAATGGATGTTCAGGACTTTGATAAGGGTGCTGCTCAATCTATGGCTAATAACAAGAACCAACAAGAAATTGATGCTTCATGGTATGCCGATCCTCATAACAAGGGTGCGGTTGTTAATAACCTTGATGTTTCTATTTTGTCCGCATTGCAAATTGATACTAACTTCAATGTTAACGTCATGACTGGTTCTGATGGTGTAATTCGTGGTGCCGTTGGTGGTCACCAAGATGCTGCCGCAGGTGCTAAGATGACCATTATTACTGCTCCACTTGTTCGTGGTAGAAATGCTACTGTTGTACCTAGTGTTGAAACTATCGTTACACCAGGTTCATCAATCGATGTATTGGTTACTGAACGAGGCATTGCAATTAACCCAGCCCGCAAGGACTTGATTGATGCATTTAAGAATGTGCCTGGACTTAATATTTTGGACATTCATGATTTGCAAAAGACGGCAGAAAAGCAAGTTGGTGTACCAAAGCCACTTGAATATACTGACCGGACTGTAGCTTTAGTTGAATACCGTGATGGTACAATTATTGATGCTATTAAAGAAGTAAAAGACTAAAAATTGATTCTGTTGAAAGACATGTGCTGAGGCGCATGTCTTTTTTATACAAAAACGAGCCTATCTTGGTAGATAGGCTATGCGTATACATATATTTGTCTGAGTATCTTTATTATGACATTTTAATAATAAGTTTTCACTTATTTTGACTTGAGAAAAAATAATTCTATTTTTAAGCAGATTTAGTTATAATGAAAATATTCTAATTGAAAGTTAGTGAGTCAGCTTCACTAACTTTTTTCTTGTGTAGATTTAAATGAAAGATAGATAAAATGAAGGGGAAAAATATGGAGAGTTGGCTATTTTTAGCATTAGTATTAGTTGTCGCCCTGGTTGGTAAAAACATGTCATTGATCATCGCTACAGGCGTAGTGATGGCGTTAAAGTTAATTCCGTTTGCCAGCAAGTGGCTGCCAGTGATTCAAGCCAAAGGTATCAATTGGGGCGTCACCGTTATTTCAGTGGCAATCTTGATTCCAATTGCGACAGGGCAGATTGGTTTTAAGGATTTGATCAATACTTTCAAATCGCCAGCAGGGTGGATCGCTATCTTAGCCGGGATTGCTGTAGCTATTTTGTCAAGATATGGCGTTGATCAGTTAGCCGCCGTGCCACAAGTAACTGTCGCCTTGGTTTTAGGAACGATCATCGGCGTAGTAGTATTTAAGGGCGTGGCTGCCGGTCCCGTAATTGCCAGCGGTATGACTTATCTGGTTATCACTTTATTTAACTTACATTTCTAATATATAATGTAGTAAAGGTGGGTGAGTGTAATGGCGATTATTGTGCATGAAGATATCACGCAGCGATTAGATGATTATTTAGAACGACGGTTGCGTAACTATGAAGTTATTACACCGCCAATTCCTAAGAAGCCTGAAGTTGTCACGATTGATGACGATGATAAAAAGAAAAAAACATAAAAAGGACTAATGCAAAATCAATGTCATTAAGTTAAGAGCCTGACACGATAATATTCCAAAATTTTAAGCTGCTTGTTGTCCAAATTTAGGCAATAAGCAGCTTTTTAGGTGCGCTGAATAAGCTGTTTCTTAACAGACATTTTTTATTAAGTTATGCCGTCAATCTGTTCTTCCTGGCCTGATAGGAAACCTAATGAAATAAAATAGAGTCAACGAACTGTGATTTCTCACAAATTCAATGACTCTGCACCTATGTGTCTGGTTCTGTGTTCATAATACTAACTCAACAATTCCATTATAATTGCGTGTTCGAACTAATGATAGTTTTTGTTCTTTTGGCAGCTCTCCAAAAAGTTTAATCCCTTTCCCTAAAAGTGTTGGAATAATGGAAATGTAATATCTGTCAATTAAATCTGCACGCATTATCTGTTGAACAAGATTAGCTCCACCGCAAATCCAAATATCTTTGCCATCTTGTTGCTTTAATTTTTCCAATAAATCTATAGGGTTTACATCTGTAAAAATAATTTGCTTGTTAGAATTACTCTTATTGTGTGTAATCACATAAGTAGTAAAATCGCTATATATCCATTTTGTCGGAGAAAGCTCTGTAACAATTTGATGATATGTGTTCCAGCCCATTAAAATTGTATCTATATTTTGGGTAAATTCAGAATAGGTATCTATATTTTCGTTATCATTACCTTGTCCCTTTAGTCATTCAACACCACCATTACTATCTGCAATATATCCGTCAAGACTCATTGCAATAAATAGAACAACTTTTCTCATTTTACCTTATGGTCCTTTCATTTCCGATTAATTAGAAGTAATAACCTTATTAGAATTATTTTTCGTCAAAAAGCGATAGAGCTTTTTGCTACATAAATGGATTATAAAAGCGGCCATGATTCAATTGCCAGAGCAAAATCACGATTAAAATAGACAAGACTGACAATCCCATCACCCAATAATCTTCTTTCTTAAATGATCGAGCTACATACCAGGTTCTTTTCTTCTTAGAACCAAAGCGACGTAGCTGCATGGCGGTACTGATGGTATCGATTCTCTCCAGACTAGAGAAAATAAGCGGCATAATGATGTTTAAAGTTCCTTTGATTCGCTGCGATAACTTAGCTTTCTTTGACAATTCGTTGCCTCGAGCTTGCTGAGCAGCAGAGATAGCCCAATATGAATTCTGAATGTCAGGAATATAACGTAAAGCCAGCGCCACTGCGTAAGAGATATTGTAGCTAATGCCAATTTTATTCAAACTAGCGGCGAATTGACTCGGATTAGTCGTCAACAAGAATAATAAGACGATCGGAATTGAGCAGATATATTTTAGTAGCAAGTTGAATAAATAGAAGACTTCCTGGATCGTGAGAGTGAAGTAGCCAGCATGAATGATGATGCTACGTGAATGATATATTTCTTGACCATAAGTTGGTTGAAAAAGATAAACAAAGATCAAATTTAAAATCATGAAGGCAACAATAAATTTCACGATAAAGGAAATTTGTGACCATTTAATTTGTGCTTCTTTAAATAAAATGATCGAGAAAACACAAATTGCGAGTAAGAAGCGTGTATCATAAGTGATCATACAAGCCGCCGAGACCAGCAACATGAAGATTAGCTTAGTAGTCGCGTTTAGTTGATAGATAAAGCTGGTGCCGGGCTGGTAGCCTAGAATCTGGTTTTGATCATGCATTTTGACTGGTCCTTTCTGAATCGACATAAGCGCGGACAAAGTAATTAGGATCTCTTAAATTATATTTATGAGCCAAGTCATAGAGACTAGTTCGTTTAAGAGAAGCCTTTTTAATTAAACTTTTTTCGGTTAATAATCTAATCGGTTCGGTATCCGCAATTAGTTTACCATCGGCAAAAGCCAATGAGCGATTAGTGTATTCCATCATCAGGTACATGTCATGGGTAATGATCATGATCGTCTTGCCTTGTTCATTCAACTTCTTTAAAAAGCTCATGATCTCTGTATAGGTCTTCCAATCTTGACCAGCGGTTGGCTCATCTAGGATGATGACATCAGGCTCTAGAACCAAAATAGCGGCGATGGTCACACGCTTTTTTTGACCAAAACTCAAAGCAGAAATTGGCCAATGACGGTAAGGGTAAAGACCGCAGATTTTCAAAGTCTTAAAAACCTTATCCTTGATTTCATCTTTGCTGTAACCACGTAGGCATAAACCCAAAGCAACTTCATCAAAAATCATTTTTTGCGAGATCATCTGATTAGGATCCTGCATGACATAACCAATTTTTTCAGAAATTTGTTTAATAGAATATTGCGATAGGTCGTCGTCATCAAATAAGATTTTACCTTCATTAGGAATAAAGCCACAGATCAGGCGACAAAGCGTAGTTTTGCCTGCACCATTTTGTCCTACGATGGAAACGAAATCTCCCTTGTTGATGGTAGCTGTAACGTCGCGCAGTGGATTAACTTGTAAATGGTTATAGCGGTGTCCTACGCCTTTTAATTCGAGCAGGGGCTGTTTTTCTTCTTTTTTAGAAGTCAAAGAAGCATCATCTGCCCATTTTTGTAATTTTTGTCCAATTTTTTCGTCATCAGGTAGAGCTTTTATTGAGGTGAGATCAGGAATGGCATCCAAGTCAACGCCTGCTTTGGTTAAAGCAGTTAGATAAAGTGGACTTCTTACACCGATGTCTTCTAACTTGTTTTGATGAAGCAGGTCGTTAGGTGATTTATCGGCGATAATTTTGCCATCATTGACTAAAACGACGCGGTCGATCGGTTGGCTGAGCACTTCTTCTAAACGGTGTTCAATAATAATTACTGTGGCGTTTAATTCCTTTTGAATTTGATCGATTAACGCCATCGTTTTCATCCCTGAAGCGGGATCTAAGTTGGCTAAGGGCTCGTCAAATAGCATAATAGGTGATTCATCAATCAAGACGCCAGCAAGGGCCACGGTTTGTTTTTGTCCGCCAGACAGGCTTTGCGGTGCTTGCTTTAATAAATCGCTGATCTCTAGCTTGTCAGCCCAGCGGTGAACAGTTTGTCTAATCTTGTTTTGCGGACGACAATCATTTTCTAGTGCAAAGGCGATATCTTCACCGACAGTTAAACCAATGAATTGACTGTCAGTATCCTGCAAGATAGTCGATGTAGTAAATGAGAGGTCAAAGAGGTCGGTCTCCTTGATATTTTTGCCATTAATCAAGCATTCGCCTGTAATCGTTCCTGTATCAATATTAGGAATCAAGCCATTGATGCAGCGGCCAATAGTTGACTTGCCACTACCAGATGGTCCCGCAATCAATATTTTTTCACCGCGATTAATAGTTAAATTAATGTCTTGTAGCGTCGGGAATGCCTGGCTGTCATATTTAAATGAAAAGTTTTTAAAAGTAATAATAGGTTCAGTCATGCCTAAGTCTTTCTAATCTTCTTTACGTAAACTGCCTTTTTTAATTTTGGTACCTGCATAAGCTTTTAATAAAAGCGTACCAACTATCAAGATGGTGATACCATTTGAGAGGGTGGCACTGATTCCTTGAACAAATACCTTGTTAACAGGTTCGCTATAGATGATAATGTCTCCGATAGGGGTAACGATTATCCAGGCTATGATATTGGCAATAATTTGAGTGATACTAAATAGCAAAATTTGCTTAATACCGAAAATACCATTTTTCAAATCAAGCTTTTTGCAGGCAAGGCCAATAATCAAACCAAGTACACCAGTAGCCAAAACCCAACTCCACCAGGTTTGACCATACATAATAAAATCAGATAGGGTATGGCCGATGAAACCGACCGCAAAACCGACTTTAGCACCATAAATGGCTGCGAAAAGAGCTAGGAAAGGAAAGACTAGCTCGATGTTGGTATTAGGAATAGGAGTCGGAATTGAGGTGAAGCGCGCCAGAATAACGTAGATGGCAGAACCGATCCCTATAGCGACAACATTTTTAACAGATAAACCTTGTTTTTTCATAATTTTTCTCCGATTTGTGATAATAACACCGTATAATTGGAAAGCGGTTACCGTCAAGGGGATGTAGCAGAAAAGGGTGGATATGTTACAATTAAAATTATGATAATAGTGAAGTAGTAGTTAGAGGTAAAAATGAGACAAGACGAACTTAAAAAATTAGATAATGAAATTGGCCAATATGCGGCCGATCAGACCAAAATTATTTGGGTTGATGATCAAACCATGCAAATTGCGACAATGATGATTGATTCTTATGGCGATACCGTTTATGTATGGGTAAAGGAAGATGAAGATCATTGCCGCGTAAGTGATGGCGGTCGAATTTTGTTTAAACTTGATCCTAATCAAGAAGATATGGAATTATATGAGACTGCGGCAGATATTGCTCTTGGTTCAGGGTATCAGTTTGACGAAGACCACTGTGAAATTTATGTTGATGTTGACCGCAAGAATGTAGCTCAGGCAGCAATGAAGCTGGCACAATTGCAAGTTGCCATTTCATATTTAGGCTAAAAAAATGCATCCCTTGATCTGTTTAATCAGGGATGCATTTTTTGATACAAACTTTTTCGGGCAACTTTAAACATTGCTAATCCTTCCTACATGAACATCTTCTAGTTTTTTACCGTTTAAATTAAAATCAGCGATGTCCTCGGCTAAGGCCATAATTGTTTCAACATCTGGAATACAGTCATCTACTCTAAATTCCATAATTATCACCTCTACCGTCATTGTAGATCGAATTTATCGAAAAGTTAATCTGATCATACTTTTTTTCTTATTGTTATGCTGCATGAAAATAAAGAATGCAGAAATGATATTGATAATCACTGCCGGTAAGGCTAACACAGCGGTAAAACCATATAAGGCATTGCCGATTACGCCTAAGATCGGTCCTATTAATGAAATGCTTAAGTTGTGTGATTGAACGACGGCGATTGCATTAAGAATCACGCCAATCCAGGCAAAAAGATAGAAAAAGAAGGCAATTTTAGCTGTGAAATCTGCACCAAAGATTGCAAACCAGGAACAGATAAATAGACAACAGTTGATTAAATTGATTGCTCCGATCCATAGATCATATTTTGATTTTTTCATAATTATCCCCTCTAATAATTATTCTGCTTCTCGCAAAACGCGGTGGGCCAAATCATCATTAATAACCAAGTGGGTGATGATGCCGCTACGCAGAGCGCCTAATAGTGCTTTAGACTTAAAGCGATTATTAACAACGCAGAAGCGTGTAGGTGTTTGCATAATGTCATTCATTGATATACCACAGATGTGTTTTTCGAAATCAGTGAAAAATTCTCCGTTGATATTATAGGGACGTCCCATAATTAATCCGGCCACTTGTTCTTCTGGAATGTTCTTAAATAGTTGAGGACCGTAATTTTTATCTAAGAATGGATTAGCCTTGAATGAATCAAGAGTTCCTAGTCCGGTAAAAAGAAGGTCTAAGTTGTGATAACAATTTTCAACTATTTTAAAGTAGGGTTCTTTCTTTAAAGCTGGAATAATTTTAGGATTTAAGATGTAAAGTGGCGTAGGCAATCCTAAGCTTTTAGCGTGGAATTTCTCTGCAGCGTCTTGGACCAAAGGATTTTTGCGGCGATTTGCATTAATGGCGTGCCCTAGGAGCTGAATGAAGTAGAGCTTATTAAAGTTTTCTTCATTAAAGTTGTTAATTACACCGCGCATTGTACTGCCCCATGTGACTCCGGCGATATGGGTATTTTGCAAATAAGTTTGAATTTGCTTAGTAGCGAAGTTGACAACAGATTCATCGTCGTTAGCATCATTTTCAGAACTTTTGAGAATAAAAGCTTCTTTTAAGCCAAAGAGCTTTTGGAATTTTCGTTCTAAAACCTGATTGCGTTTAATTCCTTGAGTAATTTTGATTTTAACGATTCCGCGCATTTCTGCATCGTCTAACGCCTTAGTGATTAAATAGCGCGATAGGTTATATTTTTGTGATATTTCTGCGATATTTAACTTGCTGAGATAAAAGTCATGTGCAATGCTAGCAAGTTGTTCATCGGTTAATTGTGCCACTATAAACCGTCCTTTATTATATGATTCATATATTCATTATAGATTTAAAATAGTAAAATGGAACGCTTATTTTTTGAAAAATATAAAATGCTTTCCGTAAATATTACTGTGTTAAAATAGAAAAGCGTATTTTAATTAATTTTAAAAATGAGGGAAAGTAATTAATCTAATGAAGGAAAAGGAACGAGAATATCATTTGTCGCAAAAACATCACATGAAGATTCTATGGGAGGAATTTTTCAAGAGTGATAATAAGACGATGGCACAGGATGCTACTCTAGTAGAAAAGGCCTCAATTGTTGGCCGAGTAGGGATTATGCTGTTAAGTTGTGGGACAGGAGCCTGGCGTGTACGTGATTCGATGGACACGATTGCGAGAACTTTAGGAATTACCTGTTCGACGGATATTGGGTTGGTTTCAATCGAGTATACCTGTTTTGACGTAGATAATGAGTCATATTCACAGACGCTATCTTTGCCAGCAACTGATGTTAATATGACTAAATTGAATGAACTAGAAAAATTCGTTCGTCAGTTTGAAGCAGGTCATGGTAATTGGAATATTGGACAGATTCACAAGCGTTTGCGTGAGATCGAAAATCAAAAATCAGCATATTCTGCAGTAATTGCGGGTCTAAGTTCCGGTTTAGCTTGTGCAGGCTTTATCTTTTTACTAGGTGGCGGCTGGCCTGAAGTTATCTGTGCCTTCTTAGGTGCAGGGGCAGGAAATTATGTTCGAGCACTCATGGGCAAGCGGAAAATGACCCTTGTAGCTAAAATCGCGGTTGCTGTAGCAGTTGCTTGTGCAGTTTACTTCTTGACATTTCACATTGGCAAGATGATTTTCCATTTGGATTATCATCATGCTTACGGCTATATTGGTGCAATGCTGTTCGTGATTCCGGGATTTCCATTCATTACTTCAGGACTGGACATGTCTAAGCTAGATATGAGATCTGGGCTTGAGAGAATGACCTATGCGCTTTTGATCATTACGATTGCCACCATGTCAGGGTGGGCAGTGGCTACGATTTTGAATTTGCATCCGGGTTCCATGCTTAAGTTGAGCATTAATCCGGGGATGCTAACATTCTTGCGCTTAATTGCCAGCTTCTGCGGGGTATTTGGCTTCTCAATTATGTTTAATAGTCGTCCGAATATGGCCGCAACTGCCGCAATTATGGGTGCGATGGCTAATACTTTACGACTGAGTCTAGTTGATTACGCTCATATGGCACCGGCTTTAGCAGCCTTTATTGGAGCTCTTGTTTCCGGGCTTTTGGCAAGTATTGTTAGACAAAAAGTTGGTTTCCCACGAATTGCGATTACTGTTCCTTCAATCGTAATTATGGTGCCAGGACTATATATGTACCGCGCAGTGTTCAACTTCGGTATTACTAACATTAATATCGGTGCTTACTGGATTACTGAAGCATTGATGATTGTCATTGCACTTCCTTTTGGGCTGCTTGCCGCACGTATCTTAACAGACAAGAAGTGGAGACATGCGGATTAATAAAGTTGAATAGCAAAAAAGAGTCAGATTTTTCTGGCTCTTTTAATTTGCTTTTGATAACCTTTTTGAGTTAAGGACTAATATAATGAACATGAGGTGATAATATGAAAATTGAAGTACCAACAATGAACGGTTACTTATTTGATCGTTATAGCAAATTCGCACCTGCAGATCAAAAAATTGAAGGTAAGCCTAGCCGCTCTTTTCCCATTTTTGTTTCTGACGTGCCTAAAGATGCAAAAAACTTAGCAGTTTGTTTTTATGATTATGATTCAGTTCCAGTTTGTGGTTTTACTTGGATTCATTGGTTAGCTGCAAACTTGCCAGTCAAAGATATTCCCGCTGATATTAGTCAACATCATCAAAATATTGATTTTGTTCAAGGTTATAACAGCAATATTAGTAAGTTTTTGCCCAAAGATTCAGGACCGGTATTGGGCTACACAGGTCCTATGCCACCAGATAAGACGCATAATTATTCATTAACAGTCTATGCCTTGGATGATGAATTGGAATTAAAAGATGGTTATTATCTAAATGAATTTTTAGCCAAAGTGAAAGATCACATTATTGCTAAGACAACTATTGAAATTCCAAGTCGTGCTAAATAAAAATAAGACCCCTGATATTTCAGGAGTCTTATTTTATGCTTTTATTTAATCCTTGCGCTTTTTAATAGCAAGTCCCATTAAACCAGCTATAGCTGCTAAGCTTAATCCAATTACGCCTAAGTTAGACTTCTTTTCACCAGTTTCTGGAAGAGTGTTGGTGGAAGCAGAGTTATGGTCTGCTTTTGAAGAGGTCAAACTTTGGTTAGTAGGGATATTCTGACCCTTTGGTCCAATATTGTGGTTGTAGTCTTCGCTCTTTGGAACGTAGTTAAAGCTGTAGTCTCTCTTCTTGTTGTGGTCTAAATTTTCACCATTTGGATTATGGTTAGAACTCCATGAGTGATTCTTCTTTGGAGTACGTTTCTTGTGTTTAGGCGTTTTAGTTGGAGTAGGGGTTACAGGCTTATCTGGTTCTGGAGTTGGCTTAGGAGTTGGTTTAGGTTCGGGCTTCTTAGGTTGTGACTTGGGCTCTGGTTTAGGTTCTGGTCCTGGAGTAGGGATAACTACAGCATATGGAACTTGAATACCAATTACGCCATTTTCTGGTAAGTTGGTGATTTCATCATTAGTAAATGGAATTACTTTGATTTTACCATTTTCGCCTTTGACAATTAGAGCTTGTTCACTTTCATGCTTACCAGTGTTATCAGTAATGATAAATTTACCATTAGGATCAATGGTATAACCATCATCTAATTCTTGGTAAAGATCTTTAAATGGAATTGCTTTGAATGAAAGACCATTGTTATTAGTGCTAGTCTTCTTAGCATCAAGTGACCAATTAGTCAATCCTTTTTGGCACCGGTAACCAGATCAACATCTTGGGTTCGAACAAAGTAAAGATCATAGTCTTTAGGTTGGAAACGATCTGGAACAGGTTGACCTTGCTTTGGACCATTTTCGTAGTAGTAAGATACGCGTTCTTTGACTGACTTATATTGGTGATCAGTGCGAACTGCATGGTAAAGGTAAACGTAATAATTCTGATCGTTTGGATTCTCTGTGTTGTCAAAGGACAAATCTTTGCTATTCCATGCATTCACACCGTTGTTACCTTTAAAGTTTTTCTCGCTGAGGTTAAAAGTGAACTCATTGCCTAATGATTTTACATGATTAGATTGTTGCCCCTCAGTAGCCTCTTTATCAAATTGATACCCTAATCCTTTTAAGTATCCGATAACTGATTGAGTTCGATTTGTAACAGTTGTATTAGGGATGCCGTTTTGATAATTTTGAGGATCAGCCAATTTAGAAGCATCGACTTTATTATTAGAATTATGGGTGATTTCAGCATTAGTGTCTTCATCAATATAATGAACAGTGATGTTTTCATGAAGAGTATAAGGTATCCAAACGTTGATTTGAGCAGAACCTTGATTATTGTTTTTAGCAACTAAACTGCTTAAGAAATCAGAAGATGGGGTAATTGCTGAAATACCATTAGAATCAGCAGTAACTTTAAATCCATCCTCAGTACCAATAATATGTACTACACCATTCTTGTTCAGGTAATAGTTATCAGAAATTTGATTCTTAATAATACCGTTATCATATGAGATAGCAGGGAAGGATTGATTGTCTTGGACTGACCAATCTGACCATTTAGTAGAAGTGCCGTTAGGATCCTCAACTAAATCAATGGTTCTTGTTCTGGTATATGAAACTGAAGCTGTGTAGTTAGGGGATGCTGTTTCAGCATTTGCTGGAACTACCGCATTAGGATCACTGATGCCTGTAAAGTTTTGAGCTTTAGGACCATTTTCGTAGTAGCCTTTGATTACTTCATTTACAGTAGCAGTTTGTGCTTGTTTTTTTGTTTTATGGATAAAGTGGAGAACAAAGTTTTGATCTTTAGTTTCATAATTATAAAGTCGCCATATGAGATCTTACTGTAATCATCACTAGAAACTGAACCAGCTCCAGTAACACCAGTAAATTTGAAGTGATGGTTTGTTAAGAATTGAACAACTGCATCTGCACCCTTAAATGAAATTGCTTGTTTGGTGGAATCATCATTAGCGTAGCCGTATTCGTCAGTAAATTCATCCTGTTGGTGATTAGCTGTTAAATAAGTACTTAATGGTTCATTAGTAGTGTCATCCCAGAAGGTTACAGATGCCTTTTCTGGAGCATAGTAATAAACATTGTATGTTAATACTGTGACACCATTTTCTTTTGTAACTTTCGCAGTTGTCTTGCCAACATTGATTTCTCCGTCTTCACTAATAGAAGTTGTAACTACTGGAATTGAATCTAGAGATTTAATAGTGTAATGGCTATCCTTGGTATTAGGTGATGCAACACTTTCAAATTCTTGTGAATGAGACCAAGCTCCCCAGTGAATGCCAGTTTTGTCGAAATTATTTATACCTGTGCGAGTATAAGTTATTTCTTTAATTTGTTGAGTAGCGGCAGTTTGGCCTTTTCTAGTTCCGTTACCATAGATATAATTAATAATTTCTTTAACAGTCTTATTTTCCGTGACTGTTTGATTACCACTATCTGAGTAAGAATTACCAGGTTGACTTAGTGATGTTTGCGGTAATGTTACTTTAATACCTTTAGCAGTTAAATTTAAATCCGAAGCATATGAACCATCACCTGTTTTTTTAGGTATTTGGGTCTTGAAGTAAATATAGATAGGTTGCTTAGAATAATCTTTATTGCCGACCTTGAATGGCCCTTCAGATTTGATGACTAAAGTTTTTTTATCACTAGGAACCTGATCTTGAATAAACTTGGATAGATCAGCATTGTAATTTTTATAATGGTAATTAGCGGCATTTAATGGGTAGCCATTTTGATCTACAATTTCATCATCAGCAACAAGATATGCTGCTATTGAATTTGGCATTTAAGTTCAAATCGTTTAAATTCTTTTTGTTGTAATTTAAGTAAATACCCCAGCCAATTGTATTTGAATTTGGATCGAGACCAAAGCAAACATATTTAACTAGTGGGTGACTTTCTTCATAAGTAAGCTTAGGAGCAGGTCTTAAATTAATAGATGCTTCTTTAGAGATAATGATTTTATCGTTATGAGAAATAGTTATAGGCATCTCAATGGTTTTGTCTTCTGTAACTATTTCTTTAGGCATAACAGATGCAGTTATGTCAAACTTGCCATGATCATAATTATTTTTTGCAGTTAATTCGAAAAGACCTTTTCCTTTATTTGATATTTCAAATTTAGATGATGAATCATCAGCAAGCGGTGTTTGATCATAGTTAAAGTTTTGAACTGATCCAAATTGTACGGAATATTTATCCCCCTTTTTTAACATCTTGAAATTCAGGACTAGTAACTTCAACTTTGACCTAACCTTGACCACCGATGACAGAGTGCTTTTGTTGGTCTTCAGTTGAAGTATCATAAATAGTCTCTACCTTAGTAGAATTATCTAAATTCCTTTGAGTTTTATTTTCTGCTAATAATTTAGGATCAGTTAATGAAGGCTGTTTTTTAATCTTTAAAGTAGCAGTTGCTTCATCATTTTTACTTGTAGCAGTTTGTTCATTAGCTGCAGTAGAATTATTTTCTTCCTTTACTTGTTGAGACTGACTAGGTTGATCAACTTTTTCTACATGTTCATCTTGATTTGGAGTTGATTGAGATTGACTATCAACTTCTTCAGTTTTTGCCTCTGAAGTTTGAGTATTATTTTCAACATCAGCATGAACAAGTTGACCATTACTTAAGAAAAAGGTAGTGCCGAGAGCAACAGCAGCTAAACCAACAGATAATTTTCTAAAACCAAATTTTTGCTTACCGTTAAGTTTAGCGTTGAAGCTTAAATTATTTTTATGTTTCATTCCTTAAACTCCTTGTATTTTAGAAATTTGAAAGATTAGATATTAAAAGTTATATAACGTTTATTATCAGCTTTAACACTTTTAACTTAGCACAAAAAATAACAATGATACTCAATAATTGTAATTCTTTTGTAAAACTAATAATCTGTAAAAAGCGAGTCGACTAACCATAAGAAAATAATATTAGAAAAATTACTTTAATTTAATAACAGAGGGCAAATAAAAAGAGCAACATCAAGCTGCTCTTTTTATATCAGTAATATGTTATCAATTTTATTTTTGGTTAATTCGAAATCGCCACTGCTGTAACAACAAATGCAGCAAGCATAGCAACTGTAAAACCAACAATTCCTAATAATATATTCAATTCAGTCATCTTCTTCTATATCTGTCATGTTTCTATATGTGGTACATGAATAGTTTAACATAAAAAGAAGATGATGACTCAATTATTTGAAAACGCTTTTATTCTTTTAAATCGACAAAAGGTGCATGACAGAATCTTGCCAAGTCTTCAGGATTTAAGAAAACGCTTCTACCTAATTCACCACTTGAAACGGCAATTTCTTCGTTGCCTTTCATAGAATCATCTAGATAAATAGGTAGTTTTTCTTTGAAGTAAATGCCAATTGGCGTATTAGCTCCATGAATATAGCCAGTAGTTTTAGCTAATTTCTTCAAAGGAAGCATTTCACACTTTTTGTTGCCAGAAACTTTGGCTAATTTTTTCATGCTTAAGTGCTCTGTAATTGGAACAACACCAACTAATGGACCAGTTTTATTTCCTTCACAGACTAACGTTTTGTAGACTAAATGCTCTTTGTCTTCTAGAATAGAAGTGTCCATCTGTGCAACGCCACCTTTATCTTTGGTGACTGCAAATGAAGCTTGACGATATTTGATCTTATTTTGATCTAAGATCTTTTCAACTAAAGTTTTTTCAAGTTTGTTTTTTTTATTCTTTTTCTTTGACATATTTATCACCTTTATCATGATAGCATTGTACAAAGAAAATCCCAAAAGGAGATTACTATAATGAAATTATTAATTATTAAAATCGATACTAGTCAAGAAGTAGAAGATGCTTTAAGCATTTATGCTATGGATAATTTGAATGCCTTAGGCGTTGAATCTAGAAACCGCAGCGATTTTGAACAAGCTGGCTGGCTACATGATTCAACTGTTGTTGATATGGACGATATCAAGGATTTGCCTAAAGATACTTATTTCTACGCATACTTTGATGAAGAAGCAGATAAAGATGAATTGGTTAAAAAGTTCCAAGAAAAGATGCAAGAACTTAAGGGCTATGGTCTTAATATTGGGGATGCCAAAATTACTAGCTCTTATATTGAAGACCAAGATTGGAACACGGCTTGGCAAAAGTACTACCATGTGATCAACTTCTCTCGTCACTTGGCTATTGTGCCTAAATGGGAAGACTATAAGCCTGCCTTTAAGGATCAACAATTAATTAAGCTTGATCCAGGTTTGGCCTTTGGTACCGGTAATCACAAGACTACTCAATTAGCAATGATGGGGCTTGAACGCGCAATCGTTAAGAAGCCAATTAGCGTAGTTGATGTAGGTACTGGTTCAGGTATCCTGGCAATCGCTGCTTCAAAACTTGGTGCAACAGACATTTTAGCTACTGATATTTCTGATGAATCAATGACCGCCACAGAACAAAACTCAGCTTTAAATGATATTAAAAATATTCGTGTTCAAAAAACTAGCTTATTAGCAGATGTAAATGGAAAATTTGATATTATCGTGGCTAATATTTTAGCTGAAATTTTACTTGAACTTATTCCGCAAATGGATGCTCACTTAAATGAAGGTGGACAGGTTATCTTCTCAGGAATTGATTACTTACAATTGCCTAAGATTGAAAAAGCATTAGATGAAAATGGTTTTAAGATTGATCTTACCATGAAGCAAGGTCGTTGGGTTGGACTTGCTATCACTAGAAAAGAAAAATAATCGTGGTAAAATATTATCAATTAAATTAAACTTTGATGAGAGGCACGAATTTTTAATGAGAAAAATAGGGGATAAAATTAAGAACATTCCGATAATCAAAAAATTAAACACCTATCAATGGATGCCGCTTATCTGGTGGAGTATTTTAGTGGCAATCTTGCCTTACATTTCAAGTCTTCTTCACGTGTCAATTGTTTGGCGTGAGGGAATATTATTTATGATAATTAATAGTTTGATCGCCTATCATGTTGGTAATTTAATCTTGAAATTAAAGCTTAAAAAATGGTGGCTTTTATTGTTGCCGATCATTTTTTGCTTAGCAATTCTGCCTAAATTTGCTTTATATAATTTAATGTTTGGCTTGATTTATCTAATAATTGAAGCCTTTGGCTTAATGAATAAAAATATTTACCGTTAGAAGGGATGACCAGAATGTCTAAATACATTGAAATGACGCATGATCAAGTGATTGATACTTGTAAAAAGTATATGAATAATGATCAGGTTGCTTTTGTAGAGAAGGCATATGAATTTGCAAATAAAGCACATGCTGGCCAAAAACGGGCATCCGGACAACCTTATATTATTCACCCAACGCAAGTTGCAGGAACTTTGGCTACGCTTGGCCTAGATCCGGATACAATTGCTGCAGGTTTTTTGCATGATACTGTTGAGGATACACCGGTTACCAATGATGAATTAAAGGAAAAATTTGGCGAAGACGTTGCTTTTATTGTTGATGGTGTAACCAAATTAAACAAATATGAGTACAAGTCTCACCAAGAATTTTTAGCAGAAAATCACCGTAAAATGTTAATTGCGATGGCTAAAGATTTGAGAGTAATCATGGTTAAGTTGGCCGATCGTTTGCATAATATGCATACTTTGCAACATTTGCGTCCTGATAAGCAACGCCGGATCGCTTCAGAAACAATGGATATCTATGCACCACTAGCTGATAGATTAGGTATTGGTACTATCAAGTGGGAATTGGAAGATATGAGTTTCCACTACTTAAATCCTGAGGCTTACTACCGCATCGTTAACTTAATGGATGTTAAAAGAAGTCAAAGAGAAAAGTATATCGCTGATACCATTAAGACTCTGAGAAAGACCTTGGATGAATTAGGCATTAAGTATGAAATCTATGGTCGTCCTAAGCATATTTACTCCATTTATAAAAAGATGGTTAATAAGCATAAGGATTTTGATGAAATCTACGATTTGCTTGCTGTCCGAGTAATTGTGAAAAATGTCCGTGATTGTTATGCTGTTTTAGGTGCTGTGCATACAGAATGGAAGCCAATGCCTGGGCGTTTTAAAGATTATATTGCTATGCCAAAGGTTAACGGCTATCAATCCTTGCATACGACTATCATTGGACCTGGCGGTCGTCCACTAGAAATTCAGATTAGAACTGAACAAATGCATGAGGTTGCTGAATACGGTGTTGCCGCACACTGGGCATACAAACGTGGTAACTTCACTGGTGTGCAAGAAAGCTCTTCTGGTGAAAAGCTAGACATGGTTCGTGAAATTCTTGAATTGAAGGATGAAACTAAAGATGCCGGCGAATTCATGAAGTCAGTTAAGAGTGATATCTTCTCTGACCGTGTTTACGTCTTCACACCAAAGGGTGAAGTTTACGAATTGCCAAAGGGTTCTGTAACTTTGGACTTCGCATACGCAATTCACACCCAAGTAGGTAGCCATGCGGTTGGTGCCAAAGTAAATAACAAGTTGGTTCCACTTGACTACAAGTTGAGAAACGGTGACGTCATTGAAATTATGACGCAAACTAATGCCACTCCTTCACGTGACTGGGCCGATATGGTTAAGACCTCAAGAGCACGTAACAAGATCCGTCGTTACTTCAGAGGCCAAGACCGTGAAGAAAGCACCACTCACGGTGAACAAATGGTAGCTAATATGATTCGTGAAGAAGGACTTGCTCCTAAAGACTTCATGGATAAAGAGCACGTTGAAAAATTGTTGGATCACTTTAACTACCATACTGAGGAAGAATTGTATGCTGCAGTTGGTTTTGGTGATTTATCAGCTCAAGCCGTTGTTAACCGTTTGACCGTTGACTTACGTCGTGAAGACGAAAAGCAAAAGCAAAAAGAATTAGAAGAAAAGATCCTTAATTCTGGTCAGCAGTCTATTCAAGATGAGCAACCAAAGAAAAACCCTAGTTCTACAATGAAGGTCAAGCATAAGAATGGCGTCATGATTCAAGGCGTTAGTGATTTGATGCTTCATTTAGCTAAATGTTGTAACCCTGTTCCTGGTGACAAGATCATCGGTTATGTTACTAAAGGCCGCGGAGTGACTATCCATAGAACCGATTGTAGAAATATTACTAAGGAAGCAGAAGAGCAAGGCCGTTTAATTGATGTTGAATGGGAGAATGTTGAAGAAAACAGCGTTCAATCATTTAATGCGAATATCGAAGTCTTTGGCTACAATCGTTCTAACTTGCTCAGTGATGTAATTAATAAGTTGAATTCACTTACTAAGAATATTAATAATATTTCAGGTAAGGTTAATGAAGACAACATTGCTCATATGTATGTGACAGTTGCAGTTAAGAATTCACAGCAGCTTGATGAGATTTTAAGCAAGTTGCGTGATATTCCAGATGTTTATGAAACTAAGAGGTCAGATAATTAATGCGAGTTGTAATTCAGAGAGTTAACCATGCTCAAGTAAATATCGACGGTAAAACCGTTGGTAAAATTGGCAAGGGTTTTATGTTATTAGTCGGCATCAAAAATGGGGATGAACTTCCAGTTGTGAAAAAAGCAGCTGACAAGATTGCCAAGATGCGTATTTTTGAAGATGAAAATGGTAAGACTAATTTATCTTTGAAAGATGTTGGCGGTGAAATTTTGAGTGTTAGTCAATTTACGCTAATGGCTAACACTAAGAAGGGTAACCGTCCTAGCTTTGTCGATGCTATGCGTCCACCTAAGTCTAAGGAATTGTGGGAAGATTTCAATAAAGAGCTTGAAGCTGATGGCTTTCATGTTGAGACCGGTGAATTTGGAGCAGACATGCAAGTTGAACTTGAGAATGATGGGCCATTCACCATTGTGCTAGATCTTTAGTAAAAATAAATAATATAAAAGGATTGATTATTTCGGTGTTAAACGGAATAAATCAATCCTTTTTTAATAATGCAGCTGCTTTTTCTTTTTTCTAATATTGTTTGGAGTTTGACCAAACTTCTCTTGGAATTTTTTGTAGAAGAAAGTTTGATTACTAATTCCTACTTCATGGCTGATCGTTAAAATGGTTTTATTGCTAATATTAATCAAATTATATGCAACGAGTAAACGCTGGTCAGTTAAAGCCTTAGAGAATGAAATGCCGGTTTCTTTTTTTAAAGTGGAACCTAGGTAAGAGCGATTATGGTTTGTTTGTCTAGCTAAATTATTCAGGGAAATATTTTGATAGTTTTGCGTGATTTCCTTAATCATATCTGAGACTAAATGTGAAATGTTTTTGCCGATCATTGTTCCAGAATATAGGCTGGTGTTTCGTGAAAGAAGGATGAGGAAACTATCGAGATAACTCTTGATTAGATCGTCTGAAGATCGTCTGAAAATTCTCCTAGTTGGAAATATTCTTCGATGATTAAATCCGCAAGATTTTGAAGCTGAGACTCAGTTTGAGTGGAGCGATAAATAAGGTACTTATTAAATTGGTCATTAGATAATAAAAATTTGGAGTGAATATTGGCATTTTTGCTAGAATTTATGATCTTTCCTAAAGAAGAATCAATTTTATTTCTAAGCAAAATATTAATTAAAATGTCGTTATCTGCTAAAGCTTTGATTGAATGAGGCGTACCTACATCGATTACTAAAATGTCTCCTTGAGATAGAGTTACCTGATGGCTGCCAACTATTTCATGAGCAGTACCTCTTAAGCAATAATTAATTTCTAAAAAATCAGGCGTAAAAATGGGGATACGATCTTTGTTATCGCTATTTTTTACAATTGATTTTTGATCATAATCAGGAATAAATTTATGGTCTTTTTTTTTGCAACGCTTCCGTTTTATTTAAGGTTAAAAATTCGTGTATTAAATCTTCATTCATATAGGCACCTATAATTCTATTATTGATTGTTAGTATATTTGTTATTGTAAGCGGTGTCAATTTTAGACATAAATAAGTTTGTAAGGTTTGATTCGAAATCTCTAATTCAGAAATCGAAATTAATAAATGACTATTAAATAGAATTAAGAGGCAAAAATTATGAAAATTAAAGCAGCTGTTGTAGAAAAAATGGGCGATCCTTTTGTAATCAAAGATGATATTGAACTACATGATGTTGGTCCAACAGATGTCCAAGTTCATATGGTTGCCAGTGGTATTTGTCACTCAGACGAAGCCATTAGAAAAGGTGATGCTTCACTTGGCTATCCTGTAATTCTAGGTCACGAAGGTGCCGGAATTGTTGAAAAAGTTGGTTCTGAATTGCAAAACTTAAAACCAGGTGACCACGTAGTAATGGCCTTCTACGCAGATGGTCTTTGTGATAAGTGTCTTGAAGGTATTCTCCAACTCAATGTCGTAATTATGCTAAATATAACTTATCAGGCACTCGTTTTGACGGTGATGACCAATTCCAAGAAAATGGCAAACATATTTCAGACATGTTCAATCAATCATCATTTACCACTACTACGGTTACTAACCAAAGAAACTGCGTTAAGGTTGATGACGATGTTGACCTTCGCAAGGCCGGTCCTTTAGGTTGTGGTTACATTACCGGTTCAGGTACTGTTTTCAATACTTTGAAGCCTCGTCCAGGTCAAACAATTGCTGTCTTTGGTACTGGTGCCGTAGGTCTTGCAGCTATGATGGCTGGTAGAATTTCTGGCTGTACTAGAGTAATTGCAGTGGATATCGTGCCTTCACGTTTGGAATTAGCCAAAGAATTAGGTGCAACTGCTGCTATTAACTCTAAAGAAGAAGATCCTGTAGAAAAGATTAAGGAATTAACTGATGGCTATGATGTAGACTACACCGTTGATACTACTGGTTTGCCAGCAGTTATGAAGCAAGGAATTGATTCACTTGCACAAGGTGGTAATGAAGCTGCGATTGCTGTTACTCCACACAACATTGAATTCTCAACCTGGAATGATCTTTGCACAAGTGACCGTAAGGTTGTTGGTATCAACATGGGGGATGCGATTCCCCAAATCGATGTTCCAAGATTGCTTAAATTCAATAAGCTTGGCATGTTTGATTATGAAAAGACTGAGAGGTTCTATGACTTTGAAGATATTAGTACTGCCGATGGTGATTCAGTATCAGGCAAGACTATCAAGCCTGTTTTGATCATTGATAAAGACTATAAGCCTGAAAAATAAATTGTCATAAAAGTTATCGATAATTGCCAATGTAAAAATCAGCTGTATGGGTTGACTTATTGCACTAAAAAATATAAGCTATAAAAGAATTATCGATGACAAAGAATGAAGATTAGCAATGATCTATTGAAAGAGACTGCTTGTGTTGGTGAAAGAGCAGATAGATCGCAGTCTGTGACACCTTTACCAGATAATGGATCGTTTTGCGAGCGTTAATCGTAGTAACCAATAAGGTGGTACCGTGCTAATCTAAGCGCCCTTGATTTATTTCAAGGGTGCTTTTTTATTTTTTAACAGGATATCAAAATATACAAAGGATGATTAAATGAGAGTTCAAAAACCTAAAGGTACAGTGGACATCTTGCCTGAACAATCTGGTTCATGGCAAAAAGTCGAAGAAACTGCTAGAAACTTTTTCAATCGTGCAAATTATCGCGAGATTCGTACACCAAGTTTTGAAAACTATGAGATTTTTTCTCGTTCAAGTGGTGATAGTTCCGAAATCGTAGAAAAGCAAATGTACGATTTTAACGATAAAGGTGGTCGTCATATTGCACTTCGCCCTGAAGGAACTGCTGGTGTAGTACGTGCGTACGTTGAAGATAAGATGTATGCACCTGAAGTTGTTAAGCCATTTAACGTTTTCTACATGGAATCAACTTTCAGATATGAAAGGCCTCAAGCTGGTCGTCAACGTGAATTCCACCAAATTGGTGTGGAAAGCTTTGGTTCAAGCAACTCATTAGCCGATGTTCAAACTATCATGATGGGTCACGATTTATTGGCTGAACTTGGCGTTAAGAACTACCAATTGCATATTAATACTTTGGGAAATGAGCAAGTTCGTAAAGATTATCACGATGCATTAGTAAATTACTTCACTCCAGTTAAGGACGAATTATCAGAAGATTCTCAAAGAAGATTACGTGATAATCCTCTTCGTATCTTGGATTCTAAGGATGATCGTGATAAGAAGTTCTTACCAGATGCACCTAAGATTCGTGATTTCTTGGATGATAATTCTAAGGCTAACTTTGAATCAATCTTGAAGATGCTTGATCAATTAGGTATTGATTATGTGATTGATGATGATTTGGTTCGTGGTCTTGATTATTACACTGGCGTTATTTTCGAGTTCATGGTTGAAGATAAGAGTCTTTGGGAATCAGCAACTACCATTTTGGGTGGTGGTCGTTACGATCATTTGGTTGAAGAATTCAATGGTCCACAAACTCCAGCTGTAGGTTTTGGTATTGGTGAAGAAAGATTAATGCTTGTTCTTGAAAAGCAAAATCCAGCTTTGTTTGAAAATAAAGGCATTGATTTCTTCATTACTAATATCGGTGATGGCACTGCTCAAAAGGCTATCGAAATTGCTAGAAGCTTGCGTAAGCAAGGCTTTGAAGCTGATTTTGATGTTAACCAGAAGAAGCTTAAGGGCCAATTCAAGAAGGCTGACCGTGAAGGTGCCAAGTATGTAATCACTTTAGGTGAAAAAGAACTTGAAAATGGCATCTTGAATGTTAAGCGTTTAGCTGACGGTAAGACCATTGATCTTAGCCTTGAAGATATTAATGATATGAATAAAGTAATGAAAGAATTAAAGGACTAGTAATAATGGAAAAAATCGAAAAAAGAACAGATTATTGTGGCAATATTACTGAAAAATATATTGGTGAAAATGTAAACCTTTATGGTTGGGTACAACGTGTACGTAACCTTGGTAACTTGGTATTTATCGATTTACGTGACCGTGCAGGTATCGTACAAATCGTTGTTAACAAGGACTCTGGTAAGAAGTTAATGGACATTGCCGACTCACTTGGTAATGAATACGTACTTCAAGTTAAGGGTAAGGTAGTTAAGCGTTCAGAAGTAAACCCTGACATGAAGACTGGTCAAGTTGAAGTTGATGCAACTGATATTATTGTTTTGAACAAGGCTAAGAATCCTCCATTTGAAATTAAGAATGGCGTTGAAATTTCGGAACAAACTAGATTGAAGTATCGTTACCTTGACCTTCGTCGTCCAGAAGTTCAACAAGCTATTATCTTACGTTCAAAAATTTTGCGTGCTACTCACGAATTCTTTGATGAAAATGGCTTTATCGATATTGAAACTCCAATTTTAGGTAAGTCATCTCCAGAAGGTGCGCGTGACTACTTAGTTCCATCAAGAATTTACCCAGGTAGCTTCTACGCACTTCCACAATCACCACAATTGTTCAAGCAATTGCTCATGGGTGCTGGCTTTGACAAGTACTACCAATTGGCTCGTTGTTTCCGTGACGAAGACCTTCGTGGTGACCGTCAACCAGAATTTACTCAAATCGATATGGAAATGTCATTTGCAGACGAAGAAACTATTCAAGGTTACACTGAAGGTCTTTTGAAGAAGATTATGAAGGACGTTAAGGGCATCGACCTTAAGACTCCAATTAAGCGTATTTCATGGACCGATTCAATGAACAAGTACGGTTGTGATAAGCCTGATACTCGTTACGGTATGCTTATTCATGACTTGAGCCCAATCTTTAAGGACAGCGACTTCAAAGTCTTCTCAGGTGCAATCACTGATGGCGGTTTTGTTAAGGGTATCGCTGTTAAGAATGGTGCTAAGGAATACTCACGTAAGAAAATCGACCAAAAGGCAGAATTCATCAAGCGTTTCCATGCAAAGGGCTTAGCTTGGGTTAAGTTTGAAGGTGGCGAATTCTCAGGTCCTGTTGCTCGTTTCTTAACTGACGAAAACAAGGAAGCTTTGAAGAAAGAATTCGATCTTGAAGGCGGAGAATTAGTTGTATTCATCGCTGATAAGTGGAAGGTCTGCTGTGACAGTTTGAACCACCTTCGTCGTGAATTTGCTAAGGAAACTGGCATTATTCCAAAGGGCGTTTACGACTTTGTTTGGGTTGTTGACTGGCCATTATTCGAATACGATGAAGGTCTTGGTCGTTGGGTAGCAGCTCACCACCCATTCACTATGCCAGACGACAAGGGTGTAGAACTTTTGACTACTGAACCACACAAGGCACATGCTCGTAGTTACGATATCGTAATGAACGGTGACGAAATGGGTGGTGGATCAATCCGTATCCACAAGCGTTCAATCCAAGAAAACATGTTCAAGGCATTAGGCTTTACTGAAAAGCGTGCTTATGAACAATTCGGTTACTTGCTTGACGCCTTAGACATGGGCTTCCCACCTCACGCAGGTTTGGCAATCGGTCTTGACAGATTCGCTATGATGCTTGCTGATAAGGACAACATCCGTGACGTATTGGCATTCCCTAAGAATGCTAGTGCTTCAGAACCTATGATGCACGCTCCAGCTCCAGTTGCAGATCAACAATTGAATGACTTGGGTATTGAAGTTGAAGCTAAGTATGAAGATAGTGTCAAGGCAGCTGAAAAGCGTCTTGAAGATTTAGCCGCTGAAGATGCTAAAGAAAACTCAACTTGGAATAAGTAGAATAAAAGACAAATAAAAAAGAGCGATCGTTGGATCGCTCTTTTTTAGTATGGATTTATAAGTTATTAACAAAGTCAGTAATTCGACGAAGACTTTCTTGTAATTGCTCAGTTGATGAAGCGTAGGAAAGTCGAACGTATCCCTCGCCACCTTTACCAAAGTAACGGCCAGGGGTAACACCAACTTTTGCTTTTTGAGCTAATTCATATGCAAAGGTTTCATCATCAGTACCATATTTTTCAGGAATCTTGGCAAAGATGTAAAATGCACCCTGTGGAGTGGCCATTTCAAAGCCTAACTTCTCCAAACCAGTTTGCATAAATTGCAAGCGACTTTCATAAATCTTGCGTGATTGAATTGGATTATCTTGGCCATTATTTAAAGCTTCTACAGCAGCCATTTGAACATTGTCTGTTACTGAGGTTACTAAAAAGGCATTGATTTTGCGAATGCTTTGCATGATTTGCTTTGGACCAGCAATATAACCTAAACGCCAACCAGTCATTGCATATGCCTTAGATAAACCTGAAATAAGGATGTTGTGCTCAGGAATATATTCTGAAAGTGAATGGTGTTCTGCATTGCCGTAAACTAATTCAGCGTAGATTTCATCAGTGACAGAGAAGATCTTATATTCTTTAATAACTTCAGCTAAAGCCTTCAATGTCTCTGCTGGGTAAACACGGCCGGTTGGATTAGATGGATCAGTTAAGATGATTGCTTTTGCGCCTTTACCACGACCCTCTAAAACATGACGCAAATGTTCAGGGGTTAAAATAAAGCCATCTTTCTTAGTATCAATCTGAACAGGGATTGCACCAGTCATCTTAATTAATTGGAAATATAATGCCCATACAGGAGTAGGTACTAAAATCTTATCACCAGGATTTAACAAGGTCATAAATACATCGTTTAAAGCACCAGTAGCTCCGACAGTAACGCAAATTTCGCTTTTTGGATCATAATGAACACCGATTGAACGGTCAAGATAGTTGCTGATGGCGTCAAGAAGTTCCGGCTTTCCGGCTTGAGGAGCATAGTGCGAATCATCAGCTTGAATATCAGCGATGGCCGCTTGCTTAACATGTTCAGGCGTAGCAAGGTCAGGCTCACCGATAGTTAATTTGATAATACTAGGGATACCTGAAACCTTTTGATCAAATGCCCGAATTTTTGAAGCAGATAAATTATTAAGTCTTTTGTTAATAATTGAATTTAAATCATTAGATAAATTTGGCATATATGAAGTTCCTTTCTGTATTACTTAAATTTTATAGGACCAATTTATATATGACAACCTTTTTATATGCAAATTAAAAAAGAAATGAACCTAGTCATTTCTTTGAATGCTCCAAAATTTGGTTTGGATTAATATAGATCGTTTTTTTGGTAGATAAATCTTTTAATCTTAATGGTGAATAAGGAATCATTTTGCTAATTTGAGGCTTTTTAAGAAAAATCGGTTCGTCAACTACTTTAATTGTTTTAACTTTGGGATATGAAGTTGCTTGTTTATTAAAACTACAGGATGAAAGGGTAATCAATAATAGACAAGAAACTATTATCTTTGCTATGAATCTCACTTTTTTATTTTATCCTCCAAAATCTAACCCCTATAAATTATTCTACTATTTTCTGGAATGAGATAAAATGAAAACGAATGATTTTAGAAGAGGAACAAAAGAAATGACACGAATAACAGTTTATTTAACAGGCGGAATTGCGGCTTATAAAGCTGTTCAAGTCGTTCGTAATTTAGAAAAACAAGGGCATGATGTTTGGGTAGTGATGACCAAAAATGCAGAGCATTTTGTAACGACTAATACTTTGGCAGCTTTAACAAAATATCCGGTTTTAGATGATTTATGGGAAAAAGAAAATGAGGCTAGCATCCCTCATGTGCACTTAGCGCGTTGGAGTCAATTAGCTTTGGTTGTCCCTGCAACAGCAAACTTTATCAGTAAAATGGCTAATGGAATTGCAGATGATGCAGCTAGTACAACTATTTTGGCAACAAAAGCACCTAAATTAGTTGTGCCTGCTATGAATGATCAAATGTGGAATAATCCTGCAACCAAGCGCAATGTATCACTTTTAAAAAGAGATGGCGTTCATGTAATGGAACCAGCCACAGGGATGCTTGCTGAAGGTTATGTTGCTAAAGGCAGAATGCCTGAACCTGAAGAAATTACAGCTTGGGTAGAGAATATCTTGAATCAAAATAAGATCCTGAAAAATAAAACAGTCATAGTAACAGCTGGTGGAACACAAGAGGCAATCGATCCAGTTCGTTTTATTGGCAATCGTTCAAGTGGAAAAATGGGGATTGCTATAGCCCAAGAAGCAGCAGATGCTGGTGCACAAGTAAAGTTGATTTATGGCAATGTTTCAGTTGAACTACCTAAGGCAGGCAATATTGAATTGATTCATGCAGCAAGTAGTGAAGAGATGTTAACTGCAGTGAAGAGAGAATTTGAGCAGGGGGATGCTTTGGTTATGGCTGCAGCGGTAGCAGATTGGCGAATGGCAAAGGTGGCCGACCATAAATTAAAGAAAGATCCTGAGCAAAATACTTTATCTTTAACTCTAGTAAAAACTAAGGATATTTTGCGTGAAGTCGCGCGTCATAAAAAGGCAAATCAAGTAGTAGTTGGCTTTGCAGCGGAAACGAATGATTTACTTAAAAACGCACAAAAGAAATTAATGAGTAAGGGTGCAGATATGATTGTAGCCAATGATGTTTCGAAGAATGTTTTTGGTAATGATCAAGACCAAGTCGTTATTTTAGAGCAAAACAATACAAGGATAGATAAATGGCCATTGATGTCTAAGCAGGCAATTGCGAAGGGTTTAATAAAAAAGATCGCCGATAAGCTCAAATAATATTCATATACACATTATTTTGAAGGATAATGTAACACTTTTGTAAAATAACGCATGAAATTATGCGCAAGTGCTTTAGATGCCTACTTTTTAGCTGGTAAAAATAACATCTCAAAAATAACATCTTAATTTACTAGATTGTTTAAATATTTAAAAATAGTATTATAAGTTGTGGGAATTAAGAGACTGAAGAGAAAGAGTTGATGAAACGTAAATCAGCTCTTTCTTTTTTTATAACTATATTTGTATATTATATATACTTTAGCTAAGCAAATAATAAAGCTATAATAGTTGCTTTATATCAATGCTTAAGCTGAAGAAAAAGATGTTGAAACCCATACGAAAAAATAAATATATGTATAGGATTTGATTATACTTTGATGTATGCTAAATATAGCATGGAAGTAAAAAGCTATTCATGGATTGATTTTTGAAAAGTAGAGACATCTAAAACAAAGGTATAGAGGTGTGAAAGTGTGAAATTTGGAAAGACTTTGACGCTTAATAACGGAGTAGAAATTCCTCAAATTCAATTGGGAACTTGGTTAATCAATAATGATGATGTTAGAAAAACAGTACGCCAGGCAATTGATGTTGGCTACCGTGCCTTTGATACTGCCAAGGACTACGGCAATGAAAGGGGAGTCGGTAAAGGTATTTGGAACTCCGATATTGAACGTAGTGATATATTTTTAACAACTAAGTTGCCAACTGCGGTTAAAGACTATGAAGGTACTAAGGAAGCGATAGACGAAGCCTTAGACCGTTTTGGCTTGAAGTATATTGATTTATTGCTTATTCATTCACCGCAAAACCTTGGATTGAAGTAAATCGAACCAACGACCGCCATTTTGAAGGAAATCTAGAAAATTGGCGTGCAATGGAGGAAGCTGTAAAAGCAGGTAAGGTTAGATCAATTGGCATATCTAATTTTTTGCAAGAAGACGTGGCAAACATTGTCAATAATGGCACGATAGAGCCTGTAGTTAATCAAATTGAGGTCCATATTAATAAGGTACCAATGGATTTGATGAAATATTGCAATGATTTGGATATTAAAATTGAAGCTTATTCACCATTAGCACATGGACGATTACTTAAAGATCCGAAAATAAATAAATATGCAAAGAAATATAATGTAAGTCCGGCTCAATTAATGTTAGCCTTTGATTTACAGCTTGGATGCATTGTATTGCCAAAGAGCGATAATGTTGCGGAAATGAAAGAAAATTTGAATATCAATTTTCAAATTAGTGATGAGGATATGAAAAAATTGGTCAAGCTCAAGGAGAATGACCAAAATGTAGCTGTTTAATAAGTATCGCGATAAGCGATACTTATTTATTTTAAGAAAGAAAAATGAATGAAATAAAATTAATAGCAATCGATATTGATGGGACCTTAGTTAATTCTAAAAAAGAAATAACGCCAGCAGTTAAAAAAGCCGTTTTGGCTGCTAGAGATGAAGGTAAACAAATAGTTATTTGTACAGGTCGTCCTCTATCTGGTGCACAGCGGTATTTAGATGAACTAGGCTTAAATAAGCAAGATAATGAGTATGTGGTCAGTTTTAATGGGGCAGTAGTTGAATCAACCAATGGTCAGGTTATTTTCAAACAAGGCTTGAAATATGATGATTATATTGATCTTGAAGCAATTGCACGTAAATTGAACTTGCATTTTCACAGCGTAAGCCTAGATCGAATTTACACAGCTAATCGAGATTTAGGACATTATACAATTTATAATTCGCGTGTAGTTAAATTAGAAGTGTCTTATCGAACTCAAGAAGAGATGCGCCACATTCCACTTATTAAATGTATGTATATTGATGATCCAGATTACTTAGATAGTAAAATTACGAGTCCATTATTTCAAAAGATGAAGGATCGGGTAGTTTTTTCTAAAACTGAGCCATTTTATTATGAAGCGACTGCAGCCGGAGTTGATAAGGGGGCTGGACTAAGAAGACTGTGCGATTATTTGAAAATCGCTCCCAAAAATGTTATGGCTTTAGGTGATCAGGCAAATGATGCACCCATGCTAGAATATGCTGGTGTCGGAGTGGCAATGGGCAATGCAGTTGATTATACTAAAGAGCATGCCGATGCCGTAACCGCTGATTGTGATCATGATGGCGTAGCTCTTGCAATTAATAAATTTGCAAAATAGATGTTAATTTAAACAAATTAGTAGTATCTTGACTTAAGAAAAGAATACTTAAATAGAAGTTAATAAAGATGAGTAAAGCAAAAATTTTAGTTTTAGGTGGCTTAAGAGACGACGCCTTGACAGACTTAAAAGAAGTATGTGATATAACTATTGGACCTGTAGGTCATCGTCCAGATGATGATCGCCAATGGTTTTTAGATCATATCGCCGAATATGATGGTGTAATTGTTGCTAAGATGATTTTTGATAAGCAAATGATCGACGCAGCCAAGAATTTAAAAATAATTTCAACATATGGTGTTGGCTTTGATCATGTAGATACGGAATATGCAAAGGAAAACGAAATTGTAGTTTCAAATTGTCCTGAAAGTGTTCTGCGTCCAACTGCTGAATTAGCTCTAACAATGATTTTAGCTTCTGCACGTCGAATTCGTTACTATGATCATACTTTACGTGAAGGCGTATTTTTAAATGCTGATGAATATGATAATCAAGGCTATTCAATCGAAGGCAAAACCTTGGGAATTTTAGGCATGGGTAGAATCGGTCAGCAAGTTGCTCGTTTTGCTAAGGCATTGGGGATGAAGGTTATCTATCATAATCGTCATCAACTTGATGAAAAAATTGAAGCGGAACTTGATGCTAAGTATGTTGACTTTGATGAATTAATTAAGAATGCTGATTTCTTAAGTTTACATGCTCCTGCAACCGATGAAACTTACCACATTATTAATGCCGATGTGTTTAAACAAATGAAGGACACTGCATTTTTAATCAATGTAGCTCGCGGTTCTTTAGTTGATAGTGACGCTTTGATTTCTGCTTTAAAGAATGATGAAATTGCTGGTGCAGCATTAGATGTCTTTGAAAATGAGCCACATCCTAGACAAGAATTAGTGGAGATGGACAATGTAATTATGACTCCACATGTTGGTTCAGCTACTCATGTTGCTAGATTTAATTTATCTAAAGAAGCAGCCAATAATGTTTTATCCTTCTTTAAGGATGGCAAAGCCATCAATCAAATTAATTAAAGACAATATAAAAAACAGCAATTTTGAAATTGCTGTTTTTATTTTACATAATTTTGGGTATGTTAGTCGTGATCGAGTTGGCTGTGATGGTAGCCGTAGACAAAGTAAATAACAGTTCCAATTACTAGCCAAATGACAGCCATTAGATATACTTCAGAACTTAAATGACAAATCATAAAGATACAGATTAAACTAGAAATAATAGGTAAGTATGGATAACCTGGAACTTTGAAGCCATCGTTGGTAATATCTGTTCTTTTTCTTAGTTTTAAAATACCGAAAGATACTAACGTAAAGGCAAAAAGAGTACCGAAGTTAACCAAGTTAGCTAATTGATCTACTGAGAAGAATGCTGCACCAAGAGCAATAATAATAGTTACTACTACTAATGCGTTTTGAGGAGAATTGTGTTTTTTGTCTAACTTGCTGAAAGTAGTTGGAAGCAGGCCATCTCTAGCCATGGCATAAATTAAACGAGAACTTGAATAAATCATAGTCAACATCATAGTAGCCATTCCGAGCATTGCCCCAAATGACAGCAATTCTGCCACCCAATTTTGGTGAACGTATTGTAAAGCAAAAGCAACAGGGTTAGAAACGTTTAATTTGGTATAGTTAACCATTCCTGTTAAGACAATTGATACGCCAAAGTATAGCAGAGCTGCAATTGCTAAAGTACCAATAATTCCTAGTGGCATGTTTTTCTTAGGATTTTTAACTTCGGCAGCGGAAGAAGAAACTACATCGAATCCAAGAAAGGCAAAGAAAACCGTGGTTGCTCCCTTGATTACGCCTGAAAAATGATATGGCAAAAATGGATGATAATTTGCTGGTTTAATAAAGTGTAAGCCGGCAAAGATGAAAATTAAGATAATAGCAATTTTGATAAATACTGCTACGATATTGATCTTAATTGAATTTTTCATTCCTCGAGAAAGCAAAATACTGATCAAGAGAATGATTAAAACGGACACTAGGTCAAAATAAACACCATGACTTAGATCCATTGGCCCTGAAACGGCATGGGGAATTTTGAGGCCGAATGGACTAATAAAAGAGCTGAAATAAGAGGACCAACCAGCGGCTACTGTAGCTACAGAGAGCATGTATTCAAGAATTAAAGCCCAACCGATAATCCAGCCGGCAAATTCACCGTACACAATATTCCCGTATGAATAGGCACTACCAGCAACTGGAATAGCTGAAGCAAATTCGGCGTAACACATCCCTGCAAGCGCACAAACTATAGCAGCTACTACGAATGATAAACTTACACCTGGCCCGGCTAGGGTAGCGGCTACTGTTCCTGGTAAGATGAAAATCCCAGTACCAATTACAGCACCTACCCCGAGGGACATTAAGTCTACTGCATTCATTGTCTTGGCAAATTTAATATCTTTACCTAGATAATTTTGAATGCTTTGTTTTCTGAAAATATTAAATCTCATTACATCATCCCTTAAAATAAAGTTAGATTAATTTTACATTATATTTTTAATTTTTTGAAGAATAAAAAGCCCTATTTTGCAATAAATAGGACTTTTTGTGTTAATTCTTAATTTTTTGTTTGTACCACTTGAATGAAAAGCAGATCATTGTGACCACACTTAAGCCGGCAATGATTAAAGAGTATTCTTCAAAGATAGTAACAATAACTTGCCATTTTTCTCCCATGTATGAACCTAAAGCTACTAAAATTGTATTCCAGACTAAGCTTCCTAAGGTAGTGTAAATTAAGAACTTAGACATTTTTACTTTTGCGGTTCCTGCTGGAATAGAGATTAAGCTTCGTACGACAGGGATGCAGCGTCCGTAGAAAATAGCGCCTGTGCCATACTTATCAAACCAATTAATGGCCTTTTGTACATCTCCTCTTTTAAAGCCAAGCATTTTGAACGCTTTGTGATCTATGATGCGTTCTAAACGTTCTTCATTTAGGAACCAACCAACACCGTATAAAATTAAGGCTCCAAGTACTGCACCAATAGTAGAGGCAATAATTGTTCCCACAACTGTCATTTGTGAGTGGTGTGTAGCAAAGCCAGCGAAAGAAAGAATTACTTCGGAAGGAATTGGCGGAAAAACGTTTTCGATAGCAATTAGAAAACTGATGGCCATGTAGCCAAATTGGTTGATTAAGTCAAAAACAAAATTAGTCATCATGTATCCTCTATATTTCTATATCAATGTACATTTAATTTAGCAAATTTTGATATAAATAGCTATGGCTTGTGAGCAAAGTTAATATCTTCTTAAAAAAGCTGTGGTACACTATTACATACGAATTTTTGTTAGGATGAGAATAATGGCAACACAATTAATTGAAAATAAATTAAAACTTTTGCCAGAGAAACCGGGCTGTTATTTGATGAAAGATATTAATGGTACGGTTATTTATGTTGGCAAATCTAAAAATCTAAAAAATAGAGTACGTTCTTATTTTAAAAGCAAACAAGTAGGACGAAGGGCAGAACTTGTTCGTGAAATTAGAGATTATGACATCATTACTGTTTCTACAGACAAAGAAGCCTTTTTATTAGAAATTACTTTAATCAAGAAATACCAACCATATTACAATGTGCAATTAAAGCAAGGGACAGGCTATCCGTATATTGAAATTACACGGGAACATGATCCTCAGACACGTTTAACAAGTATTGTACGTAAAGATGGTGGCTACTATTTTGGGCCTTATCCCAATGTCTATGCTGCACAGGCTACCTTGAAGTTTATTCAAAAAGTTTTTCCATTAAGACGCTGTCATGGTTATCAAGGACGCCCATGTCTTTATTATCATATGGGGCAATGCTTAGGTGCTTGCTTTAAAAAGGTTCCTCAAAAGGAGTACGATGAGCAGATTAAAAAGATCAAACGTTTTTTGAATGGAGATATCGGTGCAGTTAAGCAAGATTTAACTCAAAAAATGGAGCAGGCTTCTGAACAGCTTGAATTTGAAAGAGCTGCGGAGATACGTGATCAGTTAAAATATATTGAAGAAACTGTTGAAAAGCAGAAAATTATTTCTAATGATAATACTCAACGTGATATTTTTAACTATTATGTTGATAAATCATGGATTTCTATTCAGATTTTCTTCTTGCGTCAGGCCAAATTATTGCGGCGTGAGACACGCATGTTTCCATTGACTGACACCACTGATCCAGAAGACGCCTTTACTTCTTTTATTGTGCAATTTTATGGTCAAAAAAACCGTGTTCTTCCTAAAGAAGTATTGATTCCAGCAGGATTTGATAATGCTACTTTAGCAGAGGTTTTAACAGTACCGGTTAGAACTCCTCAGCGTGGTCAAAAGAAGTCCTTGCTTGATATGGCTAAAGACAATGCTAAGTTGAAGTTAGACGATAAGTTTAGATTATTAGAACTAGGCAACCGTAAGACCAAAGGTGCCCAAAAAGAAATCTTCGATGCACTAGGCTTGCCATATGGCCACATTATTGAAAGTTTTGACCACTCGCACATTCAAGGAGCAGATCCAGTTTCTGCTTTAGTAGTATTCAAAGATGGAGAACCTGATAAAACGGCTTACCGTAAATATAAGTTAAAAGGCGAAGTTGAACATCAAAACGGAGGCGATGAAGTTCGCAATACCCGTGAAGTTGTTCGCCGTCGATATGGTCGTTTATTGCGCGAACATAAGAAGATGCCAGATTTGATTTTGATGGACGGTGGTCAAATTCAGGTTGATGCTTGTGAGGATGTTTTGCGTAATGAGCTTAATTTAAATATTCCGGTAGCGGGTATGGTAAAGGATGACAAACACCGGACTAACCATTTGCTGTTTGGTGATCCGATTAACGGCGTGCCATTAAAACTAATACCGTTGAATCCAAAATCTGAAGGCTTTTATTTAATGACTCGAATTCAGGATGAAGTTCACCGTTTTGCCATCACTTTTCACCGTAGAAGACATGCTAAAAATGCTTTATCTAGCCGGTTAGATTCAATTAAGGGAATTGGACCCAAGAGCCGGAATAAGTTATTGCGCAAGTTTGGTTCCTTGAAGAAAATTAAAGAAGCATCAGTGGATGATTTGCGTGCAGCAGGGTTGACATTACCCCAAGCACAAACTGTAAAATTAATGTTGTAAAACCCAGAATTCGCGCTGTTGAGCGTATTTGTGTGGTATAGTATAAAAGTTAGATTGAGACGGAAGGAAGAGATAAACATGCCTACATTTGTTGATCAGACTAAAATTGAAGTCCAAGCCGGAAAAGGCGGCGATGGCATGGTGGCTTTCCGCCATGAAAAATATGTTCCAAATGGCGGACCAGCAGGCGGTGATGGCGGCCGCGGCGGCAGCATTATTTTTGTTGCAGATAGTGGTTTGCGTACTTTAATGGATTTCCGTTACCGACGCAAGTTTAAAGCCGATAGTGGTGAAAATGGTCGAATAAAATCCCAATATGGTCGTGCAGCTAAGGACCTCTACTTGAAGGTACCTGTGGGGACAACCGTTTATGATTTTAATACTGGTGAATTAATTGGCGACCTAGTTGAAAAGGGCCAAGAGTTAGTAGTAGCAAAAGGCGGCCGCGGTGGCCGTGGTAATATTCACTTTGCTACGAGTGTAAATACCGCTCCTGAAATTGCAGAAAATGGTGAACCTGGTGAAGACAGAGTTTTACGTCTTGAGTTAAAGCTCTTGGCTGATGTTGGTTTAGTAGGATTCCCATCAGTGGGTAAATCTACTTTATTGTCAGTAACCACTAAGGCTAAGCCAAAGATTGCAGCCTACCAATTTACTACTTTAACTCCTAACTTGGGAATGGTAATTCTACCAGATGGTCGTGACTTTTCAATGGCCGATTTGCCAGGTTTAATTGAAGGAGCTAGCCAAGGCGTAGGACTTGGTATTCAATTTTTGCGTCACGTTGAAAGAACTAAGGTAATTTTGCACTTAGTGTCAATGGACCCTAATAATGGTCGTGAAGCAATTGAAGACTATCACACCATCAAAAACGAGCTGAAAAATTACGAAACAGATTTATCCAAAAAACGAGAACTAATTGTTGCCTCTCAAATGGATATTCCTGGTGCGGAAGAAAAGCTTGCCGCATTTAAGAAGGCGTTAAAAGAAGAGGAAAACAATGAACCTGTTTATGAAATTTCCAGTGTAACTCATAAAGGTGTCAATAAGCTTATGAATGATACTGCAACGCTTGTTGAAGAAGTAGAAAAAGAGCGTGCAGAAGAAGAGCCTAAGGTTGTACAAAAGACCAAGGAATACAAGTATCAGGCACCACAAAAGAATGAATTTACTATTGAAAAAGTTGGAGAACACGAATTTGTTGTTAAGGGCGAACAGTTAGAAAGATTAGTTCAAATGACTAACTTGGATCACCAAGACGGAATTATGCGCTTAGCAAGACGTCTTAAGAGATTAGGCGTTGATGATGCATTGCGTGAAAAGGGAGCAGTTAATGGTGACGATGTCGCCATCGGCAAATTTGTCTTTGAATTCGTGCAATAAGGGTAGAAATGAATATGAGAAGAAATCGGTTTATTACAGGATATTCTGGACTTAGAACATTAGCAGTTATAGGGGTAATACTTTATCACTTTGATCCTAATTCTTTTATCGGCGGGTATCTAGGAGTGCCGATTTTTTTCGTTTTGTCAGGCTATTTAGTGACCGATCATATGCTTAATTCATATGATCAAACTGGTTCTTATAACAATCGCCATTTTTATTTGAATAGAATTAAGAGACTTTATCCGCAATTAATTGCAGTATTATGGATAAGCGCAACATATATTTTTCTTTTTCAAAGGAATTTATTAGCTAAACTAAATCAAATTGTTTTTGCTAATTTGCTAAATGTCTTTAATTTTTGGCAAATAAATAATGGTCAAAGCTATTTTGAACGTTTTGCCAATAATGAATCGCCGTTTACGAACTTGTGGACGATGTCCATCGAAGGACAATTTTATATAATATGGCCGTTAGTCATCTTTTTGTTAGTCAAATTAGTTAAAAAGAAGAAACGAATTTTTTACTTCTTATTAGCGCTATCTTTTTTGTCAGCATTAGAAATGGCAATATTATATTTAACTAAAACTGACATTAATCGAATTTATTACGGAACAGATACTCGATTTTTCTCATTAGGATTGGGAGCCGCTTTAGCTGTTATTTGGCCAGTAGAGGTGTTAAATCCAGAAGTGCCAAAGCAAGATAGAATCATATTAGACTTAGTAGGTCTTGTTTCCTTTATTTTGCTTTTGGTAATGTATTTTGCTAAGGCGATGAATCCACAACAAGCATTTGCATATTGTGGTGGGATGCTGCTATTTTCATTGATTGTGTGCATTTTTGCTGGAGTAATTGCACATCCAAGCAGTCATTGGAATCAAATTATGACTAATAAGCTTTTTGATTGGATCGGTTCAAGAAGTTATGGCATTTATCTTTATCAATTCCCAGTAATGATTTTCTTTGAATCTAAAATTAATAACCTGGGCGATCATCCCGTCATGTATCGAATCATTGAATTGATTTTAATTTTAACTATTAGTGAAATAACATACCGTTTAATCGAGCGGCCAATGAGTAAGATTACTTGGAAGAAGACCAAACAATATTTTGCTCATGTTTTCGATATGCAAGCTAGAAATTATGTGAAGAAAGGTCAAGCCGTATTAGCCGCATTTGTGATAATATTTGGCAGCATTGCTATTGCGATTTCTCTTCATGTTAAAGCAGAAGATTTTAATAAAAGTCAGTTAGCGCAAAGAATAAATCGTAACGCTAAAAAACAAAAGTCAGATAATGCTAAATTAATTGAAAAGTTAAAAAAGCAGAAAAAGCAGAAAAAACAAAAAGAAAATGAATCAAAAATTATAAAAGAAGCGGCTGAGAAAGCAAAAAGTAATCCAGTTAATCAATCATATGTTAAATATGGTATTTCTCAACTTGATTTGGAATTAGCACAAAAAATTCAGGTAACTGCGATCGGGGATTCCGTCATGGCAGGATCAAGCAATGATCTTAAGCAGCTAATGCCTAAAGCTTTGATTGACGCCGCAGTATCTCGTCAATTAAATGTGGCCTTTGGTTTGTTAGATAGTTATAAGAGACAGGGTGTCTTAGCCGACAACGTGCTGATTGGCTTAGGTACGAATGGCCCATTTTCAATGGATGATTTAAATAGGATTATGCAAGAAGTTGGACCTAAACGAAAAGTATTTTGGATCAATGTTCATGTACCAACTCGTGATTGGCAAAGACCAGTAAATGATTTGCTAAAGCAAGGTGCAAAACGATATCATAATCTTATAGTCATTGACTGGTATTCATATTCAAAGAATCATCCTAAATGGTTTTATGATGACCATACTCATCCGAATATTAAGGGTTCTAAATATTACAGTACCTTTATCACTAAGACAATTATTAAGCATTCAAAGTTTTAAGTTTAGAATAGGATTTTCATGGAATTACAATTTTTGGGCACTGGAGCAGGACAGCCGTCTAAACAGCGTAATGTTTCAAGTGTCGCGCTTAAGTTATTAGATGAATTAAATGAAATTTGGCTATTTGATGTTGGGGAGGCTACTCAACATCAAATTTTGAGAACAAATATTAGATTAAGAAAAGTTACGAAAATTTTTATTTCGCATAATCATGGTGATCATATTTTTGGCTTACCAGGACTTCTTTCAACTCGATCGTTTCAAGGGGATGTAGGTCCATTAACTATTTATGGTCCTGCTGGTATTGAACAATTTGTTAAAATTTCATTGAAAGTATCAAGAACTAAAGTATCGTATCCAATTAAATTTGTGGAATTATCTAAACCAGGTTTAATTTGTCAGGATAAGGGATTTCGTGTTTATACTGATCGATTAGATCACAGAATACCTAGTTTTGGATTTAGAGTAGTGGAAGATTCTCACCCTGGTGAACTTTTAATTGATAAACTAGCAAAGTATAATATTCCTAACGGCCCACTTCTGGGTAAATTAAAACGAGGTGAGCAAGTTACTTTAGCTGATGGAACGGTGCTAAATGGCAAGGACTTTTTAGGTGCTGAAAAGCCAGGTAGAATTGTCACCATTATTTACGATACTCGGTCTACACCAAGTATTGCTCGTTTGGCAAAGGATGCTGATGTTTTAGTTCATGAGTCAACTTTTGCCGGGAATGAAGCTAAGCTGGCTCATAGTTATTACCATTCAACTTCTGTTCAAGCAGCTAAAATTGCTAAAGAGGAAAATGTTAAGAAGCTATGCTTGAGTCATATTTCTGCTCGTTATATGGGTAGCAAGGCCAAAAAACTTGAGAGTCAAGCTAAGAAGGTTTTCCCGAATACAATATTAGTTAATGATTTTGATCAAGTTAATATTCCAATGAAAGGTTCAGAAGAATGAAAGATTCATTAAGAAATAAAGTTGTTATTGTTACTGGTGCTTCAAGCGGTATTGGTCGTTCAATTGTTCTTGAAAGTGCTGGCCGCGGTGCTACCGTCATTTTGATTGCTAGAAGAAAAGAACGTCTGGACGAAATTGCGGCAGAAGCTAGAGAATTATCTGGTGCAGAAGCTTACGTTTTCCCGACAGATATGGGCAAGCCTGATGATATTGAAAAGGCTTTTGATGAAATCACCAAGCAAGTTAAGCATATTGATTTCTTAGTTAACTGTGCAGGCTTTGGTAAGTTCGAAGAATTTATGGAACAAAAGATGCAAGATGTAACCAACATATTCCAAGTAAATGTTTTAGGTTTGATGTACTTCACTAGATTGGTCGGTCGCGTCATGATGGAACAAGAGACCGGTCAAATCATTAACTTCGGTTCAATTACTGGTAAAGTTCCAACTACTAAGTCAGCTGCTTACAGCGCTTCTAAGGCTGCAGTTATTCAATTCTCAAATGTACTGCGTCTAGAACTTAAGCCATTCGGTGTTAAAGTGATGACAGTTAACCCAGGTCCTGTTTACACTAACTTCTTTAACATTGCTGATAAGACAGGCAACTATGTGGAAAATGTACAAGAGTTTATGCTTGATCCAGATGATGTAGCTTGGCAAGTTGTCCATTTCTTTGGCAGCGATAAGCGTGAACTTAATTTGCCATTAAGCTTGGCTGTATTGGCAAAACTTTACAACTTATTCCCAGCACTTGGTGATAAGCTTTCTTTAAAATTTGCTTCTAGAAAGTAATTGGAAATGGAAAAAGAGAAGAATCTAATTATAGGCTCAATTATCGCTTTAATTGCGGTAATTTTCGTCGTTCTAAATACCGCACCAGTAGCAATTAATTTTGGCTTTTTTAAAGTTAGATTGCCATTAATCGTTATTTTGGTAGTGATGGTAATTATTGGGATGATTATTGCTTGGTTTTTCGGCCGTGATAAAAAAGAGAAAGATAAGCAATATTTCGGTTCAATTTTAAATAAAAACAAGAAGAACCAAGAATAGATCTTGATTTATTCTTAATTGAATAGTATGATTGAATCACGTGAGTAATTCAGGGTTAATTAATCCTGAAGCTTAAGACTACAATAAAGGAGATCAATTAAATGGCAGTTCCTGCAAGACATACTTCTAAACAAAAGAAACGTTCACGTCGTGGTCATATTAAGTTGAGTGTTCCAGCAATGCACTATGATGCAACTACTGGTGAATACCGCTTAAGCCACCGTGTTTCACCAAAGGGTTATTACAAGGGTCGTCAAGTTGTAAATAACAACGATAACGGCAATAACTAATTAAAAGGCACCTGGAATGATGGTGTCTTTTTTTATGCCTAAGAAAAGGAAACAGAAAGATGAAATTAGTATTTTTACACTCTAGTGATACTCATGGCTTTTTACTGCCAACAGATTATCAAAATAAAACTGATTATAATGCACCTTTTAGTTTAAGCAGAGTTAGTTCAGTGATTAAAGCTGAAAAGAAAAAGTATGGTGATAATAATGTTGTTGTCACTGATGCTGGTGATTGCCTTCAAGGTTCTCCACTTGCTTCATATGCTCATTCTACTGGTGATTATAGTGATTTACGCAAATTTACTGAAGCATATAATGCAGTAGGGTATGATGCACGTTGTTTGGGTAATCATGATTTTAATTTTGGATTAGATTATTTAAGCTATTACGTTGATAATAATAAGGCTCCAATTATTAATGACAATGTTTTAGATGCTGAAACTAAGGTGCCGTTTTTTGGTCGTGAATATATCATCATTAAGAGAAACGGCTTAAAGATTGGTATTTTAGGTATTACCACTCAATATATTCCTCATTGGGAACCTAAAGAAAATGTGGCTGGTCTAGAATTTGCATCCGCATATGAAAAGATTAAGCATTATGCCAAAATTTTACGGTCACAAGTAGATATTTTAGCTGTAATGTACCACGGTGGATTTGAAAGTGATCCAGAAACTGGCGAAGCTACTGAGCCACATCGTGGTGAAAATGAAGGCTATAAGATTTTAACTGAAATTCCTGAAGTAGATGTCTTTTTAACTGGTCACCAACACCGTCGTTTGAATGTAGTTACTAAAAATACTGCAATTGTTCAACCAGGTTATCGCGGAGAAGCAGTTGCGGAAGTAATTGTAGATGTTGATGATAACACTAAGAAAATTACCAATATGACTACTAAGTTGATTGATACTAAGGACTATGATCCAGATCCTGCTGTAGTCGAGAAAATTGCCGATTTAGACAAGAGAACTCAAGAATGGTTAGACAAGCCTATAGCCCACTTAAATAAGCCTGCACGGATTGAAAATGCCATGAAAGGCCGCATTGAGGGGGCACCATTCATCAACTTGATTCAACAAATGCAATTATGGTTTACAAAAGCCGATGTCTCTGCCACTGCTGTTATGAGTGAAAATGCTAAAGGTTTTAATGAGACAGTTACTATGCGTGATGTTTTGTTAAACTATCCATATGCTAACCAACTTTGTCGCGTTAAACTGACTGGTAAAGAATTGCGTCATATTATTGAACATAGCGCTGGCTTTTTGAAGAAAGACAAAGATGGCAAGATTGGCTTCATCGATTGCTGGATTAAACCTAAGCCAATGCTTTATCATTTTGATGTCTTTTATCCAGTTGAATATGAAGCTGATTTATCTAAGCCAGAGGGTGAACGTCTGACTAAGCTTACTTTGCATGACAAGCCAATTGAAGACGATAAGATTTATCATTTAGCTGTCAATAATTATCGTGCAATGGGTGGTGGATTCTATCCTGAATACAGTATGGACAAAATCGAAATGACACTTGATAAAGATTATGTTCAAATGTTTAGCGAATACTTAACTCATGGCGATGTACAAGTAGACACCAAGAAAAACTATAAATTCTATTAAGAAGACAAAAAACACGTGAGAACTTTGAAATTCTCACGTGTTTTAATTTTAAAATAATTATTTTGGCTCTATGATAAATCCTGTTGATAGATTTCTATGATATTCTATCAATGGGATTT
>NZ_AZEL01000047.1:0-82104 GCF_001434975.1 Lactobacillus gallinarum DSM 10532 = JCM 2011
TCAATTATCCCGTCGGATAACTAATTCACTATTTAGCTTAGAATGTTTATTATGGTTGATATTACAAATGCGAATATAGAGAAAATGTATGGGTTGAATGGCTTACATGAGGTTGTAGTTCAAAAGGGTAATGTTGGAAAGACCTACAATTATGCTCTTCAATTACTAAAACAGGGTACAGATGCGGTAGTATATCGTGCTCGTCATGGGAGAGATTTTGTGAAAGGAAAATGCAAGAATAGTAATGTTGAGCGATTGTATTTAGATGGGATTCATTCTGTTCCTGCTAATAAAACTTTGCAAGCAGCTGGTGGTCATACTCAAACTTGGGAATATGCTAATCGGACAGATTCTTATAGTGGAGCAAGTGAATGGTTTATCGGTACTAAGCCTAAAAAAGATCCTGATCATCCTTCAATTTATTGGGATACTCAAATTGCTAGAGTAAAGTTCAGTAAAGCTGAATATAAATTCAACACGCAATTACCTCGCATTTCCAATTTAAATCAAGCTGGTAGGAAATTTGGATTAGCATATAGTGGTAATGACTTGGTTAGATCTGAAGCAGCCGTATCTCCATCTCCAAATTATAGTTATTTTTTAATTGTTACTGTAGATAAAAGTGACACAGGATATTTTTCACTTTATAATTTGGAAGATGTTAACAATGCTTTAGATAGAGTTGGTACAGGTGATGTAAATTTGAAGACAGACGCATTAGCTGATCAGTGCTTGAAAGCATTTAAAATTAAAGGTCTAGTAAAAGAAATTACATCATTACAAGGATATGATATTGATGATAACCTGAATATTTATATTTCAAGTGAGGCACATCCAGATCAAACAGATATTTATTCTAAACCTAGAAAAATAGTCAAAATTCCATGGGAAGCTACTGAAGCTTCTGAATGGGATATAATTCGTTTAGATAATAGTTTTAAATTAAATGAATCGGGATTTGCTACAGAATTTGAAGGTATTCAAGTTAATAGTGAAAATGATCTTTATCTGACTGTTGCCTACCATGATAGTTCAGATTATACAACTCGAAAGAACAAAATTTTTAAGATTAATTGGTAGTTAATAAAAAAAGACCAATATGTTCAATGCTTAAACATATTGGTCTTTTTTTAATATTGCGTTCTTTGCATGTTGATAAATGATTTTGTTGGATGAGCTGAAAATGGCATTTTTGGCTTTTTAACTACATTTCCAGAGTAAATCCAGTATTGCGTGTTTTTAATATGATAAGAAGAATAAAGTGAGCCATTTAAAATATTGGCTTCATCGACTACTAATTTTTGTCCTCTTTTTAAGATCTTCTTGGCAAATTTACCAGATGGGTTCATAGCATATACATTTTTATCTGGTGGTAATGGCTTTCCAACTATTACAGTTGCTTGATTAGTAAAAACAGTTTTTTGGTTTATTCTTTTGATATTACAACATTTGATATATTTATTATTGTTCAACTTGTAGTATGGTTGAGATTTAATAACTTTATATGGAAGATAATATAAATCAACTTTAAAATCAGGACTTGATTGTAAATCTTGTCGTACTTGCACGTAATATCTCTTCACAGAATTTGTTTTTAGCAATTTTCCTGGAGCAGTAACAGCCTTATTCTTCTTGATGTAATTGTTTTTACCACGTAAACGTTGGCCTTTGTTGTTGTATACATAGGAGTTACTGTTTAAATACAGCTTCACATTATTGGCTGCCTTAACTGGGCGGGAATTCATGCTTAGTGAAACGATGCCCAAAAAGACGGTAATGAGAATGGTAAATATTGTTCTATTCTTTTTCATGTGTTAACACCTCATCAATATTCGAATGTTAACCATATTAAAGCACATAAATTGTGGGGGTACAATAATTCACACTGATCCCAAAAAGACGGCCATCAAGCCGCCTTTTTCACATATCTAATTTTAAGCACAAAAAAAGCACCGCCTTCTTGCAGTGCCATTTCCATATTATGGGTGGCCAGGGGATCGAACCCTGGACCCACGGATTAAGAGTCCGTTGCTCTGCCAGCTGAGCTAGCCACCCATATTTTTTATCAGCTCTCTCGCTGACAGTTAAATATATTACCAGTAGATTTTGCTTTTGACAAGTACTTTTTTAAAAAAAGTCAAAATAATTGCTCAAAAACATAAAAAAACAAAAAATCGGCCATTTGACCGATCAATCTTAAAGCTTATCTTCAATGTGATATGCAGTGCCAGTCTGATCTTCCTGCATCTTGTCTGCATAGTAGACAGCATAGATACCACTCTTATCATTTTTAGCAATTACAATCTGGCGGCCCGTTGGACGTTCTGCCTTAATAATTTGTGCACTTCTGCGTGCTTCCTTGAAGTCATGGGAAGATGCAATCGCATCCCCCGGATTGAAAAATACAGCTTCGTTCATAGTAAAGCCCCCTTAGTCAAAATATCTTATCTATATTTTACCAAGATCGGCAACCTTAAATCCAATTAGAAGATCAAAAAAAGAGATAGGATTAAAATCCTATCTCTAACTAATATATTATGGGTGGCCAGGGGATCGAACCCTGGACCCACGGATTAAGAGTCCGTTGCTCTGCCAGCTGAGCTAGCCACCCATGTGCTGAATCAATCAACAGATATTATTATGCAATTAACTGGCAAAAAATGCAAGACTTTTTTTAAATTTTTTCGATTTTTTTGGCTAAAACCGCAAAATCCAGTATAATGTAAGGGCAAAGGAGGCATTCCCGATGCCAAAAAAGATTCTCGTCGTCGACGATGAAAAGCCGATTTCTGATATCATTAAATTTAATTTAACTAAGGAAGGCTTTGATGTCGACACCGCCTATGATGGCGAAGAAGCTGTTAAGAAAGTTGACGAATACGATCCAGACTTAATGATCCTGGATTTAATGTTACCAAAGAAAGATGGACTCGAGGTTGCTCGTGAAGTTCGTCAAACGCACGATATGCCAATTATCATGGTAACAGCTAAAGATACTGAAATTGATAAAGTACTTGGTCTAGAAATGGGTGCTGATGACTATGTCACTAAGCCTTTCTCTAATAGAGAATTAGTTGCCCGCGTTAAAGCTAACTTGCGCCGTCGTGACATCGTTAAGAAGGCAGAAGCAGCCAGCCAAGATGATACAGATAAGAATATTAAGATCGGTAACTTGGTTATCATGCCAGATGCTTATATTGTTGAAAAAGATGGTCAAAAGATCGAACTTACTCACCGTGAATTTGAGCTTCTTTACTACTTAGCTCAACATATGGGGCAAGTTATGACTCGTGAACACCTTTTACAAACTGTGTGGGGCTATGACTACTTTGGCGATGTGCGTACAGTCGACGTAACTGTTCACCGCTTGAGAGAAAAGATTGAAGACAATCCAATTCAACCTCAGGTTTTGGTTACTCGTCGTGGTGTAGGATATTACGTAAAACAGCCAAGTGAAGGTTAATGAAGAAAGTCACAAAACTGAAAAGGTAAGTGACTTTCTTTTTTATGTTAAAAATGTTGAATGAATGATGAAAAAACTCGGAGAGAAATTAAACGCTACATTTAATTCAATTAATACTAAGCTAGCGATTGTGTTTATGTTGATGCTGCTAGCAACAATTGAAGTAATTGGAGCTTATTTTACCAGGCAATTAGAACAAAATAGTATTGAAAACTTTCAATCATCGATTCAGATTCAGACGATCGTAAGCAATCAGTTGGCCAATCAACTAGCCAGCGATAGCAAAAATGCCAATGATCGCTTGAATCAAATCGTCAATGATTATAACAATGACTCGATTAGTGAAATTATCGTTGTTGATAATAAAGATACGATTCGTGCGGTCTCTAATTTGAACGATAAAAGCAAGATTGGTCAGCGAATTAACAATACTGATGTTAAGCAAGTAATTTCAACCGGGCACCAGATTAATAAGGTGGTTGATGATCATGGCAATTACATGATTCAGATCTCGCCTTTAACTAGTGGCAACGGTTCGAACAACAATGTTGGTGCAATTTATGTTAAGGCCAGCATGCAGGATGTCTTCGATAATCTGCGGCAGATTTCCTTAACATTCTTGATTGCTTCATTAATTGCGGCACTACTTGGAGCATTTTTAGCACTAGTTATTTCCCGCGCAATTACTCAGCCGATTGAGGAAATGCAAAAACAGGCCCTGCATATTGCCAACGGTGATTATTCTAGTCAGGTAAAAATCTACTCAAACGATGAGTTGGGACAATTGGCCAAAGCCTTTAATACTTTGTCCGTTCGAATTGAACAATCGCAAGAAGAATCAGATAGTGAAAGACGTAGGCTAGATAGCGTGCTGTCGCACATGAGTGATGGGGTGCTTGCTACCGACCGTCACGGCAACGTCAGCGTCGTTAACCACATGGCACTTAGCTATTTGAATGCGAACGAAGATGAGATCATTAATAAGCCAATAGCAGAAGTTTTAGGTTTGAAAGATACATCGTCACAAGATTTGATTTCTAGCCAAAAGGAAATCGTTGTTACTCTTGATCCGGGTACGCGTGATGAAATTATTTTGCATGCTAGTTTTTCATTAATTAAGCGTGTAACAGGCTTCGTATCAGGTAGTGTTTGCGTTCTTCATGATGTCACGGAACAACAAAAGAATGAAAATTCACAAAGACAATTTGTTTCCAACGTCTCTCACGAGTTAAGAACACCTTTAACAAGTTTGCAAGCCTACATTGAAGCTTTAAATGAAGGTGCATGGAAAGATCCTGAAATTGCGCCTAAATTCTTGGAAGTCACTCAGCAAGAAACAAGTCGAATGATCAGAATGATTAACGACTTACTTAGCCTGTCCAGAATGGACCGTGGCGTTTCAAAGATGGATCTGGAATTCGTTAACTTGAATGACTTTGTAAACCATATTTTGAACCGGTTTGATATGATTGTGAAAACCGATAAAAATAAGGGCCACAAAAAGAAATACACTATCAAACGTGAGTTAGGCAATCAGGCCCTTTGGGTAGAGATTGACACTGACAAGATGATGCAGGTGATCGACAACATTATGAATAATGCGATTAAATATTCACCTGATGGTGGTGTGATCACCGTTCGCTTAACTCATAGTCAAGGTCACGTTATCTTGAGTATTTCTGATCAAGGATTAGGTATTCCTAGAAAGGACTTAGGTAAGATCTTCGATAGATTCTATCGTGTAGATAAGGCTCGTTCACGTGCTCAAGGCGGAACCGGGTTAGGTTTAGCCATTGCTAAAGAAATTGTGGAAGCTCATCATGGTCGAATTTGGGCTGATAGTAGCGAGGGCAAGGGCTCTACCTTCTATATTTCCTTGCCTTATGAACCAATGACAGAGGAGGATGACTGGGATGAAGTTTAAATTCAAATTCGGTGAATTTTTCTTAGGTTTAGCTACCCTGCTCGCCATTGTTCTTTCCATTGTTTTATGGATTTTTATCATGACGAGTGACCAGCGTTTTAGCAATATTGGTCAAAATCAGAATAATACTACAAAAGAGCAGGCTCGTAGCCATAGTGCAAAATCACTGTATGATCTGTACATTCCAACTACTTCATACGGTTTTGTAGACGGCAGATTATGCCAGTTGTATGATTCAAAAAATAATTTAACTTTGGAATTTACCAAGGAAATTCAAAAAGCCAAGGCAGTTAGCGATGTAAAGAAAATTGTTAAGTCTCGCGCTAAGTACGAAGAATATTTAAATGATGATGCTTATTTGCAATTAGTTTATCCTGATGAAATCACTTTTTCTTTGTTCAATCATTTGAATAATTCTAATAATGATAATCGAGAATTTAACCGTTTCTTTGTTTCGCATTCCAATAACATTATTTATTTAGGCAATGATCAAACTAGTGCGATTTACCGCATTAAGATCAAGGGCGCTAACTTTGATAAGTTGCGTAAATTTGCTCGTAATGCCAAAACTAAGAGTCCAGTACACTTGGTTAAATTGCAGGAAGGTTATTCACCATTCTATAGTCGAACAACCAATAGCCAGGTTTACAGCTATTTGACTAATAACCAGTCTTATTCTTACTTCGTTTCTCGCTTATTGGGAACTTCTGGAGTAACTAGCAAGACTAATAAGAGTGGACAAACCATCTATTCTCTCAACTATTACACCAGATTAAAGGTGCCAGATCCTGAATCAGGTGAGCATAATTACTTGTATACTCATTTTGAAAAGAATAAGATTCCGAATGCAACTAACCGTCTGCTTGATAGCGTGTACTACGTGCACCAATTGGGATTAACCGAACAAGATCTGCGATTCTTTGACGCGGATGGCTCTAATGTGGGCTATGTCAACTATATTGAAGGGATTCCTGTTTTCTTGAACCAGCATGATTTGCAGGTTAAAACTACTTTTTCATATGATTCAATTAACGTTGCCTTCAACAGTGTCAATTTCCAAATTCCGATTCCTTTTGATGGTCAAACTCAAGAGTTAAAGCCGACTGCTGAGGTAGTGAGTGAACTAGGTGCGCATGGTCTTAAGCAATCTGATATTCAACGAATTATTGTAGGTTTCAAGATAGAAAAGGATTCTAGTCACCATAGCTTGATTAACTTAATTCCAACTTATTACGTAAAGGCTTACGATGAGTGGAAGAGTGTTGACGAGTGGGAAAAGAAGAATGTAGCTCCTTACCGTAAACCTGGGGAGACAGTTAAAACTAATGAGGTGAAATAAAAATGGACCATAAACGAATAGAATGGCTGTTTTTCATTGTTTTCTTATTGATCGATATCTATTTGGGGATTGAGATTCTACGTTCACCCGTCAATTTGAGCGGAGCAGATACAACCACTCGCAGCGTGGCCAGCATTCGTTCAGAAATGAAGTCAGATAATATTGATTTGCCAGATAAACTTTCTAATGCACCTGCCTCAGGCTATTATTTAGCAACCAAAAACCGTAATTATCTTTCCAATAAAATAGATGCTTTGACCAATGTTAACGTACGCTATTCTAAAGACGAAAATGTTCTTTACGCTGCACCTAAGATGACAACGCTCTTGGATAAAAATCCTAAAAAGGCACTGGAACAAGTAAATAAATTCAAGAATGATCCTAAGAATGTCCCTTATGGAAAAGAATTCAAGTATGAGCCAGATATGTCCAGCGAAGACAATTATGTTTTTGTACAAACAACTGACTATGGCGAGATTTATGCTGGTTCAGCTCAATTGAGCATCGCGGTCAAGGATCATCAGATTATCAATTATGCGGAATCTTACATGGGTCCAGCTAGTCCAGTAAGAGAATTACAGTCAACGATCAGTGCAGTGCGTGCAGTGCGTGCGATGTATACTAATCGAGAGTTGACTAACAATTCGAAGGTAACGCAAATTAAGTTGGGCTATTCTAAGTTGACTGAAGTTCGTGGCAGTACGATTTTGTTACCGACTTGGTTAGTCTGGATAGAAAACAAGACCACTAAGAATATTACGTTAAAGCGAGTTAACGCATATACGGCGCAAATGCTCCAGTCGACTACGTATAACGTTGAAAAGTAGAGAGGTAAAGACAAAGATGAAGGTTTCCGTTTTAGCGAGCGGGTCAACCGGTAATACTAGTTTAATCGAAACAGGCCAGCATAAAATCCTTATGGATGCTGGCCTTTCTGGCAAAAAAACTAAGCAATTATTGGCCGATGTTGGCGTAGATATTAATGATATTGATATGGCGTTTTTGAGTCATGACCATACGGACCATAGCGGTGGTTTAGGCGTTTTGATGCGCCGTTATCCCAAGATCGATGCTTTTGCTAATAGCGGCACATGGCAGTATCTATTAGATACGCAAAAGATTGGCAAGTTACCGGCAGAGCAGATGAATACGATTGAACCGGGACAGACTAAGACTTTTGGCGATCTCGATGTCACGGCATTTGCAACTAGTCATGATGCGGCCGAGCCACAGTATTATGTTTTTACAAGTGGTGGAAAACGAATTGCGTTTTTAACAGATACAGGCTATGTCTCTGAAGAAGTTGAGGGGACGATTGAGGATGCGGATGCCTATATGATGGAATTCAATTATGATACTATGATGCTAAGAGATGGACCGTATTCTTGGTCGCTTAAGCAGCGAATTCTGTCAGATGTTGGGCATTTGTCAAACGATGAAGCAGCCCAGGCTTTAGTTGATGTGGTAACGCCCAAGACGAAGCATATCTTTTTGGCACACCGTAGTCAGCATAATAATACGGAATACTTAGCACATGAGACGGCGAAAGAAATGCTGATTGAAGGGGATGCAAATTTGAGTGATGATGTGCAAATTATTGATACAGAACCCGCTAGTCCAACAAAGTTGATAGAAATTTAGCAGTTTTTGTATAGATTATTCATATATTTTTCAAATTTGCTTGGTATAGTATTAACAATGATATGAGGGGAGAGTAACGGTATGGTAGAAAATCAAAATGATAATCAAAATCAACCTAGAAGAAAGAGCGGTAACAAAATTATCGCTACTGCAGCAATCGTTGGCGTAGTTGGCGGACTTGTCGGCGGTGGCGTGTCTTATTACGCAATGGACCAAATGAATAATGGTCAAGCTAATAACACTGCACAAACCAGTATTTCTTCAAGCAGCAGCAAGGTTTCTGAAAAGAGTGCCAAAAATGGTGGTACGATGACTGCTGCTTATAATGATGTGAAAGGTGCGGTTGTTTCTGTCATTAATTTGAAGCGACAATCAGCTTCAAGCGGTGCAGATTCACTTTATAGTAGCTTGTTTGGCGATGATAGCGACAGTTCTTCAAGTAAGAGCGGCAAGCTTGAAACTTATAGTGAAGGTTCTGGTGTCGTTTACATGAAATCTAATGGTAAAGGCTACATTGTAACTAACAACCACGTTATTTCCGGTAGTGACGCAGTACAAGTTTTGCTTGCTAATGGTAAAACTGTAAATGCTAAGGTTGTGGGTAAAGATAGTACAACTGACTTAGCCGTTTTATCAATTGATGCTAAGTATGTAACTCAAACGGCTCAATTCGGCGATTCTAAGCACCTAGAAGCCGGTCAAACCGTAATTGCGGTTGGTTCACCACTTGGTAGTGAATATGCTTCTACGGTAACGCAAGGGATTATTTCAGCACCTGCAAGAACAATCTCTACTTCATCAGGCAATCAACAAACAGTTATCCAAACTGATGCCGCAATTAACCCAGGTAACTCTGGTGGTGCATTAGTTAACTCAGCTGGTCAAGTTATTGGTATTAACTCAATGAAGTTGGCACAATCAAGCGATGGTACTTCTGTAGAGGGGATGGGCTTCGCAATTCCTTCAAATGAAGTAGTAACTATTGTTAATGAACTGGTTAAGAAGGGTAAGATTACGCGTCCACAACTTGGCGTGAGAGTAATCGCACTTCAAGGTATTCCAGAAGGTTACAGAAGCCGTTTGAAGATTAAGTCTAACCTTAAGAGTGGTATTTACATTGCATCTGTCAATAAGAGTGGTTCTGCTGCAAATGCAGGCATTAAGAGTGGCGATGTCATTACTAAGGTTGACGGCAAGAAAGTTGACGATGTTGCATCGTTACACAGTATCCTTTACAGTCACAAAGTCGGTGATACCGTAAATGTAACCGTGAACAGAAATGGTAAATACGTTGACATGAAGGTAAAACTTGAAGGCAACTAATTAATAAATAAAAATATTTAAGCAAAGAAAAAGAGCTATATCATGCGGATTAAATGCAGATATAGCTTTTTTTATTAACTATAATAATGTGTAACAAGAAAAAGTTCGTTTTCTTCATTTGTCAAGAAACTGCTAATGAAAGAGTGCTTGTTGACAAATGTGGATAACTCTGTGGATTGTGGATAACTCGGCTGATTTTGTGCTTGATTAGTGTGGATAATATTTTTAAAAATAAGTGAATAAATTTTGTTAAAACGTGCGTTCATGCTGGTATGTTAGGCTTTTTAACGTAAAGTTTGTGAAAAATGCTTATCCATAGGTAAAATGTGGGAAAGTTTTTTGAAAAAAATTCAATAAAATTTTGACCACAAAGTATTGAAGATGCAGTTAATAATACCACAAAATGTAGATTGTGTTTTGAACAGGATGTGGAAAACTACAGTGGAATTTCTGTTAATTTTGATGATAAACTAGTAAGTATGAATATTAAGATTGTTTGTGTTGGAAAATTAAAAGAAAAGTATTTTAAAGATGCGATTGCGGAATATAAAAAGCGGCTAAGCCGCTTTGCGAAAGTGTCGATTGTACAGGTGCCTGATGAAAAAGCACCGGAGAAATTCAGTGCGGCTGAAGATGAACGCGTCAAGCAGATCGAAGGCGAGCGGATTCTGAGCAAGATTAAGGATAAGGAGTATGTCTACGTGACTGCGATTAAGGGTAAGCAGCGCAGTAGTGAGGAATTTGCGAAGGAGATTCAGGATCTGGCTACGTATGGTCATTCGGATATCACGTTTGTGATTGGCGGCAGCCTGGGAACCAGCGATGCTGTTAATAAGCGCGGGGATGACCTGATTAGTTTTGGTAAGTTGACGATGCCGCACCAGTTGATGCGGGTGGTATTGATTGAGCAGATCTATCGTGCGTTCATGATTAATTCGGGTAGTCCGTATCATAAGTAGAGCAAAAATCCCTAATAAGGGATTTTTTAATTTGCGCATTTTCAAAATAATGTATACTCATTTCACGATAGAAATATACTATGCCATTAGTTTAAGTTAAGTGATTTTAGATATTTAGGAAGGACAAAATCATGAACAAGAGAACTAAATTAATCAGCTTGGCTGTAGCTGCCTTGTTAACGGTAGCACCTACAATTACTTCAACTGTACAAGCTGATACTACGACAAATGCTGTTACTACTACTGCTAATAAAACTAGCACTAATCCTGTAATTACATTTGCTGGTAAAAGTTATGATCAGGATCAATCAATTAATGATGTAACGGATAATGCTTCATTTAATTACATCCCTGTAAGAAAAGTGAATTCTATGAGTGATACACTTGCAGCAATTCAAAAAGCTTTTACAGCTACAGTTTCTAGCAATGATAAAACTCCTGTAACAGTTAAAGTTAACATGGATAGTTTTAACTGGGAGGTAGCTGGTAAATATCCAACTACGGTAACTGTGGTACAGTAACAGTTAACAATGTTTCATATACTAGACTTAATAGTGCCAATTCGGATATATACATTCATACCTCTGATATTGAAGGTAGCGGCAGTACGTCTAGTGATACTAAGCTCACTACTTCTGCGGAACCAGTTAATAAGACTTTGATGCATACTGCTATTCTTTATAACGATAAAGGTAAGTCATTAGGCAAAAAGTATTACTCTTATCGTAAAGTTTCTGTTTTACCAAATACAGTAGATATTAATGGTAGCGAATATTATAAATTAGCTTTAGGAGACGACTACAACGAGGCTTACATCAAGGCTTCAAATATAAGCGTACTTTAAAACGTAACGCCTACGTTTACGCAACCAGCAAGCGCCGTGCCGATTACACTGTACTTAGAAAGGGTCGAATCATCACCACATATGGTGGCTCATACAAGTTCAGGAACGGCAAGCGCTACTACCAGGTAGCCGGCGCAACCGCAACCAACAAACGCTACGTTAAAGTAGTGAATTTCAAATAGGCTCACAAACGCAGTGAAAGAATGAAGAAAGACGAAGAAGCAGAAATTGCTCCTTCGTTTTTGTTTTATTCTTAAAAAAGTAAACGTATTTAACATTTTTACATCAAAAAAGACTGACCAATCAAGGTCAGTCTATTATTATTCATCATATTGATCCAGCCACTTCTGCAGCAGTGCAACATATTCATCAGTTTGTTCAACAAATGACATGTGGCCGCATCCTTCAAACAACCGCCACTTACTGCCGACAATCTCGTCTTGCATTGTTTTAGCCACATATGGCGTACATAAATCATCGGTTCCACTCGTAATCAGAGTTGGAACTTTTATTTTGCCTAATTTATTCGTGTACTCATAGTCATGCAGATTGCCTTCCGGAGTATATTCATTCGGTCCCCATGCTGTTTCATACGCAACGGTGCCGCCACGCTTTTTGCGCATCACGCACTCCGGCCAGGTCTTCGTCATATCGATGGCATGTTGATTCATGAAATGCTCGTTAGCCTTCAAATAGTCAGGATCGTTAAAATTGCTGGTCAACTCAGCTCTATGAATCGCTGCTTGCTCCTCAATTGGCAAATACTTAATCATGCGGTGGAGTTCTTTACTCCAAAGGGATGCCGATGACAGGGTAGAAGACAGAATCAAGCTCTGAATGCCTTTTGGATGATAGTCACACATGTAAATAATGGCGAGCATCCCGCCCCAGCTTTGTCCAAGCAAATGCATCTTGCGTAATGCCAAATGTTCACGTAACGCTACTAATTCCTTCACCCAAGTTTCCTTAGTGTAAAGTTCAGGATGATCATCAGGGATGCTGCTTTCACCGCAACCTAATTGGTCATACATAATGATGCGGCGCCCGTCTTTTTGTGCTAATTCATCCAGCACCTCAAAATAATTGTGGCTTGAGCCAGGTCCGCCATGAAGCAGCACTAGCGGCGGCTTTTTGCTTCTTTTACCAACAATTCGATAATAAGTTTCGTAGCCCATGAAGGGCATCTTTCCTTCAATAATTTCCATCTTTTTGCCTACTTAAAAATAAACAACGAAATATTAACCAAAATCAATAAAGTAAAGAAGATCAGCCAATATTTTTTTGTTAATGGAATTGCCACGATAGTTGATCTCTTCTGTCCTTCGACATAGCCGTGGGATTCCATTCCTTGCGCTAAATTGTCGGCGGAGTTGAGTGCTACCAAGATTGACTTAAAGTAGAGTACCGGTGACCAAAAACTCAGATACATCCCGCGCATCATGGCCGCAGCTCTAATTTGTTTAACTGCAATTTTCATTCGCGGAATAATATTGATTGCCGCCAAAACGCCATACGCAAATTTACTAGGTAGATGCAGATTTTGTTCAAGCGAACGAGCGAAATCTGTCGCCGTAGTGTTTCTCGTGACACAAGCAATGGTCAAAGTATAAACGTACACACGGGTCGACAGATTCCAAGCGTAATATGCATCAGGCGTCGGTGAGAACCAAAACAGCGTCGCAAATATCGTGAACGCTGCGATAAATGGCACGGCGATTAACAAAATCAATTCCTTGATCCTGATTCTAGTAATTAATAGATAAATCAACGCAAAAACAATGACAATCAAATTGGTAGTTAAGCTAGCCTTCAAAGATATTTCCAGGGAAATAATAAAAGCCAAAATAAACTTTAAACTAGGATTCATGGCTACTCCTCCACATATTTTAGCTGCTGGTCCGCAAAAACAAGCCTGTAATCGCAAAATTGAGCTAATTCGTCTATCTGATGGCTAATGATTAAAAACGTCTGGTGGAGCTTCTCTTGGCATTCTTGCATCAGTTGCAGAACTAACTCAATCGAGTCATGATCCAGTCCGCTCAGAGGCTCATCAATTAGCAACACATTATGCTTAGTCATCAGCATTAACAAAATTTGCAGCTTCTTTTGCTGACCACCAGATAAAGAATAAACTACTTGATCAAGATGCTGTTTTAGCTGTAATTTGTCTAGCCATTCATCAATTTTTTCATCAGTAAAAAAGTGATTGCGGTCTTTTTTGCTTAACTCAATCTCATCCTTGACGGTGACTGTTAAGAACTGATCGCTTGCCTTTTGAAAAATTTGTGCTACCTGAGATAAATATTTATGGTATTTTATCTTTGCAATTTCATTATCTAAATAGGTAAAATTACCTTTGTACGGAATCATTTTAGTCATTGCTTTAAATAGTGATGTTTTGCCGACACCATTTGAACCAGTAATTAGAGTTGTTTTGCCGTAGATTTTTAGTTTGTTTTGTTTAAGCAAAAGACGATTTTGTCTGATCTGTGTCTTGTTTAGCTCGAAAACGGGTGTGCCGGTTGGCAACACAAAAGAATAAGATCGTGCATGGAATTGTTTATTTTGCGTAAACAATTTATTTTTTTCATTAGCAGATAATTCTTTAACGGTTTTACCTTCAAATTGATATAGTTGATCACAAATTTGCTCATAATCATCCAATACGTGGTCGCTTAATAGGATCGTTCTTCCAGTTTCAGCTAAGCTTGCTAATTTTTTTATCAAAAAATGACGTGTGTTAGGATCACAACTAGCAAAAGGTTCATCTAGCAAAAAAACATCGACATCCATTGCGATTAAGACGGCTAGGGCTACACGCTGCTGTTGACCACCTGATAATGTACTAATTTTTTGGTCAAGCAAATCTGCAATTTTGGTGAATTCCACTGCCTTTTTTATGTGGAGGTCATAATCCTTAGCTTTTATTTGCAAATTTTCTAACGCAAAGACGATTTCTTCACGTGGCGTTGTCATCGTAAATTGTTCCGCAGCATTTTGAAACATCATGGCCGCTTTTTGACCATGAAGATCAATTCCTCCTGTTAATTTTCCAGCATATTTTGGATAGAGTCCCGCAATAATTTTTAGTAGCGTGGATTTGCCGCAACCTGTTGGTCCAATTAAAAGATTAAAACCAGGTGCGATATTCATATTAAGCTGGTGGATAAGGGGTTCTTTTTCGTAAGAAAAGGTTACATCACTAATTTCTATCATCATAATTCTGATTGTACAAAATGATTTTTTGCCTGTCTACTGCCGTAAAAGAGTCATTTCGATACAATAAAGCAATTATACACAATGCTAAATATCTTTTTGTTTTATAATGTACTTATAGTACTATTATTATTTGTTTAATTAAGGAAGGTGGACATATGGCAGCTGTTGCTCTGGATCAATATCTGGCTAGCGTATTAAAATCAAACATAACAGATAAGAACGAGGTAAAACTCGAGGCTGGCAATCCCGATTTTGATCTGTTTACAATCTACCTTGAAAATCATAATACTGGCATTCATCGCTATCGCATGGATGTCTCGACAATCTTATATGTCGCCAAAGGTACTGTGACGATTAAGAGTGGTGAAAAGATTATCCCAATGAAATCCGGTAATGTTCTTTTACTTACGGAAAATAGCATTTATGAGATTACCAAACAAACATCAGATACAGTACTTGCTAAACTAAAATTTAAGCCCGGTTTTAGATATCGTAAATACTTTAATGATTTTAGTTGTAAAGGCAGCAGGGAAATGAAGGTTATTAAGCAAATAGTTGATAGCCTTGAAAACGAGCATGCTTTATGGTTAAAAAATAATCAAATCACTCGTGCCTCTCAAGTAATGCAACATATTATTGGAGGATATTTGAATAATGATATCTTCATCAAGGCATTAATTCAGGCCGAGTTAACGGTGATGCTTATTATTTCAATTAGAACCCAAAGAATGGCAACGCCAACTAATTTGGATAAAACTAAATTTGAAAAGAAATCATTGAATAATTATATTGATATGCACTTTGCGGATGCATCTCTAGCAGAAGCAGCTAAGTACTTTGGCTTTAATCCTAACTATTTCTCAAATATGGTTAAAGCTAAGACTGGTAAGAGCTTTGTTGATCATGTAGATGAGAGAAGAATGCAAGAAGCACGTGAATTGCTTGCCCAACCAGATTTATCATTGAAAGAAATTATCGGGCGTGTAGGTTATTCAAGCAAGTCTTTCTTCTATAAGAAATTCAACCAATACTATCACATGACGCCAGCTGCTATGCGAGAAGAGCTATTTAGACAAGCTAATATCAATTTAAAGTAAAAAGAATCTGGAAATTTTCCAGATTCTTTTTTTACATGTGTTCAAGTCTGTTAATTCTATCTTCTGTAGGTGGGTGAGTATCGAAAAGATGCGATAGGCCATGATTATGGAATGGATTTTCGATATATAGCCCAGCACTACTACGATCAGCCTGCTTCATTGGCTGACTATTTTCGATTTTTCTCAAAGCAGAAATTAATCCTTGCGGATTACGCGTTAATTCTACAGAGGAAGCATCTGCTAAATATTCTCTATTGCGTGAAAGAGCCATTTGAGCAAGGGAAGCCGATAATGGTCCTAAGATTAAAACAAAGACAATGGCTACCACTTTAAAGATTATCTCAAAGGCATTTGAATCACGATCATCGTCACGATCGCGGCCGCCACCAGCAAACCAGATGTAACGAGATGCCATGCCGGAAATAAAGGAAATTACTCCGACCAGCACAACAGCAATGGTGGAAAGCAGAATGTCGTAATTGCGTACATGTGATAATTCATGTCCTAGTACGCCTTCTAGTTCCTCACGATCCATCAGTTGAAGAATGCCTTCTGTTACAGCTACCGCACTGTGGTTAGGATCTCGTCCTGTCGCAAAGGCGTTGGGACTTGGATCAGGAATAATATAGACGCGGGGCATTGGTACCCTTGCTACCATAGCCATATCTTCAACGATATGCCACAATTCAGGATTATCTGCTTCCTGAATTTCTTGAGCATGGTTAAGACTCATAATCATATTGGCCGGATTTTGCCACATAATTAATAAGTAAATTAAACTACCTGCTAAGGCAATGATGATTCCCATCCATGGACTATTGCTAAAAAGATAGCCTAGTCCAGCACCAACGAGGGCTAAAATTACCACAAAGAGAACCATAATTAACGCAGTTTTACGCTTGTTACGGGCAATTTGTTGGTATAACATAATTTTCCTTCTAACTAAAACTTAACTTTAGGAACAGCCTTTTCTTCAGTTGGGGTTTCCAAGTAATCGATCTTGGTAAAGCCATGAATTTTGGCGATCAAGTTGGAAGGGAAAGTAAGCAATTTTTGATCGTATGATGCAACACTTGAGTTGTAAAGCTGACGAGAGTAAGCAATCTTGTTTTCTGTGTTGGTTAATTCTTCTTGAAGTTTTAAGAAATTTTGATTTGCTTTTAAGTCAGGATATGCTTCGGCCAATGCAAAAATTGATTTTAAAGAATCAGTAATTTGATTGGACAACTTCATTGCTTCTTCGTGATCTCCCTGAGGAACGTTAACTAATTGATCACGTAACTTAACTACATCTTCTAAAGTTGATTTTTCATGTTTGGCATAGCCTTTAGTAGTTTCAACTAAATTAGGAATTAAGTCATTACGGCGCTTAAGTTGAACATCAATTTGACTCCATGATTCATCAACGAAAACGCGAGATTTTTGCAATCCGTTGTAAATTACAATATAAATACCGACTAATAAGACAATGATAATTAAAATTATCCATACTAATGGTGACATAATATTCCCCTTTCTATACGTTTATTTAATTTTATCCATTTCTGATATTGGAGGCAATAAAAGAAGAATGTCTAAGCGACATTCTTAATGAAAAATATTAAATTCTGAAAATTAATAATCCTAATCCAACTATGGTTAAAATAATCAAACCGGCAAATTGCATGATTGTCCATTGAATAAAGAATTTCTTCTTACTTACACTACCGTGTTGGTTGAAAGTCTTTAATACCAACATATTGGCCATTGAACCAATAGCTGAACCAAAACCACCGATGTTTGAACCCAAGAATAATGCTTGTACATAGTTAGTAAACTTACCAACTAAGATAGTCGATGGTACGTTACTCATAACCTGACTTGAAAGAATTGAAGCGAAATAAGTTGAAATTTCGGAGTAAACCATACCATGAATTAAGTTAACAATTGCGGGAATTTGTTGGATATCACTAATAAAGATGAAGAAGCCTGTAAAGGTAAGAAGTAGGGCATAGTCAATCTTAAGCATTATGCGCGGATTGATGGCAAGTGCTAAAACTATGGCGACAATTAATGGCCAAATGATATCAATTGCTCTGAAGACGCCAAAGAAGAAGAAAATAAATACTACAGTTGTAATAATAGTAGGACGCCAACTAATTCTGATAGGTTCTGTTTTTTGAGTAGGAATATCTTTTTTAGGAATAAACAAAAAGACCAGCCACATGATGATCAATGAAACTACCAAATAAGGTACAGACCATTCAAAAAACTTAATTGGACTTACGTTGTAGCGACTTACTAAGAAAATATTGTGCGGATTCCCCCATGGTGTAAATGCAGCACCAATATTTGCCCCCATACCAATTAAGGTAACTGGCAAAATTTGTGGTAGCTTGTAGCGCTTAGCGATATTTAAATAAAGTGGAATTAAAGTTAATACAGTAATGTCATTACCTAAGAACATACCGGCGATAACGGCCAAAACCGTGAACAGCATGTTCAACTTACGCGTATTATCTGCGATACTCGTAAGTTTGTACGCTAAAACATCCAGAACGTGCAAATAAGCATAGATCTGGATCAGCGTCAGCATTGCGGCAACAGACCATAAAGTGTGAAAGTTAATATCTGCTAACCGCGGCTTAGCGAAAAAAAGACTTACTACTGTAATTAAAACTGTAATCTGTAAAATTCTATCTTTAGCAATATTCTTTAAGACGGTCATAAAAGGTCCCCCTTACGTATTACAATCGTCTAAAAACCCTATGTACCATTTTGAGCCTTTTTGTGGTTGCATGCAATGATAAATTTTAAAAATATCAAGATTAGCGGCATTTTCGAGCATATTTTTAGTTAGTTGGAACTAGTCGTGCTATATTTAAATAAGTAAATTAATCAAATTTAGATTGAAAAGAGGAAACAAAATGACAGAGAATGCAATTTCAATCAATATTAAACCAGATGCTGCAGAAATGATTAAAAGCAAGATGGATGCAGATCACCAAATTGTCATCTTGGCTTTAGATGATGGTTCAACCAAGTATTCTAAAAAAGGCGGCACTTGTACTATTGGCGACAGCTTCCAGTTTGTAATCCTTGCTGAAAAAGATCCTAAGTATAATATTTCAATCGAAAATAATGCTGGTCTTGACTTGTATACTGCTCAGCCGGAAACAACTTTCTTTGAACCAGGTCTAGTGGTAAATGCGCGCAACTCAACTTTGAGTTTATCTTCAGACAGCGGCATTATTGATGGTGGGATGACCGTTACCCAATATGAACCTGAAGCAATTACTGCTGATGATCTAAAAAATGGCGGTCAATGTTAAAAATAAAATTAATCATAGGGACGAGGGAATGACCTCGTCCTTTTTTAGTATAGAATTAAGAAAGTGATTTCAATGTAAGGGGGGAAGAACAATGACTTTTGTCAAAGAAATAAAAGCAGGTAGTCGTGAATTTTGCCAAAATTGGCTGCGGTATCTGCTACTTTTTATGGGATTAAGTTTATTTAATCAATTTATTGTTATTCCATTTTTTCGCTATATTACAACCTTTGTTTTGCAGGCTAGTGCTATTCCGTTCGTATCTTATCAAAATGTAGTGACGATCATTACGACGCATACGGTTGCCTTTTTAATTTTGATAATTGAGTTGCTGCTTTTATTAGTAATCTTGTATGCGCAATTAGCTTATTTACTTCATGGCGTTTGGGATATTAAGCATCAAGTTTTTACGTGGAAAAATAGTTTTATTCAAACTTGGCAAAATATCAAAAAAATTCGTTTGGGCACGCTTTTTATTTTGATGCTCTATTTTTTATTGGTAGTACCGTTAGCCGATGTCATCTTTAGAACACCACTTTTAAGCAAAGTGCAGATTTCAGAATTTATCTTGGATTATCTGACGAGAACGCCAATCTTGTTAGCCGTTTTGATTGCGTTTTATTTAGCCGCTTTGATCCTTGGTGCAAGGCTAGTATTTGCTTTACCCATCATCGTTTTTGACCACTTAAAGTCAGCGCAAGCAGTAAAAAGAAGTTGGCGATTAACGGCGCACTACCGTTGGCGGACGATTTGCTGGAGGATTATTGTTTTAGCCGTTTTATCTGCAGCAGTCATGATAATTTTCTATTTAGCAATGTATTGCCTGCAGCTATTAGTTGATTTATTACCTGGGAAATGTCCGTTAATTGTAGCCATTATCAATCTTTCGCTTGTTCAAATTATTAGTGAAGTAGCGTTAGTCTATGTTAGTGTACTGGACTTATCTATTATTTTGAAAGCTTTAAGGCAAGAAAAGATAAGTCAAACAGGTAAAACTAAAAAGATAATTCTAAGTACATTAGTTGTGTTTGTACTAGTAATGATTAATGCAATATCCACCAATTATTTATATTTGACTAGTGTAAATGCTAAAGCGCCAGTAATTATTTCTCATCGCGGTGTTGATGATAAAAATGGCGTACAAAACACGTTACAGTCATTAAGAAAAACGGCTAAAGAAAAGCCAGACTACGTTGAAATTGATGTTCATGAAACTAAGGATAAAAAATTTATCGTAATTCATGATGAGAATTTATTGAAGCTAACGGGAGTTAATAAAGCCCCGAATGATTTAACTTTACAGCAATTAGAAAAGTTAACTGCCAAAGAAGACGGCTATCATGCTAAGTTAGTTAGCTTTGATCAATATCTTGAGGAAGCCAAAAGACTGCATCAAAAATTGCTAATTGAAATTAAAACGACGGCTAAAGATTCGAAGAAAATGCTGCAGCGCTTTAATCAAAAATATGGCAAAACGATTCTCAAAAATACGTATCAAGTACAATCACTCGACTATCGCGTGGTTGAAGGACTGCACTTAATTAATCCACGTTTGGTTGTCTTTTACATTCAACCTTATAATTTTACTTATCCGCAAAGTGTTGCTAGTGGATATTCAATGGAATATTCTACCTTGAATTCAGACTTTATTTGGCAAGCCCATTTGCAGGATCGTCCTGTTTATGCCTGGACAGTTAATGACGAAAAATTAATGAAGAAGATGATGTATCAACAAGTTGATGGCTTAATTACTGATCGAGTTGATTTAGCTAAAAAGGCAATTAAAAGTTTCCAAAAGGATGCTAGTTATGCTACGCGAATCTTAAATTATATTGTTGTCCTGCATCTGTCGAAAAATTTTGAATCTGCATGAAGACTTGATCTGAAGGGCTGGACATGGTAAACTATACTAGATTTTCGAAAATCTGAAAGGAAGTATAGCATATGCGTAAAGGTGAAAATTACAACACTGGTTGTGAACCAAACCAAAGACCTAAGAACAAGAAAAACGCAAAGAAGCGTGTTGCTCACGTAGCAGCAGTTGTTGCATTTCTTAACAAGGCCGTAAAAGACGAAAACAAGTAATTTCGTTTTTTAAAATTAAGAAATAGAGAATGGCTACTAAGAGAGCGTTAGCTTTTTTAGTAGCCTTTTTTCATGCAATGGGAGTTTTGAGAAGGTTAGGTTATGAATAAAAAATATATTAGATTAGTATATTTTGCACTGCTGGCAGCACTGCTTTTTCCAATTATTACATTTTGGCTAGCGGATTCTTTCCAAATTAACGTGATTAACGGTTTGTTAATGATTTTTGTATTAGCAATCTTCGTTGGCCTATTTTCAGCTAGTTACTTAGTTAGTTGGCTGATTATTATTTTGACTACAGTTGCAGTTGCTTTTTTGCTGTTGGGGTATGTGGTAATGGCAAGTACTGAAAAGACATTCTTGATTATTGCCTTTCCGGTTGAAGCAATTTTATTAAGTGTAGTGCGACACCATATTTTGGACTGGAGTATTGTCTCTGGTCGTGAAAGCTATGCTAAGCGCTTGATAGGCCACTATGATTTAAACGTGAAGCTGCAGACTTATTACAATGCAAGTAAATTTTATGAAGATTATCTGAGAAAGATGAAACGTTACCCTGACATGAATATTTGGGTTAATGCAGAATTGATCAGTTGGGAACATCACCAACAAGTCGAAGAGCACCATCCACGATATCATGCCAAGTTATTACGTGAGATTGCCAAGATTTTAAAGGAGACACGCCTAAGATGCGAGTGTATCTATTACACTGGCGATGGTAAATTCTTGATCCTTTCACCTAGAGTTACAGATGAGATGTATAAGGAATTAGATGAGCAAGCTTACATTGCTTTGCAAAAATTGGATACCGGAATTCCGTTGACGCTTAAGGTAGCAACTCAGAGAGTAGGCTTGCAAAACTGTGAAAAGTTTTCTGATCTGGACAAGCTCCTTAAGCATTTGGAACGAGGCCTAGAAACAGATATCATTGTGGAATATTTGAAGGCTGATCAAAATGACTAATTGGTTTTACTTTTTGGCAGTTGGCATTACGTTGATTTTTAGCATCTGTTTTTTCATCATTTTCTTTTGTACATTAAAAATTTTAAGTAATGTGGAACAGACTTTGGTTAAATCGAAGAGGAAGAATGACAATGAGTGATGTAATGCAGATAATTACGTTGATTTCGATTTGGCTATCGCTGCTCATGTCGATGGTTACTCTAAGTGGGGCAATTGCATTTTGGCTAAAGAACAGCAAGGTTTTAGTTAAAATCACACCGCTTCCTCGTTATCCTAAAGTGACGATCGTTGTCCCAGCCCATAACGAAGAATTGGTAATTGAAAATACGGCGACAGCAATTTTGAATCTTAATTATCCTAAGGATAAATTAGAAGTCTTATTTTACGCGGATAACTGTGAGGACCATACTGCCGATGTTCTAGACGGTGTTTTAGCAGAAGAAAGGTTTAAAAATCGTAACGCTAAAGTAATTAGACGAACTGGTACCGGTGGTAAGGCCGGGGTTTTAAACGATGCCTTGAAAATTGCTCACGGTGAATACCTAGGCGTTTATGATGCGGATGCCATGCCTGAAAGCAATGCACTGTACTTTTTAGTTCGAAAAGTGTTGGAAAATCCTAAGCGTTATATGGCAGCTTTTGGTAGAAATAAAACGCGTAACGCTAAGCAGAACTTTTTAACTAGATGTATCAACCAAGAGATCGTTGTAACGCAGCGAATTCAACACTGCGGTATTTGGCAATTATTCAAAATTGGCCGAATTCCAGGTACTAATTTCATTATTAATAAAGAATATGTAGAATCAATCGGTGGCTGGCGTAATGGTGCCTTGACCGAAGATACCGATATTTCCTTTAAGATTATGGGCTCAGGCAAATTGATTGCACTGGCTTATAACTCTGAAGCTTTCCAGCAAGAACCAGAAAGATTGAAGGACTATTACTTCCAGCGTTTGCGCTGGGCTAAAGGCAACTACGAAGTGGTCATCAACAACTTCAAGCACTTGTTTGATCGAAGCAATTGGCGCGTAAAACTAGAAACGTTTTATTACTCATGTACTTTCTTCTGGTTTAATGCCGCAATTATTTTGTCTGACATTATTTTCTTAGCCAATGTGATTGCAATGATCGTCCACATTTGGCAGCCAGGAGTGCAATTGCCATTCACAATTACTTCAAGCAACATCTTGCTGGCACAGATTTTGTTGCTTAATTGGCTACTGATGATTTTGCTTTATATTTTGCAAATTTATGCGGCCATGTGTACGCAGTTTGGTCAGGCAACTACTGGGCAAATTTGGCTAGCCTTGGCCTCATATTTCTCATATTCGCAATTGTTTATCGTAGTTTCCGTTCATGCAGTATGTTCAGTTACGGCCGATAGATTGTTCCACCGTGATAGTACTAAGTGGGTTAAGACGAAGAGATTTGCCGATTAAGGAAGAAAAATGAAGAGACTAAATCATAATCATCATTTATCCCTGTATTTTATAGTTATTATCGCTATTTTTTCAGGGATTATGGCATATGTACGATTGCAAAACGGTAGCCAATTGCGCCACAATTTTTATAGACAATGGCACGAAGATTACGTTGTTAAAGTTAATAAACAAGAGAGTTTTATTGATACGACGCCAAAAACAAAAACCAGAACCGCGCTATCTGAAGGGCAAGGCTACGGCATGTATATTGCTGTTTTGTCTGCTAAAAGAAAGTGGAGCAAGAAAGAATATTTTGATCAACTGAATAATTTTTATCTCAAGCACCGCGAAACGATTAATAAAGACAAGACAGCATTAATGTCTTGGCGTGCCGTTGAAAATAATGGTCACTGGACGATTAATAAAAATAGTGCCACAGACGGTGACTTATTTATTGCCCAGGCATTATTACTAGCCAGCAAGCAGTGGCATGATGATAAGTATCAAAAAGAAGCGCATGCCATTTTGCAAGATATTTTGCGCTATGAGTACAATCCTGATACTGAAACGCTGACTGTCGGAGACTGGGCTGATTCGAAGTCCAGGTACTACAATTTAATGCGGACTTCTGATGTGATGCCGGAATTCTTCGACAACTTTTATCAAGAAACAGATGATAAGCGCTGGCTCGTGATCAAAAATACGATGCTTAAGCGACTTAACCAGCTCAGTCATCAAAATAAAACTGGCTTAGTGCCTGATTTTGCTTGGGTAAGCAAAAATGACGCCAAACCGGTTAAGCCTAAGACTATTTCAACGGAAAATGATGGCTACTATTCTGCTAATGCTTGTCGTGTTCTGATGATGTTGGCGGGATGCAATGATCGCTCAGCACAGAACACTTTAAAGAGGATGCTTAAATTCTTTAGTAAGCAAAACACCATAACAGCAGGCTATACTCTAAAAGGCAAACCATTAAACAAGTACCAGTCTGCCAGCTTCAGTGCACCGATTTTCGATGCCGTATCGTTCAATCGAAATGCAGGCTATGACGATTTGTTCATGTCTCAGCAGTATATTTTTGCGCGTCATTTACCGCGAAATAATTATTATGATGCCGCATTGACGACAATGGCTGCTTTAGATGCTGATAAGCTATAAAAAAATCCCACAAAAGTGGGACTTTTTTTATTTTTGTTTTTATTTATTCACTTGTTCTTGCATCCCGGCAAATGCTCATTGCAAAGCTAGGATACCGACCATTATGGCAGCGGTATTTGCTGTCATGTTTTGACCAGTTAGGCTGAAATGACTTGCTTTTTTGATCACTGCTTTTGGCAATTCATTTTGACGCGGCTTTTTAATAAATTGGGCAGCTATAATCATGACTAGAAAATAAAAGATACCCAAAATATAAAAGGTGCTGGAAACACCAAAACTTGCCATTAGAGTTTGAGCAATCGGCCCCGTCAATAAAGCCGCAAAGCCAAAGCCCATGATGGCTAAACCGGTAGCTAGGCCACGCTTGTCCGGAAACCAGCGGATAATTGTAGAAACAGGATTTACGTAACCTGCTCCAAGGCCTAATCCGCCGATTACACCATAAGCTAAGTAAAGTAGCCATAGTTGTTGGTTGCTAATTGCAATCCCAGTTAAAAAGACACCCAAACCGTAACAAACACTAGAAATTTGTGGGTCCGAACTTTTCAACTAAACGTCCCATAAAGCCTGCTGACATCCCTAAAAAGAAAATAGCTAAACTAAAGGCAAAAGAAACGGAGGTTTCTGCCCAATCGGTTTGTTTAACAATCGGACCGGTAAAAACGCTCCAGGCATAGACGCCGCCGATCATTAAATGCAGTGTGATCCCGGTTGAGGCGATAGCGTACCTATTTCTAGTTTTTATCATTGATTCTCTCCACAAAACATGAACAAATATTGATGAAACTAAATAATTTATTAGTCATCTAAAAGATAAGTTATTAATTATTATCTAGTCAAGAGAAATACTTTATGTAAAACACAAACAATACTGCCACAATCCAGCTATATTTGCATCTTATTTTGATTTTTGATAACATAGTAAAAATTTTTAAACATTTTTAGCAATAAATTTTTAAGAGGAGGACAAAAAATGGGATTAAATGCATACATTCAAGGTTTTAACAGTTTAGAGTCAATCGATCGTGCACCAGGTTACTTCAAGTACCACCACCACTCAGTAGCTGATCACTGCTTCAGAACAGCTGAACTCGCACAAATGATGGGTGATATCGAAGAAGTTCACGGCAATAAGAAGATCAATTGGAAGGCCCTTTACGAAAAGAGTTTGAATCACGATTATACTGAACGTTTCATCGGTGATATTAAGACACCGGTTAAATACGCTACTCCTCAACTTAGAAAGATGATTGGTGACGTTGAAGAAACAATGACCACCAAGTTCATTAAGGATGAGATTCCAGAAGAATTTCAAGAAATTTATACTAAACGTCTCTCAGAAGGCAAAGATGATACTTTAGAGGGTAAAATTTTATCAATCTGTGATAAATTAGATTTGTTATATGAAGCTTATGGAGAAATCGAATTAGGTAATCCGAACCCGGTTTATATGCAAATGTTCAAGGAAAGTCTTGAAACGATCAAGAAGTTCGACGATTTAGTTTGCGTACAATACTTTATTAAGAAAATTTTGCCAGATCTTTTTAAAGGTGATTTCGCGGGAAAGGATAAGATGCAACGAATAGCTTTTAGCATTCTATTGTTAGGGGATGATTAGGTGAAATTTCAATGTAGTTCATGCGGGCTACGCATGGACTCTTTGCATTTTAAGCAAGAGGGGTTAATGAATCCTAAGTTGACCAGTATTTGCGACATTTGTATCACGCGCAACCTGAATCCGGAAGATTACGCAAATGATGCGGTCGCAGCTTTTGCTCAAAGCTTGCTTTACACGTTTGTCGGTGCAAAGAAACAAGATCAATCAGGTTTTATTGTGAAAAATAAAAAGGACCGTAAAAAATACGAGGCCTTTTTACAAGATTATGATGGCAATGAAATCGCCCGCCAACAGATTAAAAGGTCTGATTTGAATTTGGCGGTAATTAAAAGCGAAGATGGCAAGCTTAATTATGTGCCTAACCAAGGCGTAACTTTTGAGCAAAATTTAAAGGGAATGGATTTGGAGATCAATTTCCAGTTAAACGAAGTTGATTTTATTGATCGTGAACGCATTCGGGCCAAGTATAAATACCGCTGCCAATATTGCGGCAGACGTGGCCGCAGCGTAGATCATAAGGATCCTGTTTCTCTTAGTCACAACAACAGCTTAGATAATTTAACTTTAGCTTGTGCGGAATGCAACCGAATTAAGTCGGATATGCCTTATAAGTTGTTTATTCAACTGAATGATCAAATTTCTGAGATCAATAAAAAGCTAGTTAAGTATGAAGATGCGCTGGGTACTTTGAGAGAAGAATTTGAGCATCGTCGGCGCTATTTAGCGGCTCAAGTACACCTTAAGGGCGTGATCAATGATCCTGAGCTAAATGCGATTAGAAAGCAAAATAAGGGCTTACAGGATGCCATTGATAGTTTACAAAGTGATTATGATGATTTGCGTCAAACGCGCAAGATGTATTTTGATACGGGCTGGAAATTAGCTCGCATTAAGGAAAATAAGGATATTATTTAAAACGTAAAAAAGCGCTATTTTTTGTAAACTCAATTTAAAATAGAAAATGAGTTTTAAAAAGATCATCCCCATATAGGAATGATCTTTTTAATTTTGATCTATCTAATTCGATCTTCTGGATCAAATAAATATTTGTCCCATTTAACTTCATTTTGGACAGTAGGGTGGAAGAGCAAGAATGCTAGCAACAGTTGACCAACGTAAGGAATTACGCCCAGCCACCACCAACCACCGTTAAAGCCTGCGTCGTGCAGACGACGAACAGTGTGACCTAATTGTGCTAAAAAGGCCCAAATAGCTGCTGCAATAAAGAAAATAATAAAAATGATGAAGATTACACCGATTACCTTGGCATCGCCATCGCCAGAATCAAATTCAGTAACGCTGAAAGGAGCTAAAAGCATGAAAGTAAGTAGGTAACAAGCAAGTACGCCGATTGTCATGATAACTTGGATAACTTGGCTAATTGCAGTACCTACCCAGAATGAGGTTCTAGTAGATCTAGCATCCCACTTGAAGCAGTCAAAGAAGTGTTCCTTCAAGATTTGACCAATAGTTGGTATAGGAACATTACTTTTTGCGCCGTCCTCAGGATAATCTTGATCGCTGAACAAGTACTTGCCCCATTTAACCTTGTGTTGGACAGATGGCTGAAGTGCTAAGTAAAACATAAACATTGTGCCATAACCAGTGAAGGTAGCCCAGTACCAGTAGCCGCTGTAGCCAACGTCATGCAAACGACGGATCATTTGACCAAGGCCAGCTAGAAATACCCAGACATAGATAGCAATCGCAACCACAGTGTCGATTACTCTGATACCTGGATTAAGTCCTTCATTGAAAGCATAGAAGCCAACTACAATAGCTAAAATGGCAATAATGAAGTTGGTTAAGACGCTCCACCAGTAGGACTTACGAGTGGTTCTTGCGCTCCAATCGAAGGGATGCAAGTAGGTTTCGTTTAAAATTTGACCAAAACTTTCTGCGGGTGGTTTTGGTAAATCTTCATCATACGATTTGACGAAGTAATACACTCTTTCATTCATAAATATTCCTCCAATTAATTTTTTATTAATTATAAACTAAAAAAGCAGAGAAGTAATCAAACTTCTCTGCTTTTAAAATTTTAAAAGTCCATTTTTCTGAAGTTACTCAGGAACTTTTGTGTCTTTTCGTTCTTTGGATGATCAAAGATTTGATCAGGTGAACCTTGTTCAGTAATGATACCGTCACTGATGAACAATACACGGTCTGAAATGCTCTTGGCAAAGCCCATTTCGTGGGTAACGATCACCATCGTCAAACCGGTTGTAGCAAGCTTTTGCATAACGTCTAGTACTTCGCCAACCATTTCTGGGTCAAGGGCACTAGTTGGTTCGTCGAACAATAAAACTTCTGGATTCATTGAAATCGCACGGGCAATAGCAACACGCTGTTGTTGACCACCAGATAATTGTTGTGGTTTAGCCTTGATAAATGGATCCATACCAACCTTTTTAAGGTTCTCCATAGCAATCTTACGTGCTTCGTCTTTTGAACGCTTGAGGACCAATTCTTGGCCGATCATGCAGTTTTCCAAAACATTCTTGTTTTCGAATAGGTCGAATTGCTGGAATACCATGCCGACCTTGGATCTAAAGGTATTACGGTTGTAACCAGGTGCCAAAATGTTTTCACCGTGGAAATCGATCTCGCCATCAGTAGGTTCTTCGAGCAAGTTGATGCAGCGAAGGGTAGTAGACTTACCACCACCGGAAGGACCAATGATGGTCACGATCTCGCCTTTGTTGATATCGAAAGAAATGTCCTTCAATACCTTGTGAGCCCCATAGGACTTTTGCATATGCTTTAAACTTAAAATTACTTCGTTTGATTCAGTCATTAATTGTTTGCCTCCGCATCTTTTGGAGTACCAACTTGAACTTGGTTAGCCATCAAGTTGTAGTTCTTTTTACCTTCGAGTCTCTTTTCAATGAAGTTGAAGATTCTAGTAATAGTAAAGGTCAAAATCAAGTAGATTGCCGAAATCATTAAGTAAGTTGGGAAGAACTTGAATGATTGACTGGCAATAGTAGTACCAACGAAGAACAATTCAGAAACTGAGATGATACTCAATACTGAAGTATCCTTGATGTTAACGATAAATTCGTTGGTAATTGATGGTAAACAGTTTCTAATAGCTTGAGGCAAGATGATGTGCCACATTCTTTGGTTGTGAGTCATACCAAGTGCACTAGCTGCTTCAAATTGTCCTTCTGGAGTAGAAATAATACCACCACGGATAACTTCGGCAAGGTAGGCACCAGTATTGATTGAAACAATGATTAAAGCGGCAATAGTTCTGTTTAAGTTTAAGTGCCAGAATTGAGCAATACCGTAGTAAATTACAGCGGCCTGAACCATCATTGGAGTACCACGGAAAATTTCAACGTAAACTGATAATAACCATTTTACGAAGTTTAAAGCCCAACGCTTACCGCGAGTAGTTGGGGTAGGGATGGTACGAACGATACCTACAAGCAAACCGATAAAGAAACCAACAATAGTACCAACTAAGGCTAAAAGTAAAGTCATACCAATACCGGACATGATCATGCCGCCGTATTGCTTCCAAGTAGTTACTAACCAGTCTTCCTTCTTAGTTTCGTTACCAGCCTTAGGTTGTTCCTTAACGGCTTGTGACATTAATTGATCACGCTTTTTGTTAGAAATAGTTCTCAAAGTAGCGTTAACTTCGTTAAGTAATTTAGTGTTGCCCTTTTTAACACCAATACTAGTTACGGAATCATCATGATCAACGTGGAAACCAGCCATCTTGTTCAAGTTAACGGCAATGATGTTAGGGTTAACGCTGTGGTAACTTTCGAATTCGATGTCTTCTGCAACATAACCATCGATGGTACCAGAAGCTAAACTTTGACGCATGGCTGAGAAGTCACGCATAGCTGGTTCACGCTTAGCACCCTTTAATTGCTTGATTAAATCGTAGTGCAAAGTACCTTGTTGAGCAGTTAACTTAGCACCCTTAAAATCAGATAATTTCTTAGCATTTGAGTATTTACTTGCTTTATTGGTAATAACAACGAAAGTACTCTTTCTGTATGGTTCTGAAAAGTTGATAGCCTTACGTCTTTCAGCAGTAGGACTCATACCAGCGATGATTAAATCAATTTTGCCGGAAGTTAAAGCAGGTAATAAACCATCCCATTGAGTCTTTTCAACCACAACTTTTTTGTGAAGTCTCTTACCAATAATTTTGGCGATTTGAACGTCATAACCATTTGCATAAGAATTTGAGCCATCAATTGGCACAGCACCGTTTGTCTTCTTAGGTTGAGTCCAATTGTATGGTGGATAGTTAGCTTCCATACCTATTTTTAATACGCTGGAATCTTTTTTAGCAGCTTGAGTCTCGCGGCTGTTAAAGCTGAATCCAATAAATAAACCAATCAGGATTGTTAGTAATGCTGCAATCCATCTAAATCTTGACTTCAATGAAAAACCCTCCAATGTTTTCAACATAAAGCCAATACAATAAAGCGTAAATAAAAACCTCGGTGCTTCATCAGCAACGAGGTCATAATCATCAGTATTAAAACCAAATCTTATAGCGCTCCCTGGGGACTAACCAGGACAGTCTATAGAATATTGTTCTATAGCCCAACAGATCAACACGCGAATGTTAAATCCATTTCGGCGGCAGCCCTAAGATAACCTTCATTGTCTTCGCGGACTCTGAATTATCTTGTGATTGTCGCAACCTCTATTGCATTGGAATATTATTTAACTATGGAAAGATAATAAAAGAAAAATTAAAATATGTCAAGTCCATCCATTATTTTTAGCATAATTTCTCTTTTTCATATCTGAAACGTAAGGATTTCCAGCTACGTAATAACGTAGTTTTTTATTAGTCCAAATAGGATCAGATTGATTAATACCCACGCGTTTATCTGCAATAATCTCTTGGGCAGGTTTTCTGTGTTTGTCTTCAAGATCAATTATAAATGGAGAATCAGAAAGAAAATGCAAATTCCAATTCTTGTCGTGTATTCCAAAAGCCTGCATCATTTTGGCTGGGCCATTAGTAAGCAAAACGCCGCTTTTGCCATTTCTGTTTTTAATCATAGTATCAATTCCCCAAACAGGTTCAATTGCTCTGATAAGAATCCCTTGTGGTTCATTTTCTTCTTGACAGGCAACATCAAAAAAGAAATATTGTCTTTGTGCGTAGATATAAATGGTGCCGCCGCGGCGGTAAAGTCCTTCGTTAGCGGGACTACGATGACCGCCATAAGAGTGGGCTGCACGATCATCTTTGCCCATGTACGCTTCAGCCTCGACAATATAGCCGCCTAATTTTTCTTTTCCCTCATTATAAATAAGAGGTCGTCCAATTAAATCGCGTGTAATTTCATCAGTTGGACGATTAGTAAAGTAATTTGTGTAGTTCATTTAACGCCTTTCTGGTTTAAATTTTTTAATCTTAGTTATAGACTAATCTAAAAGAGAGGATTCTTTCAAATGAGTGAAATAAAATTAGTAAGAATTTATGATCATGAGCAACCTGCTGGCTATAGAATATTAGTTGATCGTATGTGGCCACGAGGAATAAGCAAAGTTAAAGCGGCCCTGGATGAATGGGATAAGCAGATTGGACCGACAAATGATTTAAGAAAATGGTTTAATCATGAGGATGAGAAGTTCCCGGAATTTGAACAAAAGTATATTGCAGAATTAGATGCCAATGATTTTATGCCTGAGTTTATCAAAACTGTACAAGAGAAATTGAAAATAGGTGATGTACTCTTTCTTTATGGGGCTAAAAATAGGGAACATAATCAAGCGGTTGTTTTGAAGAAATATGTAGAAAAGAAATTGAAGTAAATAAAGAAGCTTATCATAACAGATAAGCTTTTTTATTTTAAATATGCTTATGTCCATGACGTTTAACACGCCAGAAGTGGAAAAGAATAGTCAAAGTTAAAATAGTAAAAACAATGATGGCGAAAACCATGTTTGGTAATTCAAAACGAAGAGGTGGAAGTGCTAAAAGTAATTTTAAGGCGATAATCCCAATTAATAGATAAGCCATCGGCTGTAATTCAGGGATGATATCCATTAATTTAATAATTATTTCGGCAACCCCTCTCATGCAGAGAATACCGATCATTCCACCGATTAAAACTACGACAGGATTACTTGAGACAGCTAATGCCGCCAGAACTGAGTCGATAGAAAATACGATATCCATGGATTCAATTGAGATAACCGTTCGCCAGAATAAAGACAAAACGTGTTTCTTCTTTTTCTTTCCTTTATGGTGAGCGGCCTCACGCTCTTCCTTTTCTTTTTCACGTTCAGCGGCTTGTTTAGGGTGACGCTGATCATAGAAAAACTTAAAAGCTAGGTAGAATAAATAAATACTACCAGCTAATTTAATTTCCCAAAAATGAATTAAATATGTTCCAATTCCGATAACAATAAAGCGGAAAAGGTAGGCACCCCATAAACCATATAATAATGATTTTTCCTTTTCTGCTTTTGTAGGCAACACTTGTGTTTGTGCTGCTAAAACTACGGCATTGTCAACGGAAAGCAAACATTCCATTAAAATCAGGGTTAGGATAATCATCCAATCTTTACCACTGGTTAAAACATGAGCCCAGTTGCCTAGGTCAAAAAATGGGGCATACATTTTAAAGATTGCCATGCATATGACTCTTTTCTAAATCAATTAACCTAACTTTTTCTTTTTGTCCTAGACGATAAGTTCCCACTTGATTATTGGAGAGAATAACTCTGTGGTCTGGAATAAAAATCAAAACAGGATTTAACGCTACCGCATGTGCTACTGCGCGTGCAGAAGTAGCGTTAGGTAATGATGTTGCAATATCACCGTAACTGGCTGTAAAACCATATGGAAGATTTTGCACAACTTGTAATGTTTTTCTTTGGAATTCAGTGCCAAATTCAGAAATATCAATCGGAACATCAAACTTTTTTCTTGTTCCAGCGAAATATTCTTTTAATTGTTCAATATATGGAGCTAATTTTTTAGGATCATGTACAAGCATTCGGTGAGGATAAAAGCTAAAAATGGGAGAAACGCTTTTGTCACCTTTGAGCCCTACGTAAGTCAAACCAAATATGGAAGCTGTTAAAAAGTAAGTCCATGGTTTGATCGTCACATAATCATAATAAAAAACCTCTGCCATGTTTTCACCACCTACATAAATTTTCACTTTGAAAATATTAAATGTTATATTAATTCAATATTTTAAATACATCAAGAGCGTCACCAATAATTTGTTTAATTCCTGATGCAGGAATCTTAGTTTTGTTAATGGAAAAAATCTTTGCTTTCTCATTGCGATAGGCCAAAAGTTGAGCAAATGGATAAACTACAAAACTTGTCCCACAAATAATAACTAAATCAGATTTTTGCATAATTTCAACGGATTTAGTTAAAGTTTCAGGCTTAATTGATTCACCATATAGTACTATGTCTGGTCGAATAATGCCACCGCAATTTTGATGGATGTAATTTTGAGAATATTTTTCGTAAGAAATTGAATGGTGACATTTAGTACAATATATATTATATAGATTTCCATGAAACTCTGTCACGTGTTTATTTCCGGCTTTCGTATCCAAACAATCAATATTTTGGGTAATAAGATCACCTTTTTGATTGCAAATTTGAGCGATTTTTTGGTGTATTAGGTTGGGTTTAGCGTCTGGGAAATACATATTATTCATTACAAATTGGTAGAAAAATTCTGGACGGTTGTAAAGAGTGCTTTCACTAAGAATATTTTCCGGACTTTCTTGCACGCCGTTATAAATCCCATTTTTTGAACGATAATCAGGAATGCCTGAATGAGTTGAGACACCTGCGCCGGTTAAGAAAATGATGTGGTTTGCTTTATCAATTTCTTGTTGCAGTTCTATTAAATCAGATTTTTTCATAGTTTATGCCTCTGTTCTATAATCTGTTTGTTTAATTATGAATCCTGTCTTTGTTATAATTAAAAGAAATAAATTTTTTGAGGGGATTTTTATGGCCTATATGTCTTATTTTTACATTGTAGTTAATATATTGATGCTAGCTTATGCTTGCTACAGTTGGTATTGGCAAGCTAAAGTAGAATTTCGTGGACACTATCGTATCTCCTCAATCGTTTGGGCAATTATTTTTATTTGGTTAGGTTTTACCTGGAACTACATTGAAAAAGGTGATCCAGGTTTAAATGTATTTTTAGCCTTATTCTTGTTAATTAGCATAGTTGATGGTTTTTCAGGTTTTAGTCCTAAAAAAATGGTGGTTTCAGGTTACTTTAAGCGAACGGTTAAGTACGATGAAATCTCTAGTGTCACATTAATTAATGTCCCTAATCCTAAAAAGCCATTAGTAATGGCCATTTTTAGAACTAACAATAATAAGGCATATATGATGCGGTTTCGGATTCAAGTTAACGAAGTTATTGCCGCATTGCAAAAATATATAGGTAAAAATATTCCCGTTGAAATCCAATCATAAGATTGGGGAAAGCATCCGTGAAAAACTTTGCAAGGTTCGTAATATACGACCTTGCTTTTTTATTTCCTCGTGAGTAAGCAAGTGGGATTTTTTCATATCTGCTTCAAAAACTTCGATCATTTTTTTAGTAAATTTTTTATCATAGAAAATGGCATTGTCTTCAAAGTTAAGATCATATGAACGATAATCTTGATTCATCGAACCAACGGTAGAAAAATAATCATCGATGATAGTAGTCTTGGCATGTAAGAAGCCGTCTTCATAAATATAAATTTTTACGCCGCAGCGTGTAAGCTCATTGGCATACCATTGAGAAGCCCGGTAAATAAAAGGGTGATCGGGCTTGCACGGGATCATGATTCTCACATCGACACCAGACATAGCGATAGTTTGCCATGTGGCAAAGACGGCATCGTCAGGAATTAAGTAAGGTGTTTGAACCCATAATCTTTTTCTCGCTAGCTGCATTAAGCGCATCATACCGTTACGCATATAGGGAATATAACGGTCAGGGCCATCAGAAATGATCTGTGTAGCAACATCTCCGCGATGGATCTTTTTTTCATCAAGATCAGGGAAAAGCGTATCGTTAAAGCGAATAATTTGTTCAGGACGTTTGATTGAAGCGTTCCAGTCCATCACGAATCGCTCTTGCAATAACAAAGAAGCAGAGCCGACGATGCGCACCTGACTATCACGCCAATGACCAAATTTCTTTTTCCTTCCTAAGTATTGATCACCGATATTGAAGCCACCAGTCCAGGAAATACGCCCATCGATTACAACAATCTTGCGGTGCAAATGATAGTTAATTCGATATCTAGTGATCATATTTCTGGAAGTAATAAAAGGCAAAACCTCTCCGCCGGCTTTGCGTAATTGATCAAACCAGGCCTTGGTTGCACCCATTGATCCCCAGGCATCATAGATAACTCGTACTTTTACACCTTGTTTAGCCTTTTGGATTAAAAGTTGTAAAACGCGGTTACCAATATTGTCGCTATAAAAAGTATAAAACTCTACATTGATAGTTTCCTTTGCTCGAACTATGTCTTTGAGCAAATCATGAAAGAAGGTTTCACCCTCAGTATAGAGTTCCACGTTGTTGTTTTTGGTGAGAGGCGATTCATTATTGCGGTTAAAAAAATGAATCGCGATTTCGCCTAATTTAGAAGTGTCAGAGGGGCTGACTTCTTTGGGTGCTTTGGCAATTGATTTTTGAACGTTGCGTAAGCCAATGTGGTGTTGCTTATTAATTGAAAAAATATTTTCCTGGGAAATACCCCGGCCGAAAAATGCATAAAGAGTAAGACCAACTACTGGAAAAATAAGCAAAATAATTAACCAGGCCCAAGTTGTAGAAACTGATCGCCTTCGGTGGAAAACGATGTAAAAAGCAAGGAGTGTGTTAGTAATAAAGATAATTCTGATAAAATCATGCCACCAGACCATGTTCTTCCTCCCAAATACAGTCTATTTTTTTAAATTGAGAAATTTATCAACAATATCAATAACGAATGGATTATCATGCATCCAACTATGTTCTGCATCATTTTTGCCGCGAACTTCTACTTCTTGGTAGAAATGTGCTTTAGGAGCCAAAATGTAGCGGATGCTTTTAGCTGAAACTACAGAAATAAATTTATCAGTGTTAGTGTTATCAAGAACATTGCCGTAGATATTTAGCACTGAAATATTTGAATTGAATTTTCGGCGATTAAAAAGCAAATATAAATAATGAGGATTCATGACACTAGGACGGCCATTTTCATTAAGAATATTTACGTTAGGAATATCGCCTAGATAAGTAACACCGTCAAAGGGGCCGGCAATTAACGCACACTTAATTAAATGAGGGAAAGTTTTACTAGAGGCATGCTTCATTTCCGTTCTAATGATGCAAGGACAGGCTAAGGAGTGAGCTACAGCAATATAATTTTTGAAGTGATATTTTTTAGAAAGAAAGGGTAAAACAAAGCTAAGATAATAATCAATGCCGTAAATTCCCACAATTCTTTGACGAAAGGCAACCTGTACAATAGGATGCTCATCGCCGGACCAAGTACCTTCTAATTTGAAGTTGCCTAATAAATCAACCGTAACCTTTAAAAATTTATCGGTTCCCTTATCATGCATTGCTTGATGAACCATTACATTAGTAGTGTAATCTCCACCGCGAAAGCCATGGAAGTAAATAATAGGAACTTGCTTTACTGAACTTTCTTGAATTACTGCCTTGTTTTCGATGTGTCGTTTGCGTAACTTGAGAAAGATACGTGTAGGGGCAAAGGAAGCAAGCAGACCTAATGAGATCATGTTAAACATGCTGGGTTCTTGTTTTAGATCATATTTATGGTTCTTTTCAGCTTCTTCGGCATATTTTTTGGAGTTAAAGAACATTTTTGCCACCTTCTTACATAATTCCCTATAATGAATAATAATTATATTTTAACATTGGGTAGAAATTTTTTGTTTTTGAGGTGAATCATGAAGTTTTATGCTGTAAAAAATGGTCGTGTACCAGGCGTCTACCGCACGTGGGATGATGCAAAAAAGCAGGTAGATGGTTTTTCCGGAGCAGAGTATAAGTCATTTGAAAATATTACTGATGCGACTGACTATCTAGGTTTAAACAATGGGACTCAGGGAGATATTTTGCAAAAGGGTGAAGATACCTTGCAAAATGCCATTGCCAAGATTAAACAAGAAAGTAATAGAGTAAAAAATAAGCCACAAGCTAAAAAAGTAACGGCGCATTCAACCGCAGAATTTTTTGCAGTGACTTATACTGATGGCGGTACTCGTAATACAGGCGTATATAAGGGCGGCCATGTTAAGAAGACTGATAAAGCAGCGTGGGCTTATTTGATTGAATGGGATGATCAAGAAGTTCATGGTTCAGGCGGTGAATATGGTGCAACTAACAATAAGATGGAACAGACTGCTTTGATTAATGCTTTGAAAAAACTAATTGAGCTTGGCTTTAATGAAAAGCATTTATTGTTTGTGCTAGATTCTAAGTATGTTTTAAATGCAATTAATCAGCACTGGTTAGCCGGTTGGAAGAAACGCGGTTGGAAGCGTTCTGGCGGACCTTTAAAAAATGTGGCAGAATGGCAAGAACTTGATCGTTTGCTTAAGCATTTCCCAGATAGTACATTTGAATGGACTAAAGGCCACGCCAATAATCGAGGCAATGAATTTGTGGATCATGAATTAAATCGCTATATGGACAATAAAATGTAAAAAGCATAAAAAAATACCTGATTTCAAAAAATCAGGTATTTTTGTTTACTTAAACAAACCACTGAAGAAATTGACAATGCTATCCCAAATTTGTTGGAAAAGATTGCGGTTTTCAGGAGTGTTGAATTTATTGAAGATGTTCTTAGCACCATTTTCAATTTGGTTAGAAAGCTTAGCAGCTTGGCCTTTAAAATCTCCATTCTTTAAAGCACCAGAATCACGAATTTCAATTAACAAATTAATAATTTGATTCTTTTGATTGTTGTTAATGGTGTTGCCTAAGTGATTAATATTAATTTGATTATTCACAATATCACGAATTTGGCTGTCAGAAATATTTTGTCCTTGTTTAGCCATTTCCGATTTGGCGCCAGCAACCGCATTGTTCAATTGAGCATCAGAATAACCTTTTTTGCCCTTGTTGTCTTGGGTAATGCCACTCAAAGTATTCATTTCATCTTGAGCTGCATTAACTTGTTTTTGATTTAAAGCATTACCGTTTTTAGCATATGCGGCATAAACACCGGCTAAAGCACCAGAACCATCAATCGGAATAGCACTGGTTACATAAATATTAGCATCAGTAATTCCTGCGGTTAAAGCTGCATTTTTGTATTGGTTAGCGGTAATAGTTGTGATATTGTTTTTACCGTTATAGTCTAAAATTTTAACGTTGATTCCAGAGCCACTATTTGTTTTTTGAATCATTGCACTGGACCAAACACCAGATGAAGTGGTGAAATTATCGCCAGATGGGTTTAAATATTTAACTAGGTCTGAACCAGTAACTGTAATGGTTTGATAATTGCCGCCATTTAATGGAGCAGTTAAAGTTTTCAGAGTACCTTGTTTTTGTGATTCGGTTAAAGATGTTCCCAGAGTGACCACTGGGGTGTCGTCGTCAGCGAGTACTGTCTGTTTTTTGCCAAAAGAAAGTATCGCGACAACGCTAAGCAAAATTGCCGTAATTAATGTAAGTGATTTTTTCATGATTAATCTTCTTTCTCTTCATCGAAAATATATTCTGTTTAATACGCCTCATTATACTAGAAATTTTTAAAAATTTAATAGGAGCATATTCTAAAACTTTCTTAATTTCGAACTGATTCTTAAAGATGATATAATAAGTAGCAATAAAGGGGGACATTATGTTACAAGTGCCAAAGTTAACTATTATTATGCCGGTTTATAATACGGCACAATACTTGCCACGTGCTTTCGATGCTTTGCTTAAGCAAGTTAATAAAGCATTTAAGCTAATTGTGGTTGATGATGGCTCAACTGACAATTCGGTTGAGGTAGCGCAAAGCTATGCCTCCCGTTTTCCATATTTCAAATTAATTCAAAAGGAAAATGGAGGGCCTTCTGACGCACGTAATGTTGGTATAAAGTATATTGACACGCCATATGTCACCTTTCATGATGGCGATGATTGGGTAGATCCAGGCTATACTGCATTCTTTATTAGTGCCTTTGAAGAACATCCAAATGTAAATCTTGTATCATGCGGTTATTGGATTAATTACCCTGATAAAAAAGAACGTGTTGTTGGCCACCCAGAAGGTGGATTTTTAACACGTGGTGAAACTTACCTTAAATTAACTAATGTATTTGGTTCACCAATGAAGGGATATAGCTGGAATAAAGCTTATAAAACAGCGATTATCAATAAATATCACTTAAGATTTGATCGTGATATCTCTTTATTAGAGGATCAGATTTTTAACGTTAAATATACTTCAGTAGCTAGAGGTGTGTACTATACTCAAAAGCCGTATTACCATTATTGGCAAAGAAAAGGCAGTATTATTCACCAACCTAACTTTAAGAAGGTAGCGGATAATTTTCGCGGTAATTATCGTGTATGGCACAAGATCATTAAAACTATCATGAAAGATCGTGAAGAAGAAAAGATGCGTAAAAAGCTAGATCGTTCAGCCTTGCGTGATAGTGACGCTCAATAAGAGAGGTTTTTATGAAAGAAAAAGTTAATGGCATCGAATTTTATTATCATAAACTAGGTAAAGGGGCACCTTTGCTTCTTTTACATGGTCACCATCTAGATGGGGGCATGTTTGATAAAATCGTTGCCCCACTTTCTCTTTATTACACGGTTTATGTACTCGATATGCGTGGTCATGGATTAAGTGAAGGTGATATTGCGGAACACTATCATACTGAAGTGGAAGACGTTTATGCCTTTATTAAGCAAGTAGGCATCGAAGGATGTTACTGCTTCGGTTTTGATGCAGGTGGATTAGTTGCGATGATGCTAGCTAGAAAATATCCAACAATTTTTAAGAAAATGATTGTTGCTGGGGTATTTGTTAATGGTGCCGGCATTCGTCCATACCACTACTTAACTGAAGGGTTTCACCGCTTTTTGAAGCTTGATCGTGATAGTCGTGTCGAATTAACCGAGTCCTTTATCTCTGTTGATGATTTGAAGAAAATCACGATACCAACACTTTGTGTAGTTGGAGAAAGAGATTGGGTTAAGGTGGAACACGTTCGCTGGTATAGTCAATTTATGCCCAATGCGAGATTAGTTATTATGCCACGTCAAACACACGATAGCTATGCAGTGCGCAGCCTTAAGCTATTAGATTTGATTAAAGAATTTTGTAAATAATTAAAAAGGAGAAAAATTATGGTTAAAGTTGTAGTACTTGGTGCTCACGGACAAGTAGCCCAAATTGCTGAAAGATTTTTGTTTGCAGATAAAGAAGTTCAACCTTCATTATTTTTACGTAATGCTAAGCGTATGGAAGATAAAAAGAATAAAGCTACAATCTTTGAAGGCAGCGCAACTGATACCGCACAACTTGAAAAAGCTATGAAGGGCCAAGACATTGTTTACGCTAACTTAGGCGGCAAAGATGATATTGATCTTGAAGCAGAAGCCGTTATTGAAGCAATGAAGAATGCCCGCGTTAAGAGATTGATTTGGATTTCTACTTTGGGCATTTATGATGAAGTTCCAGGCAAGTTTGGTGAATGGAACAAGGAAACTTTAGGTGACTACATTACTGAATATGCCAAGGCTGCTAAGAGAATTGAAGAATCTGGCTTAGACTACACCATTATTCGTCCAACTTGGATGGACAATAAAGATGAAGTAGATTATGAAAAGTCTAAGAAGGGTGAACCAATCAAGGATACTGAAGTATCACGTAAGTCAGTTGCCGCATATGTTTATCATTTGATCAAGAATCCTAAAGAAGACGTTGGCGAATCAATTGGCTTAGGTAAGCCAGGTACTGAAGGAGATAAGCCTAGCTGGTATTAAAAAGGTGGATTATTTTAATAATTAATGCACTAGTTGCAATGGCAATCGCCTATTTTAGCCTTAGAGAAAGACAAGAAGATTTTAACCTATTTACTGCAGGTGCGGTTTTCATAGCATTGGACTGGTCTTAATCCTAGGATCAGTTCCTGTGATGAATAATTTCGATGAATCATCAGTATTGCAGTTTATTGGTGGAATTTTAATTGTTCTAGGTATCATTAGTTTAATTGTTGGCTTTGTAACAAAAGCAGCAAGAACCGTCAGTTTACGGGATGTTGCTGCAGTTTGCTTGCTTTATTTAACGCATAATTCAAGTTTAAGTTTCATGAACTTAGTAGTGCCGGAATTGGCAGCGATTGTCGGGCTGGTTTTGTTCATTGTTTCTAGAAGACAAATGAATTAGATTTACGTAAATTCAAAATCAAAATAGAAATCTTCAATAAAGAACCTCCTCTTTTATTTATCAGAGAAGGTTTTTCGTATATAATGGGTCTGTATATGATTTTTATTCAGAAGAGGTAGCTATGAACAAGGAAGAACTCCATAAATTATTGCACCCAATGAAGGTGATCGGGTTAGGTGGTAACCCAGCATTAAACGAAAAAATTGCTGCAATTTTGCGTCAACCATTAATTGAAACTGCAGTTCATCACTTCAGCGATGGTGAAATCCAAGTTAATATTGGTGAAAGTGTCAGAGGTTGTGACGTCTTTGTAATTCAATCAATTCAAGATCCAGTTAACGAAAACTTCATGGAACTTGAAATTATCTTGGACGCATTGCACCGTGCATCAGCTCATACCATTAACGTGGTAGTTCCATACTTAGCATATTCACGTTCAGATACTAAGACTCGTTCACGTGAACCAATCACAGCTAAGCTTGTTGCTAACTTGCTTCAATTAACTGGTATGGATCGTTTAATTACAGTTGATTTGCATGCTTCACAAATTCAAGGTTTCTACAGTGTTCCAGTAGATCACCTGCACGCTATTCCACTTCTTGGTCAATACTTCTTAGATAATGGTATTGCTACTAAGGAAGATGATGATATCGTAGTTGTTTCACCTGATCACTCAGGTGCCAAGCTTGCACGTAACTTTGGTCAATATTTCAACGCTCCAATCGCTATTGTTGATCAACGTGGTGCTCGTTATGATACTGAAGTGCACGATATTATTGGGGATGTTAAAGACAAGAAGTGTATCATCGTTGATGATTTAATTGATACTGGTTCTCGTATTTCATCATCAACTAAGTCAGTTATGGCAGCAGGTGCCAAGAAGGTTTATGTTGCTGCAACTCACGCACTTCTTTCTAAGAATGCAACTGAAGTACTTAACGAATTGCCAATTGAACAAATCGTTGTAACTGATACTATTAAGCATAATCGTTACCCAGACAGAATGGTTCGTATTTCTGTAGATCAACTTCTTGCTCGTGGTATTGATTACGTTTATAACGATCGTTCAATTCACCAAATTTTTGATGAACAAAATCGTTTAAAGTAAAAAAATTAAATAATTGATATATAATAATCCTCACCTGAATGAGGATTATTTTTTATTTAAATTTAAGTCATAAAACTATTTACAAATAGCAATGATTGGTATAATTGATTTGTGTTGTATAGATAGAAAGAGAAAGATAGGGGAATAACCATGGCACGACGGAAAAATATGAAAAGACGGAGAGTTATTCTTGGCAATACTTTTCATTTAATCAGAGAAAATGGAATGGATAATGTTTCTTTGCAAATGATTGCAGAAAAATCAGGCATTTCAAAGTCCCTGCTGCAGTCATATTATCCTCATAAAGCCAAGTTAACTAATGACATTATTCGTAATCTTTTTAATACTTTAGGACAACAAGTAAATAATTACGATATGGCTAATAGTAATGCACCATATGCAAGAACTAAGGCTTTTATTTATACTATTGCAATTTTAGGGATGCATGATGAAGGTCTTGATCGAATTATTTCAGAAGCCTTTGTCAGCAATGCAACCCTGGATAACTGGGGCGTAATGCTTAATGATTGGATCAATATCAATCATTTATTTGACGACGTTGATGTTGATGAAGACGAGCTTGAAACGGGGATTGCATTTGTAACTAGTGGTATCGGACGGCTTTACCATGATCGTAAGAAGCACCACTTATCAGCAGAGGCTCTTGCAGACTATGCTACGAGTGCATTAATGTTTAGTTTCTTGCATTGTTCTTCTCGTGAAATTGATCAAGCTCTAAAAGAGGGACATGAAATCATCGAATCAGCTGATATGGAAGTTGTTCACCGTGCAATTGATACGATGTTTGATGAAGGTAAAGAAATTTTCAGCTAAAGGGGAATCGTGATGGTTGAAGGCAGAAGAGCCAATTTGCGACGAATGGGGCAAGAACAAGCTGGCCAGTATAAACGCATGATGGCTTTTGTGATCTTTTTGGCTGCGGCTTTAACATTGATAACGGCAACTTTTCTGAATCCTATTTTTATGAAAAAACAAATCAGGACTAGTTACAATCAAGCCGTTATTGTACGCCAAGTTAATAAAAATTTTGATGTTTTGGCAGATGTAATTAATGCTCGCGACGAAGATGATGCAAATCTACTTGCACAGGCACAAACCCAGCCAATTGCCGACCATATAATTGATTATACGTTAGGCATTCACTGGTTTAAGGTTAATAATTTAAGTCTTGCTCAACAGATTTTAACGGATATTAATCAAGGAATTGATAAAGGCTCTTCAAGTGGAGCACAAGTGATCAATAATAAACTAAAAAAACAAGGTGCTAATGCTCCTTATGCAATTGTTAAGGCATTTAACTTAAATATTGTGACACTTGGTGCCAATATTGCTAGTTTATTATTAATCGTTAATGTAATCATTGTGATTGTGACTATTATTACTCTGATTTCATTAATTAATGACATGAAATCTAAAGCTTCAACGCGAGTGCTGATTCATAATGCAACTGCTGCGGGAATGTGGGCCGGATTTTGGCTAATTCTGATATCAGGGTTACTAGCGCTAGTTCCTGTAATTTTTGATGTAGATAACATTGAATTTGGTTCAATTCTTGAAATTGGCAGTAGTGTTTTCTTGGAATATGTCATTGTCGGTGCAATTATTTATGTTATTTGTGCCATTCCTTGGCAAGCTACTTCAACTAAATAAGTTTAGAAACCGTAAACATGTAACTATGATTACGGTTTTTCTTGCATAATAACGAAGTATCTGTATATAATTAAAAAATAATTAACAAATTTTAGGTATATTTAACGAAGGAATAGGCGAATTTTATGAAAAAGGCAAAGATTATTAATTTGTTTTTTGCTTTCATTACAATAATTTCGACTCTTTTTTTGTTTAATCAACCAGTTGCTGCCGCGGATAAAAAGGTAGCAAGCGACTCTGTAATGAAAAAGATTAAGCAGTCGAAAGAATTAGTAGTGGGCACCTCTGCGGATTACCCGCCACTTGAATTTACTACTAGTGTAAATGGCAATACCAAGTATGTAGGGGTAGATATTGAACTAGCTAAGGATATTGCCAAGGATCTGCACGCTAAGCTTGTAATTAAAAATATGAGCTTTGATTCTCTATTAGTAGCGCTTGAAACAGGCAAGGTTGACATGGTTATTTCTGCTATGACGCCAAATCCTGAAAGAAAAAAGAGTGTAGACTTCTCACAGATTTATTACAAGCCAAGTGGTGAGTATTTTTTAATTAATAAGCGCGATCAAGCTAAGTATAAGAAGATTAAAGACTTTGCTGGTCAAACTGTTGGTGCTCAAACTGGGAGTATTCAATATCAATTGATTCAGTCTCAAATGAAGAAGTCTAAAGCCAAGGGTTTAGGCAAGATCAATAACTTAGTTTTGGCCTTGAAGTCTGGCAAAATGTCAGGCGTGGTAATGGAAGAATTAACTGCTAAAGCATATGCTAAAAATGACAATAGCTTGATGGCTGTTAGAAGCGATTTACGTGAAGAACAAGCTGGGAACGCGGTAGCTATTGCTAAGGGACAATCCGGCTTAGTGAAGGCAGTTAATAAGACAATTAAGCGCGTTGAAAAAGATGATTTGATCAACAAAAATTATTTGCCTGAAGCTGCAAAATACATGAAGACGGCACAAAAGACTAATACAATGGCAAAATATGCTCCATACTTTGTTAAGGGGATCGAATACACCATTATTATCACTGTCTTCTCCGTTTTAATTGGTATCGTATTGGGGATTCTTTTAGCCCTAATGCGTTTATCACAAAACAAGCTTTTGCACTGGATTGCGGTTTGCTACATTGAATTTATTCGTGGTACGCCGCAGATGGTTCAGATTCTGTTCGTTTACTTTGGTGTTGGTGCTCTTATTTCAAACTTATCTGCCTTAGTTGCTGGTATTATTGCGATTGGACTTAACTCAGGAGCCTATGTTGCTGAAGATATTAGATCAGGTATTGCTTCAGTTGCTAAGGGTCAAACTGAGGCAGCTAGATCTCTTGGTTTAAGTCAAGCCAAGGCATACCGTTATGTAATTATCCCGCAAGCATTGAAAAATATTTGGCCAGCTTTAGGTAATGAATTTATCACTTTACTTAAGGACAGTTCATTAGTTTCCGTAATTGGGGTAACAGAATTAATGTACCAAACTGAACTTATTCAAACCTCAACTTACCGTGGTGTGTTGCCATTATTCATTGCGATGATTATTTACTTCATCATGACCTTTACTTTGACTAGACTGCTTAACTATTTCGAAAGACGGATGAAACACAATGACTAAAATGATTGATATTCAACATTTAAAAAAGACCTTTGGTGAAAATGAAGTATTAAAAGATATTTCAGCAACCGTAAATAAAGGGCAGGTAATTTGTATTATCGGCCCATCTGGTTCTGGTAAAAGTACTTTTTTACGCTGTTTAAATGTATTGGAACATCCTACAGCTGGGAAGATTGTTTTTGATGGTACGGATTTAGCTAGTTTAAAAGATGGCAAAGAATTAGATCAATTACGAGAAAAAATGGGCATGGTTTTCCAAAACTTCAATCTTTTCCCTAATATGAATGTAATTGAAAATGTAAAGCTTGCGCCAATGAAAGTTAAAGGTATCAGTGAAAAAAAGCTGAACAAAAAGGCTTAGAGCTTTTAGAAAAAGTAGGATTGGCTGACCGTGCGCAGCAATTTCCTGCTAGTTTATCTGGTGGTCAACAGCAACGTGTAGCGATCGCTAGAGCTTTAGCGATGGATCCTGAAGTGATGCTATTTGATGAACCTACTAGTGCACTTGATCCTGAAATGGTTGGGGAAGTTTTAAAGACAATGCAAGATTTAGCTAATTCAGGGATGACAATGGTAATTGTGACCCATGAAATGGGCTTTGCTCGTGAAGTGGCTGATGAAATCTGGTTTATGGCGGATGGTTACTTGCAAGAAAAAGGAACCCCTGAAGAGGTCTTCGGTCATCCTACTAGTGATCGTGCTAAAGATTTCTTATCCAAAGTTTTATAAACTAAAAAATCCAAGCAAACGCTTGGATTTTTTTATTTCATTCTGTGATGATGAGATTTTTGAATGCGTACTGTCTTATAAAAAAATTTTGATGCCATCCGTCTATAGCTAAAGTATTAAGTAAATTGTTGGATTGATTTGGCAGAATTGCAGCCTTAGGCATAATAACAGCACGCAGAATTTTATTTTGCTTTAGTAAAGGTGACTGCACTTCCGTTTTATTACTTAAAGAAGTGGTGGATTGGTGAGCTACAGGAGCCATGGCGTAATTAGTAGTATCGTTAGTACCATCTTGCTTGAATAGCTTGAAGGTATATTTATAAACGCCCTTAATATCAACCTCATATTCATGTCCAGCTATAATTTGTGTACTTGCTGGTGAATAGGTGATGATTGTTTTAAAGTTGCCATAGCCGCTAGAACTATAATTTTTAACGTGAGTAGCGATAGTTGTGATACCAGTATCTAAATCTTTAATAGATATTTCTGGTTTGGAGTTCACAGTCTTGTCAGATAAATAAATTGACCAAACAGTTTTATTCCCTTTAGCCAGTTCTACTGGAAATAATCGCATGCTAGGGTAGGCAACTACAGGCTGACTAGCAGCTCGAAACATATCGTTAGTGTTGAGCACCTTTTGGACCGAATAACGATAGCCGTTTTTGCCGTATGCTGCTCCGATTCCAGTAGTGGTTAACCGGGTTGAAAGAAGCCAAGCACGGTGGCCTGTATCTGATCCAGTTAAGTTATAGTGGTCAGTCACTAAATCTGTGATAACGTCACCGGCAGATTGATGTGAAACGTTGAAATTCAGATTTGATGTTTCAGAAGTATCTTTAGCTAATTTCCACATTCCCTTTAAAATATAGCTAGGTCTTTTCTCACTAGGGAGACCATGTTGATTAACAAAAGGATTAGCATTGATAGCAGCCATTACTGCCGCAGTTTTTTGAGCATTATTGTTAAAAGTAGTGGTTGCAGTTACATTTGGTAAGCCAAATAGGGAACGATAATAATTAATGTAATCGACTTGTGTTTGAATATATTTTGGATTTAAAGCTCCTGCATTAAATTTCTTCTTTAAATGTGGCTTTTTAGCGTAAATATTTTTAATATTATAGCGAGTTTTATTGAGATTGCCGTATTCTTTTTGAAAATTGTGCACTTCATTAATCTCTTGAGTAGTAAAAGTTGCACCTTTTGCAGTCTGTCCAATAAATGGCACACATAAAATCACTGCAATTGTAGTGATCGAGATTTTCCGTAGAAGCATATTTTTAACTCCCTTCTAGGATCTTGTAGTCTATTTAACTAATTATAAACTATTGTGAAAAGGCTTTAGTGAAAAATATTCTATAATTTTAAGTTTTTCTGGTATTCTTTGCGTATAATAAAGGTTTGGTAACATTTAAAAGAGGTATAAAACAATGACTAAAAAAACACAAGTTGGATTAATTTTTGGTGGTAACTCATCAGAATATGAAGTATCAATTGTTTCAGGTCGTAACATTTATAAAGCAATCGATAAAGAAAAATTTGATGTACACCCAATTTGGATTACTAATGAAGGCTACTTTGCAAACGAAGAAGAAAGTTTCAAAGTTTTGGAAGATCCTTCATATCAAGTAAAGAACCCACACAAGGTTCATAATATTTCTAATTTAATTGAATTAGAAAACTTACCAGAAATCGATGTCTTTTTCCCTATTGTTCACGGTAACTTAGGCGAAGACGGTGTTTTACAAGGTTTATTCCGTTTGATGAATAAGCCATTTGTTGGTGATGATGTCTTAGCTGCTGCTGTAACTATGGACAAGGAATTTACCAAAATTTTAGCTCAAAGGGTTGGCGTTCCTGTTGCTGACTGGATCGCAATTAAACGCTTTGAATACGATGACAAAAATAATGATAAACTTGATTATGAAAAGGTTGCTGAAAAACTTGGTCGTGACATGTTTGTTAAGCCATCTAACCAAGGTTCATCAGTTGGTGTTAGCCATGTAACTAACGCTGATGAATATGCAGCAGCATTAAAAGAAGCATTTAAGTACGATGATAAGGTATTAGTTGAAGAAACTGTTCCTGGTACTGAAGTAGAAACTGCCGTTCTCGGTAACGACAAGCCAATTGTAGCAGGTGTAGGACAAATCACCAATGCAAAAGGCTCATTCTACAGCTATAAGAACAAATACGATGACAATTCAACTTCTAAGTTACAAATCCCTGCAGATTTGCCACAAGAAATTATTGACACTGTAAGAAGAAATGCTCGTAAGGTTTATGAAGTTACTGAATGTAGTGGTATGGCTAGAATTGACTCTATGCTTACTCCAGGTGGTAAAGTAGTATTGACTGAAGTTAATGCCCTTCCAGGTTTTACTAATATCAGTATGTATCCTAAGTTGTTTGAAGAAGCAGGAGTTCCTTACACTGAATTAATTACGCGTTTAATTGAAGTAGGAATGGAACGCTTTGACCATAAGAAGACTTTGCTTCACAAGCACGATTAATACCGAATTTTATAGAGGTAGATTTTAATGACGACTAATAAGCATGATTTTGAAGAACTCGCTGCACCTAAGGCAGCTGCAAAAGAATTAGGAATAAGTGTAGCCACACTGAGAAAATATTCTTTAATTGTGGAAAAAGTAACGGGCAATTCAAACTATTTTGCTCGGACCAAGCAGAAAGCACGTCTATATCATCAAAAGGATATTGACGATCTGAAGGCTTTCCATCGCTTGTCCAAGAATAGTGGCTTGACTTTGCAAGAGGCGGCTCGTCAAATTTATGCTGTTAGTGAAAAAGGTGAAGAGCCTAAAGTCAAAGAACCTGTTTGCTATACTTCTAACGATGTGATGGACACACAGCAGGTAGTTAAGCTTTTGAATACTTTGCAAAAGACTATTTCAAATCAAAATGAGGCGATTAGTTCTTTGCAAAAGCAATTAAATGTCATTCAAAAACAAAATGAAGATTTAATTGAAGCGCAAAAGCAACTTGCTGCACCAAAAGATAATAGCGATAAAATTGCCGCTTTACCTGATATTTCTGGTGTTGTTGATGATGACGATGAAAAACCAAAAGATGCTGCAGAAAAACGCGAAGAAGTAAAGGAAGACATGCAGAAGAGTCAAGAAGAAATGCATGACGAAATTATTTCTAAAGCAAAGGAAAATGCTAAAAAACGTGCAACTGCAAATGTTCATCGTACCTTAGAAGATATGCAACTTCCAGAAACTAAGGAACATTGGTGGCAAAAAATCTTTAAGTTTTAAAAAAGAATTAAACAAAAAAGTAAAGAATTTAAAGGTAGCCTAACATCGGGCTGCCTTTTGTTTTACAGTAATAACTATGAAAAAGAAATAGGGAGTTGTTACTTTGAATTTTAAATGGAAAAAGCGTTATACAGCTGCAGTGATTGCTGCAATTGTTGGCGCTATTCTGACAGTATTAACTTATTTTGCAACTGATATTTATCAAAAGGATGAGGTTGCGGTTATTACAGATAGTCAGATTAAAGATACTTTGATTGAAAAAAATGAGGATGTTTATAAGAATCAGGATCAAACTAGACAACAGATTCTACATTTAAAAGTATTATCTGGTAAGCATAAAGGAGAAAAATATACCACTAAAAATGTATATTATCCTTCTCAATTAACGACACAGCAGTATCGTGCTGGTCAGCGTATTTTTGTCAATATTAAAAAGGGAGACCCTGCCATTGTTAATCCAAAGCGAGATTGGGTATTAGTGATGGTAGTTACAATTACAGTGGCATTAATGATCGCTGTATCAGGGATGCACTCAATTGCATTAGTAATTTCTATGGCAATTAGCTGGGCACTGTTCTATTTAGTCATTATTTGGGATGTTCATCTAAATGGGACACACATTATCTTGCTATTTGGTTTAGCTGATATTGTTTTGTCATTCTTTAGTTTATTGATTGTTCAAGGATTTAATAAAAAAATGCTAGCAACTTGGCTAGCAACTATTTTAGGAATTTTTGTTTCTTTTGCTCTATGCTATGTAATTATGCATGTGACTGGGGAATCAGAAATGAAATATGAAACGGGAGATTATGCAACGCAAGATCCTCGTGGGTTGTTCTTAGCTCAGACTTTGATCGGAATTTTAGGTGCCGTCATGGATGAGGCAACCGACATTATTTCTAGTTTGTATGAATTGATCCAAACTAAAAAAGATATCACTATTCGGCAATTAGTACACAGTGGTCGAACCATGGGACAGGAAATCATGGGGCCATTGATCAATGTCTTGGTTTTGATCTTCATCGCTGGCGCTTTGCCTGAGACGATTTTGTACTTAAGGGATAACAATACCTTAGCTTCTACTTTTGGCTTTACGCTGTCACTAGGAGCCACACAGAGTGTTATTTCTGCGATCGGGATCGTGCTGACGGTTATCTTTGCGACGGGATGCAGTTTATTCTTCTTGAAGGATCGAGATTGGAAGAGTTTGTTTAAAAAAGAAGGTGAGAATAAATGAGTACGTTAATGGCATTAATTGTTGTTTTAGCTATTTTGATGACAATTGTTGGCGGAGAAACGGGAATCCGGAGTTTCTTTAGTGTTTTAATCAATACCATATTGCTGATTTTGGTAGCAATGCTGATTTCTTGGGGAATTAATATTGCAATTTTAACTTTGATTTTTATTCCGTTAAAACTTGTTACGATCATTTTCTTAGGTACGCATGATTATACAGTTGCCAAAAACTCATTTTATTCTGCTTTTATTGTGTGTTTGGTTATTAGTCTATTTATTTGGGGATGCCAATATTTTGCTCAAGCTGCGGGTCTTGGCCCAGAAGCAGGGGAATTATTAGTTGGTTTATCACAAATGCCAGGATTAGATTATCCAATGATTGCTGTTACAGTTGCAGTTTTCTCAACTTTGGGTGCAATTGCGGAAGCAGCAGTAGCGATGAGTTCAGGTTTACTTGAAATTAAAAAGCATAATCCAAATATCAGCGAAGAAGAATTAATGAGTAGCGGTACAGCCATTGGTACTGACGTGCTAGGTACTGCAATGAACACAATTTTATTTGGGATGTTCGGTAGCTTTTTAGCTCTGTTTTTATGGTATTTCCGTTTGCACTATACGATTGGTGAAGTCCTTAATGAAAAACTTTTTGTTAATGAAGCCTTAATTATCATGTATTCTTTAATAGGGGTTATTTTAACAGTGCCTCTGTCATCATTTATGTTGTCTAGAGGGATGAGTAAGAAGGGACTAAAAAATGAAAGTAGAAAATCTGACCATAACTAATTTTAATAAGCGTGAATTTAAGATCCATACTTATGTGCTGGATCAAAATCCAGAATTAGTGGAACAAAAGCGCCCTTTAGCAATTGTGGTTCCAGGTGGGAGTTTTAATCATTTATCTAAAAGAGAAGGCGAACCAGTAGCACTCGCTTTTAATAATCAAGGCTTTAATAGCGTGGTTATGGAATATAACTTAGTACAAGATCCAGGTAAAATTTATCCAGATGCTGGTCTTGATGTACTTACTACGGTTAAATATTTTAGAGAGCACGCAAATGAGTATCATTTGGATCCCAAACGTATTTTAACGATTGGATTTTCTGCGGGTGGTCATGTGGTCAGTTCAGCTAATAACATGGCTTTAAGCAGTGATTATCAAAGTAAATATGGTTTTAACAAAGATGATGTATTGCCTAATAAGACGATTCTAGGTTATCCATTGATCGATATTAAGAAAATTGGTTTTCCAATCCCAGATGATCAAAAAGATAAGATGCCAGTAGAACCGGAATTATTAGATAGTGCATTAGGTGTTACACGTGAAACACCAGATACATTTATTTTCCAAGCTTGGGATGATCCAGTTGTTTTGATTGGCAATTCCATTGAATACATTGATGCTTTGAATGAGAATAATGTCAAAACTGAAGCACACTTATTCAATCATGGCTATCATGGCTTTTCTTTAGCACGTCATAACGTCCAAACTAAGGGCCGTGAATGGCAGGAAAATCCACATGCGGCTCATTGGTTTAACTTAGCGATGGAGTGGCTGAGAAGCGAATGGGGCGAGTAGAAAAGTATTAAGTCATCGGCTTTGTGGTAAAATTGGTACTTAACAAATGAAATTAAAGCTGGTGAAACTATGCATGATATTTATCACGTTATTTTGAAGAATCGTAAAATCGATCGCTTGATCATGCCATTTGAAGCGCTGTATTGCGTATGGCTGATCATTACTTTGATCTTGAATTTTAAGTTATTTGCTTATTCAATTGATGCGCAATTTGTGTTAATTACGTTGTTTTACTTTAGTGGTTGGATATCATCATTGGTTAAAAAGCATAAAATGAAGCAATAAAAAAGAGTTCTCATATCGAGAGCTCTTTTTGCTTAATCGTTATTCTTTTTTTCTTTAAAGAAGATAACCTCTTCAGCTGCAACAATCGGACCAGATGATTTGTAAACTCTGATTCTCATTGCCTTAGCTTCGACGTCTCTTAAACCAACAACCTTATTCTTGCTGTCAGATTTCCAAGTAAGTTGTTCGCCATATGGTTTAAAGTTAGTACCATCAACAGAAGTTTCTACGCTGACTTCAATAGGATCACCTTGATGATCAATCTTTCTTGGAACCCAAACCATTCTGCTTAAGTGTTCCAATTGATTAAACTTGAAGGTTAATTCAAGCGGTTGATCTTCACTGACGCCATTAACAGTTTCCCATTCACTAGCGAGTTTAAGATCAGTCAAATACTTCAAAGGATGATCTTTTTGACTAGTCATGTTACTAGTAGTTTGAATATCTCTGATGGCAAAATTCATTGGATCTGGTTTAGTGATTGCACCAAATGGATCTGACCATTCAGAAACTTTGTTTTTAGCAACATAACGCAAACGCATACTGTAACGAGTATTAGGAGCCAATCCATGGAAGGTAAATGAGCTACCATCGATACCATCATGCAAAATGCCATTAACTTCAATTTGAACTTGATCAGTCAATTGTGGCCAAACTACTGTTAGTGAATGTGAGCTGATCTTTTCTGGATCAACTGCTGGCTGCTTAGGTGAACGCAATAATGAATCAGTGATTGCGTGTACTAAAGTCTCATTACCATACTTGAAGTTACGAATAATAATTTCAATCTTGGAATCAGTAATGTCGCGCTTAGCTAACTTGATTTGCAAAGCGGTTTGCTTCTTTTCTTGATATTGATCAAATTCAGGCAACCAGCTGTAATTTGTATTAAAAAAGAATCCTTCCTTAGCATGAGCGAATGTATCGACTGTGCCATATTCTTGCATGTCGATGACTTGATCATTAATTTTAACGGTTAAGCCATCAGGATAACCATCGCACATGATGTTCAAATTAGTGGTATTTTCTGTTTGGAAGGTATTGAAGTCACCTTGAGTTGGATCAATCGTAATCTTGAGTTTGCTTGCTTCAAGTTCACTAGTAATTTGTGTAGCAACATGGTTTCTTGAATAATCGTTGTAACCATTATCGTCATAGGTAACCATCTTGCTGCGACCTTGTGGGTAAAGAACGTAGTTGCGTTCGCCCAAATCAAAGATAGAGCCGCCACGAACAAAGACTGGTAAATGCCAAGATGGATATGAAAGTTTATTATAAACTCGACCACCTAAATACTTCTTGCCGTCAAACAGGTCAATCCACATCGTACGGTGGTTTGGTAAATAAAGATTATCTTTTCTAGAATTACCATTACCGTCTTCTCGGCCATTAACAATTGGTGAAATGAGCAAGTTAGGCCCAAGCATAAATTCATGGCTAACTTGTGGGGTGTAATTGACTTGTTCATGTGGGAATTCCAAGAATAAAGGCCGCATGATTGGTTCACCAACTTGAGCACGATAGATCAATGTGTACATGTAAGTTTGCAATTGTTCACGCAATTGCAAGTAAGCACGATTGATTTGCGTCATCTTATTGTTATATGCAAATGGCGTTTTACTGAATTTGCCTTGGTCATCAAGACTGAAGAGTAGTGGTGTAAAAGTCTTCCATTCAAAATCACGAATACTAATTTGAGCATTACCACCGCCAGCGGTTCCATCTACGGCACTACCAATTAAAGGTTGGCCAGATAGACTAGCACATAGGAAGCCAGCAACTTGAGTTGGAATATTTTCCCAGTTGCCTCCAATATCACCAAAGGCGAGCATCGTTCTATTTTGACTACCGGCAATTCCTGTATTTGAAAAAATGAGAGGTCTTTTACGCTTAAGATTATCACGTAAAATTAAAGCATCATTTTTCAAAATTTTTGGATCGCTGGTGTTAGTTTGAATAAACGTAGTATCTGGAGTTGCCTTCGGCGTTTGATTTTCACTCCAAAGGCCAGCATTAACATCTCGACTTGCAGCATAATCACTGAAGCTAGTCATTGCTTCCGCATTGATATCTTGTACTTGATAGTTAGGAACAATCCAGCTTAGTTTGAAATGCTCTTTTTGGTAACGATCAACCATTGCACGAGCGGAGAATTGATATTCTTCTTCTCCATTCAATGAGGCCTTACCGTTAGCGCCTTCAGGATTGGAAGTTCTAGTGTAATAGTTGCCATCTTCGAACATGGTAGCATTACGTTCTTTAGCTTCCCCCGGCTGCCACATTGTAGTCAAAAAGTTTCCTACGTGCCCCAGACCCAAAGCATATTTAGGTGGCATTAATGGTTTACCCGTCAAAAGGTAATACTTAGCCAAAATATCTTTAGGTGAGTTGCCTAATAAATAAAATGTATCAAATAACTTACTATTGTGAGTTAAGATTGCGGCATCATGATTGGTTTTACCAAAATCATAGCTACCAGTAGTTTCAGTATTTCTTAATTCACCAAAACCGGAGTTAGCCCAGAAAAATGGTACTTGGGTTAAAACTCCGCCTTTACCCGTAATGTGGTCGCGTTCGATTTGAATGACTTGACCTTTATGACTAAAGTAGCCGTTCTGCATCCCACCACCAAAGTAAAATTCATTTTTGTGTTGTTTTAGAATTTCTGTTGTTTGGTTGCTGCTTAGTTCAAGTGGACTAAGTTGAGATAAACGACTACGGTGTAAAGTCTCGTCAAAAATAGTCATCACCGCAGGTTTTTGTTGAAAAATCAATTGGTAATTGCCAGTTTGAATGATTAAAGAATCACTTGTGGCCTTGGCTTTAGATTTTTCAAAGTAAATATTATTAAATTGAGACAGGTCAACGAAAGAAGAATGATTTTCGTCGAATTCCTTAGCTGGATCAAGGAAATAGCGGAATATTCCGTCAGCTAAAATATAAAGACGAGCAACTTCTCCAGTGGAATAATGAAGTTCATAATAATGATCACGTTTATTTGCACCGATGAGTTGACCTAATTGATGTCTTTCTATTTGATTTTGTGTCATATTGCTTTCTTCCTAATAAAACTTGTTACCATATATTATAGCGAAAAAATCTTAACTTTTTGTGCAATTATGCTAAAAGGCCAATAGTCAATCAAAATTTAATTTCTAATTTTAATGTAAGCGCTTTTACTTTTGAGAAAAATGTGCTATATTATGAGTGTAAAGAAATTAAGAAATAAAAGAAAAAAGAAAAGGTGAGTCCAATGACATAGTTAGTGTAGTTAGTCAGATATAAAGAAAGACTTGTGATACCAATGGGCATTGAAGGCTAAACAACAACTTAGTAATAAAATGATATAGCCAAGTGATATATGATTTACATGAGTGACTCGGACTTCCATATGAAGTGGGTATAGAATAATAATTTTTTGGAAAATCGCTTGGAATATATTTATTTAGGAAAGATAATTTATACATGACGAATAATATTAAAAAATGACCTATCGCAGTTTTTAAGCGATAGGTCATTTAGTTTGCTAATATACAGCACCATCGTAGAAGTTGTAACGAGGCTTGTTAAAGTCGAAGTCTTTCAATTCGCTAATCTTAATAGCGTTGTCGCAGACGCCCCAGCTCATTAAGTTAATTGGCTTGCCGTAATCTTCGTCAGGAATAACTAATAAAATGTATTTACCTTGAGATAAAGCGTAGCCAAGTTCCATACCTAAGCCAACGTCTTCTTCTTCTGGCAAATATACGCCAAGCATGATATCAGAAGTCTTAATTCCTACTAGGTCGTTGTTGTAGGTTGCAGAAGCCCATTCAATATCGTGTAAGTATTCTGGGTGTTCATCAACGCGAATACCCTTGTATTGATTATCAAGAGGTATGTAGCTATTTTCTAAATCAACTGTTGGATTTTCTTTTAAAGCTGCCATAGCTTCTTGGTAAGCCTTGTTTTGCTTTTCGTTGAACCAACCGGCACCAAAGTATAAAGTCTTTTTCTTTTCCATAATTTTCACCCTCATAAAAATTGCTGATGAATTAACTTTAACATCTTTTCAATTGAAAAAAACGTCTTGTTAACTTACGCTAAAAATAGTAATTCCATAATAGAGGGTAAAATTCAATGACCAATACTGAAAATCTTTTTGCTTCAGATGCAGTTTTTGTGTCTGATCAATTAAAGCAGGACTTAGTTTTAAAAGAAGTTTATGATAAATTGCTTGAGCGAGGCTATGTGAAAGGTAACTTCTTATCACATATTGTTGAGCGTGAACACAATTTTCCTACCGGTTTAGATACTAAAACGTTAGGTCAAAATATTCCTAATATTGCAGTGCCGCACACGGAAGGTGAGTTTGTAAATACGCGTTTGATTGTGCCAGTAGCACTTAAACAACCGGTTCTTTTTCATAATATGATTAAGCCTGAAGAAACATTAGAAGTAAAATTCTTGTTTATGCTTTTGGACAATGATCCTGATGGACAGGCTAAGTTGTTAGCTAGCGTAATGGATTTCTTGGCTGATACTCCGGCTAATGAATTGCGGGAAGTATTTAATTTTACCGATCCGCAAGCGATTTATGCATTTTTAAAGCAAAAATTTATGAAAAAAGAAGACTAAAATTTTCTAGCCTTCTTTTTTAGTCTTCAAGGTAAATTTCACGTAATTTCATAATGTCTGCGCTAGAGAGCTTCATAACATCACGTAAATAGTTATTGATACTGCCGTATTTGTCATTCAATACCTTAATGGCATGATCAAGATATTCAGGACGGACACTTTGAATGTCTCGAATTGATTGAAGAACGTTTTCGTTACGACCGTTTTGACGTGCATGTTCAACCATGCTGTCAACGAAGTCCTTGGTAGTAATGTTAGTTAAAAGGTAATCTTTTTTGATAGTGCTAAACGGTACACCCAAAGCACTTAAAATTAGCATTGCACCAAAGCCGGTTCTGTCTTTACCAGCAGTACAGTGGAAGATGACGCTTTCGTTTTCGCCATCATTTTTGAGCAAGACTTCAAAAAGTTTACGATATGCATTTTGAGCAGATTCACTTTCGATCATGTCTTCATAAGCATAGTGCATGTGATCAAAACCGAAGTCAGCATCGTTAGCGGCTTGCTTATTCAAATCGTTTAGACTCTTAGATGAATTGGTTAAGTCTTCGCTAAAGACGGGATCATAAATGTATTCAACACCGTCTGGAACGCGATCAGGTTGATTATCCACTTCTTCTTTACTTCTAAAGTCAACGTCATATTTTACGCCGTAATCAGTTAAGAACTGCTTGTCAAATGGTGATAGATCAGCCAAATTACCAGTTCTAAGAAGTTTATGCATCTTGATTTTTTTGCCAGATAAAGTTTCATAACCTCCAAGTTCACGGAAGTTGCGGCCACTGGTTACACCGATTAATTGATTAATTAATTTTTGGGTCAAAAAAATGCTCCTTTCTGTAATTAAATGTTGTCATGCATATTATTTTAGCAACAAATATGAGCCTAAACAATTATTTAGAAAAGTAATAGCTTACAAAATTATGTTAAAATAAACATTAAGAATAAAGCAATCGGATAGGAGATGAAGAAAAGTGGCAACAGATAAAGAAAGTATTTTAGTTCCAGTTGATGGTTCGGAATCAGCAGAAAGAGCTTTTGATAAGGCTGTTCGAGTTGGTTTACGTGATGGTGCTCACGTTGATGTATTGAACGTTATCGATACTCGTCAATTTATGGGTGAAATGCAAGACACTTTGATTTCTGGCGATACTATTTACCAAATGACTCAAGACTCTGAAGAATATTTGAAGAGTTTGAAGAAATGGGCTCATGATAACTTTAACTTTGATGATGTAGATTACCATATTCGTTATGGTAGTCCTAAGCGTATTATTTCTTACGACTTCATCAAAGACCACCATAATGACTTAATCGTTATGGGTGCAACAGGTCTTAATGCAGTTGAAAGAATGTTGATGGGTTCAGTTACTGAATACGTTAACCAACATGCTTTAGCTGATGTATTGATTGTTAAGACTGATATGGCTAACAACCCAGTTAAACCAACAATGAAGAAGAACTAATTAAATAGTGTTAATAGCTAGATGAACATAAATTCATCTAGCTATTTTTTAATGAAAAGTTTCCTAAAAAGGCTTGATAGAACCCGAATATTTTTGGTATTATTTTAACAAATGAACGTAGAGCTGCTGAAGGGAGTGGATGAGTTTTGCTTAAGGATGTAAATAAATTTATTGTTATCGGCAAGTCTTCCGCTTTTGGAGACGTTTTTTCTGTTCGTTTTACTAATATCTGTGCTATTAATCAGGCTTAATTATTGATCGTTTTTGTCGCCCGTAATTAAGTCTTTTTTTATGGCGTTGTTTGTTTTATCACTATTTTGTTCATGGAGGACAATATGAAAAGATTTAGAAGAATCTTGGTAGCAGTAGTTGCATTACTTGTTGCGGTAGTTGCAACTGCATGTTCAAGCAAGAGTAGTAGTTCATCTAACAAAGAAAACTACACTCCAAAGTCATTAACTATTCAATTTGTACCAAGTCAAGCTGCAACTAAGTTGCAAGCCCGTGCAAAGCCTCTTGAAAAGATGCTTTCAAAGAGATTGGGTATCCCAGTTCACGTTTCTATGTCAACTGACTACAACACCGTTGTGGAAGCTATGAAATCAAAGAAAGTTGATGTAGGTTTCCTTCCACCAGATGGTTATGTTTTAGCTCACAAGCAAGGCGCAGCTGATTTGCTTTTGCAAGCTGAACGTTACGGTGTTAAGCAACCAGGTGGTAAAGCAACTAACCAATTAGTAAAGAGCTATCGTGCAGAAATCCTTGTTAAGAAGGGTTCAAAGATCAAGAACTGGAAAGACTTAAAGGGTAAGTCAATTTCAGTACAAAACCCAACTTCATCAGCTGGATACGTATTCCCAGTTGCTGAACTTAAGCAAAAGGGTTTGGACGTAACTAAGAGTTGTAAGTTAGTTACTGTTACTGGTCACGACCAAGCTGTTTTGAACGTATTAAACGGCGATACTGATGCAGCCTTCGTCTTTGAAGATGCACGTAACATCGTTAAGAAGGACAACCCAAAGATCATGAGTCAAGTTGTTCCAATTTACTTTACTAAGCCAATTCCTAACGACACTATCTCAGTAATTCCAAGTATGTCTAAGTCATTCCGTAAGAAGCTTGCTAAGGCATTCATCGCTGTAGGTAAGTCAAAGGAAGGTAAGAAAGTTATCGAAAGCGTATATAGCCACGAAGGTTACGCATACGCAAAAGATAGTGACTTCAACGTTATCCGTAAATACGACAAGATCGTTGAATCAACTAAGAAATAATAAATTTAATTAAGGGAGTTTGACGATTAAATGGCAGATAAGCCAATGATCCAATTAAAAGATGTTTCCAAGATCTACGACAATGGTACTGTAGGTTTAAAGGACATCAACTTAACTATTAATAAAGGTGAATTCGTAGTAGTTGTTGGTTTGTCTGGCGCTGGTAAGTCAACTTTGCTACGTTCAATCAATCGTTTGCATGATATTACTTCAGGCGATATTTTGATTGACGGCAAATCAATTACAAGTGCTAAAGGCAAGAATTTGCGTAAATTACGTCGCGATATCGGAATGATTTTCCAGAACTTTAACTTGGTTAAGCGTTCTAGTGTTTTGCGCAATGTTTTGGTAGGCCGCGTAGCTTACTACCCAACTTGGAAGACTACTTTTAACTTATTCGATAAAGAAGATAAACAAAAGGCTTATGAAGCTTTACAACAAGTTGATTTGGCCGATAAAGTTTATGCACGTGCTGACGAGTTATCAGGTGGTCAACAACAACGTGTAGCTATTGCACGTGTGCTTATGCAAAATCCAAAGATCATCTTGGCTGATGAACCAACTGCATCACTTGATCCACAGACTTCAGTGAGAGTCATGAATGACTTGAAGATGCTTAATGAAAAATACGGCATGACCGTAGTTGCTAACTTGCACAGTATCGAACTTGCACAACAATTTGGTGAAAGAGTAATCGGTATCCGTGCTGGTCAAGTAGTTTACGATGGCAAGATGAAAGATACTCCTAAGTCTGTCTTCACTAATATTTACAACGGTGGTAACGGCAGCGAGGAGGATGAATAATGCCTGAACAAGTAAATCAATTGCCTAAGCGTAAGTTCAAAGTAATGAACTTGGTTTGGACAATCATCATGATTGCAGGACTATTTATTTCAATCAATGTTACTAACACGCACATTAGTGTCTTGTTTGAAAACTGGAACCAATTTGCTGACATCTTTATTCAAATGTCTCATCCAGATTGGAGCTACTTGAACGTTGTTTGGCCTAAGTTGATTGAAACCATCAAGATGGCTGTCTTGGGTACGGTAATTGGATCTGTTGTCGCATTTATCTACTCATTATTGATTGCCCGTAATATTGTTAAGAATAAGGCTGTAACTGGCGTACTTCGTGTCATTATGAATATCGTCAGAACTATTCCTGACTTGCTTCTTGGTGCGATCTTCGTAGCTATCGTAGGTATCGGTCCAGTTGCTGGTATCTTGGCTTTGGCAGTCTTCACCTTTGGTGTGGTTGTTAAGTTGTTCTACGAAGCAATCGAAACAATTGATCCAGGTCCAATTGAAGCTTTGACTGCCGTAGGTGCAAACAAATTGCAAATTATCCATTACGCAGTTATGCCACAAATTATCACTTACTTCATTTCATATGTTCTATATGCATTTGAAATCAACGTCAGAGCATCAACAGTCCTTGGTTATATCGGTGCCGGTGGTATTGGTTTGAACTTGCAACAAACTTTGCAGGTCTTCAATTACGCTCAAACTGGTACGATCATCATCGTTATTATCGTGGTTGTTGTCTTGATCGACTACGTTTCATCTAAGTCACGGGAGGCGTTAATGAAATAATGGATACTACAATGAAAAAATTACCCGCTAAACCCGTTGACCGTAAGAAACAAGTTGCACATTGGCTAATTGCAATTGCCACTATCGTAATTATTGTTTGGTCATGTACTGGTATTAACTTCGGTGGTATTAAAGCCACTGCTGGTCAAATTGCCGGTGCAATCTTCTCAGGTATTTTCCATCCTGACTGGAGCTATGTTTACAATGGCTCAGGTGAAGACTTGATCTCACAATTGTGGCAAACCATTTGTATCGCTTTCTTAGGTACATTCATTTCCGCAATTATTTCATTGCCATTTGCCTTCTGGGCAGCCCACACCAAGCACAAGCATTGGTACACTTCAAGAATCGGTAAAATTGTTTTGGCAATTATCCGTTCATTCCCTGAAATTGTTCTTGCTTTGATGTTCATCAAGGCCGTGGGTCCTGGTTCTGCAGCCGGTGTTTTGGCATTAGGTTTCCACTCAGTTGGTATGCTTGCCAAGTTGTTCTCAGAAGCTATTGAAAACTTGGAAGAAGGGCCAAACGAAGCTGTTATTGCAGCCGGAGGTTCTAAGTTCCACGTAATCATGTTTTCAACTATGCCTAACTTGATGCCAGCTTTAATTTCTAACACCTTGTATCGTTTTGATGTTTCAATTCGTTCCGCATCTATCCTTGGTTTGGTAGGTGCCGGTGGTATCGGTTATCCATTGATCATTGCTTTGCAATACCGTCAATGGGATCGTGTAGGTATCATTTTGCTGGGAATTATCATTATGGTTGTAATTATTGACTGGATTTCTGGTTGGATCAGAAAGAAGTTAGTTTAATTTTTAATTCCTATGAAAAAGAGAAGACAAATGTCTTCTCTTTTTTTCATCCATTATTTTTGAAGTAACAATCTTCAAGATGGTCATTAATTAAGCCAATTCCTTGGAGGTAAGAATAGATAATTACAGGACCTACGAAAAAGAAACCATCTTTTTTCATTTGCTTGGCAATCTGCTTTGCAATGTCGTTAGTGGTAGGAACTTCGGCAATGGTATCGGGATGATGCACAATTGGTGAAGGGATAAAACTTTGCAAATATTTGGCGAAACTGCCATATTCTTGCTTAACTACTAGGATCGCCTTAGCATTTTTGATTGCGGCATTGATTTTGATGTGATTACGGATGATGCCTTTGTCCTGCATCAGCAGGCCTACGTCATAATCGGTCATTTGAGCAACTTTTTCTACATCGAATTCCTTAAAAGCTTTTCTGAAGTTCTCGCGTTTGTGCAAAATTGTGGACCAACTGAGCCCTGATTGAAAAAGTTCAAGTACCAGCATTTCATATAAATATTGATCATCTAAATTTAATTTGCCCCATTCATGATCATGGTAGTTTCTCACTGTTTCGTCTTTTACATCGCCCCAAGGGCAGCGTAATATTCTAGTTTCATTCATGAAATTTTCTCCTTTAAAATAATATTTTTACTCTCTAATATTTATTACGCAAAAAAAGTGGATTTTTTTCTAAGAAATTTTATTTTTAAGTTTGAAATGCAGGCTTTAATCCCTTTTTTTGCTATAATTAGGGGTGAATTTTGAGGAGGATCATATGGAAAAATTAGATACCATGATGTTGGCTGATGATTTAGCCTTATCACAAGACAAGATTTTGAATGGTGAACAAGACTTTGACGCTGAAGCTGTCTATAAAGTAATTGATAACTTGGGCGTTTTGAATAATCCTATTAAAGATTACTTTTATATGACCGAAGAAGAATACTACGAAGCAGAAAGCGATCATAAATTAACTTTGATCAAAATGGCTGATAAGTTAACTGATTTACATGACCGTATCTTAACTAACCACGTTGATGGTTATGTTGATAAGGATGAAATTAATTTAACTTACAACCACGAAAATCCATATGAAGATGATTTGTATGATCCAGCCACTGATTATCGAGTTATCGTTTACAGTTTAAAGGTTATTGGCGCAGTTCAAGCAATCGCTGCCAAGGATTTACAAGAAGTATTGTCTAAAGATGCTGTTTTGTCAGTAGGACTTGCTGCTTATGCTTTAGCACACAACGCATAAATTATTTGAGTCGGGTCGCGAGAGCCGGCTTTTTTTGTCTTTGGGGCGAAAAAATGAAGCTATTGAAACATACTAAAGGAATAGTTGATAAGATCGTAGATAAGATCGTAGGAGCAAGAAAGCGTTCAGCCATGGATAAAGATGGCGAGTTACTAGATCCTATGCAAAAATATACCACTATTGGTGAATATCATGTTGATGCAGAAGATGGTACACCAGATGGTAAGAAATTTGTGCTAACCGTTTATCAAGATAAGGATGGAATACTGCGTCAGGCACTTAGCTCCGAAAGTACAACTGAACTAGCGCCTGAATATATTCGTAAGTATAGTAATGAATTAGGGCGTTTTAGAGCATTTCATAGTAAAAAAACGGGCCGTCGCTACTTGGTAGAAGACTATCTTGATAATTATGTAAGCGAAGTAAAAAAGCATATTCGTGAAGGTAAGAATTCAGTCAATATCGGAGTAATCACCGATACTCATTTTAAAGATAAAGATAGTGTGGATTTCTACGGTTGGAACGGCTTGCAACATGTGCAAGAGTTTGCTTATTTAGAAAAGTTTGGCTTGCTTGATTTAAAGGCACACCTCGGCGATTGGATTGATGGCTCTGATGCCGGTTTAATCGGTGAAAGTGAACTTATTAAATTAAAGGATTCATTTAAGTCAGATAAAGTACCATATCTAAATATTAAGGGAAATCACGATGAAAATGATAAATTTGATGAGCATCATGATCTTAAAGCATCGTTCCCTGAAAATGAATTTGAAAATATTATGTGGCCCGACATGTATCGTCAAAAGGGCATCCATTATGTTTCTCGTCAGCATGGCGTAGCTTATTTTGATATTGATGATGTTCGGGTAGTGTCTGTTAATACTTCTGACCTTCCTTATATTTTAGATAATAAAGGTCACAAACGTTACGATACTAAAATTACTCTGGCAGTGCGGGAAGATCAGATCGAAGAAATTATTGAAATTCTTACTAAGTCTTCCAATAAGAAGATCATCTTCATGAGTCATGCTAATCCAATTAATCGAAAGGGCTCAAACGCATTGAAATATAATGGACGTTCTTTGCATGAATTATTAGTTGCCTTTAACCAACGCGAAAAGGGACGGATGCATGCCAGTGATGGTGAACCCGCTGAATTTCGTTTATCTAACCACTTTGATTTTACTAAAGTGAAAAATGCTCGTATTGTAGCTTATTTCTGCGGACATCGTCACCGTGAAGATCAATATCGCATTAATGGTATTCAATATATTTTATTCAATTGCTCAGCCTTAATGGGACCAAATCATTCGTTAACGACTAAATATAATAAGAATTTGAACCGTAAAATTGATCATAACAATGAATTTGCGGGCTATATTGTAAATGTTGATTTGAAGCGTCATCGGATTCAGTCGTTTGGTTATGGTGCAGCTTCAAGAAGACGCGTTTACTTTATTTGATTAAAGAATGGTAAAGCCATTTGGCTATTACAAGTCTTTAGCTTATAATAAGAAAGTTAACGTGAAAAAATAACTAGATATAATTTTAGAGAGATTAACTTAGGGGAATTTGACTATGTGCGGAATTGTCGCATTTTATGATCCAAAAATAAATGAAAAACAAGCTGTCATTGGTAAGATGATGGCGACGATCAAGCACCGTGGACCTAGTTCCGACGGTTATTACACTAATGATGAAGTTGCACTTGGCTTTAGAAGATTGTCAATTATCGATCTTCGAGGCGGAAGTCAACCAATTTATAATGAAGATAAAACTAGAGCCATTATTTTTAATGGTGAAATTTACAACTTTAAGCCACTTAGAGAAGAATTAATTAAAGCTGGACACGTTTTTTCAACTAAGGCAGATACTGAAGTTCTTCTTCATGGATATGAAGAATGGGGCATGGATGGCCTGCTTAAGCGTGTACGCGGAATGTTTGCTTTCCTTATCTGGGATGACAACAACAAGACTCTTTATGGTGCTCGTGATTTCTTTGGTATTAAGCCAATGTATTACAGCAACCAAAACGGTCACTTGCTTGTTGGTTCAGAACTGAAGAGCTTCTTGGAATTTCCAAAGTTTAAGCGCGAATTAAACGTTGAAGCCGTTAAGCCATATTTAATGAACCAATATAATGACCTTGAAGAAACTTTCTTTAAAGGTGTTTACCGCTTCCCAGCTGGTCACTGGTTCGAATATAAAGATGGTGAAATGAAGACTCATCAATACTGGGATGCTGAATATAAGGAAAATAGCTTAAGCTTTGAAGAAACTTTAAAGAGAATCAACGATGACTTGAAAGAAACTGTTGATTTATACAGAAACGCTGATGTTAAAGTTGGTGCGTTCTTATCTGAAGGTGTTGACTCTTCATACTTAACTACTTTGCTTAACCCAGATGATGTTTTCTCAGTCAGCTTTGATGATTCAACTTACGATGAAGCTTCAAAGGCTAAGGCTTTGGCAGATATCAATCACTGGACTTTCTTTAGTGACAAGGTAGACGCTGATGAAGCTATGCGCGACTTCCCAGAAATGCAATACCACATGGATGAACCTGATGCTAACCCATCAATCATTCCGCTTTGGTACTTGTGTAAATTAGCGCGTAAGCATGTTACTGTTGCTCTTTCTGGTGAAGGTGCTGACGAATTGTTTGCTGGTTATGTCAACTACGGAATGCATACTCATAATGACATCATTAAGGTCTTTACTAGCGAATTAAAGAAATTGCCTAAGAAGAAGCAAGTTAAGTTAGCTCATAAAATTAAGAAGATGCCTAACTTCCCAGGTAAGGTTCACATGTATACTAATTTAGCTGAGCCAAGTGAATTTTACGTAGGTCAATCAGTCATCTATGATATGGATTACCCAACTATCTTTACTTCTAAGGATGCTAATAGTATTTTGCAGCCAACTTACCGCAATAAGTTGACCGTTAATGGCATTTATCAAAAGGACTTCAAGAGGGTTAAGGATATTGATAACGTTAAGCAAATGCAATACATTGATTTGCACCACTTTATGCTTAATGATATTGAACAAAAAGCTGACAAGATCTCAATGGCCCACTCACTTGAAGTTCGTGTACCATATCTTGATAAGAAGATTGCAGAGCTTGCCAACTCTATTCCAACTAAGTACTTAGTTAACCGTCACGATACTAAGTATGCTTTGCGTAAGGCTTCAGAAAAAGTTTTGCCAGATGAATGGGCAAAACGTCCAAAGCTTGGTTTCCCAACGCCAATCAAACAATGGCTTAAGGAACCACGTTTTTACAAGCAAGTTCGTGCTCTGTTTGAAGAAGAATTTGTTAACGATATTTTTGATCAAAAGAAGATCATTAAATTGCTCGATGACAACTACGAAGGGGACGGCTCACACAGACGTCAAATCTGGGCTATCTACACCTTCCTTGTTTGGTACAAGTTGTTCTTTGTTGATTACGAAAATACTGTTAAGAAATACCAACATGTTCAACCTGAAGTTGCAAAATTAATTTCACAAGGCAAATTACTATAATTTAGGGGTTTAATTTAGGATAATGACTAAAAAATTTACACCAATTTTACTTGGTAGTGACATTAATGTTTATGGTATGGCTCGTTCGTTTAATGAAGCCTATGGTATCAAGGTTAAAGCTTTGGCTGATGTTCAACTTGCCGCAACGCGCTACTCCAGCATTGTCGATGTTGAATTGCATCATGGTTTTAGTAGTGATCCAACTTTCATGGATGTAATGCACAAGAAGATGGAAGAATACAAGAGTCACGAAGAACCAGTTATTTTGATCGCTTGTGGTGACGGTTATGCGGAACTTTTGGCTAAGCACAAGGAAGAATTGAGTAAAGTCTTCATCGTTCCTTATATTGATTATGACTTGCTTGAAGTTTTAATTTCAAAGGAAGGCTTCTACAAGACTGCTGAAGAATATGGCTTGCCATATCCTAAGACTAAGATCATTACCATGGATGACTATAAGTCTGAAAAGTATTTAGACGTACCATTCGATTTCCCTGTAGAACTTAAGCCAGAGGATCCTGTTTCATGGCTTAAATGTCAATTTGAAGGTCGTAAGAAGACTTTTGCCATTCAAGATAAGGATGAATTCAAGGATATCGTTACTAAGATTTATACTCACGGATACAAAGCTGATCTTATTTTGCAAGACTTTATCCCGGGTGATGACTCTAACATGCGTACCTTGAATGCTTATGTAGATAAGAATCATCAAGTGAAGATGATGTGTTTAGGTCACCCACTTTTGGAAGATCCAACGCCACAGTCAATTGGCAACTACATGGCTATCTTGCCAGAATACAATGAAAAGTTGTATGAACAGGTTCAACAATTCCTTGAAAAGTTGAACTATACTGGTATGGCTAACTTTGATATCAAGTACGATCCAAGAGACGGCGAATTCAAATTCTTTGAAATTAACTTACGTCAGGGTCGTTCTAGCTTCTACGTAACCTTGAATGGCTACAATTTAGCTAAATGGTACATTGATGATTATGTAGAAGATGCCTTGAAGGATAAGGAAACTGTTTACGGTAACAAACTTGAATCTAAGTACAAGTTATGGTTGGGTGTACCAAAGAAGATCTTCAATGAATATGCCTTTGAAAATGAATATAAAGAAAAGGCCGATGAATTAATTCGTGAAGGTCGTTATGGCACTACTGTTTTCTATGATAAGGACAAGAGCTTTAAGCGTTGGCTATTGATGAAGTACATGTTCCATAACTATTACAAGCGCTACAAGACTTATTACGAAGTTAATAAGGGCAAAATCTTTAAAGAAGAAAATGAAAAATTAGATAAATAATGATAATTAAGGCCATCGAAGTTGTTTCGGTGGCTTTTTTGTCTGTCATGGCCTTACAATGAACGTGAACAGAACAGAGTATTTTGAAAAGGGGGATTCTGATGGATGAAAAATCAAATAAAACAGCTCCAAAATCAGATTTAGAAAAAACTGATTTGAAGCAAGTATTAACTAAATTGAAAGTTGATCCTAAAACTGGTTTGCCGTTAGTGATCCAGCACAACTGCAAACAATTATGTTCTTGCTACTTTGGCTGGTTAGTTCCAAGAATTTCGCTTTGGATGATCTGTGAGGTTTGGATTTACAACATTGCTTGGATGTTTGTCTTGAATATCATCAGAATATTGATTGAAAAAGCTCAAGCTAAAAAATAAATAAAGATTAATATTATTTGAGGGATGAAGCAATTTGATTTGCTTCATCTTTTTTTGAAATTATTTTTGCATGAATTATTCCCTTTAACACGCTATTTTGTCTAATACAAGATATACTCATCTATATTTGAACAGAATACAAGATGTTGTACCTATGGTATGATTTAGATACGAGATTTTGGAGTGATAATTATGCTTAAAAGAGAATTTGACTATCAAAAAGAAACTGAATTAAACTTGCCAACGACCTTCATTAAGCGTGATGGGGCGAAATATCCATTTGAAATTTTTAAATTAAAAATGGTCTTGCACAGTCTCGGCTTGGATGATGAAGCAGATGCTGTGATTGAAAAGATTGCAGCTAAATTAACTACCGCTACTGTGAAGGCCGAAGATGTAGCTCATGCTTTTAAAGAGAGCCTGCATGAATTAGGCTATCTGGATGAGGCAAAAGCTTACGTAGATTATCGTAAGCAAGACGAGAAGAATTGGCTCAAGCAGACTGATACTCGTGCTAGATTAGAGCGCATGGTGCATGGCGATCCTACGATCGTTAACGAAAATGCCAACAAAGATAGTGAAGTTTTCAGCACTCAGCGTGATTTAACTGCGGGTACGGTGGGAAAGACCGTTGGTTTGACTATGATGCCGCAGCACATTGCTAAAGCTCACTTGCGCGGTGATATTCACTGGCATGACTTAGATTACACGCCTCTTTCACCAATGACTAACTGCTGCTTAATCGATTTTAAGGACATGTTGACTAACGGTTTTAAGATCGGTAATGCCTATATGACTAGCCCTAATTCAATCAACGTAGCAACACACCAAGTTACCCAAATTATTACCAACGTGGCTTCTAGTCAGTATGGTGGTTGTTCATTTGATCGTGCTGATGAAGTTCTTGCACCATTTGCGGAAAAGAATTATCGCAAGCACTTAAAGGATGCGGCTGAATTTATTGACGATCCTGAAAAGGTAGAGCAATATGCCAGAAAGCAAACCAAGAAGGACATCTATGATGCGATGCAAGGTCTTGAATATGAAATCAATACCATGTTCTCTAGTCAAGGACAAACTCCATTTACAACTTTAGGCTTTGGTCTTGGTACTTCTTGGATTGAAAAAGAAATTCAAAAAGATATTTTGAGAATTCGAATTAAAGGTTTAGGTAGAGAAAGAAGAACGGCTATCTTCCCTAAGCTAGTGTTCACTATCAAAAAGGGTTTGAATCTTCATCCTGGCGATCCTAATTATGATGTCAAAGAATTGGCTATTCAATGTTCTACTAAGAGAATGTACCCAGATGTCTTGATGTACGACACGATTAAAAAAATCACCGGTTCATTCAAGGCACCGATGGGTTGTCGTTCATTCTTGCAAGGCTGGAAAGATGAAAACGGTCATGAGGTAAACTCAGGTAGAATGAACCTCGGTGTAGTAACCGTGAACTTGCCTAGAATTGCGATGGAAAGTCATGGCGATAAAGAACTTTTCTGGAAGATCTTTGATACACGTATGCGGACCTGTCATCAAGCACTCGCTTTTAAGGGTCGTCGCGCTATTCAAGCTAAGCCAGAAAATGCTCCAATCATGTATCAATATGGTGTATTTGGTAAACGACTTAAGCCCGGTGATGATGTCAACCAACTCTTCAAGAATGGTCGTGCTACTATTTCATTAGGCTACATTGGTTTGTACGAGGTGGGGACTGTCTTCTACGGTCCTGATTGGGAACACAATGAAGAAGCGCATGATTTTACTATTGAAATTGTTAAACGCATGCACGACTTGTGTGCTAAATGGGAAAAAGAAGATCCGTACCACTGGCACTACAGTTTATATTCAACTCCTAGTGAAAGTTTAACTGATCGTTTCTGCCGTCTTGATACGGAAAAATTTGGCAAAATCAAAGATATTACAGACAAGGAATACTACACTAATTCATTCCACTATGATGTCAGAAAACACCCAACACCTTTTGAAAAGTTAACCTTCGAAGCACCATATCCATATTATGCAGCTGGTGGCTTTATCCATTATTGCGAATATCCTAACTTGAAGCAAAATCCGGCAGCGCTAGAAGCTGTTTGGGATTGGGCTTACGACAAGGTAGGATATCTCGGAACCAACACACCAATTGATAAATGCTACAAGTGTGGTTTTGCCGGTGAATTTGAATCTACGGCTAAAGGCTTCCAATGTCCTAAGTGCGGTAACCATGATCCTGCAACTTGTGATTGTGTTAAGAGAACCTGTGGCTACTTGGGTAACCCATTGAAGAGACCGATGGTTCACGGCCGTCACGAAGAAATTATTCACCGTGTAAAACATATGGATTTTGGCATGGAAGATAGCTTGGCTACTGAAGAAGAAGTTAAGAATGGTGAATACTAATGCCTGAAAAAGATAAAAATCCACAAGAAGGGCCTGACATTCGCAGCAACTTAATCAAGGTTAATATGGGTGGCGATACCATGTTTGTTGATCCAGACCAATATAAACCGCAGATTGAGCATCAAAAAAAGCTAAAAAGATTGCATCGTAAGCCTAAGAACCCTAAGCCGGGTGAATGGGTATCAAAGGATTATTCTAAGCATAAAGTAGCTGATTATAAGCCCTTTAACTTTGTCGATGGTGAAGGCGTCCGCTGTAGTCTATATGTTTCAGGTTGTTTGTTTGATTGCCCTGGTTGTTACAATCTAGCAGCACAAAACTTTAATTATGGTTTCCCATATACTCAAGAATTGGAAGACAGAATTATCAATGATTTGTCTCAGTCCTACGTGCAAGGCTTAACCTTGTTGGGCGGCGAACCTTTCCTGAATACTGATGTTTGTCTAAGAATTATTAATCGTATTAGAAAAGAATTTGGTCATAAAAAAGATATTTGGTCTTGGTCAGGTTATACTTGGGACGAATTGCAAAAAGAGACGCCTGATAAAAAAGAAATGCTTTCGAAGATCGATATTTTAGTCGACGGTCGTTTTATGAATGATTTAAAGGATTTAACCTTGCAGTTCAGAGGTTCTAGTAATCAGCGCATCATTGATGTGCCTAAATCGATGAAGGCAGGCAAGGTAGTAATCTGGGATAAATTACAGCGATAAAGTAGAATAAAGTCTGGAAGATTTCCAGACTTTTTTGCTAGATAGGAAAAAGATGAAAGAAGAAAATATAAAACAAGTAGATCAAATTATGACGGCATTGACTAAGGTAATTGATCCAGAATTACAGGTTGATGTAGTTAATTTGGGCCTGATTTACAGTATTGATATTGAAAAAGAAAAAGCCACTATCAAGATGACTTTGACTATTATGGGTTGTCCACTGTCTGATTATTTGCAAAATAGCATTCAAAATGCAGTTTTGCAGGTTGATGGCATTAGTAAATGTGATATTCGGCTAGTTTGGTATCCTGTGTGGTCACCTGAACGCATGTCAGAGGCGGCAAAAGAGCAGCTGGGGATGCAGGAGAAAAAGAAGGCTGAGTCTCAAAATGAAGCTAAGATAATCGACTTTAATTTACCAATTAAAAAGATGGCGGATAAATATCCGGATTTTGTTCAGATTATGTATGATTGTGGTTTTACTCGAATTAAGATTCCAGGTTTGCTTAATACGGTAGGTAGAGTAATGACGATTCCGCTTGGAGCTCAAGCCATGAAAATTGATTTGGCGAAGGTGAAAAAAGCGTTTGAAGAAAAAGGGTATAAGGTAATCAATGACTGATAAAAAAAGACAAGATGCGATTTTAAAGATTTTGCATTATATTCAAAATGACGGTGATTTTAAAACGGCCAAGGAAATGTTTCAAAAAGAGTTTGATCAAGTGGACGTGGCTGAGATTACGGCAGCTGAACGGGAATTGATCAAGCAAGGGTTGAATCCAGCAGATATTCAGTATTTGTGTAATGTCCATGCGGATGTGTTCAAGGGCAATATTAAGCAAAATGAAGAAAATCCTGATTTTGCGATTCCTGGACATCCCGTTCACACGATCAAGTTGGAAAATATGGTGCTTAAGTCTTTAATTAAGGATGCGCTTTTGCCAGATTTAGCTAAATATGGGCAGGGAAAAGACACTTTGAAGAAAATTAGGCAAGAATTGAAGGATCTGGCGGCGATCGATAAGCATTATCGCAGAAAAGAGACTTCACTTTTTCCACTTATGAATAAGTATGGCATTACGGCTCCACCGGAAGTAATGTGGGGTGTGGATGATGATATTCGCGCATTGATTAGGAATGCACAGAAGGTCGCTAACCAAGATCAGGTGAAGATAGATGAGTTAGACCAAGTAATCAAAAAAGCCAGCCACGAAGTCTTAGAAATGATCTTTAAGGAAGAAGAGATCATGATTCCGATGATTGATGAAGTCGCAAATCAAGAAGATTGGTACAATGTCAAAAATGAGGAAAAGCAGATTGGCTATACTTTGATTCGTGAGCCGATGAATTGGCAGCCTCAGCTTCCTAAAAATAGTGCAGGTCCAGTTGATGTTAAAAATTTGAGTTCATTCTTTATCAACTTCAAGGAAGGTGCGCTTAATTTAGAGCAATTGAATGCAATCTTGGATCTATTGCCATTTGCTTTAACTTTTATTGATGAAAATGACAAGGTAGCCTATTTTGGCGGTGGTGCCGCAATTTATCCGCATTCTAAAAATGCGATTGGCAATTCAGTTTTCTCCTGTCATACGGCTAAGAGTCGGCCGTTGATTGAGAAGATTTTTAAAGCTTTTCATGAAGGCAAGCGTGATGAAATCGAATATTGGTTTACTCCTAAAAAGATGGGGAGAACATTGTATTTGCGCTATTATGCTGTGCGCGATGAAAATGGAAAGTATTTGGGATGCTTGGAAGTTGCGGAAGATATTACTAAGATTCAAAATTTAAAAGGCGAAAAGAAAAAGTTGTAGAAGGTTAAATTAGAATATACTTTTTCATAATATGATCAAGAAAGAGCTAAATAAATTGGTAGAAGAAATGCGTTTTTTTAAATATAAGCCTAAAGATAATCACGAATTATTTGCAGGGTGGAAAGATGATGGAATTCGTGATCATGAGATAGATTGGGGAGAACCAAAGGGTAAGGAATTACCGTGGTGAGTTAGCAATGATAATTAATCCATCATATTTCAAGAGTGGTCTTGTCCAAGATCACTCTTTTTTTGTTACACTTAAGGTTAAGAATGAATAATGAAGTAAGAAAGGAAATGATTAAATGAAACTTGCGCATGGAAAAATACAAAGCGATGAAATCAAATTACGTTGGCTGATTTTAGGTGAACTAGCTACCTGGATTGGAGCAAGTTTTATTTGGCCACTGACTTCAGTTTATTTAAATAAACAGTTGCACATCAGCCTTTCTATGGTTGGGGTCGTTTTATTTTGTAACTGTGCGGGAAATATTCTGGGGTCAATCATCTCCGGACGCCTTTATGATAAATACAACCCGTATCCGTTGATCTTATGGGGCGTAGGCCTTGATGCGGCTGTTTTATTCTTGATGGCAATCTTCCACGGCTGGCCTGAATATTGGATTTGGCTAACGATCACTGGCTTTTTAGGCGGCTGGAACGGTACTCTAATTAATTCGATTGCCACGAGTTTACGACATCATCCGGGTAGATACGTATTCAATGTGCTGTATTTCTCCCAAAATCTGGGTGTGGTAACCGGTACTTTGATCGTGGGATACTTGTATGATTACTCAGTTACATTGTTGTTTGTGATTGCTGCGCTGCTCTTCGTTGTTGCTTTCATCAATGCTTTATTTAATTATCGACCAATCATTGCCTTTCATAAGGAAAGAGTTGCTAAAGGACAAAGCGGAGATACACAAAAGGCGGTTCCTATGCCTAAGCGCAACTTTATTATGACGATGGCTTTCTTCACTACTTTAGGTATTACTTGGTTAATGTACATGAACTGGGAATCTAACTTGTCCGTTTATATGGTTTCACTAGGCATCCCGTTCCATTTGTACAGTTTGCTTTGGACTTTAAATGCTAGTGTGATTGTAATTATGCAGGGAATTTTAGCTAGATTTCCTAATATTTTTAAAAATCTTTTCCATCAGATCATTTTTGGTATCTGCATGTTTTCACTATCATTTATTACATTAGTCTTTGCAAAAGATTTTGCTCATTTTGCACTATCAATGTTTATTTTGACATTGGGTGAATCAACTGCCTTCCCAGCTATTCCAGCCTATGTGAATGACTTATCACCTAAAACAAGTAAGGGCAAATATCAGGGAGCAACAATGGTTGCCAGTGGTATTGGGCGAGCCTTTGGTCCACTATTTGGTGGTTTAGTTATTGACCAGGCTGGTTATATTCCTTTCTTCTGGGTTGCAGCAATCGTCATCGCTTTAATGATTGTCATGATGATACCAATTTATGCAAAATTAGCCAAAAAACTTACTTTATATAAGTAGACTGCAGACTGCATTAAATAAAAATGATATAATTAAAGTGATTTAATATTAATTTGATAATAAAGGGGGATTTCTCTTTGAATAATAAAATGACTGTACGCGGCGGTGCTGGCGATATTACCGAAGCAGATTTATCAGCTCGTCCACAAGATAATTTATACTTAGCCGTTAACTCAGAATGGTTAAAGAATGCTAAGATTCCATCAGATCGTTCAAGAACTAGTAGTTTTGACGGTATTGATTTGAATATTGAAAAAGAATTGATGCAAGATTTTGCGGATTTTGCAGATGGTAAAAAAGATTTACCAAATGTGCCTAATTTTGAAAAGGCTGTAGCACTTTACAAGATTGCTAAGAATTTTGACAGAAGAAATGCGGATGGTGCAGATCCAATTCAAGCAGATCTGCATGAAATCCTAGATTTGCGCAACTTCGCTGACTTTACTTTGAAAGCTGCGGACTTCTTTAGAAATGGTTTTCCTATGCCATTTGATTTCTCAGTAGAAGCAGATATGAAGAATACTAAGATTCATTCACTGCAATTTGGTGGCCCAAGCACATTTTTGCCAGATACTACTACTTATAAGACTCCAGCTGCAGAAAAGTTGTTAGCCGTATTGAAGAAGCAATCAATCAACTTATTAACAATGAGCGGTATTAGCAAGTCTGAAGCGGAAGATTATGCAGAAAAGGCTTTGGCATATGATGCTAAAATTGCCAAGGTAGTTAAGTCTGCCGAAGAATGGGCTGATTATCCAGCTGCTTATAACCCAATTTCTCGCGCTGATTTTGCTGATAAGTTCAAGTCATTCAAGATGGATTACTTCTTAGGTGAACTCTTTGCTAAGAAGCCAGAACGTATAATTAATACTGAGCCTCGTTACTTAGACCACGCTGAAGAACTTTTGAATGAAGATAACTTCGCAGAAATTAAGGGCTGGATGTTAGTTAAGTTCGTTAATGGTGTAGCTAGTTCATTGTCACAAGAATTTCGTAAAGCAGTCTTCCCATTTAGCCAAGCTTTGTCTGGTCAACCTGAACTTCCAAGCGGTGTTAAGCAAGCATACCGCATCGCTAACAGTGACTTTAGCGAAGTAGTTGGTGTTTACTATGGTCAAACATACTTCGGTGCAGAAGCTAAGGCCGATGTCACTGACATGATTCACAAGATGCTTAACGTTTATGAAAAGAGAATCCGCGAAAATTCATGGCTTTCGCAAGCAACTAAGGATAAGGCAATTGTTAAGTTGCGTGCTTTGATCTTGAAGATTGGTTACCCAGATAAGATCGAAGAAATCTACGATCGCTTGACTGTTGATCCAGAGGCTAGTCTTTATGCTAATGAAGCTCAATTTGGTAGAGAACAAATTAAGTACAATTTGGAAAAACTAGGTCAAGATGTTGATCGCAGCGTATGGCTTATGCCAGGTAACCTCGTTAACGCATGTTACGATCCACAAAGAAACGATTTGACTTTCCCAGCTGCAATTTTACAAAAGCCATTCTACGACTTGGAGCAATCACGTAGTTTGAACTATGGTGGTATCGGTGTCGTAATTGCCCATGAAATTTCTCACGCTTTCGACAACAACGGCGCTCAATTCGATGAATTTGGTAATATGAAGAATTGGTGGACTGAAAAGGACTTCGCTGAATTTAAGAAGCGTACTCAGGCTGAAATTGATTTGTTTGACGGCATTAAGTATGGTCCAGTAACTCTTAACGGTAAGCAAATTGTGTCAGAAAATATTGCTGACCAAGGTGGTTTGACCGCTGCTGTTGAAGCTAACAAGGACGAAAACGGCAACATGAAGGAATTGTTTGAAAACTTTGCTCGCGTTTGGGCTACTAAGCAATTACCAGAGAGTATCAAGACTCAAGTATCAGTTGATGTTCACGCTCCAGGTCCAGAACGTGCCAATGTTCAATCACAATGTCAGGAAGAATTCTACAAGGCATTTGATGTAACTGAGCATGATGGCATGTGGCTCGATCCTGAAAAACGCGTTGTAATTTGGTAATAAAACATAAAATAACCTTGCTGAGCAAGGTTATTTTTTTGTCATTTTTACTAATTTGTTATTTTTCAAGGCTAAAGAGTAGCCTTTTTTATATTGAATTCTATAATAAAGATGACTACAGTGCTTGCTACTACACTGCGGCCTTTATAACTTATACCCATATAAATTTTATGCACTAAAAAAGGCTCCCATCAGGGAGCTTTTTTAGTTGTTATTAGTTATTTTGTTTTCGCAGTGGAATAATCCTTAGGTTTAATCCGCTTAATGTAAGATGGATTTGGTTTACCTAAGATTAATGGTACACGTTCAATGACGGTATCTGCGTATTCCAAACCGAACCATGAAGCAGGGTTAGAAGACAAGTTTTGCAAACGAACACGAGCTTCGACTAACCATTTTTCATAACCAACTAATTGAGTTTGAGGACTGATGACATCGTTAACGATAACGAATGAGAAGTCACCGACATCACGTCCAGGAGTAGTAGTGTATTCCTGTGGTTGTGGTTCGATTGTGCCGTCAGCGATTAAATCGTGAACGATTTGACGAATGTAGACATTCACACTAGTTTGCTTCTTGAAACCTAAGTATAGCTGAATGTTAATTACGTTCTTAGTACCGTAGGTATTAACGGCATATTCAGCGGTAAATGGTTCGTTGGTTACATTAACGGTAACGAACCAGTAAGCCTTAGCACGCTTTGGACGTTTATCCAAAATAGAGTACAAGATTTCACGTTTAATAAACTTATTGTACTTAACGTTAGCCATGTAAACCAAGTTAGTAGCGTAAGTTGGGTAATCCTCATCGTGACTCAAGTTGGTAAGCATATCGGTATATTCGTCTAAGCGAACATAAGCATTTCTAGATTCACGTTTATCACGAACCTTGTTACCGTAGTACCAAACATACATGATGAAGCCGATTACACCAGCGATGAAGAGTGATACGTAACCACCGTGGGTGAACTTGGTTAAACTTGAGATCATGAACATAATGTCAAGAACACCGAAGAAGATCAAGAAGATCCAGTTCCAAAGTGGGTTAATTTTCTTCAATACTAACCATTCATAAAGCAAGATGGTAGTTGCAAGCATTGAAATCGTGATGGAAAGACCATAGGCTGCTTCCATGTGAGCAGAAGTTTGGAAGTACAAAACGATTGCGATAGTAGCAACACAGATTCCTTTATTGATGGAAGGAATATAGATCTGACCTTTTTCTGTTGATGGATAATCGATATTCATTCTTGGCAAGAACTTAAGTCCACTGGCTTCAGCGACCAAAGTGAATGATCCGGTGATCAAAGCCTGTGAAGCAATAACAGCGGCAACAGTAGCCAAGATGATAGCGAACAATCTGATGTTGATTGGAATCATTTCATAGAATGGATTAAGCACGCCGCCGTCAGCAGGACGGAAAGTTGGATTGTTCAAAATCCAAACACCTTGACCAAAGTAGTTGAGTGACAAGCAAACAAATACAAATGGCCATGAACCGATGATGTTCTTTTTACCAACGTGTCCTACATCAGAGTAAAGAGCTTCAGCACCAGTAGTAGCCAGGAAGATTGATCCTAAGATAAAGATTCCGGCTTTATTATAAGGGCTGAAGAGTAACTTAATGGCATAAACTGGGTTAATCGCTTGAATGATTGACCAATCGCCAGCCATGTTGATAACACCCATGACGCCTAAGAAGGTGAACCAGATAAACATGATAGGGCCGAATGCTTTACCGATGATACTGGTTCCCATCTTTTGAATAGAGAAGAGCACCAGCAGGATAATTACGGTAATCATGATTACCATTTCCTGGGTAGAAACAGGAACATCGCCACCAAATTGAAGACCTTTTAACCCTTCAATCGCGGTGGTGACAGTTACGGCTGGAGTTAACGTACCATCGGCTAAGATGGCAGCCCCACCGATCAAAGCAGGCAATACCAGCCATTTGGCTCTCTTTCTAACCAAAGTATACAGAGCAAAAATACCACCTTCACCATGGTTGGTTGCTTTTAGCGCAATCAAAACCGTTTGTAAGGTAGTTAGTAGTGTCACGGTCCAAAGAACCAAAGAAATGGAACCGATGATGAAATCGCGGTTAACATTTCCGATACCGCCATTGCCTTCGACAATAGACTTCATAACATAAAGTGGACTAGTACCGATATCGCCATAGACAATACCAATGGCGATCAGCAAGCCAGCCGCGCTCATACGTTTTGACTTAGTATTCATTTATATATCTCCCACAAATAAATTGTAGCTATTAATAAAAAAAGAAAATGCCACGATGACATTTTCCTTTTAATACATTCATTTTCGTCTATTTTAGTTCACATTGCAAGTAAAATAATTATGTTTTAATTTTGGGTTTAAAAAAGCAGAGTGTTCAATATAACTGACAAAATTTGCGCTTTTTGTCAGTTATACTGAACACCCTTCTCAATTGAATATATTTGAACACAAAAAAAGACTCCCAAATCGAGAGCCTTTTTCAATATAAATTATGAAAGTGATGAAGAAATCTTAGCACGTTGTTCTTCATACCACTTGTCCCATGCTTCGTAAGTAAGCATGTCTTCTGGCTTAACACCGGTCTTTTCAACCATTACATCAAGTAAGTTCTTAAAGTTGTAATCATGGTATTGCAAAACGTGTTCAACCAACTTCTTACGTGGGAAGTGGATGTTGTTCAAGAGATAACTGTTAATATCAACCATGTTGTGATTTTCATCGTAAAGGTTGATGATTTCAAGGTCATCTTCATCAAATTGAGCAATGTAGAAGTTAGCGAAGACCTTCAAGTAATCAGGTTGTTCCTTGAATTCTTCCTTAGGCATAGTAGTCTTATTAGCTTCTGGCATTACGACTTTAAGATCGTCGTTTTCTTCTTCTGTTTCTTTATATGCTTGTGCTTGAGCGTTCTTTTCTTCTTCAGTCAAAGTTGTTACCCCTTTATTTAGAAAATAAATAGATGCAAAATCAATAATAATTCTACCGACTTCTGCAAATAAAAGCAAATTTAACTGCTTTTAGGAAATTTCTTTAACAATGTTTGCTTGTGAACGTATATTTGGATTTAGTATAATTTTAGCCGTAGAAAAGCTGAAGTGGTGGCTATCCCGGAAGGGGATGGTGCTTATGAGTAAATTTTAACTCATACTTGCATCTCCTAATAGAAAGGAGAAGCCTTCGTGTCTGTTGCAGATGCGTTGCAACTAATGTTAGAATTCGGCACATTTGTCGTTACTCTAATTGCATTAGTTGTTGAGTTGATTAAGTTTTTTGATCAACGAAAAAAATAACTGCTTTGGCTGTGCAGAGCCGGCAGTTATTGAATAAGTAACAATATTTGATAGCACCGCTTACGCGATTCTACATTAAGAGGTTGGCTTATTTGCCGACCTCTTTTTCATTACATATTATAGCAAGTTCATAGACCCGCAGCAATTACTTATTATCTGAATCATCTGAACTCTGGGTGCTTGATGATTGCGCGCTGCTAGAAGATTGATTAGATTGGCTGCTTGATTGTTTGGTACTACTTGAAGAACTAGATTGAGCATCGGCATCCTTGTCGCTAGATGAAGATGAAGCAGAACTAGATTGTTTGTCCTTATCTTGATGATCCTTATTCTTGTCCTTGTCGGAACTGCTAGAGCCGGAAGTATCTGAACTTGAATTAGAATTCTCGTCTACATCAGCAGAATTACTATTTTTCTCCTTAGTATTGGACTTCATATTAGAATTGCTCTGACTGTTGCGTTGAACGGCATTATTGTGACTAACATAGGCGCCAGCGCCACCTCCGCCAATCAAAAACATAGCAAAAATCGCACCCCAAAAGATTAATTTCTTCATTAAAAATCTCTCTCCCATGTATTTTGTGAATTAGGTTCAGCGAGAACCTTGATTGCTAAATTATAGTTTAAGGCATTTCGGTAAAAAAGGATAAATAGAAGATTTACTTTTAACTAATAGTCAACTACCCTAGACTGAAGTCTAGGGCTTAGTGGCTCGCTAGCTTGTGCTAACCAGAACACCAACTTGCTTAGATACGGATTTGACTTGTCACTAATAATCTCGCAACTATTAGCGATAGAGGTCGTCTAATTACCAAAGCCTTTTGAGTCCGCGAGTTGCTAACGGACT
>NZ_AZEL01000047.1:82114-150542 GCF_001434975.1 Lactobacillus gallinarum DSM 10532 = JCM 2011
CTCTTTTATTTTAGGATTCTGCCACTTGCCTAATCCTTTTTCTAAGATGTTCACGGCCGCATTCCAATCACGAATATGGTGCGTTCGACAGATTGGACAAGTCCATTCCCGATCCTTAAGGGTTAATTTCTTATAACCGTTTTGCCCCATAATACTGCCACATTGATGGCATCTTTGGGTGGTGTACTTAGGATCAATTGTTAGAAATTCTTTGCCATATAGATCTGCCTTATAAGCCAGCATGTTCAGGAAACTACGCCAGCCAACATCAGAAATGGCTTGAGACAAGGCATGATTCTTTAACAGATTTCTGCTTCTTAGTTCCTCGGCAACTACTAAATCGTGGTTTTTGATTAGTGCAGTTGAGAGTACTTGCAAGAAGTCATTACGCTGTCTTCTGATCTTGTCGTGCAGTTTAGCTACTACCAAGCGCTGTTTTTGATAGTTTTTTGCTAGCCGCAAATTGCGTCCTCCTTTTTTAGCCCGGCGCTGCCTGCGAGACAAGACACGTTGGGTATGGGCAAGCTTCTTTTTTGCTTTACAGTAAAAACGTGGATTGACAACCATTGATCCATTTGACTCCGTTAAGAAATTATCAAGGTTAAGGTCAATGCCAATTTGACTCTGCGTCTTAGGCAATTCCTTGACAAAAGCAGTATCGCTGCCTAACTGCATAGACAGGTAGAATTGGTCATCAGCGGTCTTTTTTATCGTCACTGTTCCAATACGAGTTGGAATATGATTAACCAGACGCTCTTTGATTAGCTTTCTAAAGCCGGCAATGCGGACAATTCCCAGCTTAGGCAATTTAATATGCTTAGCATCAATAAACCTAGCCGTCCCGTTATCAAGAAAAGCTTCTTTTTGCTTAGGGTATTGACAGTTGGTTTGGTATGACCAGTCGCTGCGTTTTTTGTGAAAAGTCGGAATTCCATGCCCAATCTTGCGATAGTTGTTCCAAGCCTTCTGGTAGTTCTGAATCGCATTGGCAAGAGCGAGGCTATCAATTTCTTTAACGCGTAAAAAGCTATAAGCATCACGAATATTCTTAGGCTTAGCCAATAATTCATTATTGATGACTACTGTTTCTGCCAGTTGGACTTCATAGCTATTAAGAGCAGAAAAGGCAAAAGATATTGTTTGATATTGTCTAACAGCTAAGTAGTGCTTAGCATGATAATTGCTTCGATTGCGTCCTACATAAGAGTTGTAGACAAAGCGTTGCGCATCATAGTTTAGCTTGATGATTTTCTTTTGCTTAGAACTAGGATAAAAGCGTAGTTTGATACCAAAATGATAGGCTAAACTGCTCATTCTCTTCATGATTTCGCCTCCTCATAGATTAGATATTTATATTTTACAGGATAAGCGAACATATGTCTCTATTTTTTTAATAAAAAAGCTGACTGCTAGGTCAGCTTGGCCCTATCCATCCCCGCATTAAAATACGGGGATTTTCGGGCGCTTTTCGTTAAAAACTTTGGCTCATTTTTGGATCTCAGATTGTTAGTAATAGTGTAAGATATCTGGCCGGCAGGTTGATTACAACAATTCAAATCAAATTATTAAATAAAGTAGGAGAAAATTATGAACTTTGAATTAGCAGAACAATCAATCCAATATACATTTGGCAATAAGAGATACACTAACGGACTTAAGAGTCGCATGATCAAGAACGTGAAGAAGGGCGCTGCAGCTGATGATCTCAAAAAAGTGGGTCAAGCAATTGCGGGCTTACAAGAAGACAGTCTTGACGATGTCATCTTAGTGCAAAAGCAACGCGTTATCGAAGCTGCTGAATAATAAGACGGGAACTGGACCACTATATAAGGAAATAAGGAGAAAATAAATGGCTACAACTACTAAAACTTTGAAATTAACTTTTTTAAATGGTGAAAAGAAGAAGAACAGTATTACGTTGGGGGATGCACTAGATAACCTTACTGAAGAACAAGTTCGTCAAGCGATGAACACTATTGCATCAGCTAACGTCTTTGAGAAAGACGGTGTTGCATATTACGAAACTCCACAATCTGCTTCATATGTTGAACGTACTGTTAGTGACATCTTTAATGATGGCGCAAATTCTGAATTAGCATCTGCTGATAAGCAAGACTAATCTGTCTTTGCTGTTAGAAATCATTCAAATAATTAGACAATTACATAGAAAATAAGATAACTACACACAAAAATGTTTTAAAGAAATCGTATAGAAATATTACTTTTTTCAGATGATTTTGTTATATGTTTGTAAAATTTAAAAAATGAATAAAAAATTAAAGGCGGACGGAAGTCCGCCTTTTCTTGTTATGACTACGATTGAATTAATTGAAAAGTTGAGGGAGGCGAAAATGCGCGGCGGGGTAAGAAAGTGGCAAATATTACAAAAAGGAATTTTCGATTAATTTAACTTGCTATTTTTTGCCCAGGTTAGTACAATATGAGTCGTGGTAAGTAATAGGACGTGCTTCAGGCATGACGCCTGTACGCATGCTGATCCTTCAGCAAGACTACTACCTCGCGAGAGTTATAAACTCGTGGATCCTGCTTCGAAGGGTTTTGTACATTATAGGCTCCTATCACATGCTGAACCTATGGCCTATTACATTTTTATATTTCAAGGAGGAAAAGACCACATGAAGAAAAATTTAAGAATCGTTAGCGCTGCTGCTGCTGCTTTGCTTGCTGTTGCTCCAGTTGCTGCTTCTGCTGTTTCTGTTAACGCTGCAGACTCATCAGCTGTAACCACTGCTACTAACACTGCAGCTACTAACAACAATGTATCACTTAACTTAAATGGTGCAGGTGATACTGCTAATAATGCTGCTAATACTGTTAACGTATCATCAAACTTTAGTTTAAACGCACCAGTTAAGGATACTAATAATAACGTTACTGCTAATGCTACTCTTGGTGGTGAATTAACTGCTACTCTTAATGGTACTACTGTATCAGCAAGTTTAGCTGATGCTGCACAAGACGTAACTGTATCTGAGGGTAAGACTAACTTCTACAGCTACAACAAGGATACTAAGAAGGTTGAAAACAAGTTAAACGATGTTGTAGCAGGTAATGACTACACGCTTACCCTTACTAACATGGGCTTTAGCTTTGGTTCATCAATGAAGAACAAGACCATTACTGTTAAGGTTGCTAAGGGTGCTACCCTTAATGGTAAAACTGGTGACGTTCAAGTAACTTTAGATCAATACGGTAATGCTACTGGTTTGACTTACACTCAAACTCTTCACGCATACAACCAAAGTGTTACCAACGCAGTTTACTTCATTAATGTTAACAGTGGTACCACTGAAACCAAGGGTACTTGGATGACTCTTGCAAATGATGGCAAATTAAATGTAAGTTCAGTTCTTGACTCACTTACTAAGCAATACGAGGCTGTTCAATACAGCAAGAATGCTTTCAACAAGATTAACATTAGTACTACTCCTGCAGATGTAACTGCCGAACTTAAGAAGGCCGGTGTTGATGTTGATGCTAGTGGTAACTTCACTGCACCTGACACTTTCACTGTAACTTTAAATGCTAAGTCAGACGTTAACGGTAAGACTGCTTCATTACCTGTAGTTGTAACTGTTCCAAACGGCAAGGTAACTACTGTTCCAAGTCAACCTAAGACTATTATGCACAACGCATACTTCTACGACAAGAACGCTAAGCGTGTTGGTACTGACAAGTTGACTCGTTACAACTCAGTAACTGTTTCACCTAAGACTACTACCATCAACGGCAAGGCTTACTACGAAGTAGTTGAAAACGGCAAGCTTTCAGGCAAGTTCATCAACGCTGACAACATCGATGGTACTAAGCGTACTTTGAAGCACAACGCTTACGTTTACGCATCATCAAAGAAGCGTGCTAACAAGGTTGTTCTTAAGAAGGGTGAAACTGTAACTACTTACGGTGGTTCATACACATTCAAGAACGGCAAGAAGTACTACAAGATCGGTAACGACACTAAGAAGACTTACGTTAAGGTTGCAAACTTTGACTAATATTCTTGGTCAACAAGATAGCTAGTACACGCTAACTAAATAAAGGGAAAACGAGGCATTTGCCTCGTTTTTTCTTTTGCACTAAAAAAGCCGACACGCTTCATGCATGCCAGCTTCTAGGAACTATTTTACTTAATTACAATTTTTACTTAATAATTTTCTTCTACTAGCTTCTTAATCTCATCGCTAGATAAATCGTTACTGTAATCTTGCAATACTTTTTCAAAAATCACTTCAGAAGAAAGATCAACTTGCTTTAATGCCTGAATTAACGTAATTGCATCTCCTATAGCTTTCTTTTTAGTAGCCTTTTCTGCTGCCTTCATCGCAACCTGATTCATTTCATAAGCCAACTTATCCATGTCATCGACCCACTTTCCACTATTAACATAATGATCGATATCCTTTTGCAAGTCGGCAATATAGCCTTGAGCATGGTTAATTACGCCATTCATATAATCCAAGAAATCCAACATCTTTTGGTTAAGATCGCGGTTCTTGCCCTTAGAGTTGAAAACTTTGATATGCATGCCTGCGTTAAATTCTATAGTCTTGGTCTTGCGATCAAAGAAATCGAATTCATACATGCTTTCACCCTGATCGAATGGATCATACGTACAGAAAAACACAACGTAAGTAGATTTAAGCTTAGTGTAAGGTTGGCCCGATTTCAAAGTGAAGTTGATCAACCCCGCAGCGTAATACTGCATGCGTTCTGCTTATTAGTCGTCTGCATTTCGATGTCATAGATACGACCTTCGTCATCTTGTGCCCAGACATCTAAGCGAAAGTTTTTGCTCTCAAGACCAATGTTGCCGTCATATTGAGTGATTACATTAATCTTCTGCAAATTCAACTCAGGATAAGCACGGCGGAGCAGCTCTAGGCAATTTTTCTTCTTGCTCATCACATGGCCAAATACCAGATCTTGCGTAATGCCAGGATATCGAGTTATTCTTTTTCTCGTATTTTACCTCATAATAGCTCGTACATCAGTAAAATAGTCCCCACTATTTAATACGCAAAAAAGTGGCATTTTTTTGTGAGAAAATATATTTATTTAACCAGCATCTTGCGAAGCTTAACCAACAAATCATGCTTGAGGCGAGTGAGGGTTCTGCGTGAGGTGCCGTATTCCGCGGCTAATTGTGTGATCTTCTTGTCAGAGAGTAGGTGCTCGTAGAAAATAATCTGCTCCATCTCGGTCAACTTGTTAACTTCTTGCTTCAAGACAACTAAGTTGTTCCAATCGGCTTTTTCGCCAAGATCGTAGGCCTCATCCATGTCAGTGTTGCGTTCACACACGCGTTGTTTACGCTTCAATCGATTCAGCGTCTGCCAGAGAACCTTCTTGAAGCTTAACTTATCAATTTCCGTGCGAGCCTTTTCGGTAGCTAATTCTTCGAGCATTTCGGCGTAAATGATCAGATCTTCTTGAAATAGATCCTCATACAAGTGGTAATCAGGGCGGACATGTGCAGCCTTGAGTGCTCCACCAACTAACTTACGATTTTCCCATGCTTTTCTAAAACCGTAAGGAACTCCTTTTTCTAATGTTTTAGGAAATTAAATTAAGGAATAATTCATCCTTACACAAACTATTTTACGGTCTCACATGTTTATATTAATATGCATAAATATAAGGTTTATGTTATTTATTAGTTATGAATTATAGAAAACGTATAAAAAGCCCATGATTATTGAGATCATGAGCTTTTTAGTGCAAAAGAAAAAACGAGGCAATGCCTCGTTTTCTCGCTTAGTCAATGTTGGCTAATTTTTATTCAAAGTTAGCAACCTTAACGTAAGTCTTCTTAGTGTCGTTACCGATCTTGTAGTACTTCTTGCCGTTCTTGAAGGTGTAAGCACCACCGTAAGTAGTTACTTCAGTACCCTTCTTAAGAACAACCTTGTTAGCACGCTTCTTTGAAGTCTTGTAAACGTATGCGTTGTGCTTCAAAGTACGCTTAGTACCGTCGATGTTGTCAGCGTTGATGTACTTGCCAGTTGCCTTGCCGTTTTCGATTACTTCGTAGTATTCGATACCGTTTGAGAACTTAGTAGTGTTCATAGCAACAGTTACAGTGTTGTAACGAGTTACCTTGTCAGTACCAACACGCTTAGCGTCCTTGTCGTAGAAGTATGCGTTGTGCATAATAGTCTTGCTTTGACTTGGAACAGTTGCTGGAGTAGGGTTTACACCGTTTGGTACGTTAACAGTTACAGGTAAAGTTGCAGTAGCGTCGTTCTTAGGTGAAGTTGCAGTCAAGTTGAAAGTGAATGACTTAGGTGCAACAAAACAACCGTAAGCGTCAACATCAATGTTCATAGCCTTAAGAGCTGATTTAATGTTAGCTGTAGTGTCGAAAGCAAGCTTGTTACCATATTGCATTGCAACGTAGCCGTTACCCTTGTTTTCTAATGGGCTAACAGCTTGAGCAACGTTCATCTTACCTGCGTTTGAGCCAGCGTATAATTGAATGCTTGCTGAAGTTACAGGTGCACCAGTAGTAACATTGAACCAACTAACAATTTCAGGGTTAGCGAAGTTCTTGGCAGTTATAGGGAAGATTACGTATGATAAAGTTACAACACCATCTTTGTTAAGTTGTACTTCTTGTGAACGTCCATCTTTACCATTGTAGCCAAAGTGTGATCCGTTATCTGGGAAAGTCAAAGTAACTTTCTTGTTAGCATTTTGTGAACCAAAGTTTAAAGAAACGTTGTTCATACCAACTTTATATTCTGTACCAGCATCAGCTGAAGTTACGTCTTGTAAGTCGGTAACTTTATTTGCATCTGAAACAGTACCCTTGTAGAGACTTACTTCAGTAGACTTAGGATCTAAGTTAGCAGTAGCAGTAGTACCGTCAATAGTAGCAGTAAATGATACTGAAATTGAAGCCTTAACGCTGTTACCTACAGCAGTATTTAATGAAACGTTTGGCTTAACATTTACAGCAGCATTTGAAGTTGGTAATTTTACACCACCAAGTTGAGTAGCAGTAGTAACGGCAGCAGCGTTAACAGTGATTACAGCAGAAGCAGCAACAGGAGCAACAGCTAATAAAGCAGCAGCAGCAGCGCTAACAATTCTTAAATTTTTCTTCATGTGGTCTTTTCCTCCTTGAAATAAAAAAATGTAATAGGCCATAGGTTCAGCATGGAAAGGAGCCTATAATGTACAAAACTCTTCAAAGCAAGATCCATGAGTCTATAACTCTCATGAGGTAGTAGTCATTGCTGAAGAATCAGCATGCGTACAGGCGTCATGCCTGAAGCACGTATATTGTGTACGTGATCCTTAAATTTGATTTTAGTGGAGTGATTTTTCGTCTTATATGCTAGGGGTGGATTGGGTGGGTTTATTCCGCCGCGTGTAATCCGGGTCTGAAGATAGAGGATGTTAAGCGTAAGGGATGCAAAAGAAAAAGCCCATGATTTTGAGTAATCATGAGCTTATTTTGAGGCAAAGGCGTTTAAGTGAATGTAGCGGACTGAATCGGAATTATCAAATTTCTCTTTGAATAGGTCGCTTAGCGAGTGTCTACATTCTTTATATTTTTCGAAAGTATAGTGTCGATTTTTATCTTTATTAAAATTTTTTTGTCTATTAGCAACAGGACAGACTAAATGATATGGATCTATCAAAATTACTATTAAGTTTTGTGTATTATCATTTAAATTATCTGGGTTAATTGCATAAATAGAAAAAACTCTAAATTTTCCTTTACCATTAGGATCGAAAAAATCCGTTCCTTTATTGACCGTAGATTCAAAAATACTGTCATTAAAATAATCAATTATTTCTTTAGAGATATCGTGGCTTAGAATTTCTTTTATTCTTTTGCTATTTTGTCGATGTAAAATATCGATTGCTGTAATTTCGTTGGCAATTTGCTGAGGATTTTTACTTAAAGAAAGAATATTTTTGTAGGTAGAAGTATTTTTAATCCCTAGACGGTCAACAAAGTTGGAGAATTCATTCTTTTCGTCTTTAAATGAATTTAAAAATTGGTCAAAAAATAGAATTTTTACATCAGCATTGTGAGCATTCAGCTGACCAGCAGTATGCTGATTAAATAATTTAACCCCAGTCGTTAGGCTGGGGTTATTATGGTTGGTTACTAATTTGGGACGAAATTTAGGCATTTGTGGTTGCGGCATATTCCTTGTAATCTTCAATAATCTCTTCTTCATTCATGGGACAATGTGATTGACCGGCCTTATAAGCCTTTTTCCAAGCACTATCTTGGTGTGATCTAGCTACTAATCCAAAATCATTAATAGGATCAATTTGTGCAATCATATCATCAATAAATGACCAAACATCTTTTTCCATCGAATTAGAGTAACGCTTTTTCTCTAAACTTGGCGTGATTGAGTTATTTTTATCTTCTCCATAAACTTTGTTTAGGACGGGGCCGTATTGCCAAGCTTCAAAGTTCGCCTTAAATAATCTTTTTGGGTATTTGATAGTTTCTGAAAATTCACTATTTTCATTAGAATAATCAATGCTTCCGTATGTTGCAGCATAGAAGGCCCATAAGAAATACAATGATTTTTGAATTTTCAATGGAGTAGGGTTAGTAAGTTTTGCTTCAAGATATGATACCAAGTCTTCGACTTTATCAAAAAAGTATGCATCTCTACTCATAATAGTCTCCTTCATATTAAATCTCGTACCTACAAATATTATAATGAAATCTGTTAAAAGTACCTAATGAATTAAATATCACCATACACTTTCTTAAGATTGTACAGCTCCCACCAAACACAATAAAAACAGTGTAATAGAAATATTACTTTTTCCGTACAAATGGTATGAATGGCTTGTTTCTTGCTTATTTGCTAGATGCAATAAAGGTTGTTATACAAGGAGGAAATTTCATGAAGAAGAGACTTTTGACCAGCATAGCTGCCGCAGTTGTGTTGACTTCCACAATTGCCCCAGCATCTAATATTTCTGCAATTAATGATCTTCGTAGCCAAAAGGTTTCTGCTGCTACTGATGCGCAAACAGCATTTTTAAATAAGGCCGCTAAGCAAGCTGTCAAAGCTGCTAAGAAATATGGTACTTATCCATCAGTAATGATTGCACAAGCTATCGTAGAATCTGGTTGGGGACAATCAGGTCTTGCAGTTAATGCAAATAATCTTTTTGGTATGAAGGCTGACAATAGTTGGGGTGGCGCTACTTATTCTGCCAAGACTCGTGAAGAGGGCAAGAATGGTAAGAGCTACTACATTAATGCCAAGTTTAAAAAATATAATTCTTTTGAAGAATCATTTGAAGATAATGGTAGCAAGTTGCGTAATGGTGTTACTTGGCAACCACTTCGCTACAAGGGTGCTTGGCTTGAGAATGCTAACACTTATGCCGAAGCAACCAAGGCTTTAACTGGTACTTATGCTACCGACAGCAAGTATGATATTGCACTTAATTCTAGAATCACTAGTCATAATTTGAACCAATATGACCCAGTGATTTCTAAGGCTACCAAGCACTACACTGTTGATAAGTCAGGTTCAGTTTATAACTGGCCAACTAACCATTCAGTAGCTAAGGCTGTTGGTTCTGTTAAGAGCGGCGAAAAGGTTACTGTAACTAAGACCATTACCTACAATGATGGTTCAACTAGAATGTACATTGAAGGTAAAGGCTGGATCAACGGTACTTCTTTAACCAAGGGTAAGACAACTACTAGCGCACCAAGTACTCAGGCTCCAAAGGGTGCAACCAAGGTTGAAAAGAACTTGATGCACAATGCCTATGTCTACGATGCCAAAGGCAAGAAGATCAAGGGCAAGATGTACAAGGTCAACGATGAAGAAGGCACCAAGTTAATCGCTACTTACGGTACTAAGACTATTAAGAAGAAGACTTACTACCGTGTAGGCGAAAATGAATACATTGCAGCCGGTAACATTGATGGTACTCTTAGATTCTTGAAGCATAATGCCTATGTTTATAACCAATATGGCAACCGCGACAACACTTTAAAGCGTAAGAAGAATGAACAAGTTGCTACATACGGAAGTGCTGTTAAGATCAATGGCAAGAAGTATTACAGAATCGGTATCCGTCAATACATTAAGAAATCAAACTTCATGTAATAAGAACGGGGGCCTGATTTGAAATTAAAGAAAGTTTTAGCAACTTTAATTGCAGTATTGGGGCTGATTACGGCGATTAATATCCAAAGTCAAACAGTTCATGCTGAATCAATCAACTCGCTCGCCAAAAAATATAAATATAGCGGTGTGACTTATTTATACAAGATGCTGAAGCTCGAAGGGATTAAGTATAATAAGTTCCCTGGTGTCGAATATGAAAATGGCAAGCCAGAAGGAATCGTAGTTCACGAAACTGACGATCCTGGCGCGACTGCCCACGATGAAGCAATTTACTTTAACCGTGAGTGGATGAATATTAATGCTTACGTTCATGCTTTTGTTGATAGCAAGCAAGTTATTCAGATGAGATCACCAGATATGGGTACCTGGGGTGCAGGTCCTAAGGCTAACAACCGTTTTATCCAGATTGAGCTTTGTGAAGAAAATACTAGGGATGCATTTGCTAAGTCAGTGAATAATGATGCTATTTATATCGCAAAACTGCTTCACCGTTATGATCTTAAGCCAGACAATGCCTGCGATGATGGTGAAGGGACGATCTGGTCTCACCATGCTGTCAGCACATTCTTAGGTGGTACCGATCACGTTGACCCAGATGGCTACTTTGCTAAGTGGGGCTACGACATGGATCAGTTCTATTCTTTAATCAAGTATTACTACAACTTGCAAAAGAAGAATGAAAATACCCATACTAAGGATCCAAACAAGACGAAGGAAGAAGTACCTGCAGTTCAAGGTGCGGTAACTCTTGGTCACGATGCTTATGTTTACACCGAAAAGGGCAAGAGAACCAAGATCTTGAAGAAGACTGGCAGTCCTGTCGTTGTGATGGGTTACAAGATGATCAATAATAAGAAGTACTACAAGATTGGCGAGGATCAATATGTTGTTGCTTCTAACATTGATGCCACTGTCCGCACAGTAAAGAACGAGACCTACTTGCACACTAGAAGTGGTCGCGTTGAAAAGCAGAACAAAGTCAAGGAAGGCAGCCGCGTATTAACTTACGGCAGCAAGATCACAATTAAAGGTCAAAAGTATTATGCACTTAACGCTACACAATATATCTTAGCTAAAGATATTGAATAGAAGTGTAGTTGATTTAACGCTAGATGATTATTTGTTAGAATATCATCTAGCGTTTTAATTTTGAAAATGAAATAATTAACTCGTGTTGAAAGAGAGGGAGTTTATGGCACAACTATCACTATTTTTAGTAGTTTTGTTAGCGCTAGTCATTCCAATATTTATGGCACGCTTTCAGATTAGTAACGTACCAACCGCGGTTGCCGAGATTATCGTCGGCATTATCATGGGATCCAGCGGTTTTAACTTGATTACATCCACGCATGATCTAACCTTGTTATCTAATCTAGGTGTGATCTTGTTGATGTTTTTATCAGGGATGGAAATTGATTTTGATTTATTGCAAAGAAAAAATAATCCTAAAGGGAAGTCGCAAGCAGGGAAGACGGTCGATCCGCTGAAGACGGCGATTACTGCCTTTATTGGGATCGTGATCATGGCCTTTGTTTTAGCCTATGTCTTACGACTTACCGGATTATTCAGTGAAGTCATGTTGGCCGCAATTATCTTGATGACTGTGGCCCTTGGCGTGGTTATCGCTACTTTGAAGGAAAAGGATATTTTAGGTCGACCAATCGGACAGACGATTTTGTTAACAGCCGTACTCGGCGAAGTTATTCCACTGCTTTTGTTAACAATTTATGCATCTATCAATGGTGGTAATGCGGAACAATTGTGGTTGATTATCTTATTATTTGTTGCTGCAATTTTCTTGTTGCGTCGATTTAAGCAGCCATATTTGTGGTTTGCTAAGATTACTAAGTCAACCACTCAACTTGATATTCGGTTAGCCTTTTTCCTGATTTTTGCATTGGTAACCGTAGCAGAAAGAGTTGGTGCTGAAAACATTTTAGGTGCCTTTTTAGCCGGAATGGTAATGAAGTTGCTTGAGCCAAGTGAAGCTACTAAAGATAAGTTGACTTCAATTGGTTATGGCTTCTTTATCCCAATTTTCTTCATTATGACTGGTGTGGGACTTAACTTGCGTTCACTTTTTGCACATCCGTCTTCATTGATGTTATTGCCAGTGTTAGTTATTTTCTTATTTATTGCAAAAGTACCAGTTCTTTTAACTTATGTGCGCTATTTTCAGAAGAAAAATGCTTTTGCTGGTGGGTTCTTGACGGCAACAACTATTACGATTGTTTTGCCAACTTTACAAGTTGCACGGAAATTGCACGCAATCACATCAACGCAGTCTGATGCCTTCATTTTGGCTGCGGTAATCGTCTGCATTTTGAGTCCAATTGTCTTTAACTCTAACTTTGTTTTGTTACCAGAAGACAAGATTAAGGAAAAGGTGGCAATTGTTGGCGCGAATGCCGTTACTGTGCCTGTTGCTCATGATTTGCATGCTAATTGGTATTCAGTCAAGATGTTCACTGACAAAAAGAATCAATATAAAACTTACGACAGTCGAGTAGAGAATTTAACCTTTTTGCCAAATCTAGACGAAGAAACGCTTGAAAAAGATGGCGTATTTGATGGTGATATCGTGGTAGCGGCTAATCGCGCGGACGAAGATAATATTAAGATTGCCCGGATGGCAAAAGAGAAGGGCGTAAATCGTGTGATTGCCCGACTTAGCGAAGTTGATAGCAAGACTTTGACCGAGTTTAATGAGAAGGGAATCGAAGTCTTTAACTCTACCAATGTGCATGCTGCATTGATGAGGGCAATGATCGAGTCACCAACTGTCTACAGAATTATGACTGACACGAAGAACATTTTGTATTCTGTCAAAGTGAAGAATACGCATTATACAGGTCGTCAACTGATGGATTTAGAGTTTATTGATCAGATTACGGTAAGTAGAATTAAGCGTGGGGATGAATGGTTAATTCCACGTGGTGCGACTGTGATTGAGCAGGGAGATATTTTGGTCTTCTCTGGTGAATTTAAGGTGGCAGATCGTGTCCGTGATTTGTTGAGTAAGGAATAGTAGAAAAGAAGTGTCTGAGAAAAATCTCGGACACTTTTTTAGTAATCATCGGGAATAAAAAAGCCCTGCTATTATGCAGAGCCACCGCGCGTTTGCAAGTTATCGTCTTGTTGCGCATGCATCCATGATCATTGGACGCGATAATCTTCTTATATACATAAGAACATGTTAAAGTAAAAATGCATGTCATTCATGCACATTCTAGGGGCTGGCCTAATCAACTTGCTACATGAACTTCATTTAGTTCTTCGCGAGCTAAATAATCTGCTTGATAAGTAGGCAACATTAGTAGACGCGATCGGAGTCATTGGCAGTTGTATAGTCGATGGCTTATAAAATAAGACATAAAGAAACCACCTTGTTTAAAGGTGGCTTTCACATTATTCAACTGAATTTTTAGCTGCAGTTAAAATCTTCATTGTTTCCAAAGTATTGACAAACGCTTCATCAGCTCTCCGAACATCATGTTGATCGATCATCTCGGCAAATGCAGTGAACTCACTTGCCATGCGATGTGGATATTTATTAAAGTTGTAACGCTTCGGTTTTTGTCCACGCATTTCGACGGTAAAGTTATCAAGCGTACCAGTTGAACCGTCAAAATAAATGCTGCCTTTTTCGCCTTCAATGAACGAACGTGGCGTTACATAACTGTCCTTTGAACCGATCAAAGTTACTTGTTTATCAGGATAAGAAAGATGCAGGATACCCGATGTATCAATGCCTTTTTGCATGTTGGCGTAGTATTTTACCTTATCAGGCAACCCGAGCAGTCCAGCGGCAAGGTGGATATTGTAAATATTCAAGTCCATCAAGGCGCCGCCATCTTTTTTCGGATCAAAAACGGGAGCAATCTTACCTTCAAGGAAGGCGTCATAACGGCTAGAGTATTGCGTATAATTTAAAGAAACGATATGAATTGGAGCAATATTATCTAATTCTTCTTTGATCTTTTTGTAGTTTTCTAAGTAGATATTAGTGATAGCTTCAGCGATAATTAAATCTTTTTCATCGGCCAATCGCTTTAATTCTTCGGCTTCAGCTGTACTTAATACAAATGGCTTTTCGCAGATGACATTTTTGCCATGTTCAAGTGCAAGCTTAGCTAGCGAGTAGTGCAAGAAATTAGGCACGCCGATATAGACCGTATCAACGTTGCTGTCTGACATTAATTTTTCATTGTCAGTATAGGTTTGAGAAATATTGTATTTTTGTGCTAATTCTTGCGCGATGCCTGCGCTACGCTTGGTTGAAGAAATTGCGGTTAATTCTAAGTTATCAATTTGATCAGCAGTAGTTAAAAAGTCTTGAACAATCATGCCGCTGCCGATAATTCCTAATTTCATCGTGAATACCTATTTCTTTTTCTTATTATTGTCAGTAGTTGGCAAATTCTTAGCGTTCGTAGCGTTAGTTGGAACCTTTAAGAAGTCGTGACTACCAAAGTTGCCATAGCTTTGACCGACCTTGACTGTCATCATTTTGCCAAGCTTCATGTTAACGAAGACGTTAAAGGTAGCTAATTTATTGTTTTTCACTACCGCCTTAACCGTCATTGATTTGTATTTGCCTAATTTTTGAATTTGCTTAAACACTTTAGCTTGACCTGTGCTTTGTGGAGTAGTATCAAAGATAGGAGTAGCTGCTTTTTTCATCAAAGCTTTATCACTTGTTTTAGCAGTTAAAGTGTAGGTGTTTTTATTGCGCTTTAACTTGTAAGCTTTAATCAACTCAGCACTAGGATTAGTGATCAAGTGATTATTCATAATTGCATCAGTTAAATCGGCGTATGAGTGTCCGGTTAATTTCTCTAGATCAGCTTTATACCAAGTGTCACGACCATTGATATAAACGTTGTTCATGTTAACCCATTCTTCGCTAGAGCGGGTCTTGCCCTTGCTAGAAGTTTGGTTGATTATATGGTAAACCGTTGAGTCACCGCCAAATGTGGTGTTGGCAATAGCTGCTTGGTTAGAAGTGTCAGTGCCAAGAATAATTGATTGAATAACTTGACCACTCTTGAAGCCCTTTTTCATTTTTTGAACTACCTGAGTTTTGTTTAAAACAGGATCAGCTTTCTTTTCTTTTGGGCTACAGCCACTGAGTAAAAAGACGGCGGCTAATGATATACCGATAATTGCTTTTTTTAATTTCATAATAAAAAATCTCCTAAATAACTATTTCTATTATAACGAAAAAGCCCAAATCTATGCTTAGATTAGAGCTTTTTTATATTAATTATTTTTTATCTAATTTTCCTAAATCTACGGAATTCTTTTTAACTGCACTAGGAACGGACAATTTCTTAATTTGATCAATTTGATCTACATTCATAGTCAAAGTCTTCTTTTGCCCATCATCTTTGTAGCTAGAAACAATTTTTACATCATTGACATTGTAATTTTTATCAACGTCGACCTGAATTTCAGTATTGATTGGCTTTACATCATCAATATCAATTCCGATTAAAGTTGTGACTGCCGCATCAGACACGATCGCGTTCCAAACTCTTTTGTTGTTTCCTTTATAAATAAGGGCATAATTGTTGTCATTCTTTTTGACTTTAAATTGTTTGTGCAAAGGAATAAATGGAGTTAACAAGTTGCCATTTAAGCTTTGAATGAATGATGAATAGGTGCCAGCCTTAGCAGTGGTCTTAAACCAGTGACTGCTGTTGGTGCCTTTCATTTGAATGTAGCTATTTTTCCCTTCAACCCACATTTTATAGTAATTAGAAGTTGCGGAAACATTGGCATAAATGATCGTAGGTTTAGTTGTATATTCAACCGCAGCCTTTTGTAAAGTTTTGCCATTGCTTTTTTCGTCCCAAGTGGCATGCATCGAATTATAATTTGCTTTTTGTGCTTTAGTTAAAATAGTTTTGGCGCTCGGCAAGTTGTCGCCAGATTTAGCACTTTTTTGCGAGCAAGCGGATAAACATAATGCTAATAAGGCAACTAAGCCTAAAATTAGTTTTTTATTCATAAATTTCATTTTTTACACTTCTTTTTGAATATTTTACTTAAAAGTAACACAAAAAAGAAGATAATAGAAAGTGAACATTAAAAAAAGATGTTTTTTACTCATTTCTCTATGAAAAAAACTGTGAAATGTGTAAAATATGGATGAAACATTGAATTTTAAAAGGAGATATTTCATGTCAAAATTAGTTTTAATCCGTCACGGACAAAGTGAATGGAACCTTTCAAACCAATTTACTGGTTGGGTTGATGTTAACCTTTCAGAAAAAGGTGTTGAAGAAGCTAAGAAGGCTGGTCGTTTAATCAAGGAACACGGTCTTGAATTTGATCAAGCTTACACTTCATTATTAACTCGTGCAATCAAGACTTTGCACTTCGCATTGGAAGAAAGTGGCCAACTCTGGATTCCAGAAATGAAGACTTGGAGACTTAACGAACGTCACTACGGTGCTCTTCAAGGTTTGAACAAGAAGAAGACTGCTGAAAAGTACGGCGATGAACAAGTTCACATTTGGCGTCGTTCATACGATGTTTTGCCACCAGCTATTGATGATGACAATGAATTCAGTCAAGCACATGACCGTCGTTACGCAAACTTGGACCCACACATCGTTCCTAAGGCAGAAAACTTACACGTATGTCTTGACCGTGTAATGCCATTCTGGGAAGATCACATTGCTCCAGACTTACTTGACGGCAAGAACGTAATTATCGCAGCTCACGGTAACTCACTTCGTGCTTTAACTAAGTACATCGAAAACATTTCTGATGACGACATCATGAACCTTGAAATGAAGACTGGTGAACCAGTTGTTTACACATTCGACGAAAACTTGGATGTTGTTAACAAGGAAAAGTTGGACGACTAATTTAATTAATGGTTATTCACACAAAAAAGGAACTTTGCAAGAAGCTCCTTTTTATTTTGTATTTTTTAGGGAAAAAAAGCACCCCAAGAGGGATGCTCTATTTTATCAACTTGCCCCAAAAACTATTTTTTAAACATTTAGTTTCATAATTTTTTGGAACAAGTATATTATATTATAAATAAAGAAAATTTACCATTTTTTTCTAAGGAAAGAGAAACGATATGAAAATATTAGTAACCGGTTTTGATCCTTTTGGCGGAGAGAAAATTAATCCTGCAATTGAAGCTGTAAAAAGATTACCTAATGAAATAGCTGGTAACAAAATAATTAAGTTAGAAGTTCCTACTATTTTTTATCAAAGTGCTGATGTCGTAAAGAAAGCGATTGAAAAAGAAAATCCTGAGATGGTGATTAATGTAGGACAGGCAGGTGGTCGCGGTGCCATTACGCCCGAAAGAATAGCAATTAATTTTCAATCGGGTTCAACTCCTGACAATTCTGGTAAAGGTCCTAAAGAAGGTAAAATTCAAGCAGACGGATTAGATGGCTATTTTACCCAATTGCCAATTAAAAAGATGGTAACTGCTATTCGTCATGCCGGAATCCCTGCACAAATTTCAAATTCTGCGGGGACATATGTCTGCAACCATCTTTTTTATGAAATTCAATATTTAATTCATCACGATTATCCTGATTTAAAGGGCGGCTTTATTCATATTCCATATTTGCCAAGTCAGACTAAGAATGGACGTTATCCTTCAATGAGTTTAGAGAATATGGTAGTCGGGCTGACAGCGGCCATAAAAGCGGCTGCAATGTGTTAAAAATTGACAGTTACCCCTTTTAAGTGCTATTTTTGTCAATGGAATTAAAGTGGGGAGAAAAATATGCAAACAATTGATAATTCTCTCTTACAAGTCTCTGTCGATGAGAATGGGGCCAAAATGGTCCATCTTGTATCTATTAATGATAATTATGATTATCTCGGCGAAAATGGGACTGAAGAGGGTATGGCAATTGCTTTTCCAGTGCTTGATCAAGGCAATAACTGGGCTAGCAAACTGCCCTGGACTGTCGTAGATAAAGGTGATACTCGAGTCAGTTTGACTTTAATTGATACACCGGAAAGCTATAAAAGTTTTCCATATCATTTTGAAGTGATGATAACATATGCTTTGGAGGGCAATCAATTAAAGATATCATTTTATCTAAAGAATTCATCACATAAGGAACTACCATTTTCATTAGGCTTTGTGTTGCCAAGTACTTGGCAAAGTCAGAGCAGCATTAACAAAATTAGTTTAATTAATGAAGAACATGGAATAGATATTGCTTCAACTGATTTTAAGTTAGCCGCAGAAGATGGTAAAGTTACTGCTTTTACTGATAAAATTGAATTAGAGGCTGAAAGTAGCCGCAATTTTGAGATTACATTGACACTAAAGTAAAAATAAGTAACGATTTTAATAAGATGTAGGAAGCAAGTCAGCGATGATTTGCTTTTTTTGTTATAATACACTCAATGTGAATTTACATATAGGTATGATTTATGAAGAAAAGTAGAAAAGAGTATAGAAATCACCCGACAGAGACTCGAGTGCAAAATCATAAATATAAAAAGCGCCATGTTTGGGCGTGGGTCACGGGGATAATAGTCTTAGTAGCAGTAGTTGCGACCGCGGCTTATTTTGCTTCTGTATATTTCCGAACAAAGAACGCTGTTGATAAAACCTATGATCCGCAAACTGCAGTGAAAACTACAGGTGAGTTTAATGGGAAAAAACGTTTTGCTGTTTTATTGATGGGAACCGATACTGGTGCTCTTCATAGAACAGAAAAGCGTGGACGAACTGATACCATGATTTTAGCTGTAGTTAACCCTGCTAAGAAGCACTATACGTTGGTTTCTATTCCACGTGATACGATGGCGCAAATGGTTGGTACAGATGAGTTTGGGGTAGAAAAAATTAATGCTGCCTATGAGATAGGCGGAGCAAGAATGGCAATGGACACTGTCTCTGAATTAATTAATGTGCCTGTTAAATATTATGCTGTAGTTAATATGGGCGGGATCATGAAAATGATTCGTTATGTTGGCGGCATTAATATTCGACCAACGCTTAGCTTTGAATATGGCGGTTATGTCTTTAAGAAAGGCAAATTAACCCATATGGGTGGTGCCGGAGCACTTGCTTACTCGAGAATGCGTTACGATGATCCTAGAGGAGATTATGGTAGGCAGGAGAGACAGCGACAAGTCATCACGACATTAATTAGAAAGGCTGTTTCGATTAGTTCACTATCAAATTTAGATTCAATTCTAACCTCTGTTTCAAACAATGTACGAACCAACTTGCCATTTAGTGCTTTACAACAAATTGCAATGAATTATCGTGATTGTGCTAAAAGCTCATCAAGTGATTATCTTCATGGCTATAATGCTGAGGTTGAGGATGCCGCATATCAAATTCAACCAACTAGTGAATTGCAACGAATTTCTGATTTAGTGCGCACAGAGTTGGAATTAGAAAAGGAAGTTGTTCAGAATAACGAGACCTTCCAGAATGAAAAAAATAAAGCTAATGGCTTTAGTTTTAAGAGTGGCAAGATTCAGCATTATCATATCTATGATTACACCGGAGAAGGGGATAATTAATGGAGCGAGTTTGGGCCACGCTGATTGGCTATATTTTTGGTAATTTTCTGACAGCGATGGTTGTTGGTAAAATCTTTTTGAAAATAAACCCTACAGAATATGGTTCACATAATCCAGGAACAGCTAACATGGGGGCTGTTTTTGGTAAAAAATGGGGTATTTTAACTTGTTTGGGCGATTTGCTAAAAAGTTTGATTGCTCTGTTTATTGTGTATTTTGTTTTCCCAGCACATATCAATATTGCATATACTGGTCTGGGATTGATTTTAGGACATTGTTTTCCAATTTGGGATCATTTTAAAGGCGGTAAAGGTGTTGCAGTTGCCGCTCAGGTAGCGGTCTTTTATGATTGGAAGGCAGGATTTGCAACTTTGCTAATTGCTCTGGTATTAACTGCAATTATGCAAAATTTGACGATTCCACCAATCGTGTTTATGCTTTTATTCAGTGTTTATGAATTTTGGCACAATCAAGAAGCAGGAATTGTCTTTTTGGTGATTACTTTAATTATGATTTTCAAGTTCTGGCATGATATTATTGATTTCTTTACCGGTCATGGTAAAAAAGTTGATATTTTATATTCAATTAAAAAGAAGTTGGGAATTAAGAGTAAGTAATAACAAAAAATTTTAGTAAGGACATAGACTAGGAAAATGAGTGAGATTAATAAAAAGAAATCACTGAATGTTGGTCAAATTGTTTGTATGATCTTGGCTGCATTTTTAATGCTAGTGCAGATGTTTTCATGGGGGAATACCTTTGGTAGATTGCCATTGAGTACCTTAATGAGATTTATTCCAGGAATGCTAGGTAGTGCAACATTAGCGCTTGTACCGATGGTTTTTGGTGCTGTATACAGCAAAAAGAAAATCCGTCCAACTGAAGCATTCAGATTCTGGATTATTGCAGTTGTAACGCTGATACTTCTGTATTTGGCTAACTTCATTAAGCGACCAGGTAGTTTTGTCATGTGGAAGCTGTGGGGTGTGTTCTTCCCAGTTTTGACAAGTACTTCAGTTTTACTAGCTGGATTGATTTTCAGTATTTTGGCTCAACCATATCTGTATGAGTTGCAACGCCGAATTACAACTAAGCAAAATGTGTTGCTGCTTAGTGCATTGACATTAGTAGGCTTTGCTACTAGTGCAGGTACAATGTACTTTAACTACTCCATTTACGGTGTTTACCTCGTCTTATACTTTGCTTGGGGGATGTTCTTGGCCAATGTTAAGATCCCTAAGAAAGTCTTTGGCTGGTCAATTGCTGCAGGAGTATTTTCATTCTTTGTAATGTTTATTGGGGTTCCGGGATTTAACGGTGTCTACTGGTATCAGCGTTTATCCGGACGTAGTGGAGTTTATTCTTGGACTCCTAAGTTTTTAAGTAATCCTACCTCGCCATTTCTATTTTTAATGGTCTTGGCAGTATTCTTAATCTTTAGAAAAGTAATCGTTAGCTATAGCGCTAAGGATATGCGTTTCTTTATTCCAATAATTATTTTTATGGACGCACCAATTATTGGTGGGTTTGTAAGATCATTCCGCTTTACTAATAGTGCTGGTTTTAACAAGTTCTTGATGATCGTCATTATGATGATTGCAGCTCTTGCGCTGAACTATTTGTATAGCCGCTTTTTATTTAGAATAAAGCCAATTAAGAAGACAGTTGAGTTCTTCAATAGTCATGATAATTTAGCTGAAGTTGTGGAATATGGTTGGAAGAACTTCACAGCATGGGTAGTTGAAAACCGAGTAAGACTTCTTACTTGGGGCTGGTTCTATATCTTGAGTTTTGTTTCATTCTTAATTGAATCAGATAACTTAAGAATTCAAATTACAACAGCTACAGATATCAATGCCGTAATTTTCTTGCTCGGAACTAGATTCTTTGCAATCATTTTGACAGCCATTTTCTTGGATGCCATGTTTGCAATTTTCTACTTCATCACAACGCGTTACTGGACTTCAACCATTTTGGTTAGTGTAATTACCATTGGTTGGGCCATTGCCAACAAGATCAAGCTTAACCTTCGTGGTGAACCTATTTATCCAACTGAACTTGATGAAATTGTTAACTGGAAGACCTTGCTTCCAATGGTTGGTCAACAAAAGGTAATTATGATTGCCGTTGCTTTAGTGATTGTAATTGCTTTGACTGTTTTCCTTGAAATCAAGTTTCCAATTAAGAAAAAGGGTTCATGGAAGCGCCGTGGTATCTGGGCATTGCTCAGCTTGCTTTTGTTTATGACACCAGCTCGCTTCAACCACGATGGCGGAATCATTTATCACATCAACCGTGGTTTTGATAACAAGCAATCATTCAGAAACCCTGAACGTGATATTCAAATTAACGGTCCATTATTGAACTTCTTGAACTACTTCGATTTACAGATTATGAATAAGCCATCTAATTACTCCAAGGCTACGATTAATCACTTGAATGAAAAGTATGGCAAGATTGCTGATGAAATTAACAAGACTAGAAAGAATACTTTAAAGGATCAAACTATTGTCTACAACTTGAGTGAAAGTTTTGTTGATCCATATACTTTCCCAACAATTAAGATTGATCCTAAGGTTCCAAACCCAGTTAAGTTTATTCAATCAATGAAGGATAGATCTACTTACGGTAGCATGCTTAGTGCAGGTTACGGTGGTGGTACTGCCAACATGGAATGGGAAACTTTGACAGGATTTAACATGGGTATGTTCAAGTCAACCTTGACTCCATATGTTCAAATTGTGCCAAACTATGACTTCTACCCCACCATTGGTATGGACTTCAACTACAAGTCAGCTGTTCACCCATTCATTGGTACTTACTACTCAAGAGTAGAAGACTACAAGAGATTTAAGTTTAACAAGTTTGTTTACCTTGGATCTAAGTACAAGATCATTGATCAGAAGAAGTTAGGCAAGAGTACTTACAACTCTGACTTCACTACTTATGCTAACGGTTTGAGACAAATCAACAGCATGAAGGGTGGTCAATTTATTAACTTGATCTCAATTCAAAACCACATGCCTTACAACAACTGGTATCCAAACAACGAATACATGGGTAAGGTATCTGGTGAACTCTTCAACACTGCTGCCGTTCGTGAACAAATGGCAACTTACATCAAGGGTACGCAATACACCGACAAGGCAGTTAAGAAGTTTATTGGTCAAATTGATAAGATCAAGAAGCCAATTACCATTGTCTTCTACGGTGACCACTACCCAAGTATTTTGTCACAAAACTACACTGCTAAGTATCCTGTTCAAATGCACGCTACTCGTTACTTCATTTACTCTAACAAGTACGCTAGAGAACATGGTGCTAAGGAGAAGTTGACTCACAACACTAATTACGTCAACACTAGCGACTTCACTGCAATGATGCTTGAACAAACTAATTCTAAGGTAACTCCTTACCAAGCATTACTTACTGAAGTTCACAAGAAGCTTCCTGCAATCACCATTAACTTTAACGGTGATAAAGGCTTCCAATTAGTTGATCAAAAGGGACACTTCGTTGATCCTAAGAAATTGACTTCAGAACAACAAGCAATTTTGAATGACTACGAAATGGTTCAATACGATATGACTGCTGGTCAAGCTTATGGCTTGAAGGCTAAGGGGTTCTACAAGTTAGATAACTAAACAAAAGACCGAACACGAAGTTCGGTCTTTTTTGTGTCTAATGGTAAAATAGTAGCTAAGAAAAAACGTGTTAAAGGTGATTAAAATGAAAAAGATAATGACAATGGCACTAACAAGTGCTGCACTTCTTGGACTTTCTGCTACAACTGTTCAAGCTGGTACATATAATCCAAAGAATACTACTAGTTTTAATATTAATAAACGTAACCACGTAACTAAAGGCAAAATTTACAAATTACATTTACCTGCAGCTGGTAGATTAGTTACAAATAGCAATGTTACCTTGAAAAATAGCATGGAATGGACATGTATTCCTTATGGCAAAAAGAAGAATACATATTATTTGCGTAAGGGTACATACTATTTAACCAGTTCAAAGAATGCCAACGTAAAGACTGCATATACTCGTTTGACCAAGATTCGTAAGAATTTAGAAACTTACGTTGAAACTAAGAAGGATAATGATAACAGCAGCCTTAAGGCAAGAAAGATTAAAATTGGTCAAAAAATCAAAGCAATGGGTGAAATGTACAATTATGATAGTATCGACTACTACAGCTTTACTATTGATTCACCTCAAATGGTTACGATGAAGATGACTAATAATCCAATTTATCAACTTGGAAAAGGCAACATCTTCAGCAATATGAACGTAATCATGTTTGATAAAGATAATTCTGTTGGCGGTAGCACTATGCTTTACCCAGAGGATTTCAAAGTTAATGGCAATAAGACTGCCAGCCAAAGTTGGTACTTGGCTAAAGGAACCTATGTGTTTAGTGTAAATACTCGCGGGCTTTATGATTTCCAATTAACAGCCGTTCCTGATACACGCATGGTGCCAACAGATACTGAAATTGAATCTTTAAAGGATACTAAGGATGGTGTGGTTGCTACATTGAGGGATGCACTTCATGCTAAGACTTACGAACTTGCATGGCGTGAGAAGGGCTCAAAGGCTGCCTCATTTACTTCTAGCAGCAACACTGTAGAAGTAAGTACTGCTCCAGCTACGCGCTATCTAGAAAGAAACGGTCATAAAATTCCAGTTCAAATTGGTAAAAAGTTAGTTAATGGTCAAACTTATGATTTTGTAGCTCGCGGAGTAAGCAACCCTGACTACATTCGTTACGGTAATCCAGAAACTGATAATTATTTTGGTGCTTGGAGTAAAGTTGTTGAGCATACCTACTATGCTCCTTCAGATGCCACACCAGGAGCTGTCGATTTAACCATTGCTAAAGCTGACAATACTTACCACAACATTCATGTAGTTTGGGAGAAAATTGATAGTGCACAAAGTTACCGCATTGCTTACCGCCAAAAGGGTACAAGCAAGTGGTATTACGAAGTAACCGATCAAGCTTCTAACGCTATTACAGGTATTACCAGAAATAGAAGTTATGAAGTGAAATTACAAGCTTTAAATGGCAGAGAAGAAGGCCCATGGTCCGCAATTAAAACGGTTTTCTTAAAATAGCGGTTGACTAAAACTATTTTTCTCGTTAATATCATAACTAACGAATGAGTAGCGAGTCGGCTCAGCGTTCAGAGAACTAGCGGTTGGTGTGAGCTAGACAGGCCGATTTTAGCGAAGTACTTAATAGGGTTGCTCCTTTACCGGCTTTAATAAGGCGCAGTAGCGCAAACGTGGGTGGTACCACGGCTAATAATGTAGTTTAGTCGTCCCTTGATCGGAAGATCAGGGGACGTTTTTTATTGGAGGAAAATTATGGCAAAGTTTGATATCTTAGAAGACTTGAAGTGGCGTGGAGCCATTAATCAAGAAACTGATGAAGAAGGTTTACGTAAGTACTTAGCAGAACATGATGATCTTGCTCTTTACTGTGGTACTGACCCAACTGGTGACTCACTTCACATCGGTCACTTAATTCCATTCATGATCTTGAAGAGATTCCAAATGGCAGGTTACCACCCAGTAATTTTGATCGGTGGTGGTACTGGTGCAATCGGTGACCCATCAGGTCGTAAGACTGAACGTACTTTGCAAACTGCCGACCAAGTTAAGCACAATGAAGAATGCTTGACTAACCAAATGAAGAAGTTGTTTGGTACTGAAAACTTTGAAATTAGAAACAATGCTGAATGGCTTGGCAAGCTTAACTTAATCGATTTCTTGCGTGATTACGGTAAGTTCTTCCAAGTTAACAACATGATTAACAAGGACGTTGTTGCTAGTCGTCTTGAAAACGGTATTTCATTCACTGAATTTACTTACCAAATTTTGCAAGCCATCGACTTCTACCACTTGAACAAAGATGATGGTGTTCAACTTCAAATCGGTGGTAGTGATCAATGGGGTAACATCACTGCAGGTATCGACCTTATTCACAAGCTTGAAGGTGCAGATCGTCCTGCATTTGGTTTGACTATTCCATTGATGCTTAAGGCTGATGGTACTAAGTTTGGTAAGTCAGCTGGTGGTGCTGTGTGGCTTGATCCTGAAAAGACTAGTCCTTATGAATTTTACCAATTCTGGATTAACCAAGATGACCGTGACGTTGTTAAGTACCTTAAGTACTTTACTTTCCTTAGCCGTGAAGAAATCGAAGACTTGGCTGAAAAGACTGAAAAGGAACCTTGGAAGAGAGCTGCTCAAAAGCGTTTAGCTGAAGAAGTAACTAAGTTCGTTCATGGTGAAGCCGGTCTTAAAGAAGCTCAAATGATTACTGATGCATTGTTCTCAGGTGATATTAAGAACTTATCAGTAACTCAAATTGAACAAGGTTTGAAGAACGCTCCAAGTGCAGAAGCAGGCAGCGAAAAGAAGAACTTGGTTGACTTTTTAGTTGATACCAAGATTGAACCTTCAAAGCGTCAAGCACGTGAAGACATTAAGAATGGTGCGATCTATGTTAATGGTGATCGTGAACAAAGCGTTGACTTTGAAGTTGATCCATCAAGCGCCTTCGATGGTAAGTATGTAATTATCCGTAAGGGTAAGAGAAAGTACACTTTGGTTACAATTAAGTAATTAATCAGAGAAAATGGGATGATAATTCATCTCATTTTTTTGTTTTCAGAAATACTATATGAAATTTAATTAATATAGTAACTGATTTTATGCAGTCTTGAATATTGAAAAAGCGTGAATTAAATAAAATAATATTTCACTAGATAAAATGTTATTTTATTTTTGCCACAAAAAGCAAAATAATTAATATAAGTTATTTTACAAATTCACATGATGACTATACGATTTAGAATAATGCAACAATATATGCATATAACTATACCGACATACAATTTAAGAATGTTGACACAGAGCGCAACTGTAAAATATAGCCTTTTTAATATTTATTGTGAAATATTTAACTATCTTGTTTACTTTTGACTAAATAGTGTTATAGTAAAAGCGTAAAGAGAAAGCGAGTAAATAGAAAGAGGTTATTAAAATGTTAGAATCAAGAAAAGTTTTAAAAGTTGTTTCAAGTTTAGTAATCGGCTTAAGTCTTGTCGGTATCGGTAGTAATGCCGCTCAAGCTACTTCATTTACTGCTCCAAAGTTAGGTGTTGCTGAAGACGTACCAACTAACCCATCAATTAAGAAGGGTGACAAGATCTTCGTCATTGTTAAAGACACTAAGAACCAAAGGGTTGCTGTCTACACTAAGAATGCTAAGAAGATAAAGAAGACAGTTAAAATGGGTTCAACTTTCACAGCAAAGGCTGTTAAGAAAGTTAACCACAAGAAGATTGTTAGAATTAACAAGAAGCAATGGCTGAACAGCAAGGATGTTGTTAAGAACTAGTCATTGATTAAAGTTTAATAACCTCATACATATTTGTGGGCTTTTTCTACTCTTAGATTAGGAATTTTTAAAGGGCAAAGATATTCAGAATGAATATCTTCGCCTTTTTTGATACAATAGAAACGCCGCTTTAGCTCAATAGGTAGAGCACCGCCGTGGTAAGGAGGAGGTCCCCAGTTCAAACCTGGGAAGCGGCTTTTTTTAGTAGGCAAAATAATGCTAAAATGATAACAACTAATGATTTCTAACGAGAAAGGAAAGTTATATGAAACACGAACTTACAATGGCAGAAATTGCCAAGTTTCAAAAAGAATATAAAAAAGAACCACAAAACCGAGTAGCAGAACTAGCAGTCGTAAATAATGGTGTCCAAAAGGCAAGTTTCAATACCGAAGGAATTAGAAAGCTTAACCGTAATTTCTCAATCGAAATTCCTACTGATAATGTAACTGATCAAAAGCAATCTGGACGTTGCTGGTTATTTGCGGCATTAAATACTTTGCGTCATGGTTTTGCTAAAAAATACAATGCCAAGAATTTTACTTTTTCTCAAAATTATCTCTTCTTCTGGGATAGAGTAGAAAGAGCCAATATCTTTTTTGACAATATTTTAAATACAGCTGATAGACCACTTGATGATCGAACTGTACACACTTATATGCAAGGTCCTGATACCGATGGTGGTCAATGGGCTATGGCTGTATCATTGATTCGCAAGTATGGTTTGGTGCCAACTTATGCTCAAGAAGAGAGCTTTACTGCAAACAATACCGCCGCTTTTAACCGTGCATTGAATATGAAGCTGCGCGAAGATGGTCTAGTTTTGCGTAAATTAGCTAAGGAAAACAAGACCGATGAAATCGAAGCAAAGCGTCAAGAATTCTTAAGCGAAGTTTACCGCATGGCTGTCATTGCATTTGGTGAACCTGTCCAACACTTTGATCTTGAATTCAAAGATGACGATGGCAAGTACCATTTTGATGGTGATTTAACTCCACTCGATTTCTTCCATAATTACTTTACTGATGATCTTGATGATTACATTGTTTTGTTCAATGCTCCAGATCATGAATTTGATAAACTTTATGCATTACCATTTGAAGACAATGTTGAAGGTGGTACGCCAGTTCAATTTTTAAATACTGAAATTAACAACTTAAAAGAAGCTGCTATTAAGCAACTTAAAGCTGGTGAAACTATCTGGTTTGGCTGTGATGTCGGTAAAGATAGTGATCGTCAAAAAGGTATCTTATCTAAGGGCCTTTACCAAACCGATACTATTTTTAATATTGAAACTAAATTATCTAAGAAGGAACGCTTGCAAACTGGTGCTTCCGGTTCAACTCATGCCATGACTTTAGTGGGTGTTGATGTGGTTGATGGTAAGCCACGTCAATGGAAGATTGAAAATTCTTGGGGCACAAAAGTCGGTGAAAAAGGCTACTTTGTCATGGATGATGATTGGTTCAACGAATACTTATTTAAGGTAGTCGTAAAGAAGCAATACGTCCCAGAAAAATTAGTTAAGATCTGGGAAGGCGAAGCAACTCCAGTAGAAGCATGGGATTCAATGGCATAATGAATATTGATGCAGTAATTGATTTTACTAAAAAGCATTTAGAGGGCGAAAAGACAGGACATGATTTTTATCATGGTGAGCGTGTGGCTAAATTAGCTAGCAAGATGTACCTTGCTGATCATGAACATGCGCATAGGGATAGCCGCGAAGTAGCAATTATTAAATCTGCAGGTTATCTTCATGATACGATTGATGAAAAGATTTGTGCTGATCCCGCAAAGGTGGTTAAAGAGATCGAAGAATTATTGCCTCAATTAGGTTTTAATGATCTAGAAGCTTGGGACATTCTTTACACTATTCAGCACATGTCTTTCTCCGCCAATATTGAGCATCATTATCATTTGCCGCTTTCTGGCCAATATGTTCAAGATGCAGATCGATTAGAAAGTTTGGGCGCAATTGGAATTGCACGTGCCTTTACATATGGTGGCAAGCACGGCAACAAGATTTATGATCCTAAAATTAAACCAGAGAAGTTAGTGAGTCATGATCAATATCGCAATCATGAGGAAACAACGATCAATCATTTTTATGAAAAATTATTTTCGTTAGCTGATTTGATGAATACACCGGCAGCTAAAAAAGAGGCTGAACGACGTACAGCTTACATGCGCAATTTTGTGCGTGAGTTCATGCAAGAATGGAATGTTGATTAAGAAAATAAGACTTAGTGGTAAAAACTACTAAGTCTTATTTTTTGAAATTTTATAGATCTCCTAGTAAAGTATAGCTAATAATTTTTATTTATATGAGAAAAGGAGAGCATAATGTCTAATTGGGATACAAAATTTGCCAAAAAAGGTTTAACTTTTGATGATGTTTTATTGATTCCAGCAGAAAGCCATGTTTTGCCAAACGAAGTCGATTTGAGCACACAACTGGCTGATAATATTAAATTGAATATTCCATTAATCAGTGCCGGCATGGATACTGTCACTGAAGGAGCAATGGCAATTGCGATGGCTCTCCAAGGTGGACTTGGCGTAGTGCACAAGAATATGTCAATTCAAGCCCAAGCAAGTGAAGTTGCTAATGTTAAGAGCGTAGTCGTACCAAGCAATGCTACTAAAGCTGCAGTTGACGACCAAAACAGATTGCTTTGTGCCGCGGCTGTTGGTGTAACTAGTGATATTTTTGAAAGAGCAGAAGCACTTCTTGAAGCTGGTGCCGATGCAATCGTTATTGATACTGCTCATGGTCACTCAGCAGGTGTTTTGCGTAAGATTAAAGAATTCCGTGAACATTTTCCAAAGCAAACTTTAATTGCCGGTAATGTGGCAACTGGGGATGCCACTCGTGCATTGTTCGACGCTGGCGTTGACGTAGTTAAGGTAGGTATTGGACCTGGTTCAATTTGTACTACTAGAATCGTTGCCGGTGTTGGTGTACCACAAATTACTGCTATTTATGATGCTGCTTCAGCTGCACGTGAGTACCACAAGCCAATCATTGCCGATGGTGGTATCAAATATTCTGGGGATGTAGTTAAGGCTTTAGCAGCAGGTGGTAATGCCGTCATGCTCGGTAGTATGCTTTCAGGAACAACTGAAGCACCTGGTGATATTTTTGAAGAAAATGGCAAGAAGTTTAAGCGTTACCGTGGTATGGGCTCTGTTGGTGCGATGGCTCAAGCTCATGGTTCAAGTGACCGTTACTTCCAAGGCGGCGTTAACGAAGCTAATAAATTGGTGCCAGAAGGTGTTGAAGCTCGTGTAGAGTACAAGGGCGACGTGAGTGATGTAGTCTTCCAAATTGATGGGGGACTTCGCTCTGGTATGGGTTACTGTGGTGCCGCAAATATTCCTGAGTTGATTGAAAAGGCACAATTTGTTCAAATCACTAATGCAGGTTTGCGTGAATCACATCCACATGATGTCCAAATGACTAAGGCTGCTCCAAATTATAAGTAGAAGAAAAAGGATTAAAAAAAGACTTAATCTAGACATTTGCTGCTAGATTAGGCCTTTTTCTTTTATTCGATTAATTAAGCAAGTGAATCCCATGCAGGAAGGTCAGTAATTGGGCCTTCAGCTAATTCCTTTTGCTTGTCAGTCAAATACTTCTTGTGAACAACAACTTCGTATACGTAGTCGTTGAACCATTCGTTGTTCATTACGTAGAAGCCCTTGGAACCTGACTTGTCGCCCCATGAGTTTTCAACTTTCCATTGACGAACTTCACCGTTGTCTTCATCAACACCAACTAAAGTCATGGCGTGAGAAACTTCGCCGACACCGGTCTTTAATCTGTCAGCCTTTGACATCTTAAGATCAACGCCGAATAAGTCGTCTAATTTGTAAAGGTTAGTGTCAAGGTAACCAGTCTTGCGGTCCATTTGACGAAGAACATCGTTACCAAACCAAACAGCTTCGCCATCCTTTAATTGGGCAATTGAAGCAGCGGTCAAGTATTCCATTGGCACGTTCAAAAGCTTAATTCTGAGTGAACCAGAAACGTTGTCTTCTGCTGGTAAACCATAAAGCTTGCCATATTCGTGATCTGGAGCGTTAGTTAAAACAACGTAGTCATCAAAGTCAACGTCGCCTAAGTACTTGTGTAAGAATTCAAGTGGAGTAAGGTCTTTTTCTAAGTGATACTTCTTATCGTCATCGCGATATTCAAGATCAAATTTCTTAGGTGGCTCACCAACAGCAATGGCAGTCATTTGGTAAACCTCACTTAAGAATTTTTCACGAGTCTTCTTGATTTCGTCATCTTTGCCTTCTTGCTTTAATTTTCTAAGAAATAAAGCATCCTTCTTAAGCTTGTCGCCTAATGCAGTCGCAAAGCCAGTAGTATCGTTAGTGTTGAAAGTTTCAGGCATAGCGTATGAAGGAACAACACCGTATTTTTCAACTAATGCAGCAGCCATTTGGAATTGACCACCATCTGCACCAGCAAAGTCTAAATCACTTTTAACTTGGCGAGAATCAAGTGGCATGTCAGCACTGTCCAAAATACGGTTGTAGAACATGTTGGCACGTTCAATCTTGTCCCAGAAGAAGTTGTAAGCTTGTGAGAAAGTAAAATCCTTTGCCTTGTATTTCTTGCCGAATTCATGACGTAAAACGTTTAATGTGGCAAATAACCAGCAACGACCTGAGTGCTTTTGGTTGGTAACATTATCAGTATCAAGTTCAGTTGAAAAAACGCGGGTTAATTCGCTTTGAACGCGGTCATTGTAAGAAGCTTCAAGTACACCGCTACGTTGAGCAGCACGAGCAACGACTTCGTTTTTAGGATTTTTATTAAAATCGGCAGAAAACTTTTCCAGTTCCTGCACAGTTAATTCATGAGCCATTAAAAAATCTCCTTTTCTCATTTTTAATTTTTTCTTAAATTAAGTCTATTTTAAGCCAAAATAAAAGCGGGTTCAATTAATGAACTCGCTTCAGAGAATTATATCCGTAACTTATTAGACCTCTTGCTTAATCTAATAAATTAATCAATATGGATAGAATTGCTATCATCACCAGCATTTTGCTTTGGCAAGATGATAGTCAATACACCATTATCATACTTTGCATGGATCTCACTTGCAACTATATTTGGTAATCTATAGCTTCTTGAAATGCGACCTTCGCTTCTTTCTTTATGAATAATGTTCTTATCCTTGTCACTTGTATCCTTAAATGATTTTCTGCTGCCAGCAACTGTTAAAAGACCATCTTTGTAGTTAACGTTGATGTCCTCTTTGTTCATACCAGGCATATCGATCTTAACGGTATAGTCTTTGTCTGTTTCGGCAACATCTGATTGCATGATGTTTTCAATTTCAGTGTCATCAAAGAAGTTTCTTGGAAAACCAAACCAGTCGTTCATTGCATCCATCATATCATTGCGACGATTCATCATATCGTTTGCCATATTGAAAACTTCCTTTCAATTTTTATTTGCTCTTTAATTCGTAAGGACTCGTTCTTTTTCCTTACACTGATTATTGTAGTCAGTTTCAAAATAAATTAAACTATTTAGCACTTGAAAGTATATAGTGCTAATTTATGAATAAAAACTTTAGTAAATCAACGTTTAACACTTGTGGATAACTTTTGTATAATTAAAAAGAAAAATGAATGAACGAATTGATAAGGTGTTAAATCATGGTATATTTTCAAAAAATGACGCCAGAAGGCTATAAACAAATTGAAGATGAAATTGCACGTTTAAAGAAAGATCGTCCTCGCAGAATAAAGATTTTACAAGCTGCGCGAGCTCTAGGCGATTTATCAGAAAATACTGAATATACAGAGGCTAAAAGGGACCTTGGACACTTGCAGAGTCGTCTGCGTTATTTAGGTAAGCAATTAAAGTACGCAGAAATTGTCGAAACTAAGGATGATGGCAAAGTAGATTTGGGTAAGACCGTAGTTCTTAAATTTGATGACGATGATGAAACAGAAGAATATAAGATCGTCGGACGGATGGAGGCGGATTTGGCCGATGGCAAAATCTCCTTTGATTCACCTTTAGGTCAAGCAATTATGAAGCAAGAGGCAGGTATCGTTGCCACAGTCGAAGCCCCAGCTGGAGAATATAAGGTGACTATTGTAGAAGTGAAGTAAGCGGACGCCCTATCTGTATTTAATAAACTGTATTTTTTTGGTATAATATTGATTTTGTAGGATACAATCCAGAGTAGGAGTGAAAATTTTGAATACGCCAGAATCGAGAGAGGGAAACGTTATCCGCTATACAGTGTACCTGGTAGGGTATGTTATCGTCTTTGCAGTCGTTAAGCTAGTGACTAGGAAGACGCCATTGCATGTTTGGGATTTGATTTTGTTTTGCCTTGTTGCAGCAATGATTTTATTATTTTATGTTTATCGCTTTAATCGCGAACAACGTTTTTTTGCTCGAGATTTTAAATTACCATGGCTAGGCAGTTTTTCTACGGTAATGTTGCTTACTTTGGCAATCACGGCTACTCGAATTCTTATATCGTATTTACAAGCATATGAAAAGATTCCACATTATGACTTTCAATTGATTTATTTAAAAAATGAATCAGTTGACATGTTTTGGTTTTTGATCTTAGTACAAGGAATTATCTTACCAATTCTGCAAGAATTCCTTGCAACAGGATTTTTGTTTAATTATGCTTTTCGCAGAAGTACTACTCAAGTTGCAGTAACAGGAATTATTGTTTCAGGAATTATTTTTAGTTTGTTAAACTTTCAAAGTTCACTTTTGTTGGTTGTGATTGAGATTATCTATGGCGGGCTATTTGCCTGGAGTTATCTTTATACACAAACGCTCTGGATGCCGATTTATTTGGCTATCATTAGTGGCGTTTTAACCGTTATCATGGCGTAAAAAATAAACGGATGAGAAAAAATCTCATCCGTTTTTTTGTACAAAAAAAGCGGATAGCGTGAATCGAACCCGCATCTACAGCTTGGGAAGCTGTCGTTCTACCATTTAACTATACCCGCAATACTTCTTTATTCTATCATGCTTTTAATTAATAAACCAATTATTTTTGATGTGGCTCTTTTTGTACTTTTAGGTCAATATTGCTGCGATCAACCAAACTGGTAAAGTTTTGAAAAAGCCATCTACGCAGTTCGCCAGGTTCAATGATTAGTGGCATGCGGTTATGAATGGGAGCTATGTCTTTATTAGGAGCGGTAGTAACCATAGAAAAATTATTTTGATCATAAATTCCTGCAATTAATGTGATGGGATTAGCCGTTTTAAAGCAGTAGCGTTCATGATATTTTTTGCCATTAGCTCCTTGGTATGTAGTTTTAGCATATTCAAAAAAATCGCTACTTAAAATTAAACAGCGTTGTCTAGCAAAAGAACGATCCCACATAGAAGGCTTATTTTCATAAAAACGCTCTATTCTGGCGTTAAACATCGGCTTTTTGGAATCTACTGGACTAGGATAGCCCCAGTTTTTATTGACGAGCTGCAGTTTATTGTCTTGATAGAGCAAGACTGGCGCAGTTTGATTTGGAAAAATATCTTGTTGCTTTATTTCGATTTTTGGATCGGTTAATGGTAAAGCGAGGTCTTCAGTCAGATATTTTTTTATTTGCATTAAATCGGGTATCCGAAAGTGATTACACATGTCTTGTTTCCTTTCATTGGTGATAGTTTAATCATAGCTTAAATTTTGTTAAAATTAGGTCATTAACATAAGAAATAAAATAAAAAAGCAAAGAGTATAAAATAAAATTAGAAAAGAGTAGAAGTTATGGCAAAAGAAATTTTATTAACCGGTGATCGTCCAACTGGCAAACTTCACATTGGTCACTATATTGGCTCACTTAAAAATAGAGTAAAATTGCAAAATTCTGGCAAGTACGATCCTTATATCATGATTGCTGATACTCAAGCGTTGACAGATAATGCTCGTAACCCAGAAAAGATTCGTAACAGTTTAATTCAAGTAGCATTAGACTACTTAGCTGTAGGCATTGATCCAAGTAAATCAACAATTTATGTTCAATCACAAATTCCAGCTTTGTTTGAATTAACTTCTTACTACATGGACTTAGTAACTGTAGCACGTCTTGAAAGAAACCCAACTGTTAAGACTGAAATTAAGCAAAAGGATTTCAAAGATTCAATCCCAGTTGGCTTCTTAAATTACCCAGTTTCTCAAGCTGCAGATATTACTGCTTTTAAGGCTACTATCGTTCCTGTTGGGGATGACCAAGAACCAATGCTTGAACAAACTCGTGAGATTGTAAGAACCTTTAACCGTGTTTATAACACTGATATTTTGGTTGAACCAAAGGGCTACTTCCCACCAAAGGGTTCTGGTCGTCTTCCAGGTCTTGATGGTAATGCTAAGATGTCTAAATCACTTGGTAACTGCATTTATTTGTCAGATGATGCTAAGACCGTTCAAAAGAAAGTTATGTCAATGTACACCGATCCAAATCATATTCACGTTGAAGATCCAGGTAAGGTTGAAGGCAACACTGTCTTTACTTACCTTGATGTCTTTGATCCAGATAAGGATAAGGTAGCAGAACTTAAGGCAGAATACCAAAAAGGCGGGTTAGGCGATGTTAAAATTAAACGTTACTTAAACAAAGTACTTGAAGCAGAACTTGCACCTATTCGTGAACGCCGTGAAAAGTACGCTCAAGATGAAGATGCAATTTATGAAATGCTTTTAGAAGGTTCAAAGAAGGCAAATACAGTAGCTAATGAAACTTTAGAACAAGTTCGTGATGCTATTGGTTTGAACTACTTTAAGAATAGATAAGAATAAACAGAGGTAAGTTCATGCACGATCGAATTCCTTGGAAACAATATTTCATGATGCAGGCACTAGTGATAGCTCAGCGCTCCACCTGCAGCAGAGCTCTAGTTGGTAGTGTTTTGGTTAAAGATAATCGTATTATTGGCACGGGGTATAATGGATCGGTATCCGGACAACCACATTGTGATGAGGTAGGTCATCAAATGGTAGATGGGCACTGTGTTCGAACTATTCATTCCGAAATGAACGCGATCATCCAATGTGCTAAATTTGGCGTATCAACTGATGATACGGAAATATATGTGACTCATTTCCCTTGTTATAATTGCTGCAAGTCTTTGCTTCAAGCCGGTGTAAAGAAAATCAATTATTACTTTGATTATCGTGATAATCCGTTAGCAATGCAGTTGCTTCATGATTGCGGGGTACCATATGAGCAAATTAAAATCGATCGGAAATATGTGGAAAGCTTGGCTCATAAACTTGAAGAAGATGAAAACTAGATTTATTTGGTTATTTGGCCTGTTAGCCGTCTTTATGACGATGACAGGATTTGTGCAACCTAATATTGAAGATCATGTCCATATTTTAGACAAAGAGACTAAGACTTTAATTAAAGAAAAGAATAATCGTTATTTGCAGACTAAAGAGCAACCGCAAATAGCAGTAATTACAGTAAAGAAACTCAAGAATTTAACACCAAAGGCGTTAAATCATTCTAAACGTACTGTTTTTATTGTGGTAGGTCAAAAAGAAAAGAAGCGCAATGTGCAAATCTTTTCAAGCAAAGACTTACATGGAGCTTTTACTGCTGATACGAGATCGAATATTCTTCGCGCTGAAGTAGATCGACTTCGCAGCCATAATAATGCTACTTTTAACAAAGGTTTGCGGTTTGTTTTTCGGGCCTGTGCAACTAAAGTAGATCAACAATATCAGTATGCTCTTGATAAATATGATTTATCGCAAAGTGAACAGGATAAAATTTCCCATCCCCATCGAGTAGCACTGCCGATTGCATTAGCTTTAGCATTCTTAATTATGGGAATAATATATATGCTTAGAAGATTCGGACATCATAGCTCCAATTTGCACAAATAGGCAACTTGACTTATTTGAATTAAGTCCTTAAACTTTTTGTAGACATAGTAAGTGAAACTGTTAGGTGAGACTCCTACGTGAACACACGCTATCGCCCAGAAACATCCAGAGATGCCAACGGGTTAAATAGGTGTCGTCGACTTAAGGCGAGATCCAGATAGCTAGCATGTGCTTACGTCACGTAGTGTTAAAACTGAACGACGAGTATGACAAAAGCCTTGTTTGGCGTGCAAGTCACCTGCAGAAATAGCAGGTGACTTTTTTGTTTGCTTGTCTATTGAATGAGAGGAATTGAAGAATGTTAAAACCAGCGAGCAAAAAACATTCAAATGTTGATATTCAACGAATTCAACGAATTGCACGTGAATCACGCAGCGAAACGCTAGCAAGATTGCAAGCGAGTGCCGAAGGCCTTTCAACTAAAAAAGCTGATGAAAATAGAAAAGAATATGGCAAAAATGAAATAAGAACTAACACTAACGCTTCTAAATGGAGATTGTTGGGTGAATCCTTGGCGACACCGTTTACTGTAGTGTTGATTATATTGACTTTACTTACTACATTTACTAGTTACATTGTTCCTCACGGTAATAGCGATATTGAAACTGTAATTGTGATGCTACTGATGCTTCTTATTTCGGTAGTGGCGAATTTTATTCAAAAAATACGGATCGCTAAGGTAACTGAAAAATTGCTGAATATGGTGTCAGTTACTACCAATATTCGTCGTGATGGTAAAAATATGGAGCTACCAACTGAGGATGTGGTAGTTGGGGACGTGATCAATCTATCGGCAGGTGATATGATTCCAGCTGATATGAAGCTGCTGACTAGCAAAGATTTATTCTGTTCTTCTAGTTATCTTGATGGTGATTCTGAACCAACTGAAAAAGTAGCTAATGTGACTCTAAAGCCGAGTATGTTAGCTGATTATTTCAATTATCCTAATATTTTATATGAGGGAACTACTATTGTTTCTGGTTCTGGCAGTGGCATTGTGTTCGCGGTAGGAAATAACACTGTTTTTGGTAAAAAGGTCCAGAAGATTTCACGCAAAAAAGTTAAGACGACTCTTTTTGATCGGGAAATGAAGCAACTTGCTAGAATCTTGATAATCGCTACAGCTATCTTATTGCCGCTATTATTCATAATTAATGGCGTAACCAAAGGCGATTGGGGAGAAAGCTTAATATTTGCTCTAGCTGCAGCAGTTAGCCTTACTCCTGAAGTTTTACCAATTATTGTTAATAGCAATCTGACTAAAGGCGCTCTTGAAATGTCTAAGCAAGGCGTAGTAGTTAAGCAGATGAATGCTATTCAAAATTTGGGTTCAACCGATGTTTTTTGTATCGATAAAACAGGTACTCTTACTCAAAATCAAGTGGTGCTAGAGCGACACTATGATTTAGAAATGGAAGAAACGCCGCGCATCTTGAAATTCTCATACTTAAATGCTTATTATCAAACCGGGATGAAGGATTTGATTGATAAAGCAGTAATCGATGCGGCTGGTGATGAATTAGATGTAAACGAGATCCAACGTGATTACAATAAAATAGATGAAATTCCTTTTGACTATAGCAGAAAAAGAATGAGCGTTGTGGTGGTTGATAACGATGAACACCATGGACAACACTTATTAGTAACTAAAGGCGCTGCGGAAGGGATGCTAGATATTTCTAACCAAGTTGAAGTAAATGGCAAAACCGAGAAATTGACTTACGCTTGGCGTGAAAGAATCTTAAACCAAATTAATGAATTAAATGATGACGGTTTGCGTGTTCTATTAGTTGGTTATAAATTGAATCCAGCTCCAGTAGGAGAATTTTCGGCTAAAGATGAAAATGATTTAACCATTATTGGCTATCTAGCATATCTTGATCCACCTAAGGAAAGTACTAAAGAGGCTTTGCAAGATCTAAAGAATGATAATGTAAATGTTAAGATCTTTACCGGCGATAATGAGGCAGTTACAAGAGCGATTGCTCTGCAAGTTGGTTTGAACGTGGATACGGTTTACGATGGTGAACAAATTGAAACAGCAACCACGGAAGAACTAGCAGAAATTGTTGAAAAGTGTAATATCTTTGTTCATTTAACTCCTGAATTGCGCGTTAAGATTATTCAAGCGTTAAAGAAAAATGGACATACAGTAGGCTACATGGGCGATGGCAATAAGGATGCTTTGGCAATGAAAGTTTCCGACGTCACTGTTACTTCTAATAATTCTGTCGATATTATTAAGGAGTCTGCTGATATTGTATTTGAACAAAAGGATCTCCAGTTGCTTGAGCAAATGATTATTACAGGGCGTAAAGTCTTTTCAAATACAATGAAATACATTAAGACGTTTTTAGTAACCAACTTTGGCAGTATTATTGCAATGGTCATTGCTTCACTTACTTTGCCATTTTTACCGTTATTGCCTTTGCAGCTACTTATTTTGAACTTGATTTATAGTCTTAGCTGTTTAGTGATTCCATTTGATAGTGTATCTAGAAACTATGTGAAGAAGCCGCAGAAATGGTCAATTAATAAATGGCCTAAGTTCGTACTTAACTTTGGACCGATTCCCGCAATAATCGATTTGATTACTATGGCATTAATGTTTTATGTGATCTGTCCGTACTTGGTAGGAACTGATTTTCATCATTGGGTATTTCAATCGCTGTTTTATTCAGGCTTATTTGTGGAATCCTTGTGGACAAGAGAAATGGTTATCCATGTCTTGCGCGATGAACGTTTCCCATTCATTAAGCAACGTGCCACTCCAGTTGTGATCTTGGTAACTTTTGGCTGGGCTCTTTGGGGCAGCGTCTTGCCATCTTCTAATGTGGCAGCTAGTTTGGGATTAACGCAATTGCCAATCAGCTTTATTTTGGTAGTTGTTGCATTAGAAATAATATATGTTTTATTAACTACGGCAATTAAGCAATTATATTTAAAAAAAGAAAAATTTTAGAGAAAAGGAATTGGTGTTTTAGCCCAATTCCTTTTTTTGCATGTTATTATAGAATAGATATTTTAGACGAATAAAGGAGTATGACTAATTAATGGCTGATAAAGATACTTTTTACATTACAACCCCAATTTACTATCCATCTGGTAGATTAACTATTGGTAATGCTTATACTACAATTGCCGCAGATACTATGGCTCGCTACAAACGTAGCCAAGGCTATGACACTTTCTTTTTAACTGGTACTGATGAACATGGCTTGAAGATTGAACAAAAGGCCGAAGCTCAAGGAATTAAGCCTCAAGAATTCGTTGATAAGATGGCTGCTTCATATAAGAAGTTATGGAAGAGTCTTGATATTTCTTACGATAAATTCATCAGAACTACTGACGAAGAACACGTTAAGGCTGTCCAAAAGATTTTTGAAAAACTTTTAAACAAGGGCGACATTTACTTAGGCGAATACACTGGTTGGTACTCAGTTGAAGACGAAGAATACTTCACTGAATCACAACTTGCCGAAGTTTATAAGGATGACAACGGTAATGTGATTGGTGGTAAGGCTCCAAGTGGTCACGAAGTACGTTTGGTTAAGGAACCTTCATACTTCTTCAAGATGAGCAAGTACGCTGACAGATTGGTTGAATACTACAAGGAACATCCTGAATTTATTTTGCCTCATTCTCGTGAAAAGGAAATGCTTAATAACTTCATTAAGCCAGGCCTTGAAGATCTTTCAGTTACTCGTACCACTGTTAACTGGGGGATTCCTGTCCCAAGCGATCCCAAGCACGTAGTTTATGTTTGGATTGATGCACTTTCTAACTATATTACTGCTTTAGGTTATGGCTCAGACAATGACGAATTGTTTAAGAAATATTGGCCAGCAGATGTTCACTTGGTAGGTAAGGAAATTGTACGTTTCCACACTATCTATTGGCCAATTATGTTGATGGCACTTGATTTGCCACTTCCAAAGCACATTATTGGTCACGGTTGGGTATTGATGAAGAACGGTAAGATGTCTAAGTCTAAGGGTAATGCAGTTTACCCAGAATCACTTACTAGTCGTTATGGTGTTGATCCACTTCGTTACTACTTGATGCGTGCACTTCCATTTGGTGCAGATGGTATTTTCACTCCTGAAGACTTTATCGAAAGAATTAACTATGATTTAGCTAATGACCTTGGTAACTTGCTTAACCGTACAGTTTCAATGATTAATCAATACCAAGATGGTCAAGTTGCACCCGTTCCTGTTGCTCAAGACAAGTTTGGTAAGGATTTACAAGATACAGCTGCTAGTGTGATTGCAGACTACCGTCAACAAATGGATTCACTTCATTTCTCACAAGCTTTAGACAGCATCTGGAAGTTAGTAGCACGCGCTAACAAGTACATCGATGAAACTACTCCTTGGGTATTGAACAAGGAGGGCAAGAAAGATGAATTGTCTCATGTAATGAGTAATTTAGCTGAAAGCTTGCGTTTGATTGCCATTATGATTTATCCAGTAATGACTGAAACTGCACCAAAGATGTTTGAACAACTTGGCTTAAACTGGGATGATGAAGATCAAAAGAATTTAGCCTTTAATGATTTTGGTTGGAATACCAAGGTAATTGAAAAGCCAAAGCCAATCTTCCCAAGACTTAAAGCTGAAGAAGAAGTTAAGTACATCAAGGACGAAATGGCAAAGGCTAAGCCAAAGAAGACTACTAGAAGTGAACAAAAGAAGGGTAATGAAATTACCATTGATGATTTTGACAAGGTAAAGATCCAAGTTGGTCAAATCTTGTCAGTAGAACCAGTTAAGGGCTCAAATAAATTACTCATGTTCAAGCTTGACTTTGGCGATGGTAAAGAACGTCAAATTTTGAGTGGTATTCGCAAGTTTTACCCAGATGCAAGTGAACTTCTTGATAAGAAGGTTTTAGCTGTTACTAACTTGAAGCCACGTAAGATGTTGGGTCACCTTAGCGAAGGTATGCTTTTATCTAGTGAAAAAGATGGTCAAGTTAAATTAGCACTTGTTGGTGATGGACATCCAGTTGGAGCTGAATTAGGCTAATGGAAATTATTGATAACCATACGCACTTAAATGATGAGCCCTTTAGAGGGAAGGAACAGTACTATCTTGAACGTGCCAAAAGTTTGGGTGTAACCAAAGTTATTTGTGCGGGACAAGATCCTGACTTTAATGAACGAGCTGTTGATTTGGCAGAAAAGTTTGATAATGTCTATGCGATGGTGGGATATTGTCCTGATGTGGCCAAAGATTATGATCAAAAAGCCGAAGATAAGCTGATTGAACAATTGAAAATGCCTAAAGTTGTCGCAATGGGTGAGATCGGTCTTGATTACTATTGGGATGAATCGCCTAGGGATGTACAACGTGAGGTTTTTGCTCGTCAAATCGAAGTGGCACATGATTTAAAAATGCCGGTCGATATTCATACTAGGGATGCATTTCCTGATTGCTACGATATTTTGAAAAATAGCAATTTAGAATATGGTGCCATTTTGCATAGCTTTAATGGTGGGATTGACTGGTTAAACAAGTTTTTAGATTTAAACGTTTACTTCTCATATTCAGGTGTAGTTTCTTTCACCAAGGCTACGGAAGTTCATGAAAGTGCTAAAGCAGCTCCGCTGGATCGAATCCTAGTTGAAACCGATGCACCATATTTAACACCTAAGCCATATCGTGGTCGTCAAAATGAGACTGGCTATGTGCGTTATGTTGCAGAGGCAATTGCCAAGTTAAAAGATATTCCACTTGAAAAAGTTGCAGAAGCTACTTATAAAAATACAGTGAGAGTTTATGGTCTTAAATAAAAAGAATTTTGATGCGGTAGTTGTCGTTGAGGGAAAAGACGATACTATTCGTTTAAAACAATTTTTCCCAGGAATTGAGACGGTAGAAACTAATGGTTCTGCTGTTTCAGATAGTGTTTTAGCTCAGTTGAAACAGCTCAGTAAAAATAGACAGATTATTGTTTTTACAGATCCTGACTTTAACGGTGAGCGAATTCGCCGAATTGTAACTAATGCTGTGCCTAATGCTAAGCAGGCTTTTATTACACGTAAAGAAGGCGAACCCCATAAAAAGGGGAGTCTTGGAGTAGAGCATGCTTCAAAAGAAGCACTTGAAAAGGCATTAAGCGATTTACATGAAGTTAGTCCACAAGCAAGTGATTTAACTGAAAGCGAATATCGTAAATTAGGTTTAGCAGGCGGCGCAGGCTCTCGTAAGTTGCGGGAACAAGTTGGCATTAAGCTTAGAGTTGGATATGGTAATTCTAAGCAATTCTATAATCGTTTGCATACCTTTGGTGTTTCACTTGATGAGTTAAAAAATGCGGTAGAAGAGGCGAAAAATGACAAATAATATTCCAATTGGTTCTCCCGTTAGAACACAAGCAATTATTAACCGCTATTTTGTAAAAGCTAAGAAAAACTTGGGTCAAAACTTCTTAATCGACCAAAATGCAATTTTGGGTATTGTTGAAGCTGCAGATATTCATGCGGGTGATCAAGTAATTGAAATTGGTCCCGGTATTGGTTCTTTAACCGAGCAACTTCTACTGGCAGGTGCAAAAGTTTTTGCCTATGAAGTAGACGATAGTTTGCCAGATATTTTGCAAAATGAGCTGCCTAAAAAAATTGGTGATGCTCCTTTAGAAGATCGCTTTAAGTTAATGCTTAAAGATGTGCTTAAGGCTGATTTTAAAGAAGATCTTGCTGGCTTTTTTGACATGAACAAGCCAATCAAGGTAGTTGCTAATTTGCCATATTACATTACTACTCCAATTATTTTTGCTTTAGCTGAGTCAGATTTGCATTTTGCTAGTTTAACTTTAATGATGCAAAAAGAAGTGGCCGAAAGGCTAGAGGCTAAGCCGGGCAGTAAAGAATACGGTCCGTTAACTATTTCTGTTCAAACTGAAATGGATGTCAAAGTGGCATTAGAAGTTAACCATGAATCATTCATGCCGCGTCCTAAGGTCGATTCGAGTGTAGTTGTTTTAACTCCATTGAAGAATAAACCCGAAATTGAGAATCGCAAGCACTTTGTTTGGGTAGTTAAAATGTGCTTTTCACAACGTAGAAAGACACTGAATAACAATTTGAAAACGTTGATTCCAGACACTGAAAAGCGTGAAGCCTTAATTAAAAAGCTTGGTGTAGATCCACGAGTTAGACCTGAAAATTTAACAATTGAACAATTTATTGAAATAGCTAGAAATATTCCCACTAAGTAGTGTATAATATTGATTTTACTGTTAAAATGTGATAAAATGTCACCAAAGGAGTTGTTGTTTAGTGCCAACATCGATTATCACAATAAAGCATAAGTTGGATTCTCACTTAGGTGATACCTTAACAGTAGTAGCTCAAGCGGGTCGTAAGAAAGTTACTAAGAGACGGGGAATTCTCAGAGAAACATTCCCTGCAGTGTTTGTGGTCGATTTAGACCAACATCAAAATAATTTTAAACATGTTTCTTACAGTTACACTGATTTATTAACTAAGAATATTGCATTAAAGTTTGATGATGAGGCTGAGGAAGCTGAAGCTTAAACACAATTCAAAATTGTCACTAGCATTAAAAATGTTAGTGCTTTTTTTTGCTCTTTAGAGTATATTTATTAAGTATAAAGCCAAACATTAGAAAGGAAATATCATGAAACGTTCAGAAAGATTGGTTGATATGACCAAGTATTTAATGGAGCGTCCCCATACTCTAATTGCGTTACCATTCTTTGCTAAGCGATACGGTGCAGCTAAATCCTCAATTTCAGAAGATTTAGCCATTTTGAAACACACACTAGCTAATAATCAAGATGGTATTTTGGAAACTGTAGCAGGAGCAGCTGGTGGGGTACGCTATATTCCATTTTTAGGTAAAAATCATGCGGAAGATTATTTATCTGATTTAGCATCAAGAATTGAAGACCCAAGTCGAATTTTAGCCGGCGGTTTTGTTTATTTATCAGATATATTGGGTGATACGCAAGACTTGCGTAGAATTGGTGAATTGGTTGCTACTCGCTACGCTTATGATGAGATAGATGCCGTAATGACGGTCGAAACTAAAGGAATCGCTTTAGCACAAGCTGTAGCTCGTTACTTGGATGTGCCGTTTGTGACAGCTAGAAAACGTTCTAAGGTTACTGAAGGAGCAACGGTTTCTGTTAACTATATCTCATCTTCATTAGCCCGCGTTTCTAAAATGGAATTGCCAACTCGTGCTCTTAAAAAAGGTGCAAAAGTATTAATCGTGGACGACTTTATGAAAGGCGGCGGTACCTTAACTGGGATGGAAGAACTAGTTAAGGAATTTGAAGGCACGATTGCTGGTATTTGTGTTCTTTGTGAAGCTGATTTTGATAAAGAAAAATTAGTCAAAAACTACCTTTCATTAGTAAAAATTAGTAAAATCGATACGGCAAAGAAGCTCATCTTGGCAGAACCAGGAAACTTCTTAAATGAAACTGATTTTGATCGCTTTTAAATGCTATACTAGATCTAAGTTTTAATTATTAAGAGGTTAATTACTAATGGAAAAATATGTAGTTGTTCTTGCCGCAGGCAAGGGTACACGAATGAAGTCAAAGCTGTACAAGGTTTTACACAAAGTTTGTGGTAAAACCATGGTAGAGCACGTAGTTGATGCTGCTAGTGGAATTAATCCTACTGAGATCGTAACTGTAGTAGGTACTGGTGCAGGTGAAGTCGAGAAGGTATTAGCAGACAAATCTAAGTTTGCTTTCCAAGAAAAGCAATTGGGTACCGGTGATGCAGTAATGACTGCTAAAGAAGCCTTAGGTGATAAGGAAGGCGCTACTTTAGTAGTTACAGGTGATACCCCATTATTTACTACTGATACTTTTAATGAATTATTCAAGTATCACGCAGAAAAGGGCAATGCCGCTACTGTTTTAACTGCAGAAGCTCCAAATCCATTTGGCTACGGCAGAATTATTCGTGATAATCAAGGCAATGTTTTACGAATTGTTGAACAAAAAGATGGTAATCCTGAAGAATTAAAAGTTAAGGAAATTAACACCGGTGTATTTTGCTTTGACAATCAAAAATTGTTTGAAGCTTTAAAGCATGTTGATAACGATAATGCTCAAGGTGAATACTACTTAACTGATGTGCTTGAAATCTTGCGCAACAATGGTGAACGCGTTGGTGCTTACAAGATGCCTGACTTTAGTGAAAGTCTTGGTGTAAATGATCGTGTTGCTTTAGCTCAAGCTACTAAGACCATGCAAAGAAGAATAAATGAAGCTCATATGCGTAACGGGGTTTCATTTGTTGATCCTGATACTGCTTATATTGATGCAGATGTAAAAATTGGTAACGATACTGTGATTGAAGGCAATGTAGTTATCAAGGGTAACACTGAAATTGGTAGCGATTGTTACATTACTAATGGATCAAGAATTATCGATTCTAAGATTGGTAATGGTGTAACTATTACTTCTTCAACTATCGAAGAAGCTGAAATGGATGACAACACTGATATCGGTCCTAACTCTCACCTTCGTCCTAAGGCAATTATTCGCAAGGGTGCTCATATTGGTAACTTTGTCGAAATTAAGAAGGCAGAAATTGGTGAAAACACTAAGGTGGGTCACTTAACTTATGTTGGGGATGCAACCTTGGGTAAAGATATTAACATTGGTTGTGGTACAATCTTCTCTAACTACGATGGTGTCAAGAAGCTCCATACTAATGTTGGTGATCATTCATTTATTGGTGCTGGCTCAACACTTATTGCTCCAATCAATGTTGCTGATCATGCCTTTATTGCTGCCGACTCAACTATTACTAAGGACGTAAACAAGTACGACATGGCGATTGCACGTGGACGTCAAGTTAACAAGCCAGATTACTGGCACAAGCTTCCTCTTTCCAAAGATAAAGATTGGGAATAATTAATAAATAAAGAAGTAACCCTGGTCATTTGAACTAGGGCGCTTTTTTGCTAAGAAAGTATTAAGGCTATAGTATTTATTTGCAAAATTATATAAGAGCCCTACAATAGATTTACAAAGATGTTTTTAATGAGGTAGGTATATATTTATGAAGTTAAGTCATAAGTTAATGATGGTATCAGCAGCTGTTTTGATGGGCGTTAGCCCAGTTGTAGGTATGGCAAATAGTGCTTCTGTTCAAGCTGCACCAATTGCACATGCTAAGGGTGTTCATAATACTTATGGTAAGAATAGTCGCGTTAAGATGACTAAGACCATGAAGTTTGTAGACCGCTATGGTAAGAAGACATCAAAGACTGCAACTAAGGGTGGTCACTACACTATTTGGAATGTAAAGAACATTAACGGTGAAGTTTACTACAGTATCCAAACTGACTTGAAGTACTGGATCCCAGCTGCTGCAACTGAAGGTACAGTAACTTACAAGTCTGGTAAGACTACTTATACTCTTAAGTCTAACGGCAAAAAAGTTGTAACTTCTACTTCAACTGCAAAATCAACTAAGAAAGCAGCTAAAAAGACTACTAAAAAGGTAGTTAAGAAAGCAACAAAGAAGACTGTTAAAAAGTCAGAATCTAAGAAAGACAGCAAGAAGACTACAACCAAAAAGTCCTCAGCTAAGAAAGCAACTAAAAAGGCTACTTCAAAGAAGTCTAGCAAAATTAAGGTAGTTAAGATTTCAATGAAGAAGAAAGCTTATGTTTATGACAACAATGGCAAGCGTGTTAAGAACTATTTAGGCACTAGTTACATTGGTAAAGATGTAACTGTAAAGGGCTTAGGTACTAAGACTATTAAGGGCACTAAATACTACGCTTTAAAGCCAAATCATTATTACGTTAAGGCTTCAGATGTTACTGTTAAGTAACAATGTGGAGTAAAAGATATCTTTTCCTTAAGAAAGGGTATCTTTTTTGTTTCTAAAATTGGCAAAATTTAGATTTAGATTTACAATATATAAATGAATTAGAATTTTAGTTTTAGATATGAGGTAAATTATCGATGAAATTAAGTCATAAGTTAATTATGGTATCAGCAGCTGCATTAATGAGTGTTAGTCCACTTTTAAATACTACACAAAACGTAAATGCTGCGACAGCTTCAACTAAGAAGACTACTACAAAGAAGACTTCAAGCAAGAAAACAACTACAAAGAAGTCAACTTCAAAGAAGACTACTAAAAAAGCTGCTTCATCAAAGACAACTACTTCAAAAAAGACTACGTCTAATACTATTAAGTTAACTCACAACGCTTATGTATATGACAAGAACGGTAAGCGTCTTAAGACTTACATGGGTAGCGCTAAATACACTACTATTGCTAAAGGTGTAACTGTAAATTCAAATGGTACTAAGACTATTAATGGCGTTCTTTACTACAGCCTTGGTGGTGGTGCATACATTAAGGCCGCTAACGTAGATGGTAAAGTTGCAACTAGTTCATCAACTAAAAAGACATCATCAAAGAATACTTCTTCAAATAAGCCTTCTACTGATGAATCAGAAAATAGTACCAGCACTAAGTTAATTCATAATGCTTATGTATACGACGTAAATGGTAAGCGTATCAAGAAGTATGAAGGTAAGTCAAAGCTTACTAAGGGTACAGAAATTGATACTTACGGTACTGTGAATATTAAGGGTAAGAAGTATTACCAACTTGATGAAGAAGGTACTGCTTTCGTTAAGGCTGGTAATGTTGATAGACCAACTACTATTACTTTAAAGAAGAATGCCTACATTTATAACGGTGAAGGTAAGACCAAGAAGAAGCTTGTTAAGAAGGGCAAGACCGTTAAAACCACAGAAGCTAGATACATTGGTACCAAGCTTTACTACAAGATTGGCGATGATCAATTTGTTAAGGCTGCTAATGTAGGCAAGGTTAAGGGCGAAGAACTTGATCCAATTAATGAACCAGATGGTGCAGCAACTGTTGAAGTTCCAGATACTGAAGATGTAAATTCAACTAAGGTAATTACTAAGGGCGTTGTTTCACTTTACGACATTAAAGGTCAAAAATACGCTAATAGAATATTCGATGCTGGTGTAAGTCAACAAGTTTCTGAATTAAGATACATTGCAACTTCAGTAAACTCAACTCCACAATTGTTCTACAAGTTAGCTAGTGGTAGAGGTTACTTAAAGGCTGATGAAGTAACTGTTGATGGTAAGATTTTGAATGCTGTTAACACTCCAGAACAAGCTAAGGCTGATGTTACTGTAGCTACTACTGCTGATAAGGCTAAGTTGACTCAAAGCATCAATGAAGCTGCTAGTGTTAAGGCTTCAGAGATTTACAAGCTTTCAAGCTCAACTGCTAAGGCTGCATACGACAAGGCTATTACAGATGGTGCTATGGTAAATAACAATGCTAGTGCAACTATCGGTCAAGTTAACGAAGCAGAAAGTGCTATTACTAGTGCTAAGGCTAAGCTTAACGGTGCTAAGATTGCTGTAGCTAACCTTAACAGCTTGACTCCAGATGAAGTAACTGCAATTGTTAGAGCAGTTGCAAATGCTAATAACGTTCCAGAAAGCGCAATTCAATTCTCAAATAATAACACTACTTTATCAATCGTAACTAACGGTTATACACAATCATTAAACATTAATGACTACGCTGTTCAAAACTCAGCTATTAATCGTTAATTAAGAGAAAAATAAAATAAGACGTAGCGTCAAAAGACGTTATGTCTTATTTTTTTAGGATATTTTCGTTGTACTAGAAAGTACAAGTATATTCTAACTTTTTTAGTGAGGAATAGTTAGTGCTTTTACCGCTTTTTTACTGTTAAAACAAAAAATCTTGTTATAATTAAGGAGTACATGGTTCTTTTTGGAACAACTTTTGCTAAAATAGAGCTGGTTAATTATTTTTACGGAGGAAATTATGTCCTATAAAGACGATATGATGATTTTTGCCCTCAACTCAAACGTGCCATTAGCACAAAAGATTGCTGATCGTGTGGGCGTACCACTTTCAAAGTCAAGTGTTGAACGTTTTAGTGATGGCGAGATTCAAATTAATATTGATGAAACTGTACGTGGTAAAGACGTATACCTCATTCAATCCACCAGTGATCCAGTAAATGACAATTTAATGGAACTTTTGATTATGATTGATGCTGTACGTCGTGCCAGTGCTCGTACAATTAACATTGTGATGCCTTACTATGGTTACGCTCGTCAAGACCGTAAGACTCGTGCACGTGAACCAATTACTGCTAAGCTTGTTGCTGATATGCTTCAAACTGCAGGTGCAAATCGTATTTTGTCACTTGATTTACACGCACCACAAATTCAAGGCTTCTTTGATATTCCAGTTGATAACTTAATGGGTGCTCCACTTCTTGCTGATTACTTCTTACGTAACAACTTAGAAGAAGGCGCAGTTGTTGTGTCACCTGATCACGGTGGTGTTAACCGTGCTAGAAAGCTTGCTGAATTCTTAGGTTGTCCTATCGCAATCGTTGATAAGCGTCGTCCTAAGGCTAATGTCGCCGAAGTTATGAATATTATTGGTGATGTTAAGGGTAAGCGTGCAATTATCATTGATGACATGATTGATACTGCTGGTACTATTACTTTAGCAGCTCAAGCATTAATTGATGCAGGTGCTACTGAAGTTTATGCTAGTGCAACTCATGCTGTTCTTTCTGGTCCAGCTATCAAGAGATTAAATGCTTCACCAATTAAGAACTTAGTTCTTACTGATTCAATTAATCAACCAGCTGAAAAGAAGCTCGACAAGATGCTTTTAGTATCAGTGGGTCCACTTATGGGGGATGCTATCAAGTGCATTCAAGAACATAAGGCACTTAGCCCATTGTTTAATACTAGATATGAAGCAGACAAGAATGAATAATTAAAGATTTAAAAAGGACGACTAGTCGATTGACTAGCCGTTTTTTGTATTAGGTGAAAAACATGGCAAAATACTTATCTTTTGATATTGGCGGCACAAATTTGAAATATGCCTTGATTGATGAAGAAGGAAAAATTTTTGAAAAAGACAGAGTAGAGACGAATACAGAAAGTCTTGCTGCGTTTATGCAGCCAATTTATCAAGTAGCAGATAAATATCGAGGACAGTTTAAGGGAATTGCTGTTTGCGTACCAGGTAAGATTGATACTAAGCACAAAGTTATTTATTTTGGTGGTGCTCTGCCATTTCTTGATGGGCTGAATTTACAAGAAACTTTAGGCAAAAAATATCAGGTACCGGTTAGCGTAGAAAATGATGGTAAAGCTGCGGCTTTAGCAGAGCAATGGCATGGTGAATTACATGATGTAGCTGATGGCGTCACTATTACTCTAGGAACTGGCGTTGGTGGTGGGATAGTAGTTAATCATCGAGTCGTTCATGGTTGGACATTTCAAGCAGGAGAGCTTAGCTGGATGATTACTAACGCTGGAATAGGCGCCAAAAATATGGCAGCATATACTGGTTATACCTGTTCAGCGGTTAATATGATTAAAAAAATCAATTTAGCGTTAGGTAATGTTTCGAATCTAGCTGATGGTGTAGCAGCTTTTAAAGCGATTAATGAAGAAAATTTACGTGCATTGGCAATCTTTCAACGTTATTGTCGCAATGTGGCTATCATGATCATTAATATCCAAACTATCATTAATGCTTCCAAATTTGTAATTGGCGGTGGAATTAGTGCACAACCAGTCTTAATTGAAGAGATTAATAATCAATTGCATAAAATTTTAGAAAATAATCCAATGATTGGTAAGCAAATGATTGCTCCACCCGTAGTAGCCGCAAAGTATGGTAATGATGCCAACTTATATGGGGCTTTATATGCGTTGCTACTTGAATTGAAAGAAAAAAAGCGAACAAAAATGGACTAGTTTTTGGCTAGCCCATTTTATTAATTAAATTTATTCATTTTTAGATAAAGCTTTAGCAATACTTACGCTTGCTGCGGCGATGCTGACGACCATACCAGTCTTGCATCCTGTCTTCACAATATCCTTAATTAAGTCCTTGTTGTCATGAATGAAATCAAATGATAGCTTAGTATAATCCATGCAATAACCATGAATAGTATTCATTAAGTCTTTGACTTGTCTGTAGCCACTTTTTTCGACATGTTCAATCTCGTCTTCGGGATTAATTTGAGTTCTTACGTTTGTATTTAAATCGTCATTATTCATAACAGATACCTCTTTTCTATATAAATCTATTTTACCTCTTACGAGGCTTTCTTAAGTATCTTAATGCTCCATTTTTGACGTATTTTTGGAATTGTTCATAAAGGGGATCAAAAATTTGCGGTTGATCTTCGTCATGTGAAAGCATGGTCTTAGGGAAGAAGAAGCGCTCATCACCTTGGAAAGTACCATTTAATGCTCGAACTAAAGGACTAAGCTGGGATAATTCGATTAAACTGCCATCATCTTGCATGATTTCAATTTGACTATTAGCATTTTTACCTGATGGCTTATAAGCGTCATAAGGCTCGTCAAAAGCAGAATTAGTGGCAGTGTAGTAATCCGGATTGAATCCTGTTTGCTTAATAATATTTCTCAGTTTAGGCAATAGGTTTTTAGTTTCTTCGTCAATTCTTACACTAGCAAAAGGTTTTCTGTATAAGTATCTTTTAGCTAAATCTGATAAAATAGGATCCTGCGCTTCAGTCCACATTAAAAAGTTTGTTTCCATGACGCCATCATCTAAATTAAGATAATCATCAAGAGTCCAATTCCCTTCTAAAAAGCTAGCTAGACTAGAAGTAACTTTTAAATTACCCTTTTCGTAAATATCTTTTGCACGTTCAAGTAAATGCTGTAAAATAACCTCCATGGAACGGCCTACGCGGTGGAAGTAAACTTGTTGGTACATCTGATAGCGAGAGACTATATAATCTTCAACGGCATGCATACCGTTGTTAGTGAAACAAATTCCGTTTTGATAAGGTCTGATAACGCGTAAAATGCGGGATAAATCAAATCGACCATAGTTAACGCCTGTAAAGTATGCATCTCGTTGCAAGTAATCCATTCTGTCCGCATCAGCTTGACTAGAGATCATCTTAACTACTTGTGGATTAGGATAAGTTTTAGCAATTATGCTAGCTACCAATTCAGGAAAATTAGGTGCAACCTGTTTTAAAGCTTTGTTGATTTCAGTATTAGGATCTGTAATGATCTTTTGTCCAATTTTTTCATGATTAGTATTAAATAAATGTTCAAAAGTATGAGAATATGGACCATGGCCAATGTCGTGAAGTAAGCCCGCACATTCAACTAATAAGCGATTATCATCATTCCATAGACCATCACCTGGTGTGATAGAAGGATATTTTTTTGCAAAAATATCACAAATTCTTCTAGTAAGTTCATATACACCTAGATTATGTTCAAACCGGGTATGAGTAGCACCTGGGAAGACGTAGTTAACAGGTCCCAACTGCTTAATTCTGCGCATGCGTTGAAATTCCTTGGACTTAACAACGTCTAGAACAACTTTATCTTCGATATGGATATAACCGTGAACAGGGTCACGGAGCACAACTTCTTGTTTTAATTTTTCACTTTGAAATCTTGCCATAAAAACCACCAAGCTTGATAATTTAATTTTTGGAATTATATACTAAAATAGATTGTAACCACATAAAATTATAGCAAATATCAACCAAGAGTGTTTAATGAAAGGGATGAGGATATGGCAGCAATTACGGTTAATTTGACTAGTAAAATTACACAAGATGATGAAACAGAAACTTTTACTAAAGTAGCCTCAGGCCAGCTAGAAGAAAATAATGGTGTAATTCGTGTATCTTATAAAGAAGAGGGCACCATTCTTGTTAAAATGTTGTTGAAAGAGGATGAACTCATAATTAAGCGCGGGGTAGATAATAACAACTATTCTTTGATGAAATTTGTTCCTGGTGAGAAAGTTAATTGCCGCTATGTTGTTGAAGGACGACAAATGGATATGACTAGTGTGACAAATTTGCTTGAATATAAAGAGCAAGCAAGTTCACATCAACTTCGGCTTGAATATGACCTCTTTAATGGACTATACTTAATAGGTAACTATGCAGTCACGTTGATTTTTACTTAAACGCCTAGTAGAATAGTAAAGATTGTAAAAGAGAGGACGTACAGCTGTGGGATTAGACAAATTTAAAGACAAAAACCGCGATGAATTATCAATGATCGAAGTTGCACGAGCAATTTTGGAAGATAATGGTAAGAGAATGGCATTTGCCGATATCGTTAATGCCGTACAAAAATACTTGAATAAGAGTGACGAAGAAATTCGTGAACGTTTGCCACAATTTTATACTAATATGAATACTGATGGTGAATTTATCTCTATGGGTGAAAATGTATGGGCACTTCGTACTTGGTTCCCATATGAATCAGTTGATGAAGAAGTTAACCACCCAGAAGATGAAGAAGAAGACGATGCACGTAAGCACCATAAGAAGGTTAACGCATTCTTAGCAAGCGCTACTGGTGATGATGATATTATCGATTATGATAATGATGATCCAGAAGACGATGATTTAGACGCTACTGCTGACGATAGCGATGACGATTATGGTGATGATGATTCTGAATACGATGAAGATAATGACGATACAGATGACGTATTGCCAGACGGAATTGAAGGTCAATTATCACAATTAAACGATGATGATGACGACGAAGATAATTAATTTGCTTGACTTAAGAGGAAAAAGCAGATAGTATTTTTGTTGGGCACCCTATGTGCATTTAGCTCCCTAACAAGGGAGCTTTTTTGTTTAAAGGATAAGTTAAAAAGGAGCAAATAAATGACAAAATATATTTTCGTAACTGGTGGTGTCGTATCTTCACTTGGTAAGGGTATTACTGCATCAAGTTTAGGTCGACTTCTTAAAAATCGTGGTTTAAAAGTAACCATGCAAAAGTTTGACCCATACATTAACATTGACCCAGGAACAATGAGTCCTTACCAACACGGTGAAGTTTATGTTACCGATGACGGTACAGAGGCTGACCTTGACTTAGGTCACTATGAAAGAATTGTTGATGTTAGAACAAGTAAATATTCTAATGTAACTACTGGTAAGATTTACCAAGAAGTTCTTGAAAAAGAACGTCGCGGTGACTACAACGGTGCTACTGTACAAGTAATTCCACATATTACTGATATGATCAAGAAGAAGATTATGCGTGCAGCTCTTACTACTGATTCAGAAGTTATTATTTCTGAAATTGGTGGTACTGTTGGTGATATGGAATCAACTCCATTCATGGAAGCTATTCGTCAAATGCGTCGTGAAGTTGGTGAAGAAAATGTAATGTACATTCACTGTACTTTAGTTCCACTTCTTCACGCAGCTCATGAAATGAAGACTAAGCCAACTCAACACTCAGTTGCTGAACTTCGTAGCATCGGTATTCAACCTAACATGCTTGTTCTTCGTGCTGAACAACCAATTGATCAAGAACACAAAAACAAGATTTCAACTTTTACTGATGTTCCTGTTGATCGAATTATCGAATCCATTGATGCTCCTTCATTATTCGATGTGCCTTTGGCATTTCAAAAGCAAGGTATGGACCAAAAAGTTTGTGATTTCTTACATATTGAAAGTCCAAAGCCAGAAGCAGATATGAAAGGTTGGAAGAAGCTTGATGAACGTGCTAAGAACTTGAAGCACCACACTAAGATTACTTTGGTTGGTAAGTATGTAGAACTTGAAGATGCTTACATCTCAGTAACTGATGCTTTGCAACATGCTGGTTACCTTTACAACACCAAGATTGATGTAGATAAGGTTCAAGCAGAGGATATTACTGACGATAACATTGCTAAGATCATGGAAGGCTCTGATGGCTTAATCGTACCTGGTGGTTTTGGTACTCGTGGTCTTGAAGGTATGATCACTGCTATTAAGTATGCTCGTGAAAATGATATTCCATTCTTGGGTATTTGCTTAGGTATGCAAATGGCTAGTGTAGAATTTGCACGTGACATCTTGAATCTTGAAGATGCTAATACTACTGAAGCAGAACCACATTGTAAGAACAATATTATCGATATCATGGCTGATAAGCGTGATGAAGAAAATATTGGTGGTACCTTGCGTTTAGGTCTTTACCCAGCTGCTCTTAAGAAGGGTACTAAGACTCGTGAAGCTTACGATGATCAAGATGTAATTCAAGAACGTCACCGTCACCGCTTTGAATTTAACAACAAATATCGTGAAGCATTTGAAAAAGCTGGTATGGTATTCTCAGGTGTATCACCAGATAATCATTTGGTTGAAATCATTGAATTGCCAAAGAAGAAGTTCTTTATTGCAGCTCAATACCACCCAGAATTTTTGAGTCGTCCACAACGTCCAGAAGGATTATTTAAGTCATTTATCGGTGCAGCTAGTGGACTTCCAGCACAAGAATTTTAATGAATAATCACTTGAATTATACAAAATCTTAAGAAAACAAGAGTTGAGGGACCTCGGCTCTTGTTTTTTTCTCAAATTTCCTTTAACATTATTATGATTAATTGAAAGTAAAAGAAAAGGATTTGTTTTCGCCAATGAAGCAGATGATTATTCATGGTGGAAAGCCTCTACAAGGTGACGTTTGGATTGGTGGCGCAAAGAACTCTACAGTTGCGCTCATTCCAGCATCGATTTTGTCAAGAACACCAGTAACTTTGGAAGGCGTCCCAAGGATTGCTGATGTTGTCAACTTAATGGATTTATTAAGCGAGATGGATGTACATTGTGATTTTGGAGAAACCACATTACGTATTGATCCAGAGAATATTAAGATGAGTCCATTACCAGCTGGTAAGATTAAGAGTTTGCGTGCATCGTATTACTTCATGGGTGCGCTTCTCGGTCGTTTTGGCAAGGCAGTAGTAGGCTTCCCTGGTGGTGACGATATTGGACCACGTCCTATTGACCAACATATTAAGGGCTTTGAAGCTCTAGGCGCCAGTGTAAAAAATGAAAATGATCAAATTGTAATTACAGCACCAGAAGATGGATTGCATGGGGCAAAAATCCATTTGAAAATGCCGTCTGTTGGTGCAACGATGAATATTATTATGGCCAGTGTAACTGCACAAGGCCAAACTATTATTGAAAATGCAGCCAAAGAACCAGAAATTATTGATTTAGCGACCTTCTTGAATAATATGGGCGCAGTAATTCGTGGTGCCGGAACTGATTCTATCAGAATAGAAGGTGTGGATATGCTTAAAGCACAAATTCCACATACAATTATTCCTGATCGAATTGAAGCAGGTACTTATGTTTCCTTGGCTGCTTGCATTGGTAATGGTATTCGCATTCATAATATTATTGAGGAGCACCTGGATTCTTACTTAGCCAAGGTAGAAGAAATGGGTGTAGTAATTGACGCAGATGAAGATTCACTTTATGTTTACCCAGCAGGGGACTTAAAGATGGTACAAGTAAAGACAGACGTGTATCCTGGCTTTGCGACTGATCTTCAACAACCAATTACACCGCTTCTTTTAACTGCTAAATCAGGTGAAGGCGTAGTAATCGATAATATTTATCCAAAACGTAATGGTCATATTCCACAATTACAGAAGATGGGTGCCGATATTAAAGTTGAAGATAATATTATTTTGGCTCATCCAACTAAGCAACTTCATGGAGCTGAAGTAACAGCTGGTGAAATTAGAGCGGGAGCTTGCTTAATGATTGCCGGATTAATGGCAAATGGTACTACTGTAATTGATAAGGCTGGCAATATTTTGCGCGGATATGATCGTGTACAAGAGAAGCTTCGTCAACTTGGAGCTGATGTCACAATTAAAGATGATCCGAGTGAACCTGGTATATTAGACAATATCTAGTTAAAAAGCATATTCGAGTAAGAATATGCTTTTTTAATTTGTTACAATGAAAGAGGTTACATAAAAAGCAAAAGGATATAAGGAAAGTAAAATGGATTTAAAAAATAAAAAAGTGACTTTTTTTGATATGGATGGAACGCTAGTTGATAGTGAGACATTATATTTCCAGACACGTAAAGAAGTGTTGGCAAAATATGGTTTTGACTATCAAAAATCTGAGAATAATAAACTATTGGCAACCGGTTTTGAGCCTACATTGAGATATTTACAACAAAAAACTGGTGATAAAGTATTAGGACAAAAGATTTTTGATGAAGCCCTGGCTTTATTTAATCAAAGAGTTAAAGAAGGAAAATTAGCAGTTAAGCCTGGTGCTGAAAAACTGCTTAGCTTTTTACAAGAAAAAGGAATCAAATCTTACATTACCTCTTCTTCAGATATTGAAAAGATTAATTTTAATCTTAGTCATAATGATTTACGTCAGTATTTTGCAGGGATTGTTACCGGTGAAGATGTAAAAAATAATAAACCAGCCCCAGATATTTATTTGCATGCGTTAAATGTCGCAAAAGTAGATAAAAATGAAGCAGTAATTTTTGAAGATGCACCTAATGGGGTAGAGTCAGGATTAAATGCAGGGATTGATGTGGTACTTGTGCCAGATCAAGTAATGTCATCAGAAGAAATGATCAAGAAAGTAACCGTAGTTAAATCACTTGCAGATGCAGTTCCATTATTTGAGTAAAAAATAAGAGCTTGAGAATAATCTCAAGCTCTTATTGCTTTTAATATTTAATTATTAGTCGAGCAAGTCGTACTTCAAAGTCATCAAGCCGTGACCTTCGTCAACCATTTGACCAAGAAGTTCAACAGTGTTGTTGTAAACAGTGTCAGCCATCTTTTGGTTAGCTGCAATAAGTTTATCTTGTAATTCCTTACCTGAAAGATCCTTAACTTCCTTGTCAGTGTCGTGTTGGATCTTGTGGCATTGTGCCAAACTCTTTTGTTCAAAGGCATCTTCAAGTTCGCCGTATACACGGTAGTTGGTGTCGCCAAGTTGTGCAGTCAACTTGTTAAGCCAGAAAATCTTGTTCAAGTTGAACTTAGGAGTAGTTTGGAAGCTTTCTGGAGTAGTAGTTACGTTAGTATAGAATGGCACCATTGAATTGAAGGTGTTTGGACCAAAGGCTAACCATTGAACACCAGCGATTTCTGCAGGTACGTCATTTCTAATTTGTAAAATGTGAGTTTCAAAGTTTCTGTTGATACCGATTGGACGGAAGGTCTTCTTTTGTTCAGGAGTACCTTGATCACCATATGCATCGTATGGAGTGTCTTGGTAGTGTGAACTTTCAGCCCACTTGATGTCTTCGATTGAGATCAAACGATTTGCGTGGCAAATAAATGGTTGATCTTGGTCAGCAGGAGTGCCACCGAAGTCTGGGTCGAAGTAGTTGTGGATGTACCAAGCACGTGGGTTGTTGTAGTGAGCATCCTTGATAGTTGATGAACCAAAGATGTGACGCATGTTGTAGCCTTCACGGTCTGGGTTCAAGTGGTATTCACTGATTAAGTCCTTCAAGTCGCTTGCTGCAGCGAAGTTGTCAGTGTCATCGAAGTCGAATTCATCGATGTTCAAACGATTTGGTGCGATAACGTAAGCATCGTCAGGGATGCGACGTGCGATCCAGTGGTGGCCACCGATAGTTTCAAGGTACCAAATAGTGTCCTTATCTGAGAAGGCCATACCATTCATTTCGTAGGTACCGTATTTTTCAACAAGGTAACCTACACGCTTAACACCGTCAAATGCTGAATGAAGGTATGGAAGAGTTAAAGTAACAAAGTCTTCTTCACCTAAACCGCCTTCTGATGGGTCAAGAAGTGGGTCAACGCCTTGGATGCGTGAGTTAGTAGTGATAGTTTCAGTAGCAGTCATCGCAATGTTTTCTGCGTTGATACCTGCAGCACCCCAGATACCATTTTTGCCTGAAACATCGGGTGCAGAAGTGTAACGAAGAGGAGTTTCAGCTAAATCTTCGTCATCGATCTTTTGCTTGCTGATAACGCTAGTGTAGTGCTTAGGTTGGTCTTCTGGGTTAACTGCCTTGAAGCCTTCAGGGATAATGGTACGACCACCGTCTTCACTACGAGCGATCATGGTTGAGCCGTCAATAGTTGCTTTTTTACCAACTAAGATAGTAGTACATTCTGTTTGTTTCATTTGATCATTCCTTTACTAGATAATATTTACTTCATACTTAATATTGTATGCAAAAAGTATCCTAATTTCCACGAAATACGTTAGGACTAACGCCGCTATATCGTTTAAATGCTTTGGAGAAGGTAAATTCATCGCCATAGCCGACTGTATGTGCAATTTGCTTTAAATTATGCGTAGTATTTTGTAATTCTTTCTTAGCAGCTTCTATGCGCAATTGCATTAGATATTTTTGCGGTGATATCTTAGTATTCTTTCTAAATAAAGCATACAAGAAACTACGTGAGACGCCGAGACGGTTGCAGAGTTCTACGATATTGCAAGTAGGATCAGTGTAGTTTTTATTCAAGTAGTCGATAGCGATTTGGTATTGATCAACTTTAGGCGTTTTACGTACTGGTGGATGATCAGGAAATTCGCTCACCAGATGATAGAAGAGTTGATAGGTGAGGGATGCAATTTGAATGTTGTTGAGTAGCGAGGTCTTTTTGTTTAAAATGCCGTAGATTTTATGTAAAGTCGTGAAGAACTTAGTGTTTTGAATCTGCCGCAAAAAGTTTTTATTAGGCAAATTAGAAGCCTTAATCATCTGGTTGGTGCCAGGACCGGCTAACCCAATCCAGAAATACTGCCATGGTTCATCATGATCTGCTTGAAAGTAGCAGGTTTGACTACGTGGAATGTAGAATAGGTCGCCTTCTTTTAATTTGACTGAATGGTGGCCGCTTGAAGTAAAAGTGCCTTTACCCGACATGATGTAATAGAGGACATCGTTTTTGCGCAGATTATTGCCTTCGAAGTATTCGTCAGGCTGACAAGCTTGCTCACCATAAAATAGAATGTGGCTTTCGAGATTTTGATTGTTGAAATTATGATATTGGTTCGGCATATTTTCCTCGCTATTGAAAAACTTTTCTTCTATTCTTATTATAGAGAATGATTAAGATTATGGGGAAGAATGAGTATGGAAAAAGACAAGCAGGATAGATTTTTTGAACGATTTCAGACATCGCTAAGAGAACACCTACTCACTTTTAACGATGGCGTGATTGCGATTATTAGATGACTAAGTGGATTATCATTGATCCTTCGCAAATGGCGCTAGCAGTCTACGGCGGCGTTTATCTGTTGGTGCAAATGTGTGCGTTTTGGATCTTTGTGGCTGGCAATTATGGCCGCGTTCATAAGGGAGCCGTTTGGCAGACCGCACTGGTTAGAACGCTTTTGATAGGGATGCCATTAATTGTAATTTTGATTCTTTTGCCTAAAATCACTTTAATTGCTTATCTTGTTTTGCCAATCATTTCTTTTCTTACGCCTGATCGACCACGAAAACAGTTTAGACATTTTCATAAAAAGTAAAACGCCTGATTTTTATGTCAGGCGTTTTATTAGGGTTTAAAAAATATTTATAGAAAAATATGTGAGATTCGCAAATTATGAAATAGGATATTCAGCTTATTTGGCACCGCTTCTTCCATTAAATATAAGGTTAAGCAAAGTGGCACAGATGCTGGCAACTACGATACCGTTACCCAAGAACAATTGGATAGTTTGAGGAAGGGCTTGGAAAATTTGTGGATAAACGGTAACGCCTAAACCTAATCCGATAGAGATAGCTACAACCAAGATGTTACGGTTGTTTTCAAAGTCAACTTTGGTTAACATTCTGATCCCTTGAACGGCGATCATGGTGAACATGACTAACATGGCGCCGCCTAAGACAGAATCAGGAATAATGGTTACTAAAGCGCCGATTTTAGGAAGAAGACCCATAGCCATCAATAAGCCTGCAGCCCAGTAGATTGGGCGTTTTGTTTTAATACCAGATAATTGAAGCAGGCCAACGTTTTGTGAGAATGTAGTGTAGGGGAAGGTGTTGAAAAGCCCACCGAAGACTTGTGCCAGTCCTTCGGCACGATAACCGCGTTTAAGGTCATCTTCGGTAATATTTTTATGAAGCAGGTCGCCGATTGCAAAGAAGACACCGGTTGATTCAACCATAGAAACCAATGCAATGATGATCATTGTTAAACAAGAAGACCATTCAAATTCAGGCACGCCGAAGTAGAAAAGTTGAGGTAAGTGGAACCAAGAAGCTTGCGTAACGGGCTTTAATGAAACAAGACCCATAAAACCTGCAATGACGGTTCCGGCGATTAATCCGATCAAAACAGAAATTGAACGAAGGAACCCTTTGGTCCAGATTTCGATGGCAACGATGATGAGGATGGTAAGAAAGGCAGCGATAAGATTTTTCGCATCACCGAAGTCTTTGGCTTGAGCACTGCCACCGCCCATGTTTTGGACAGCAACAGGAATCAAAGTTAACCCAATAACTGTAATTAAAGTTCCTGTGACGACTGGCGGGAATAGCTTTTTAATTTTTGAGAACCAACCAGCGACTAGGAAAACGAAGATACCGGCGACGATGATTGCGCCGTACATCGTGTTGATCGAAAATTTTTGTCCGATCATTTCAAGTGGGGCAACAGCTTGGATGGCACAGCCTAAAACAACGGGAAGGCCGATACCAAAGTATTTGTTGCGGAACAATTGGATCATGGTGGCAAGACCACACATGAAGATATCAATGGAAACAAGGTAAGTCATTTGTTCGCTATTGAATTTAAGTGCGGTACCGATCAAAAGAGGAACGGCAACAGCACCGGAATACATGGCGAGCAGGTGTTGCAAACCTAAGACAGCAGCTTTTTTGTGACTAACTTCTTTTTGTGCCATTTTTTATTTATTCTTCTCCTTCGAAGTGTACTTGACCATCTTTGAAACTATCGATACTTGCTAGAGCTTCAAAGCGTAAGCCTTCGTTTTTAACCCAGTCGCTTCCGCCTTGGAAGGTTTTGGCAACGACGGCACCGACACCAACGATGTCACAGCCGGCTTGTTTAGCAATGTTAACCATACCTTTAACGGCTTCACCGTGGGCAACGAAGTCATCGATGATTAAAATGTTTTCGCCTTTGTGTAAGAATTTTTCTTCTACACAGATCTTATTGTTAACTTTCTTGGTGTATGAGAAGACATCTGCCCAGTAAACTGCATCGTTAAGAGTAGATGGCTTCTTCTTTCTAGCGAAGACCATTGGCACACCTAATTGGTAGGCGGTCATGATGCCGGGTACGATACCTGAAGCTTCACAGGTCAAGACTTTGTCGATCTTTTCATCGGCAAAAAGACGCTTGAATTCTTCACCAACCTGCATCATTAACTTAGGATCAACTTGGTGGTTCAAGAATGAGTTGATTTTAAGGACATCCCCATCCAAAACTTCGCCGTCTCGTTTAATTCTGTCTTCTAATAACTTCAACTACTTAATCCTCCTAAAGAAATAAGGACTTCTTCTACCCAAATTTCAGGTAAAAGAAGTCCTTAAGATATCTTTTCTTAACTTTCATTCACCTATAGTCCACCATTTACGGTAGTGGGTAGAAACTGCCGACCTTATTTCGACGATATATAGATATTATTGCGTTGGTTTAATAGTAACAGAATACATTACCGAACACAAGTAGAAAATTAAGCTTTAATGTTCGATTATTTCTTGTTGGAGAAGTAATATGTTTTTTATTTCGCCTTCTTTTTAAAAAATATTAATGTGAAAATTAGATAAGTGACTAATGCTAGGTTAAAGATGAGACCTGAAACGTGGTCAGCAATGCTAGGATCTGGAACGTAATGACGAATGAGGTAGTAGACAAGAAATAAAACTATCCAAAAGATCACGCTACCGTTAATTAACAAGCTTTTCTCTTCTTTGGGTAAATGTTTTCTACGTCCAGAAATTGTTTTAAAGGCAAGCTGTCTTAAGAAGTAGAAAGTAAATTGATAACTGGCGATACCGAGTAAAACAAAGGTAATGGCTAATACTGCCCATGCCCAGTCAGGTAGAAGATGCAAAGTCCAAATTAATATCAATGGAATAATGGCAAGAATGCAGAGAACTACACCAATAACGATTCGTCGGTTATTCTTATTTCTAAATTCATGAGCAGATGAATCGATTAAATCATTTTGTGTAGAAGTTAAAGCAAATTTATTTTGAGTGATTGATTTGAATTCGTGCATCATCAATTTAGCATGGATAAAATAGCCCAATGCAATAGCGATGATGATAATTGGGGCTATGTATGCTACTGTTCCAAAGATATTGTGAGAGATGAATACCAAAGTAGAAAATAGGCAAAATGAGGCAATTGCTAAAAAGAATAAAGCGATCGATAAACTTTCAAAGTGGGCCGCCTTTTTTGCGACTTCTAAGTATTGATCAATTTCTTGATCAGTGATTGCTGGTAAAGCTTTTTCTATTTTTTCTTCAGAACTTTTCCCGGGTAATTCAAAAGATGGTGTCCCATTCTTTAATAAATAGTCAGTGGTAACTCCGAATAATTCTGATAAATCGACTATCTTTTCGATGTCAGGTATCGATTGATTGCTTTCCCACTTAGAAACGGCTTGACGACTGACATTCATTTTTTCAGCCAAGGCTTCTTGTGAGAGACTAGATTTTTTGCGTAATCCCGCGATTTTTTGACCTAGTTTCATAATTGGTCGTCCTTTCTGTTTTGTTGATGATTTTAATTTATAACAAAGATTAGTTGCTAACAATAACTTTTTGCTTGCGTCTTAGGCAACTAGCGGTTGCAACTGGTAGTTGCATTACCTAAAAGCTGAACATTTAACTTCGGTTTCATAAATATTGATTGACCTTTTTGAAAATTCCTAGTAAAGTTGACTAAAAACGTGTAGTTGAAAAGAGGGAAAATCAAGTGGCTAAAAATCTAGACGATTTTGACAAGATTATTGTTCTTGACTTTGGTAGTCAATACAATCAATTAATCACTCGACGCATTCGTGATTTTGGCATCTACTCAGAACTTTTGCCCCACGATCTTTCAATTGATAAGATCAAGGAAATGAATCCTAAAGGAATTATTTTCTCAGGTGGGCCAAATAGTGTTTATGACGAAGGTGCTTTAAAAGTTGATCCTAAAATCTTTAAATTAGGTATTCCTATTTTGGGTATTTGTTACGGGATGCAACTGATGAGCTATGACTTGGGTGGTAAGGTTGAACCTGCTGACAACAAGGAATACGGTAGAGCAAACACTACTGTTGAAGATCCAGACAGCGCTTTGTTCAAGGGCTTACCAAGCAAGCAATACGTTTGGATGAGCCACGGTGACTTAGTAACTCAAGCACCTAAGGGCTTCGAAGTAACTGCTTCAAGCAAGAACTGTCCAATCGCTGCTATTGCTAACCCGGACAAGAAGTTCTATGGTATTCAATTCCACGCTGAAGTTCGTAACTCAGAATATGGTTTGGATATTTTGAAGCACTTTGCCTTTGACGTCTGTGGTGCTGCTGCCAACTGGACCATGAACGACTTCATCGACATGAAGGTTGATGAGATCCGTAAAGAAGTTGGCGACAAGAAAGTCATCTTAGGTCTTTCGGGTGGTGTAGATTCTAGCGTTACTGCTACTCTTTTACACAAAGCAATCGGCGATCAATTAACTGCAATTTTTGTTGATCACGGAATGCTGCGTAAAGACGAAGGCAATCAAGTAATGCAAGCCTTGAACAAGGATCTTGGTGTTAACATCATTCGGGTTAATGCCCAAAAGAGATTCTTAGACAAGTTGAAAGGTGTAACTGATCCTGAAAAGAAGCGTAAGATTATCGGTAAGGAATTCATCGAGGTCTTTAACGAAGAAGCTAAGAAGTTAAAGGATGTAGATTTCTTAGCTCAAGGTACGCTTTATACTGATGTTATCGAGTCAGGTACCAACACTGCCCAAACGATTAAGTCCCATCACAACGTTGGTGGTCTTCCTAAGGACATGCATTTCAAGCTGATTGAACCACTGCGTAAGTTGTTCAAAGATGAAGTACGTGAACTTGGTGAAAAGCTTGGTATCCCACATGACTTGGTATGGCGTCAGCCATTCCCAGGCCCTGGTCTTGGTATCCGTGTTCTTGGTGAAGTGACTGAAGACAAGCTTAAGATTGTGCGTGAATCTGATGCGATTTTACGAGAAGAGATCAAGAAGGCAGGTTTACAAGAAAAGATCTGGCAATACTTCACCGTTCTTCCAGGTATTCGCTCCGTTGGAGTAATGGGCGATGGACGTACTTATGACTATACGATTGGTATTCGTGCCGTAACCTCAATTGATGGGATGACTGCAGATTTTGCCCAAATTCCATGGGATGTACTTGGTCACATTTCAGATAGAATCGTCAATGAAGTAGATAACGTTAACCGCGTAGTTTACGATGTGACGAGTAAGCCACCTTCAACGATTGAATGGGAGTAATTTAATTAATTTTAGACTTTCACTCAAAAAAAACCTAATAAATCAAGGTTTATTGATACCAAGATTTATTAGGATTTCTTAATTTCTGAGTTTTTCCCAGACACTTTATTTAGACTATTTTCTTAACTTGTGCACCTTATGGGCTAGAACCATTTCTTTATTGCGATCTTCATAGATCATATCCTTGATGTAATTCCATGGGATTAACAAAGGCGTTTTGCTATTTTTACGGAAAATGAAGTCTGCGTGTCGTCTTTCCAAGTGACGCAAATATCTTTTAGCATTTTGAATCTTAGTATGGTGTTCCAAATGCAATCGTGGTTCGAAATCGACGATTTTGTGTTCAGCGTTGAAAATAGGTCTAACTTTATGGTGCCAGTTCTCAGCGCTAGAGATATGATCGCTGACCTTTTTTCCGGCTTCTACGATATTCTCTTTGGTTGCTGGACTTTTCTGATCCTTAAACTCCCCATGTGGATCTAGATAGTAGTTGCCCAAACCATCTTGACGATAAAGTCGTATTTTCTTGAATGTCTTATTTTTCTTGTCCATTCTTACTTCGATAACGTCACCATTTTTGTGATTCATTAAATACATGTGATGTTTTCTAGTGTAATTTGCACTTTTCATGATCAGAAATCTCACCTCTACATTAATTATTCTGAAACGATATTATACCAGTATTTTAACTATATTTTTAATTTAATGGCATAAAAGTTGCTATTTTTTTAGGAAATTAGACGAAAGGATGTAGTGTTTGGTTGTTATTTTCTATACGCCAGCATAATAAAAGGTATTCCCCTTTTTACAGCTGAAGACTATTAAGTAATCACTAACTTATAATAAAATCGTTTAAAGCCGGGAGAAAAGGTGTTACGCTTAAGTAGGACGAGGTTATAGAATAATTATTTTAAAGTAATTAATTGTATACAAAAACATGCTTAGCTTCGGAAAAAGCTAAGCATGATGTCCCATAATATGAGTCGCTTGCAATTTATCTTGCAAGCGGCTTTTATTTTAGAAAAAATAATAAATATTGCAAGAGTATTGATTTCTGTTTTTGTACAGAAAATAAAATTTATTTATTTTTAATTGAATACCTTTAAATTAATCATGCGGTTTGTTAACCGTATAGATAATTTTGGTACTCTTTTCAAACAATTTCTTTCATGGCAAAATATGACTTAGAAAAACAAAAAAGAAAAATTTTGCTGCAGAAAAGGGTTGTCGTGTTCGATAAGTACTGCAATTGGAGGATAGTCAGTTACTTAGACCTATTTGTAGAAGATGATAAATAAAGCTGCTCGATATTTGTTCGAGGAGCTTTTTGTTTTACCATAGAAATGAATCAAGTTAGGAAAGTGAATGCAATGGAAGTATTTTACGAACGGGGATGCAAGCTTTTTTTCAAAAAGCATAAGAATGAACAAAAGCTAATTAAGAAGTTGATTGAACAAGCGATTGTCAAAGAGTTGGCAACAGGCATGAGTAAGGTGAAGGTGGCAGCACCAACGCGGATTGAAGGAAAGGCGATTTATGAATTTCGTTTAAATTTGAAAACAGCTGGTTCAGCGCGGATTGCTTTTGCGGTAAAGAACGAGCAAGTACTGGTTCTTTTGATTACTTCGAATTTGCAAAAGGATAGCTTTAGCCGCGAACTAGAAACTAGCTTGAAAGGAAGCAATTATACGTTTAATTCCCGGTCAACTACCCCAGAATAAATTCTGGGGCTTAGTGGCTTGCTAGCTTGCGCTAACCAGAACACCAACTTGCTTAGATACGGACTTGACTTACCAGCAGTAATCTTTTGACTATTGCTGATAGAGGTCGTCTAATTACCAAAGCCTTTTGAGTCCGCGAGTTGCTAGCGGACTGCAGCCCCGAATAAGGCTGCTTTTTTTATTTTAGGATTTTGCCACTTGCTTAATCCTTTTTCTAAGATGTTCACGGCCGCATTCCAATCACGAATATGGGGCGTTCGACAGATTGGGCAAGTCCATTCCCGATCCTTAAGGGTTAATTTCTTATAACCGTTTTGCCCCATAAT
>NZ_AZEL01000048.1 GCF_001434975.1 Lactobacillus gallinarum DSM 10532 = JCM 2011
AGATGTCGAGTTTAGAAAATTAGATCTGATTTCTTAAGTAAATACGTTTTACTACTTGAGCTTAGGGGGTTATATTATGCAAGTTACTTTTGGAATTGATGTAAGCAAGTCGAATTCTACTGTTTGTGAACTAATTGGTGAAAGTAAAAATGAACTTACTATTACCAATGATCGTCCTGGTTTTATTCAATTACTTCATGAGCTGGCTGCTTTTTCTAAACATCCACAAATTATTTTTGAAGCTACCGGTGTTTATTCACGCAG
>NZ_AZEL01000049.1 GCF_001434975.1 Lactobacillus gallinarum DSM 10532 = JCM 2011
ATTACGATGGAAATGGCTGAACCAAAACCAATTGAGCGTTTTAGGTTATTGTTGGGTTGTTTATCTGCCATAGTTTTCCTCCATAGAAAAAGCCTGAACCTACTTAATTATCATGAGTAGATTCAGGCTATGAATTATCTGTATGCCAAAACTACTCAAGTTCAGTTAGAAGAACTTGAGCTAGATGAAGTTAACATTGCCTTAGCGTCTAAATAATTCATGATGATAGTCCTCGTTTAAAAAAGATTTATATTAGAATATCATGAATATTTTAATGAAGCAAGATATTTTTGATTAAAAAAGAGCCAGATTTCCCTGACTCAATTTCATATAAATTAAGTTTTATGCAAATACTTCTTCGATGTTTAAGTTAACTACGAATGCATTTGGAAATTCAGTCTTAGCTAAAACTTTCTTTGCGTAGTCATCATCTTCGTGAACTTCTGCAGTAGCAAGTACCCTAACTGCAGTGTGTGATGGAACATCAGCTGCAACAAGAGCAACCTTTGAACCGCGCTTAATGTTTTCGTAAGCTTCACCCTTGGTCTTTTCAAGGTATTGTAAGTGACTTGGGTCTAAGACAGTCATTGAGCCCTTAGGACCAACTTGTGGGTTACCATCAGCATCAACAGTTGATAAGTAAACTAA
>NZ_AZEL01000050.1:0-27997 GCF_001434975.1 Lactobacillus gallinarum DSM 10532 = JCM 2011
TCAAGCCTCTATTAATCCTGTATTTTAAACTGTCTAATTTTTAGGTCTCAGTTCAATTTGAATGGGATTGGAGTTTTTTGTTTTACTTCAAATCTTCTTTGATTTTAGTGGTTGAAATCCCTGGTGTTCTTGGCAAGTAAACAACCTTACAATAAGGCTTTAAGAAGTCAAACTTGCCTTCCCAATCGCTGCCCATTACAAAAGTATCGACATTGTACTTTTTAATATCGTCGATTTTTTGGTCCCAATCTTTTTCAGGGATAACCTCATCAACGTAGCGAATAGCTTCCAAAATATATTTGCGTTCGGGATAAGTATTGTAAGCTTCCTTGTGCTTTTTGAATTCATTAAATTCATCAGTAGAAAGTCCTACAATTAAATAATCGCCTAATTCTTTAGCTCTTTTAAGCAGACGAACATGACCATAGTGAAGCAGGTCAAACGTGCCATAAGTAATTACCTTTTTCATTTTTTCTCCTTTTAACAAAACAATCTTATCATGTTTGAAGAAAAGATAAAACTTGAATATCATACGCGTACTTGCTTATTCCAATGGTAAAATAGATATTAGATGAAAAGACGCGTGAGGTGTGTGGAAATGGATAAAGTTAATATTTTAGGCGTTAATTTTGATAATAAAACTTTTAATCAATTTCAAAATGAATTTATTAGTCGACTGAATGATCACTTATCTACTTTTGTAGTAACTGCTAATCCTGAAATCGTAATGGCAGCTAACGAAAACCCAGAATTCATGAAAATTTTAAAAAATGATACAGATTATATCACTGCGGATGGCATAGGTATTGTTAAGGCGGCTAAGATGATTAAGCAGCCACTACCTGAAAGAGTGACGGGTTATGACTTGTTCACTTGGTTAATGAGTGTGGCTAACGACCGCGGCAGTCGCGTCTACCTGATTGGTGCTAAGCCGGCAGTAATTCATGCTGTGCAAGCTAAGGTAGCTAAAGAATACCCTAATATTAACTTAGTCGGCGCAGAAGATGGCTACTTTAAGGGAGACTTAGATTTAGTGGCTCGTAGAATTCAAAAAACACAACCAGATATGGTCTTCGCAGCGCTAGGTTTTCCTAAGCAAGAAAAACTGCTAGCTATTTTACGTAGAAATGAAACTCCAGCCTTAATGATGGGTGTAGGTGGCAGTTTTGACGTTTTCTCTGGCATGGTCAAAAGAGCACCGGAAATTTTTCAAAAGACGCATCTAGAATGGTTCTATCGTTTGATTACTAATCCATCTCGTTTTAAGCGAATGATGGTATTGCCTAAATTTGTTGTACGCGTTAAGCAATCGAAGAGAGGAAAATAATTAATTGATGAAGGTTTTGCATGTAAATGCTGGTCTTGAAAATGGTGGCGGTTTATCACATATTGTTAATTTATTAACTGAAGCAAAAAATGAAGGTAAAGATTTTGAATTATTGACTTTAGCTGAAGGTCCTGTAGCTCAGGCAGCTCGTGCAAAGGGGATTACTACCCATGTGCTTGGTGCTAATAGTCGTTATGATTTGGCTAGTTTACGTAAGTTAACCCAATTTATTAACAATGGACATTATGACATTGTGCATACGCATGGGGCTAGAGCCAACCTTTTTCTTTCTCTAATTTATAAAAAAATCAAAGCAACTTGGTGCATTACTGTGCATTCAGATCCCTACTTGGATTTTGAGGAGCGTGGCATTTTAGGAAAAATTTTCACCAAGCTTAATTTGCGTGCGCTAAGAAAAGCTGATTGTGTTTTTGCAGTCACGAATCGTTTTGCACAGCTGCTCATTAATAAAGTACAAGTGGATAAAAGTAAGGTACATGTAATTTATAATGGTATCTTTTTCCACAGCGATAGTGAGATTCCCGCTAAATATGAGCATACTTATTTCAATATTATTAATGTTGCCCGTACTGAAAAGGTTAAGGGCCAAGAATTGCTTTTAAAAGCTGTTAAAAAACTGGACGACCAACATATTCGTTTGCATATTGCAGGAGATGGTAGTCAGCTTGAGGCTTTAAAGGCTTTGACCAGACAATTAGACATGGCACCGCAAGTAACCTTTCACGGTTTTATGACTCATCATCAGCTTAGCGGCTTATATAAGCGAATTGATTTGGCAGTTCTTACTTCATATTCAGAGAGTTTTCCACTTGTGCTTTTAGAAGCCACAGATAATTTAATCCCAATTTTGTCCACAGATGTTGGGGATATTCACAAGATGATTCCTGGGCCAGAATACGGCTTCATTGCTAAAACCGGTGATATTGATTCGATTGCAAAGGCAATTGGCGAAGCGGTAGATAAGTCAAACAAAGAATTGCGTCAAATTGCCAATAATGAGAAACGTTATGCGGAAGAACACTTTTCTGTAAGAAATCAATTAGAGACAATTCAAAAAGTTTACGACACATTGTCAAAAAACGTCTAAGAAAATCAAGTTCAAAAATAGCAATGTGATAGTATTGGCTGTATAATAATGAAAAATGAAATTTTAATTACAGAAAGGGAAACAATGTTTTACCCAGAATTAGACAAAGACGATTCACTCGCTTTGCATACTGATTTATACGAAATTAATATGATGTATACCTACTTCAAGAAAGGGATTGCCGATCGCAATGCTGTTTTTGAAGCTTTTTATAGAACTGAGCCATTCGGCAACGGTTATGCTGTTTATGCTGGTTTGGAACACATCATTGATTATTTAAAGAATTTAAAGTTTAAAGAAAGCGACCTGCAATATCTGAAAGAGCAGGAAGGCTATGATGATGACTTTATTGATTACTTGCGCAATTTAAAGCTCAAGCTCACCATCCGTTCAATGAAGGAAGGGGAATTGGTATTTGCGAACGAACCAATCCTTCAAGTTGAAGGTCCTCTTGCTCAATGTCAATTAGTTGAAACTGCTATTTTGAACATCATCAACTTCCAAACTTTGCTTGCTACCAAGGCTGCAAGAATTAGATTGGCAGTTAAAGATGATAGTTTGATGGAATTCGGTTCACGTCGTGCCCAAGAAACTGACGCAGCTATCTGGGGTGCACGTGCCGCTTACATTGGTGGTTTTGACTCAACCAGTAACGTTCGTGCCGGTAAATTATTCGGTATTCCAATCACCGGTACTCATGCTCACGCTTTAGTTGAAGCATTCGGCAGTGAATACGAAGCCTTCAAGGCATACGCTGAAACCCACAAGGATTGTGTCTTCTTGGTAGATACTTACGACACTGTTAGAAGTGGTGTGCCTAACGCAATCAAGGTTGCTAACGAAATGGGCGACAAGATCAACTTCTTAGGTGTTCGTATCGACTCCGGCGACATGGCCTACATTTCTAAGCAAGTTCGTAAGGAATTGGACGATGCCGGTTATCCTAATGCTAAGATTTTTGCCTCAAACGATTTGGACGAAAACACCATCACTAACTTGAAGATGCAAGGTGCCAAGATCGATGTTTGGGGTATCGGTACTAAGTTCATTACCGCTTATGACCAACCAGCCCTTGGTGCAGTTTACAAGTTAGTTGCCATGGAAGACGAAATGCACGCAATGCGTGACACCTTGAAGATTTCTTCTAACGCTATCAAGGTATCTACTCCAGGCAAGAAGCAAGTATGGCGTATCAGTGCTAACACTGCTAAGAAAAATGAAGGTGATTGGGTATCTCGCTATGACGAAGACCCACGTAAGTTTGACGCATTGTTCATGTTCCACCCTCAATATACTTACATCAACAAGGTGGTTACTGATTACACTGCTATTCCGCTTTTACACGACATCTTTAAGGAAGGTAAGCTCGTTTACAATCAACCTAGCCTTGATGAAATTAAAAAGTTTGTTGCTGATAATTTGGATGGCTTATGGGATGAATACAAGCGTAGCTTGAACCCACAAGAATATCCAGTTGATTTATCACAAAACTTGTATGAGAGTAAGATGGATCTTATTCAAGATATTCGTCGTAAGATTAGAGAAAGAAGCATTGGTCGATGAGAGAGTTACAAAAAGAAATTATTGCCTATGAACATGTTTTACCTGAAATTGATCCTAAAAAAGAAATCAGACGTTCAATTGATTTTTTAAAGGATTATTTAAAGGCTAATCCATTTTTGAAGTCATATGTGTTGGGCATTTCTGGTGGTCAAGACTCTACTTTAACTGGTAAGCTTTGCCAAATGGCGATTGAAGAAATGCGTGAAGAAACTGGTGATAATTCTTACCAATTTATCGCTGTACGTTTGCCATACGGCGTTCAAGCTGATGCTAGTGATGCTGCAGATGCTGTAGCTTTTCAAAAGCCTGATCAAGATTTAATTGTTAACATCAAGGAACCAGTAGATGCTATGGTGAAAGTAGTTGAAGCTAGTGGCCAAAAGATTACTGACTTTAACAAGGGTAATATCAAGGCTCGTCAAAGAATGGTTGTGCAATATGCCATTGCCGGTGCTAACAAGGGTGCCGTAGTTGGTACTGATCATGCTGCTGAAAACTTTAGTGGTTTTTACACCAAATTTGGTGATGGTGCCGCTGACTTAACTCCACTGTTCCGCTTAGACAAGCGCCAAGGCAAGATGCTTTTGAAGGAATTAGGTTGCCCTGCTCATCTTTATGAAAAGGCTCCTACAGCTGACCTTGAAGAAGAAAAGCCAGATTTGCCAGATGAAGTTGCTTTGGGTGTAACTTACAAGGAAATCGATGACTACCTTGAAGGCAAGGAAGTTAGCGATAAAGCAGCTGATCAAATCGAAAAATTATGGAAGAAGAGTGAACACAAGCGTCATTTGCCAGTTACTGTTTTTGATGATTTTTACAAGAAATAATCATTCACTAAAACTTGTTAAAGATTCAAAACCTTCTTATAATGAACTTGATCATAAGGGAGTAACGGCAATTTGCTTGCGGTAAATCCAACAGCCGAAGTAATCACTTCTGGATTTACCTTAATTTGTGAGACTTATGTGCTACAAGCATGTAAGTCTCTTTTTTATTATGAGAAAGGATGAAATAAAATGGCTCGAAAATATTACACAGAGACAATTCCCGATGTCGTTGAGAATTTGAATACCGCCATCGACACTGGCTTGCCTAGTGAAGAAGCCAAAAAGAGATTAACAAAGTATGGTCCGAATTCTCTTGCTTCTAAAAAGAAGAAGAGCATGTTCATGCGCTTTGTTGATCAATTTAAAGATTTTATGATCATTGTTTTGATCATTGCTGCAATTCTTAGTGGGGTAGTTGCCCATGAATGGACAGACGCCGCAATTATCATGATCGTGGTTATTCTGAACGCTGTTTTAGGGGTAATTCAAGAGGCACGTTCTGAAGCTGCGATCGACGCATTAAAGCAGATGGCAACGCCGAGTGCGCATGTGCGGCGAGATAATGCTATTGTACAAATTCCAAGTACAGAACTTGTACCAGGCGATATTGTCTTGCTTGAAGCTGGAGATGTTGTTCCAGCTGATCTGCGGTTAATTAGAGCACATAGCTTAAAAATTGAAGAAGCTGCTTTAACCGGTGAATCGATTCCTGTTGATAAAAGCGATGAAACTCTTCAAGGTGATGACATTGCCTTGGCTGATCGAATTAACATGGCTTATTCTAGTACCAATGTTACTTATGGTCGTGGTGAAGGGATTGTCGTTGGAACAGGGATGAATACCGAAGTTGGTAAGATCGCCACGATGCTTAACAATGCCGATGAAACCGACACTCCTTTGAAGGAAAACTTGAACCATTTAGGCAAGATCTTGACGATCATGATTTTGGCTATTTGTGTGATTGTGTTTGTTGTCGGGATGTTCACCAAGCAAGGCACGGAGCCAATGAATGCTTTGCTGATTGATATGTTCTTAGTTGCTGTTTCACTTGCCGTAGCTGCTATTCCAGAAGGACTTCCAGCAATTGTTACGATTATTTTGGCTTTAGGTACGCAAACAATGGCCAAACACAAGGCTATCGTCAGAAAATTGCCAGCTGTTGAAACTTTAGGTGCTACTGACATTATTTGTTCAGATAAGACTGGTACTTTGACCCAAAACCGGATGACCGTCGAAAAGATTTTTTATCGCGGCAGTTTGCATGATGATAATGATGAAATCGAGGAGGACAATCCGGCCTTATTATCAATGGTCTTGGCTAATGACACAAAGATTGAAAATGGTGGGGACTTGCTAGGTGATCCTACCGAAACGGCTTTGATTCAATATGCTTTTGATCAAAACATTAATGTTCATGACTTGCTTGAAGAACACAAGAGAGTGCAAGAAGTACCATTTGATTCAGAACGTAAGTTAATGAGTACCGTTAATAAGTATGGCGATAAGTTCTTTGTTGCCGTTAAGGGTGCTCCTGATGAATTACTTAAGCGCGTAACTTCGGTCAAAATTAATGGTGAAATTTCACCAATTACTGCAGAGCAAAAGCAAGATATTTTACAAACTAACCAAGATATGGCTAAAAAAGCCTTGCGTGTCTTGGGTCTAGCTTACAAGATAGTTGATCAGACTTACGATGATCCAAGTACTGATAACGTGGAACAGGATTTAATTTTTGCAGGACTTGTTGGCATGATTGATCCAGAACGGCCTGAAGCAAAAGCTGCCGTAGCCGAAGCTCACAGTGCTGGTATTAGAACCGTTATGATTACTGGTGACCACCAAGTAACGGCTCAAGCGATTGCGGAAAGATTGGGGATCTTAGAGCCAGGACATGACGAACGTGTTTTGACTGGTGCACAGCTTGATCAATTAAGCGATGATTACTTTACTAAGCATGTTGGTGACTATAACGTTTATGCTCGTGTGTCGCCAGAGCATAAAGTAAGAATTGTGAAGGCATGGCAGGCAAATGATAAGATCGTTGCCATGACTGGTGACGGTGTTAACGACGCTCCAAGTTTAAAGCAAGCTGATATCGGGATCGGTATGGGAATCACCGGTACTGAAGTGTCTAAAGGTGCTGCCGATATGGTCTTAGCCGATGATAACTTTGCGACAATTGTTGAAGCAGTTAAGCAAGGACGCAAAGTCTTTAGCAATATTCAAAAGGCGATTCTTTACTTAATGAGTTGTAACGTCGGTGAAGTGTTAACCGTCTTTATGATGACGATGCTGGGCTGGGATATCTTAGCTCCAGTGCAGCTTCTTTGGATTAACTTGGTAACTGATACCTTGCCAGCCATCGCCTTAGGTGTGGAGCCAGTTGAAGATGGCATCATGAAGCGTAAACCTCGTGGTAAAAAGTCCAACTTCTTTAGCGGCGGTGTAGCTAGCTCAATTATTTATCAAGGTATTTTGGAAGGAATCCTAGTATTAGGTGCTTACCAATTTGGTCTGCATGTTGGTCCACATATTGATAATCCTGCTTTGCAGCACGGGGATGCTTTAACCATGGCTTTCTTGACCTTAGGCTTGATCCAATTGTTCCATGCAATTAATTCAAAGTACTTACACCAATCTATTTTTAGAAGACATACCTTTTCTAACAAATGGTTCAATGGTGCGATCATTATCTCTGCTTTAGTGATGTCAGCTGTTGAATTGCCATTTATGACTAGATTCTTTGATGTCACTGAACTTAATGGTGCACAATGGGCAGTTGTTTTAATTGCCGGGCTGTGCATGATTTTGATTGTCGAAATTGTTAAATTCTTTGAAAGAAGAGCCGGAAAAAGATAAAGTTTGCCAAAATAAACGAAAAAAGCTTGAGTAAACTCAGGCTTTTTTTGTATGCTTAAATCAGATTATTTTGAGGAAGTTATCAGATGAAAAGTTTTTTATTCCGCCTATATTTATCATTGATGAAATTTAGAGCGCATTTTACGACGATGGAAAATAATAATATCGTTATCTTAAATGGCTCAGGTCGGTCAGGTTCAAATGGCTATGCCTTTTATAAATGGCTATTGCTTAATCATCCCGAATATAACGTCAGCTTGATTGAACCATGGCCATCATCTCACTTGAAATGGGAAGCCTGGCAAAAGATCGGTGCGGCGCGTTACGTCATTACAACGCACCAACCATTTAAAGTACGCAAGCATCAAATTAACGTTCAGCTTTGGCACGGTGTTCCACTTAAGCGGATGGGGATCATGGCAAACAATACGCGCTATCGTGATAATAAGCGTAATGAAAAATTGTGGCATAAGAATGCAGATATCGTCGCTTCAAGTTCAGATTTGTATGAGACGCTCATGAGCGCCTGTATGGCGATCGAAACTGAAAAGTACCATAAGTTAGGCTTTCCTCGTCTAGATCTACTAGATAAGCCTGTTATTAGCAAAGAGCAATTATTAAAAGATTTGTTTAACACTACTGATTCAGAAGCACAGATCGGGATTTACATGCCTACGTTTAGGTATGAGTTAGAAGATAAGACGATTATGGATAAAATCAAAGAAGGTAACTTTTTTGCATTTGAAGACTTCGATGGGGAAAAATTAAACGCCGAATTAGCTAAGCGACACCAATACTTAATTGTGAAATTGCATCCCTACGAAATGCGCTTATTCGCTAACTTCAAGAGTAATTATTCCAACATTGCCTTTTTAAACAATGATTACTTATTTGACCACAATTATGATTTGTATGAACTCTTGGGCGATACCGATTTCTTGATGACCGATTTTTCATCGATTTATTTCGATTATCTGCATCTTAATAAACCGATTGTCTTTGTCACTAACTTCTTACAGCAATATAAAAAGACGCGTGGACTTCTGCTTAGTCCGTATGATGAAATTACACCGGGTATTTGCGTTAATTCAGAAGCGGAATTAATCAATAATTTGGATCATCTTGATAATCAACAAATTGTCAATCGGCGTCTTTACTGGCTGCATTTAACCAGTGAGGCTAAGGGTGATTCATACTGTCAAAATGTCTTTGAATATATGACTCAAGAATATCGAGGTTAAGGTATTGCGTAAAACATTTTTAAATATCTTATATAATGCAGTTTATCAGATCTTTATCGTTTTAGTACCGCTGATTACAGTACCCTATCTTTCAAGGGTATTAGGACCAAAAACTTACGGAATCTACAGTAGTGTTAATAACACAGTCCAATTTTTGATGATCTTTTGTATTTTGTCAGTTTCTTATGTGGGGATGCGGACGATTTCAAAAACACGGACGTATGGTACACCTGAAGATTTAACTAAAGCATTTTGGGGATTATGGTATTTCCAGGGAATTGCTGGGATTATTACTATTGCTTTTACTGTTTTTATTACTACAGTATTCCATATTCAATATTGGTTTTATCTATTATTAATGGTGCCATATTTGATTTCTGCACAAGTGGATATCTCATGGTTCTTCCAAGGGTTAGCCGACTTCGGCCGAGTTGTTTTGAAAAATACTTGTGTAAAACTAGTCAGCGTTGTATTGATCTTATTATGGGTAAAATCACCAGCAGACTTGTGGAAGTATTTGTTAATCATGTCGGTTTCGACTATGCTTGGGTCCTTTGTCTTTTGGTTTGACATTCACCGTTATGTAGGCAAGCCAGTCGCTCATTTTTATAAATTCAAAAAGACGGCAATTGCGATTGGTACGCTAATGATTCCGCAGATTGCGACTCAAATTTATACATCGTTAGATAAACCAATTTTGGGGCTTTTTTCAAGTTCAACCCAGGTTTCTTTTTATGATAATTCGCAAAGAATCTCAAACATGATCTTAGGCGTAATCACTAGTATTTCGCTTGTTATCATGCCGAAGATGGCCAGTGAAGGAAAAGAAGCACAAAAGTTAGTGATGAAGAAGTCCCTAGAAGCCACGGTAATGTTGGGGACATTATTTGCAGTAATCATTATGGCTAATACTAAACAATTCGTGCCATTCTTTTTCGGAAATCAATATATTCCAATGACACCGTTGATGTTTTGGTTTACCTTAACCATTATCATGATTCCAACCGGTGGGGTTTTTGCTAATCAGTTTGCTCTGGCTAATAGTCGGGACCGTGATTATGCTTTTCCGGTCGTAATTGGAGCGATTTTAGAAATTGTTTTAAGTTACGTGCTAGACCGTCCATATGGTGCGATGGGAGCAATGATCGCCATTTTAATTACTGAATTTGTTGTGTTGATACTTAGACTGTGGGTAGTACGCGATGGCTATCAATTTACATATGTCTTTCATGATGTGCCTAAATATATTGCAATTGCTTTGATTACCTTAGCTGCAGGGATGCTGATGCCTAACTTTATTTCATCTGCATTTTTCAATATGGCAGTTAAATCAATTATCATGCTCGTAATTTATTTGGGCTTGATGTTCCTGTTTAAGTTGGACTTTAACGAAGATATTGTTAAACTGCTCAAGAATTTCTTTAAACGAGGTTAAAAATGATACCAAAAATAATTCATTATGTTTGGGTAGGTCATAATCCTAAGTCAAAAATAATTAAAGAATGTATTGCGACCTGGAAGAAAAATCTGCCTGCTTATCAATTCATTGAATGGAATGAAGATAATTTTGACATGCATGAAAATAAATATATTGAGCAGGCCTATCAGGCTAAAAAATGGGCCTTTGTTTCTGACTATATTCGTGCACGGGCAATTTATGAGCAGGGTGGTATTTATTTGGATACCGATGTGCGCGTAATTGATGATCTAACTCCTTTGTTAAAAGATCAGGCTTTTATTGGCTTTGAGAACAAAGATTATCTCTCAGCCGCAATTTTTGGTGCAGAGAAAAAGCATCCCTTCATGCAAGATATTTTAGATTATTATCAAGATCGCAGTTTTGAATTCGATTCTCATAATCAAATGGCAGGAGTCAACAGCATTTCGGTTACTGACATCTTGATAGATAAATATGGTCTAAAAATTGGTAATAAAGAACAAATGCTTAAAGAGGGCATTCATGTTTATCCAGACGGCGTATTGTGCAATCCTTCCAAAGATTCCAAGTCTATCCATCTTTTTACAGGGACTTGGATGAACGGCAAGCATTCTTTTAAGCATAAGATCGTAACGGATTTAAAACGTCATATCAATACTCCAAAACAGGCTGGGCGATATGCTAAATGGATTCGGTAGAATTACAAAATTTAATAGAGCAAATTTCTCTGCAATGTTTTAATAGACCATTTTTGCATCAGGTAAAAATCAATCGCCGAATGACGACAACAGGTGGACGTTACCACCTTGATGATCATCATATTGAAATTAATGCGCATTTTTTAGCGCCACAATATCATGAATATTTGGTAGGCATTATTAAGCATGAATTGTGTCACTATCACTTGCATTTATTGCATCGTGGTTATCATCATCGCGATCGTGATTTTAAAATTTTGCTCCAAAAAGTAGGTGGCAGTCGCTATGCACCCGATATAGGCTTGCGTCGGCGTAAAAAATTTAATTATATTTATGTCTGTGAAAATTGCGGCTTGCATTATCCGCGTATGCGCCGAATTAATACTAGAAGGTATAGATGCGGTAAATGCAAGAGGCAGCTGCGTTTAGAGCAAAATTTTAAAGTTTCTAATAAATAAATTTAAATTATTTTCAATTTTCCCTTGCACATCTCTTAGATTTAGTCTATTATAGTTGATGTGCCGCGGGCGTGGCGGAATGGCAGACGCGCAAGACTAAGGATCTTGTGATCGCTTTAGATCGTGGAAGTTCGAGTCTTCTCGCCCGCACCAATTAAGAAGTCGCAGTGAGCGACTTCTTTTTTTTACACAAAAATAGGTTATACTTTACTTAATGAATTAAAGGAAATAAGTATTATGGCAAAAAAGCGTAAGTCAAGGATACCTAAAAGCGTAAAGACCGTTGTACGTGTGTTTATCATTTTGTTTATTTTGTTAGTGGCATATGTAGGTTTTCATTACTACAGAAGATATGCAATTCAATCTGAACAAATTAGACAAGCACAACTGCAGCGTGAACAAGAAGCCGCAAAATTATTACGGCAAAAGAAAGCATTTATTAAAAAGATTGGGCCGATTGCCCGTGAAGTAGATAAATCATACGATTTATTACCAAGTATTACTGTTGCCCAAGCTTGTCTTGAAAGTAATTACGGGCAAAGCGATTTATCACAAAAATATAATAATTTATTTGGAGTGAAGGGAACTAATCCTAATACTTCTGCGGTGATGACAACTAAGGAATATGTTAAGGGCAAGTGGATCACTGTTAAGGCACGCTTTCAAATTTATGATTCATATGAGGCATCGATTAGAGCCCATGCGCGTCTATTCCAAAATGGAACGACTTGGAATCATCAACAATATAAGCATGTCTTAGCTTCTAAAGACTATAAGACTCAGGCGAAGGCTTTGGTTACTGATGGCTACGCTACCGATCCTGATTATGCGGATAAATTGATTAATTTGATTGAACAATTTGATTTGGAAAAATATGATAAGTAAAAGTAAAGCAGCAAAATGAATGCTGCTTTTTTTGGTATAATATTCGAGTTGCATTAGTAAATTTATTTTTTGTGAAGGGGACAATAATGAGCGAAAAATCTATCTTAGCCGGTTTGAATCCGCAACAGAAAAAAGCGGTTGAAACTACAGAAGGACCACTGTTGGTCGTTGCTGGGGCAGGTTCTGGTAAAACTTCTGTTTTAACTAGACGAATAGCCTACTTAGTTGAAGAAAATCAAGTTGCACCATGGAATATTTTAGCCATTACCTTCACCAATAAGGCGGCTAATGAAATGCGTGAGCGTGAACAAAAATTGCTAGGGCCAGCCGCTCAAAATATTTGGATGTCGACTTTCCACGCCCTTTGTGTTCGAATTTTGCGTAGAGACGCTGATAAGATTGGCTATAGTCATAACTTTTCTATTGCGGATTCTGCAGAACAATTGACTTTGGTAAAGCATATTGAAAAGGATTTGAACATTAATCCTAAGATGTACGATCCACGTGGAATTTTGTCTGCTATTTCTAATGGAAAGAACGACTTGCTTGATCCTAAGGCTTTTGCTGCAAGTGCTAGTTCACCTTTTGATAAAATGGCAGCTAAGGTATATGAAGAATATCAAAGAAGACTGCGCCGTGATCAAATTATGGACTTTGACGATTTGATTATGCAGACTTTGGTTTTATTTAAAAAAGATCCAGATACTCTTCATTATTATCAAAATAAGTTCCGTTACATTTTGGTAGATGAATATCAGGATACTAACCAAGCTCAGTATGAACTCTGTCATGCATTAGCTGCACAATATAAAAATATTTGTGTAGTTGGGGATGCTGATCAGTCAATCTATGGCTGGCGTGGTGCTAACATGGAAAACATCATGAATTTTGAGCAAGATTACAAAACTGATGGAGTTAGAACCGTTAAGCTAGAACAGAATTACCGTTCAACTGGTCATATCTTATCAGCCGCAAACTCAGTGATTAAAAATAATCAGAACCGTAAGGCAAAGAATTTATGGACTGATCAAGGCGAGGGCGCCAAGGTTACTTATTATCAAGCCCAAAGTGGTGATGATGAAGCCCACTACATTATTTCAAAAATTAAGGAAGAAGTAGAAGCTAAAAAACGCACCTATAAAGATTTTGCCATTCTTTATCGAACTAACGCCCAATCTCGTACAGTCGAAGAAGCTTTTGTTAAATCTAATATTCCTTATCAAATCGTGGGAGGTCACAAATTCTACGACCGTAAAGAAATTAAAGATATTATGGCTTACTTGAAGTTGGTTGCAAATCCTGCGGATACAATGAGTATGAATCGTATTATCAATGTACCTAAGCGTGGTATTGGTGCAGCGACTGTGGATAAGTTGTTGGCATTTGCGGATGAAAATCACTATAGCGCCTTAGACGCGATGGATCATGTGGCAGAAAGTCCAATTAATACCAGAGCTGCTAAAAAGTTAAGCGATTTTGGCACAAAATTGAGGGATGCAATAGCTTATGCACAAACGCATGGCGTAACTGGTTTAACTGAAAAGATCTTGTCTGACTTTGAATATACTGATGCTTTAAGAGCAGAAAATACTATTGAAGCTGAAACTAGATTAGAGAACTTGGATGAATTCTTATCAGTTACTAAGCGTTTTGATGATCATTATGAACCCGATGAAGATGAATCAAATCCGTTGAGTGACTTCTTGGCAGAAGTTTCATTATTGAGTGATCAGGATGATTTAGATGAAGATGATAATCAAGTTGCTTTAATGACCTTGCATGCTGCTAAAGGTCTAGAATTCCCAGTTGTTTTCTTGGTCGGCATGGAAGATGGGTTGTTCCCATTGCAGCGAGCAATGATGGATGATAATGAACTTGAAGAAGAGCGCCGTTTAGCTTATGTAGGAATTACTAGAGCTAAGAAGGAACTTTATTTGACTAATGCATATTCACGGATGATGTACGGTCGTATGCAAAATAATCCACCTTCAAGATTTTTGGATGAAATTGACCCTAAAGATTTGCAAAAAGAAGAAAGCAATCAACTTCAAAGTAGCTTTATTGAATCTAATTTTCAATCACAACCTGCACCATTTGCGCGTAAAGCTGAACGAGCTCGTGCCCAAGTTTATACTGCTAAAAAGGCTTCTGGTGCTGTAGGTGCCGAAAAGAAAGGCTGGAGTGTTGGCGATCAAGTTGAACATAAAGCTTGGGGCCGCGGTGTTGTAACCAAAGTCAATGGCACAGGGGAAGATATGGAATTAGATATTGCCTTCCCAGATAAAGGAATTAAGCGTCTTCTAGCAGCTTTTGCGCCTATTAAGAAGGTATAATAAAGATAAAAATAAAAGGATTTTTAATCAGGAGGTAAAAATGGCTAAGATTACTCTTGATGAAGCTAAAAAAGAAGCAGCTTCTCTTAGAACCCAGCTAGATGAATGGGCCGATGCGTATTACTCTAAAGATGCGCCTGAAGTTGAAGACAATGTTTATGATCAAAATTACAACCGTTTGCTTGAATTAGAAAAAGCTTTCCCTGAAATTGTTACGCCTGATTCAATCACTCAGCGTGTAGGTGGAGAAATCGATAGTGATTTTACAAAGGTTAACCACCCAATTCCTATGCTTTCAATGGGGGATGTTTTTTCTAAGGAAGAACTTAAGGAATTTGACCAACGAATGCAAAAGCTGGTTGGTCACCCCGTGGAATATAATGTCGAATTAAAGATCGATGGCTTATCTTTATCACTTGAATATCAAGATGGTAAATTGGTTCGTGCATCGACTCGAGGCAATGGTTATGTTGGTGAAGATGTAACGGCTAATGCACGTTATATTGCGGATATTCCTCAAGTTTTACCAGAACCTTTAACTACTGAGGTTCGCGGCGAATGTTATATGGGAAAAGAAGCTTTTGCCAAGTTAAACCAAGAGCGTGAAGAAGAAGGCTTGAGCGTTTTTGCAAATCCACGTAATGCGGCTGCTGGCTCACTTCGTCAGCTTGATCCTAAGGTTACTAAGAAACGTCAACTAAGTACTTTTATTTATACATGGGTTAATCCACCGCGCGAGATTACCAGTCAGCACCAAGCGATTGAACGCATGCATGAATTAGGTTTTCATACTAATGAAACAGGTCGCAAATTAGCTAACCTTGATGAAGTGTTTAATTTTATCGACGAATACACGGCTAAACGTAATAGTCTAACATATGGTATTGATGGAATTGTTCTAAAAGTTGATGATTTAAGTCTTGAACAGCAATTAGGAAATACCGTGAAGGTGCCACGCTGGGAGATTGCTTATAAGTTTCCACCAGAAGAGCAAGAAACGATCGTGCGTGATATCGTTTGGACAGTTGGCCGAACCGGTGTTGTAACGCCAACGGCAGTCATGGATCCTGTCCAACTGGCAGGGACAACCGTTGCAAGGGCTTCACTGCACAATCCAGATTATTTGAATGAAAAAGGCGTTCGGATTGGTGATACCGTTAAGCTTCATAAAGCCGGCGATATTATCCCTGAGATTTCTGAAGTGGTTTTATCAAAGAGACCAGCAGATTCTGTGCCTTATGAAATTCCTACTACTTGTCCGTCCTGCGGGCAAAAATTAGTCCACTTAGAAGATGAAGTAGCCTTGCGTTGCATTAATCCATCTTGTCCAGCTCAAGTGGAAGAAGGCATTACTCACTTTGCTTCTCGTACTGCCATGAATATTGCAGGTTTAGGTCCTAAAATTGTTAAGCAGTTGATTGCTAAGGACTTAGTGCATAATGTAGCTGATCTTTATCATTTAACAAATGAAGATCTTGCCCAACTTGATCACTTTAAAGAAAAATCCATCAATAATTTGTTAACGGCAATTAATAATTCCAAAAATAATTCTGTTGAATTATTGATTACTGGTTTAGGAATTGACCATGTTGGAGCTAAGGCAGCCCGCTTAATTGCGCAAAAGTTTAAAAATCTAGCAAAGATTATGTCACTAGGGGTGCAAGATATTGCTTCAATCGATACAATAGGCATGACGATTGCAGAATCAATGACAACATATTTTGCTCAACCTGAAGCACAAAAATTAATTGAAGAATTAAAAGAAAGCGGACTTAATATGGAATACTTAGGTGCAGATGAGCCAGAAGCAGCACCAGATAATCCATTTAAAGATAAAATCGTTGTTTTAACAGGTAAATTAGAGCATTATACAAGAAGTGAATTTACCAAGAAATTGCAGGCTTTAGGTGCTAAGGTCACAGGATCTGTATCGCGTAAAACTGATTACGTAATTTATGGAAAAGATGCTGGATCTAAGTATAATAAAGCTGAGCAACTGGGAGTACCACTTCTGACTGAAGAAGAGGCAATCGCACAAATTGAATAAAGGACAATTATTGTGAAAAAATATTTGCAGATTATAGCTTTAGCTGGGGCAATGCTCACTCTGAGTGGTTGTGGTAAATTAAAAGATTCAAGTTTAGCAAATAATGCCACTACTACTTCAACAGCTAAAAAGAAAAGTTATCAAACAACCAATACAGGTAAAAATGGCTACACCGTTTTAATGAAAAATGGTCGCTATGTAATTAGTCCAATTGCTGGTTTAACCGCAACTGATAATGATAATTCAGTTGATACGCGTGAATTAGAGCGTGGCTTAATCCAGATTTCTAAAAATCAATTTTCACCTAACCAATATGTGTTCCAAGAAGGACAATACTTAGATACTTCAACAGTAATAGATTGGCTGATTAGAAAGTCTAAGAGCAATCCAAAGGGCTTGAATCCAGCTGATAATGGTAAAAATGGTCCTGATACTCGTAATCCAATTTATTTGGAAGAAATTGTAGAGCAAGACTATTTAACTGGTTCAGGTTCAAAGTATCAACTTGGTGGAATGAGCTTAGGTTTAGCAATGAATTCTGTTGACTATTACCAAAAAAAGCGTGATGGTGCAGAATTTAAGACTGAAATTTCAAGAGCTGAACAAAAGGCTCAAGGTGAAAAAATTGCTAATGAAATTGTAGCTCGTTTGCGTAAGAAGAAGGCTTTGAAGAATATTCCAATTACCATTGGATTGTTCTCAAAGACAGAAAAAGATTCATTAGTTGGCGGAACTTACTTTGCTTACGGGACAGCGGCCGCTAATAGTAGTAAAATAACTAAATGGAAATCCGTGTCGGAAAAAATGCAAGTTTTACCGACAACTGGTAATGAAAAAGCAATTAATAGTGATGATGCATCTCACTTTAATGATTTTAAGGCGGCTATTCAGAATTACTTCCCTAATATTAGTGGAGTAACAGCAACTTTGCGTTATGATAATGGCAAGCTTGCTCAAGAAAATATTTCAATTACCACACAATTTTATGGTTATGAGCAAATTCAGAGTTTTACTCGTTTAGTTTTGTCATCGGCAAAGAAATATCTGTCTAATAATGTTCCAATTGAAATTAAAATTGGATCGGTTGATGATGTGCAAGCATTAATTGCTAAGGAAACCGGCGACAGTGATTATCAAGTCCATGTATATGGCGGCGAATAGGAGGTATTTGCGTGGAAATCACAAAAGATACCATTAAACACGTTGCGACTCTTTCGCGACTTGCGTTTAATGAAGAGGAATTAGATAAATTTACAGATCAAATGGGATCAATTATCAACATGGCAGATCAACTTAGTGAAGTTGATACTGAAGGCGTTGAAGAAACTGTTCAAGTTGTTGATCGTGATACTGTATTTAGAGAAGATAAACCTGAACACTGGCAAGGACAAAACAGAGAAACATTAATGGCTAATGTTCCTGAAAAGGCTAACGGCTACATTAAGGTTCCTGTAATTATTAATAAGGATGAGGACGAGTAATGAATTACTTAAACGAAAATATTGATTCATTAAATAAAAAACTTGCCAGCGGTGACTTGTCAGCAGATAAGTTGGCTCAAGATACTGTGGCAAACATTAAAGACACAGATAAGAAGTTAAATGCTTGGATTACTGTAGTAGATGATGCAAAGCCTGCAGAAAACCTTGATTTTTCAAAGAGTAAATTAGCAGGTATTCCAATTGCCATTAAGGACAACATTATTACTAATGGTATTAAGACTACTGCAGCAAGTCACATGTTGTACAATTACATGCCAATGTATGATGCAACAGTTGTTTCTAAGCTTAAGAAGGCTGGAGCAACCTTTGTTGGTAAGACCAACATGGATGAATTTGCTATGGGTTCTTCAACTGAACACTCATACTATGGTGCAACCCATAACCCATGGAACTTAGATAAGGTTCCTGGTGGTTCATCCGGTGGTTCTGCAGCAGCAGTTGCTGGTGGTCAAGTTGTTGCAGCCCTTGGTTCAGATACTGGTGGTTCAATTCGTCAACCAGCTGCATTCAACGGTATTTTTGGTATTAAGCCAACTTACGGACGTGTATCTCGTTGGGGTCTTATCGCATTTGGTTCTTCACTTGACCAAATCGGTGTAATGACTAAGCGCGTTAAGGACTCAGCAGAAGTATTGAACGTTATTGCAGGTGCAGATGAACACGATTCAACTGTTTCAACTCGTGAAGTTCCTGACTTTACTAAGTTTATTGGTCAAGACGTTAAGGGCCTTCGCGTAGCTGTTCCTAAGGAATACATGGAAGCAGTTGACGGTAAGATGCGTGAAGTTATCCAAAAGCAGATCGATGCTTTAAAGGATGCTGGCGCAATTATCAATGAAGTATCATTACCACATACTAAGTACGTTGTTCCTGACTACTACATCATTGCTTCAAGTGAAGCTTCATCAAACTTGCAAAGATACGATGGTATTCGTTACGGTTATCGTGCAGAAGACACTAAGAACTTGCTTGACGTTTACGTTAAGTCACGTTCTGAAGGTTTTGGTGCAGAAGTTAAGCGTCGTATCATGCTTGGTTCATTCGCACTTTCAGCTGGTTCATACGACAGATTCTTCAGACAAGCTGCTAAGGTTAGAACTTTGATTTGCGACGACTTTGACAAGATCTTTGCTGAAAACGACGTAATCGTTGGACCAACTACTACTGAACCTGCATTTGGTATTGGTGAAGAAGTTTCTGACCCAATCAAGATGTACAACAACGATATTTTGACTATTTCTGCAAACTTAGCAGGTATTCCTGCAGCTAGTGTTCCAGCTGGTTTAGTTGACGGTATGCCTGTCGGCTTACAAATTATGGCTAAGCGTTTTGATGAAGGCAACGTCTTCAAGACTGCTGACTTTATTGAACGCAGCAACAAGTTTTACGAAAAAACACCAACTGGAATGGAGGATTAATTGAATGAATTTTAAATCGACTATCGGACTTGAAGTCCACTTCGAATTAAAGACAAAGAGTAAGATTTTCTCTCCTTCACCAGTAACTTACGGTGCTGAACAAAACACGGAGACGAATGTTATTGACTGGGCTATGCCTGGTACCTTGCCAATGGTTAACAAGAACGTATACCGTTTAGGTATTATGGTTGCCATTGCAACTCATGCTCACATTTTGCCAACTACTCACTTTGACCGTAAGAACTACTTCTATCCTGATAACCCAAAGGCTTACCAGATTACTCAATTCTTCCAACCACTTGCTCGTGATGGTTACATTGAAGTAGAAGTTCGTGGTAAGAAGAAGAGAATCGGTATTCATGAAATGCACATCGAAGAAGATGCCGGTAAGAACACTCACGGAACTAACGGCTTCTCATACGTTGACTTAAACCGTCAAGGTGTTCCACTTCTTGAAGTTGTTTCTGAACCTGATATGGAAGACCCAGAAGAAGCTTACGCTTACCTTGAAAAGTTACGTAAGATTGTTCAATTTACTGGTGCTTCTGACGTTAAGATGGAAGAAGGTTCAATGCGTGTTGATACCAACATTTCTATTCGTCCAGCTGGACAAAAGGAACTTGGTACTAAGGTCGAAATGAAGAACTTGAACTCATTTGATCACGTTCGTCGTTCACTTGCATACGAAGAAAAGCGTCAAGAACAAGTTCTTCTTGCTGGTGGTCACATCCAACTTTCAACCCGTCGTTTCGATGAGGCAACTGGTAAGACTGTTTTGGAACGTGTTAAGGAAGGCGCATCAGATTACCGTTACTTCCCAGAACCAGATATTGCTCCTGATCACATTAGCCAAGAATGGATCGATCAAATTGCTAAGGAACTTCCAAAGAGCCCATTTGATCGTTACGATGACTATGTTAACAAGTTTGGTTTGAAGCCATACGATGCAAATGTTTTGCTTCAAACTAAGGAAAGCTCCGACTTCTTCGATGCTGCTGTAGCTGCTGGTGCCGATCCAACACTTGCTGCTAACTGGATGAACACTCAAGTAAATGGTTACTTGAACGATCACCGTGTAAGCTTGAATGACATTAAGCTTACTCCAGAACACTTAGCAGAAATGATCAAGTTGATCAAAGATGGTACTATTTCATCTAAGATCGCTAAGAAGGTCTTTGCTGAAACTATTGCTAACGGTACTGATCCTAAGAAGTACGTTGAAGACAACGGTATGGTTCAATTGTCGGATACTTCAGTCTTAGCTCCAATGGTTAAGAAGGTTGTTGACGATAACCCACAATCAGTTGAAGACTTTAAGAATGGTAAGGACCGTGCAATCGGCTTCTTAGTTGGTCAAATCATGAAGCAAACTCGTGGTAAGGCTAACCCTAAGATGGTTAACAAGTTGCTTAACCAAGAATTGCAAAGTCGCTAATTTTTAGAACGTTAAGGTAGTAATTATGACTAGTAAAGCAAGATTAATTTATAATCCTGTATCCGGTCACGAGCAGATGCCCAAAAACGTGGCCGATATTTTAGATGTGTTAGAGCAAGCTGGCTATGAAGCTAGTGCGTTTAGAACTACACCTGAACAAAATAGTGCTCGCAATGAAGCTACGCGTGCTGCAAAGGAAGGTTTTGACCTGATCGTTGCAGCCGGTGGTGACGGGACAATCAATGAAGTAGTTAATGGGATTGCCTTTTTAGATCAGAGACCTAAGATGGCAATTATTCCAGCAGGTACGACTAACGATTATGCCCGTGCATTAGCCATTCCACGTGATAATATTCCAGATGCAGCGAAAGTTATTCTGAAAAATAAAACACGGAAAATGGATATCGGTAAAGCAGTTTTTGGCAATCAAACTCAATATTTTGTAAATATTGCTGCCAGCGGTTCTTTAACAGAATTAACGTATGGTGTGCCATCTGAAGTTAAATCAGCTTTAGGGTATGCTGCATACTTAATCAAGGGTGCAGAAATGTTGCCTCGCTTGACAGAGAACGAAATGCGCTTGACTTACGATGATGGCGTATATGAAGGCAAGCTCTCCATGTTCTTACTTGGAATGACCAATTCAATTGGTGGCTTTGAACAAGTTATGCCAGATGCACAACTTAGTGATGGCTTATTCCAATTAATTGTGGTTAAGCCCTCTGACCCTGTCAGCATGATGAAGCTGATGGCTTTAGCCTTGAATGGTAAGCACGTTGATGATCCTAATATTATTTATACCAAGACGCGTAGCTTAAAGGCCGAGCTGATCGGTAAGAGTGCAGGACAAGATTTGCCAGTTAACCTTGATGGTGAAATTGGTGGTTATTGCCCAGTAGAATTTGATAATTTACAACAACGCATTGAATTTTACGTTGGTAAATAAAAGTTAAAATTATAAAAATAAATGGAGCTTAGCTAATTGCGCTAAGCTCCATTTTTAGGTGAAAAATGTTTAAACTGCATAAAGTGTTCGATAGTCGACATTATCGAAGGCTATTATCAGTTCAGAAGGAAGAATTAAAAGAAGCAAGGGAGAAAGTGCGTCAGGCGCAGCAAAAAGAGCCTGAAAGATTGCGAGAACATGTTGAAACTTTTAATGATGCAGTAATTGCAATCATTATTACGATTATTGTTTTGCAAATACAGTCCGCTTTTAAAACAAGCCAATATTTAGAATTTTTAGGAAATATCGTGATTTTCATTATAGCTTTCTTTATTATTGCGGATTTTTGGTATGATTTGCATTTAGCTTTTTCTTATTTCATCTTTAAACCTGATAAAATTACCGCTATTTGTGATTTTTGTTTGTTGGCTACTTATCACTTTTACCTGTGATGACTAAGTGGATCATGATGCGAGATTCCGCCTTTGCGGTGACAAATTTTGGAATTGTGTATTTCATTGCTCAAATTTTAAAAGTGTTTGTGCAATATTTCGGTGCCAAGCCATTGATGCGAAGCCCGCAGGTAATGAACATTATGATGGTAAAAACTTCGGTACATAGAATTATTCTGGTTCTTGTTTTGACAATATTTTTGATTCTATTATCATTGATTTTACCTAGAGTGGCTATGTTTCTATATATTCTTATTCCGTTTATTTTATTCTTAATGCCCATTAATAGTAGAGGGTTTAGATAAAAAAAGAGATGCAGATTTTCTGCATCTCTTTTTATTGATATTAGTCGCGATCTCCGCCCATGCCAAAAATTTGAAGCAAGAACAAGAAGATGTTCACGAAATCTAAGTAAAGTTGCAATGCACCAAGTACAGCTAAACCATTGGTTGAAACTTGACTGCCATAGTTGTTGTAAATTGCCTTCATCTTTTGTGCATCATAAGCAGTTAACCCAGTGAAGATCACTACACCAATGATTGAAAAGACGAAACTTGCAACGGAATTGCGCAAGAAAATGTTAACGACCATCGCAACTATTAAACCGATTAAGGCAGCTCCTAAGTAAGAACCCATGTTGTTTAAGTTCTTCTTAGTGAATGTACCAAAGATAGCCATTGCACCGAATACAGCTGCAGATGATACAAATGCTGTACCGATTTGAGCTTGGGTGTAGAAGCCAGCTAGAAGTGCAAATTCAAAGCCATAGATTACGGCTAAGATCATTAACATTACAAAGCCAGCAACAGGATTTCTAGTAGCTTTAAAATTGATGCCCAATGATAAACCAATTGGAACAAAAAGAATAATCCACATCATTGCAGGTGGCATTTGCATCACTGCTGATCTAAAGACAGTCATGGTCAAAAATGCGGCAATAGCTGAAACTAAAACAGATAGTCCCATGTAGCCATACATTTTTGAAAGAAAACCGTTAACTTCTGCAACGTCATGAATTTCACGACGTCCAGGATTTGAAAAGTTATCCATATTGTATGTCACTCTTTCTTTTATTTAGTTGTCTTATATATTTTAACGTATTTAGAAAAAAAGTGTAGTATTGCCGTTTATAGAGTTAGTTTTTAAGGTTTTCTTATGATTGTTATAGCTAGAGCAAATAAGTTTTGTAGTGTGTTCTTTTCCTGTATAGTTAAATTAAGGAAGTGATTTTATGGATAAAAAATATTCAGATAATGAAGTACGCGGTGAACGTAGTAGTCGTCCAGAGCAGGTAGAGAAAAAAGGTTTAGTTTTAAGTTTTACTAAAAATGCGTGGGAGAAATATCAGCAATTAACGGGATCACAAAAAACATTTATTGATCGCGAATTAGATGATTTGAAATTTAAGCGAAATAATCAAAAAAGCAAAATGGTGAACGCCGAGCTAGATCAAGCGCTTGTTTTTGAAAAGAATGGTGCAGAAATTGTGATCACTGATATTGTGTATGAACCATATCGTGAAAGTGAAGAGCATAAGAAAGCCCAAATTAGAATGGAAAATATGAATAACTAAAAAAGAGTGCTCAGGCACTCTTTTAATTTTAAAGTTTATTTTTTGTCTTTAGCCCACTTTAAACCGATACCAGTAAATCCGCTGATGATTGAGAATACCGGTGAAAGTAAACTAAAGAATGCAAATGGTAAGAATTGTAAAACTGGAACGCCCAAGGTAGCAGCAGCAAATGAACCGGCAACGCCCCATGGAATTAAGTAGTTGATAACACTACCACCATCTTCAAGTACACGGCTAAGTGCAAGTGGTGAAAGCTTAATTCTATCAAAAGCAGGTTTAAATGCTCGACCTGGCAAAATTACTGATAAGTATTGTTCACCAACAAACAAGTTAATGCAGATACCTGAAAGAATAGTAACAGTAATTAAACGACCTGGCTTTCTCAAATGCTTAACAAGTGGTTCCATTGCGCTTTGAACTACGCTGAATTTCATTAACATCCCACCTAATGAAAGAGTAGAGATGATTAGGGCAACAGTAGCCATCATGCTAGAAATACCACCACGAGTAAGCAAGGCGTTAACAGAAGCGTCACTAGTTTTGGCAACAAAACCATTCATGATTAAATTATTTAATGATTGCACTGATTCGTGAGGATTTTGGGCAAAAAGCATGATGACAGTTGCTGCAATGTTGATGAAAAGAGTAGGGATAGCTGGAACCTTACGCCAAGCGCAAAGGAGCATCAAAACGATTGGAACGATTGCCCACCAAGAAATAGAGAAGTTAGTTTGTAAAACGTGAGAAGTACGTTCAATCTTAGTTGGATCCATTTGACCGCTGTTACCAAGAATCCAGAACAGAATTAAGGAAACAACAAATGATGGGATAGTTGACCACATCATGTTCTTGATGTGGGCGAATAATTCACTTTCAGCCACTGCAGATGACAAATTAGTTGAATCTGATAATGGAGACATTTTATCGCCAAATACGGCACCTGAGATGATAGCACCGGCAACTAAAGCTGGATTTGCATTCATGCTGGCACCAATACCGAAGAGGGCAATCCCAACTGTAGAGATAGTAGTAAAACCACTACCAATGGCTACCCCAACGATTGCACAGACTACAAAAACAGATGGAACAAAGAAACTACCACTAATTAAATGGAAACCCAATACCATGATGGAAGGGATAATACCCGCTTTAATCCAAAGACCAATTAAGGCACCAATTAAAATAAAAATAAAGATAGGGATGATGGCTACGCCAATACCTTCTTTAATACCATCTTGGACATCTGTCCAGGTAAAGCCGCGAAGTCTTGCCCAGAATGTGAGCAAAAGAACCGTGAATAAAACGGGTACTTCTGGCGATAAACCGAACTTGATTACTGAAATACCTAAAATAGCCAATAAAGCTATGAGGATAATAATTGATTCCGTAAAGGAGACTTTTTGCTTTTTCATTTTTATTCCTCCAAATAAAAAAATCCCGTTGACTAAATAGTCAACGGGACGACGATAGCCGTGGTACCACCCACTCTTTCAAGCATAAGAGCTTGAATCTCTATCAGATGGTAACGGTTCTGAAAAGTTATCCGAACAATATTTAATCACGATGTAATTTGTCTAACTTCGCCTGACTGGTTCGCACTAACCACCAGATCTCTGAACGCTTAACGAAGCAGCTACTTTGTCGTTGATTGTTGGAAAATATGATAGCAAGATTAAAAAAATCTGTCAATACTTTTAGATAAAATAATTTTGTAGTAATTTTAAATCGAGTATTATAATAGAAAAGAATTAAATGGTTTATTAAAAAGGCTGAGTGTTTATGGAAAAGAATCAAGTTATAGATTTAGAAATCACTGATCTTTCATACGAAGCAATGGGTGTTGCTCATTACAATGGAATGACGGTATTCGTAACGAATGCACTTCCAGGAGAAATAGTTAGTGCAAAAATTTTAAAAGTTAAGAAGAATTTTGCTTTTGCAAAAATTGAAAAAATTAAAAAAGAAAGCCCTGATCGAGTAAAAGTTGAATTAAATCGGGGCGTTCAAACTGGTTTAGCTTCACTTGCGCATATTAAATATGATAAGCAGCTTGCTTTTAAACGTAATCAAGTAGTTAGCCTGCTTAAAAAGGCACATTTAGAAAATATTGAAGTTGGGGAAACTTTAGCTAGTCCTGAAGAAGTTGGTTACCGTAATAAGGCGCAAGTTCCTGTGCGTGAAGTAAATGGCAAACTTGAAATTGGCTTCTTTAGACGTCATTCGCATGATTTAGTGCCTTTGACTAATTTCTTTACTACTGATCCCGAAATTGATCGAGTTTTAGTAGCCGTAAGAGATATTTTGCGTAAATATAAAGTGCTCGCTTATGATGAAATTAATAATAAGGGCGAAGTGCGTTACTTAGAAGTTCGTCGTAGCAAATCTACTGGCGAAATGATGGTAATTTTAGTTTGCTTGCACAAAGATTTCATGCAATTACCGAATGTTGCTGCAGAAGTTAGCCAAATTCCAGGCGTTTCTGGTTTGATTTTAAATTATAATCCTAAGAAGACAAACGTGATTTTGGGACAAAAGGATTACTTGGTATTTGGTAATGATCAAATTACTGATCAAATTGGAGATTTGAAGTTTAGAATTTCACCTCAAAGTTTCTTCCAAATTAATTCTTTGCAAACACCTCGTTTGTACAATTTGGCAATCAAACAGGCTGATTTAAAACCAGATGATGTTGTAATTGATGCTTACTCAGGTATTGGAACTATTGGGTTAAGTGTTGCTAAGCATGTTAAAGCAGTTCGAGGCATTGAAGTAGTTCGGGATGCGATTAAAGATGCTAAGGATAATGCTAAGTTTAATGATATTACTAATGCTAAGTATTATTTGGGTAAGGCGGAAGAAATTATGCCACGTTGGGCTAAGAGTGGTCTTAAAACCGATGTAGTATTTGTTGATCCGCCAAGAAAGGGATTAACTCCTGAATTTATTAATGCAACTGTTAAGACAGGACCTAAGAAAGTCGTTTATATTTCATGTAATCCTGCCACTTTGGTACGTGATTTGCAATTGTTCGAAGAAAAGGGTTATGAATTTAAGCGTATTGATCCTGTTGATATGTTCCCACAGACTCCACATGTTGAAGCCGTAACTGTTCTTACAAAGAAGTAAAAAATGATTATTAAACCACTAATTTTTGAAGATGAGGCAAAAGAAACAAGTCAACTTTTTCAAAAGTGTTGGCAAGATACATATAAAAATATATTGCCAGATGTATTTTTAGATAATATTCCTGAAAATGCTTGGGTTAAACGATTAAATGAGAGTGGTCGTCACAACTTGATTTTTGTTGATGATGATAATCAAATTCGTGCAGCCGTAAGTTATGGTCGTCCTCGTGATACGCGCATGCTCGGATGCGGTGAATTAATGGCTCTTTATGTTGAACCTAATTTTCAAGGATTTAATATTGGGAAAACTCTACTTAATGCTGCCGAAAACGAATTAAAAAAGATGGGGTATGGCAAGATCTATCTATGGTGCATTGATGGAGACGAAAATGCACGACAATTTTTTGAACATTTTGGTTGGATTAATAATGCAACTGAAAAATTTGTAGAAATTGCTGGAAAAGAATATAAGTACTTGCTATATCAAAAGAATTTGCATGATTAAAAGAAGATAGATTAAAAATAGATATTGGTCAATTTGATCAATATCTATTTTTTGGCAAAAAACACTTGCGCTTTTATCTCACTTTAGTATAATAGTATCTGTTCGGCTATGGAGGATTACCCAAGTGGCTTAAGGGGACGGTTTTGAAAACCGTTAGGCGGTTCTGCCGCGCGTGGGTTCAAATCCCACATCCTCCTCTGATTGGTCCATTGGAGCAGTGGTTTATCTCGCCTCCCTGTCACGGAGGAGATCGTGGG
>NZ_AZEL01000050.1:28007-138116 GCF_001434975.1 Lactobacillus gallinarum DSM 10532 = JCM 2011
TTTATGGCGGAATTGGTGAAGGGGTTAACACACTGGTTTGTGGATCCAGCATGCGTGGGTTCGAATCCCACATTCCGCCCCATAATGGAGGATTAGCTCAGCTGGGAGAGCATCTGCCTTACAAGCAGGAGGTCACAGGTTCGAGCCCTGTATCCTCCATATTTTTTTACTCTTATTATCGCTGATAATAGGAGTTTTTGTTTTTTAAAGGGGAAATTTGAATGAATAAAAAACAAATTACGATGGTCACCATTGCCTTGATGTTAGGTAATGTTATGTCAGGACTTGATGGGACGATTATTAATACCGCAATTCCGGCGATTGTTGCAGCTTTGCATGGAATTCAGTTTATGGGATGGATTGTTGCTATTTTCTTATTAGGGATGTCTATTTCAATTCCAATTTGGACTAAGATAGGCGAGAAAATCACTAATAAAAAGGCCTTTGAAATTTCACTGATTTTGTTTGTTTTAGGTTCTGCTTTACAAGGTATGGCACCTAATATCATCTTTTTCTTATGCTCTAGATTCATCATGGGGATCGGTGCTGGTGGTATGGGGTCTCTTCCTTATATCATTGCCGGTTATGTTTTTAAAAATATTAAAACCAGAACTAAGGTATTAGGCTACTTAACAGCAAGCTGGAATGGAGCTGCTATTTTAGGACCATTGGTTGGTGGTTGGTTAATCGATGCCTTTTCATGGCACTGGGTTTTCTATATTAATATTCCAATCGGTTTGATAGCATTAATCATCTGTCTTGTTTACTACAAGCCTGTTACACCAGAAAAAACACCAGTCCTCGATATTCCTGGTGCCGGATTATTAGTTATTGGATTGCTTTTATTCTTAATGGGCGTTCAACTAGTTGGGTTAACAGCTAACTGGATTGTCATTAGCTTGACTATTGTTAGTCTAGTGTTTATTGTTCTCTTCTTTATTCGTGAGAATCATGCGGCTAATCCAATCATTCCGGTATCCTTATTTAAAAATAAAGATTTAGACGGTGATTTTCTTTTATTTGCCTTCACTTGGGGTGCATTTATTGCTGTTAATACTTATATGCCGATGTGGGCTCAAGCATTACTCGGTTTATCTGCACTTTTAGGTGGGATGACTCTGATTCCTAACTCAATCGTAGAAATCATTGCTTCCCAAAGCGTAGCGGCTATTCAAGAACATATGACAACATTTAAATTGGCTTTAATTGGAATCATTGCGATGATGATTTCGTCCGTCGGGTTGTTTTTGGCAGATATTCATACGCCAGTACAGATATTGACGTTTATTGGTGCGTTTTCAGGAATTGGTGTTGGCTTTATCTTCGTTGCTATGCAGTTAAAAGTGCAGCTAGATGCTGGATTAAAGAATATGGCTACAGCTACTTCAACGTCATATTTGATTAGAATCCTGGCACAAACTGTGATGGCAGCTGTGTACGGCGTAATTATGAACTTGAACTTAGCAAGTGGAGTTCATACGCATAAAGGTATTACGATGGCCATGATGAATAAATTGAGTGACGCCAAAAGTGCAAAATTATTGCCGCAGAATTTAGTACCAACTATGAGAACTATTTTCCATGCCGGAATCAAAGAAATTATGTTGGTATCGTTAATTTTGTTAATCATTGCCTTTGTGCTGAATTTCTACTTTAACTTTGGTAAAAAGCGCAAGAAATTGCAATAATAAGACATTAAAGCATAATGTGTTTTTCCGCATAATTAATTAAATCTTCGAGTGGAGTTTGATAATCCTGCTTAACCCACCAAATTAAGAGCATATAAATTCCGCCTGATTGGTAGGCGACTGCATAATCTGGTAAATTTAAGTCTGGGTGGTAGACACCAAGCAGTTTTTTCAAATAGCGAGTTTGAAAGTTTAATAGACTGCCTTCAAAACCAGCGTCTAACAAGATTTTCATGACTTTAGGATTTTCTTTAAAAAATGTCAGATAAACAATTAGCTGTTTGGTCAATGTCTTTAGTTTATGTTCATTGATATCAACAATAAATTTTTTATATTGATTAGCCAAAAATAGCGTTAGTACGTCATTTTTTTGGCTATAGTTACGATAAAAAGAAGTACGAGAAACATGAGCTTTACGCGTAATTTCTGCAATGGAAATTTCGGCGTAAGGCTTTTTTTGTAATAAAGAAAATAAGGCTTCTTCTATCTGTTGCTGCGTGTGCAGACTTTTCATATTCATAAAAAATCATCCTTTGATTAGTTTTAATTTGACAAATGATATCGCTTACACTATTATTATAGCTGTAAATAGTTACAGGTGTAACGATTATTTGAAAGAAGTGTAAATTATGCATTATAGCAATGGTAATTATGAAGCATTTGTAAAGGCTGAAAAGCCAAAAGACGTTGATCAAAAATCAGCATATATTGTTGGATCAGGATTAGCTGCTCTTGCCAGCGCTGTATTCTTGATTCGTGATGGACAAATGAAGGGCAATAGAATTCACATTTTTGAAGAATTAGCCCTTCCTGGTGGTTCAATGGATGGTATTTACAATAAAGAAAAAGAAAGTTATATCATCCGTGGTGGTCGTGAAATGGAACCACACTTTGAATGCTTATGGGACTTATTCAGATCAATTCCTTCAACCGAACATGAAGGTGAATCAATTTTGGATGAATTCTATCGCTTGAATAGAAAAGATCCAAGCTATGCTAAAACCCGTGTCATCATCAATCGCGGTGAAGCTTTACCAACTGACGGTCAACTTTTGTTAACACCTAAGGCAGTAAAGGAAATCATCGACCTTTGCTTAACACCTGAAAAAGATTTGCAAAATAAGAAGATTAACGAAGTCTTTACCAAAGAATTCTTCCAATCCAACTTCTGGCTTTACTGGTCAACTATGTTTGCCTTTGAACCATGGGCAAGTGCAATGGAAATGCGTCGCTACTTGATGCGTTTCGTTCAACACGTTGCTACATTGAAGAATTTATCATCACTTCGCTTTACTAAGTATAACCAATATGAATCATTAATTCTGCCAATGGTTAAATATTTGAAAGGACATGGCGTTCAATTCCATTACGACACTGTAGTAGATAACATCTTTGTTAACCGTTCAGATGGTAAAAAAGTTGCCAAGCAAATTGTTTTAACTGAAAAAGGTGAAAGAAAGACAATTGATTTAACTGAAAACGATCTTGTCTTTGTCACTAACGGTTCTATCACTGAAAGCACTACTTATGGTGATAACTTCCACCCAGCTCCAGCAGAGCATGAATTAGGTGCTAGCTGGCAATTATGGAAGAACTTGGCTGCTCAAGATGAAGACTTTGGTCATCCAGAGGTCTTCTGCAGGGATATTCCAAAGGCTAACTGGAGAATGTCAGCTACAATTACCTTTAAGAATGATGATATTGTGCCATTTATTGAAGCAGTTAATAAGAAAGATCCACACAGTGGTTCAATTGTTACTAGTGGACCAACTACAATTAAGGATTCTAACTGGTTATTAGGTTACTCAATTAGTCGTCAGCCACACTTTAAGGCACAAAAGCCAAATGAATTGATTGTTTGGCTCTATGGCTTGTTCTCAGACACTAAGGGTAATTATGTTGAAAAGACTATGCCTGACTGTAATGGTATCGAATTGTGTGAAGAATGGCTTTACCACATGGGTGTTCCTGAAGAAAGAATTCCTGAAATGGCTGCAGCTGCAACTACTATTCCAGCACATATGCCATACATTACTTCATACTTTATGCCAAGAGCATTAGGCGATAGACCAAAGGTAGTGCCAGATCATTCAAAGAACTTAGCCTTCATTGGTAACTTTGCGGAAACTCCAAGAGACACTGTCTTTACTACTGAATATTCAGTTAGAACCGCGATGGAAGCTGTCTACACATTGCTTGATATCGACCGTGGCGTACCTGAAGTATTCGCTTCTGCCTTTGATGTCAGAATGTTGATGAATGCGATGTACTACTTGAACGATCAAAAGAAGCTTGAAGACTTTGATTTACCAATGCCTGAGAAGTTGGTAATTAAGGGGATACTCAAGAAGGTTAAGGGTACTTATGTTGAAGAATTGATGAAGAAGTATAAGTTGATTTAGACAATAAAATATTGTGAAAAACAGAGCAACTGTCGCGTCATGCGGCAGTTTTTCTGTTATTATTATGGTATTGAGTTTTAATAGTGATTTTAATTAGAAAAGAAGGATATTATTTTAGACTCGAAACCCGCCCGATGGGGCACAAAAGCATACCGTGACGCAAAAGATTTATACATGAAGGCCTTTCCTGCATGGGAAAGATTCTCAATGTTTTCTCTTTTAGCAATGTCACTACACCGTAATGTTAAGTTTCACGCAATTTACAATGGAGATCAGTTCTGCGGCATTACTTATTATGCCGAAAACGATAAGACGGTTTATTTGACCTACTTGGCAATCAATGAAGAATTGCGCGGCCAAGGCTATGGTTCCAAGATTTTGACCATGCTTGAAGATCGTTTTCCAGATAAGCAAATTGTGATTGATATTGAGCCAGTAACTTCAAAGGCGAAGAATTATAAACAGCGAGTTAGCCGACTTAAGTTCTATGAGCGGAATGGTTTCCATAGAACGGATCAAAAGTTGAAAGATCCTGATGGAGAATTTGAGGCGCTAACGACAGGGAAGAAGCTGGATAAGGAAAGCTTCATTGATACCTTGCGTCAGATGAGCTTCGGCTTTTATCAGGCAAAAGTTGAAAAATAATGGAGGAGTGAAGCCGTTGTGGTTTTACTCTTTTTTCTTAATAAGGAATAACATCATGGAAAAATATGTAACTTTAAACAATGGCGTAAAAATGCCGCGCCTTGGCTTTGGCGTTTATCAAATTAATGATCTAGCTCAAACGCAGCAAGTCGTAGAAGATGGACTTGAAGTCGGCTACCGTCTAGTCGATACTGCGCAAATTTACGGCAATGAACAAGCTGTGGGGGATGCAATTAAGCACAGTAATGTCCCTCGAGAAGATATTTTCGTCACTTCCAAGGTCTGGGTCGACGATTACGGCTATGATGCAACGCTCAAGGCTTTTGATGAGACGATGAAGAAATTGCAGCTAGATTATCTTGATCTGTATCTAATTCATAAGCCTTATAACGATTATTATGGCACGTGGCGGGCAATGGAACGTTTATACAAAGAAGGCCGCATTCGTGCAATCGGTGTTAGCAGTTTTTGGAATGAACGGTTAGCTGATTTAATTACCTTCAATAATGTGAAGCCAGCGGTAAATCAAATTGAAACAAATGTCTGGAATCAAGAGTGGAAATCACAGGCATATATGGAAAAAGAAGGTGTACAGCCTGAAGCATGGGCCCCATTTGCGGAAGGTGCTGAGCATATTTTTACCAATCCTGTTTTAGCAGAAATTGCGCAAAAGCATGGTAAGACTACAGCCCAAGTGATGATTAGATGGTTCTTGCAAAGAAATTATGTTGTAATTCCAAAATCTGTTCATAAAGCAAGATTAGCTGAAAACTTCGATGTCTTTGACTTTGGGATTGATGCTGAAGACATGGCAAAGATTAAGACACTGGATCAAGGACATAGCGTTTTAGAAGATGAGATGGACCCAGAGATTGCTGAAAGTTTTAGATAAAAATAAAAACAGTTAGTTATCGTTAGTGATAGCTAACTGCTTTTTGCTTAATATTAATTATTGGTAAATCTTACCATCTTGCTTTTGCTTATTCTTTTCTTCAAGTGCCTTTTCACTGGCAGCTTTCTTAGGAAGAACCCAGTTCAAGATCATACCGATAATGGTTGAAAGGGCAACTGAAGTTAATTGGAAGTTGCCAAGTTGGAGGTAGGCACCACCGATACCGATAACCAAGATAACTGAAGCGATTAACATGTTGCGTTTTTCACCAAAGTCAACCTTATCGTCAACTAAGATCTTCAAACCGTTAGAAGCGATTGTACCAAAGAGTAAGAATGAAATTCCTCCAATTACTGGCATTGGAATTGATTCGATTAACGCAGCAAGCTTACCAACAAAACTGAAGATGATCGCACAAACTGCGGCACCGGCAAGGACCCAAACAGAGTGCACCTTAGTCATAGCTAACACACCGATGTTTTCACCGTATGAAGTTGTAGGAGGACCACCGATGAAACCGGCGATAATCGTTGAAATACCGTCACCCATCATAGTTCTGTGAAGACCAGGATCTTTAAAGAAGTTACGCTTAGTCAATGAGTTAAGCACCATAATGTGTCCCATGTGTTCCGTCATCGTAACGAAGGCAATTGGTGCCATGGCTAAAATGGCTGCTGGATACCATTTGAAGTGGTAGCTAATGCCCATCACATCAAGTGAAGGAATAGAGAACCAAGCGGCTTTTTCAACACCTGAGAAGTCTACAATGCCTAAGAAGCAGGCTAAGATATAACCACAGATGATGCCGAGCATGATTGAAACTAAGCTCGTGAAGCCTTTGAAACACATTTGGAAGACCAAAGTCATGACTAATGTGAAAATGGCAACACCAAAGTAGGTTAAATCATACTTTTGGTTGTTCATCATCGCATCATTGGCAGCAGTCGTAGCAAGAGACAAACCAATAACGATGATAATTGGTCCTACAACGATTGGTGGCAAGACCTTGTTAACCCAGCCAGAACCAACCTTAGCAATGATTAAGGCAACGATAACGTAAACTAAACCAGAGGCAATCGCACCTTGAGCAACAGCGGGATAACCGTCGGCTTTCATCAAAGCTTGCATAGTAGCAACGAAAGCAAAACTTGATCCCAAGTATGCTGGAATCTTGAAGTGAGTCAAGATCATGTGGACCAAGGTACCGATTCCGGAAGAAAGCAAGGCAATACTTGGGTTAATTCCGATCAAAATTGGCACTAGTACAGTTGAACCGAACATGGCAAACATGTGCTGCAAGGACAAGAGCACGCCTTGGCCAAATTCGGGCTTTTCGTAGACGTCTAAAATCGCGTCTGGATTTCTAAAATTCTCTTTTTTACTCATTCATTCAAACTCCTATTTGTTAATTAACTCAATGCTGTCTTTATCATCGACTTCAGTCATTGAGACCTTAACTTCCTCATTCATTGCAGTAGGAATATTTTTACCAATAAAGTCAGGTCTGATAGGCAATTCACGGTGACCGCGATCTACTAAAACAGCTAGATTAATTTTGGCAGGACGACCTTGATCCATTAACGCATCAAGAGCTGCTCTAATAGTTCTACCTGTAAAAAGTACGTCGTCAACTAAAACAACATTTTTATCAGTAATGTCAAAATCTAGTTGTTGGTCATGAATTACTTTCTCTTTTTGCGATTCGGGTAAATCATCACGGTATTGCGAAACATCAATTGCACCAACAGGAATTTCTACATCTTCAAGATTTTTTAAATTCGTTGCGATTCTTTGTGCTAAGTAAAGGCCACGAGTCTTAATTCCCACTAAAATTAGGTTCTCGGTTCCTTTATTACGTTCGACAATTTCGTAAGTCATTCGCATCAATGCACGTTTAATACCGATTGCATCAATAATTTCTTTTGCCATATAAATCCTTTCTAGATGACCAAAAGAAAAAGACCACCTGAACACGGAGTCCAAGATGGTCTTTCTGTTATTACTAGCACAAAAAAGCCTAGTTAATGCAGATTTCCTTCTTAGCCTCACGGGACCAACTTTAAAGGTCATCACTATTTTTTCTTATATTAAACTAGCAAAGCAAATTTTTGTCAAGATGATTAAAGTAAAATGATGAAAATGATTTTCATTTTGACAATCTTGATAGAAGTTAATAGTATGTGATACATAGTTAGATAAAGGATTTAGAGGGTAATTGGATGAGTAAAAAACAGCTTTTTATGGTAACAGTAGCGTTGCTATTAGCCAATATTATGTCTGGACTTGATGCAACGATTATTAATACTGCAATTCCAGCGATTGTGTCTGATTTGCATGGTATTCAGTATATGGGTTGGATTGTAGCTTGTTTCTTATTAGGGATGTCAGTTTCAGTTCCTATTTGGGGCAAGTTAGGAGAGCGGATGGGCAATAAATTTGCTTTTGAACTTTCCTTGGCTTTATTTATTTTAGGTTCACTTCTTGAGGGGATTGCCCCGGATATCTATTTCTTTTTGGTTGCCCGAATTTTAATGGGCGTTGGTGCCGGAGGTATGGGTTCGCTTCCTTACGTAATAGTAGGCTATATCTATCCTAATATTAAGAGAAGAACTGTAATCCTGGGTTATATTGCGGCAAGTTTTAGTGCAGCCAGTATTGCGGGACCGTTAGTCGGCGGCTGGATTGTTGATATGCTGTCTTGGCACTGGGTCTTTTATATTAATGTTCCACTAGGTCTAATTGCGATTGCTTTGAGTATTATTTACTACAAAGGTATTCGTAAACCTAATAAGGATACGCAGTTTGATAAATTTGGCGCTTTTACTTTAATTACTGGATTAACTTCATTCTTAATTGGCGTACAGCTGTTAGGAATGGTTAGCCTATTGATGGTACTAGATTTTATTATTCTTGGTCTTTTGCTATTAGTAGTCTTTATTCGAACAGAGCGAAAAGCAAAAAGTCCCATTGTACCATTGAGTGTATTTACTAATAAGGCATTAGTAGGAGACTTCTTAATCTTTGCTTTAGCTTGGGGATCATACATTGCTGTTAATACTTATTTACCTATGTGGGCTCAGGCAATTTTAGGGGCATCTGCCTTAGTTGGTGGGGTGACCTTAATTCCTAATTCAATTGTAGACATTGTTGGTTCTCAAACTGCGCCATATTTTTTGAGACATGTAAGTAACTATTGGTTGTTAATTATCAATCTGACAATTATGGGAATAACCGCAGTTGGTTTGATTCTTGCTCCTATCAATACGCCATATCAGATTTTAGCCTTGATTGCTGCTTTTTCGGGTTTTAGTGTTGGTTCAATCTTTGTTATTTTGCAGATTAAAGTACAAGTTGATGCTAGTGAAAAGGATATGGCTCCAGCCACCTCATTAAGTTTTTTGATTAGAATTCTTGCTCAAACTATTATGGCGGCTATTTATGGTGTAATTATGAACCTGGCTTTGGGTCGTGGAATTGCTGGCCACCCTGGTATTACGATGACGATGATGAACAAGCTGAGTGATGCGGAATCAGCTAAAAGTTTGCCTGTTCATTTATTACCAACAATGAGGAAAATTTTTTATGGCGGAATTAGAGAGATTATGATTGTTTCGCTTGTTTTATTGTTAGCTGCATATGTAGTTAATTATCTTTATAATCGTCACGAAGGTAAAAAAGTGGCAGAATAAAAAGCTTGAGACAACTCAAGCTTTTTTCTTATTCTTTATTTAAATTATTAATTACGTTGAATTTAAATAAAATCAAATTGAAGACGACAATTCCTGCAGTCACAATGAAGACCATACTGTAGCTAGTTAAACCTGAAATAGTTGATCCTAATAGCGGTCCAAAAATATTACCAACATACATGGCTGACTGGTTCCAAGAAAAAATCCGGCCAGTAATTTTAGCTGGGGTATTTTTGGTAAGAAGAGTCTGAACTTGTGGGAACAGACATGCATCAGTAAAGCCAACTAAGAAACGCAATACTCCCAGTTCGACAGTATTTTGAACGAAAGCTGTTAAAAAGAACAGAATTGCAGCGCCGATAAAACCACTGATAATAATTTTGTGAGTTCCTATTCTGTCACCTAGTGCTCCAAATCTTGAGGCCGCAAGAAAAGTTGCGATACCAGGGAGTGCTGCTACAACCCCTGAAACAAAGACGACATTGCCATGATTAGCCATTAATTGTTTAACGTACAAAGATACGATTGGGTTAATTGAGTTATTAGCTGCTTGAATAATTAAAGTTGTAAGCAACAATCCAAAAATAAGTTGTGGACTGCGTAACTCTTTAATAATACCGCTGGCTTTATCGAGCTTCTTTTCTGTCACTGGTTTAAAGTCTGTTTCATGAACAAAGAATAGTGACAGGAAAAATGAAATTAATAGCAAACCACCGGTGATAAAGAAAGTTACGCGGTAAGAGAAGATTGAGGCTAAAGCTCCACCGATAAATGGTCCAAGCAAGTTACCAGCAGTAAAACTTGAAGCCATAGTTCCCAGTGCTTGACCAGATTTTTCTTTAGGAGTTTCAGTGGCAATTAATGCATTCGAGTTAGAAACAAATCCAGCAAATACACCTTGCAACATTCTCAAAATAAAAAGCTGGTAAACATTAGTGACTAATCCCATGCAGCCAATAACGATTGCCATTCCTAGTGATGCACGTAAAGTCATCGGCTTTCTGCCTTTTTTGTCAGCAAGTTTACCCCACCATGGAGAAATAAGTGCCGAAACTAAGTAGGTCCCTGAATAAATAAAACCAGACCAAAAGTTAAGTTGTTGGTGGCTAAAATTACCTAAGGTGTCAATATATAACGGCAAAAACGGCATAACTTCAGAGAAGGCAATACCTGCAATAAAAACGGCAATTGATAAAACAAATAAATTTCTTTGCCAAATTGGTTTTTCTTTCATGTAATCATTCCTTACTAAACATATTAATTTTAGCAGAGATTTTTGATATTTTTGAAAATAGACAAGATTCGCTTTGGACATTATGATTAGAGATAATAGTATTCTTATTTTTAGGAGAAAAATATGCAAAAAGAACAAGAAATCCAAATATTAAAGGAATTTTCCGATGCCAATAGTACTTCTGGCTTTGAAGAAGAATTCGTTAAACTTTTTACTAGTTATGCAAAAAAGACGGCTAACATTGAAGTAGACGGGATGCTTAATGTTTATGCATCTAAAAAGGAGAATAAGGGTGCTCGGCCAGTAATCCAACTTGATGCCCATTCCGATGCTGTAGGCTTTATCACTCAAGCTGTTCGTCCCAACGGTTTAATAAAATTTGTTCCACTTGGCGGCTGGGTTAAATATAATATTCCAGCTTTAAGGGTAAAAGTTAGAAATCGTGATGGTGAATATATTCCTGGTGTAGTTGCTACTAAACCGCCTCACTTCATGACGGCTGCAGAGCGTAACAATGTACCGGATGTTGCAGATATGTCCATTGATGTTGGTTCATCAAGTAGAGAAGAAACTATTAAGGATTACAAGATCGATACAGGCTGCCCAATTTTTGTCGATGTTAAGTGTGAATATCATGAAAAGTCAGGTCTTTTCTTTGGTAAAGACTTTGACGACCGCTTTGGTGCTGGTGCGATGATTGATGTGCTTGATAATTTGAAAGGTGAAGAGACTAACTTTGATGTAGTCGCTGCACTTTCCAGTCAAGAAGAAGTTGGTCTTCGTGGTGCTTATGTGACGGCTAGAAAGGTCAAGCCAGACCTTTGCTTAGTGCTTGAAAGTTGCCCAGCTGATGATACTTTTACCCCAGATTGGCTCTCTCAAACTGGTTTGAAGCGTGGACCAATGCTTCGTGATATGGATACTACATTCTTGCCAAATCCTAAGTTCCAACAATATGCCTGTGACTTAGCTGATAAGAATAATATTCCATACACTCGTTCGGTTAGAACTGGCGGGGGACAAGATGGTGCCGCAATCTATTACGAAAACGGTGCTCCAACAATTGTCATCGGTATTCCAGTGCGTTACGAGCATTCCCCATATTGCTTCAGCAGTTACAAAGACTTTAAGGCATCCGTTGATTTAGCTACTGCAATTATTCGTGATATTACCCAGGAAAAATTGGATAGCTTCAAGAAATTTTAATTAAAAGTAAAAAAAGCAGATTCATACTTCATTTGGATCTGCTTTTTTTGATATACTGATACATAATTTTAACTTTTTTAAATTAATAATAGTGAGGTATAACGATTGATTACAGTATCCGACTTAAGTCTTAAATTTGGCGGCCGTACACTTTATGAAGATGTTAACTTAAAATTTACCCCAGGTAATTGTTACGGTGTGATTGGTGCAAATGGCGCTGGTAAATCTACTTTTCTTAAATTGCTAGAAGGTAAGCTTGAACCAACGACAGGCTCAATCAGCATTGATCCGAATGAAAGAATGTCTAGTCTTAACCAGGATCACTTTGCTTTTGAAGATTTCACCGTTATGGATACGGTTATTCAAGGGCACAAAGAACTTTATCAAGTAATGAAGGAAAAAGATGCGCTTTATGCTAAGCCTGATTTTGGTGATGAAGATGGTGTTAAGGCGGCAGAACTTGAAAGTAAGTTTGCAGAGCTTGATGGCTGGAATGCTGAAGCTGATGCTTCTAAATTGTTACAGTCATTAGATATTCCTGAAAGTGAACACCAGATGTTAATGAAAGAATTGCCTGAATCAGAAAAGGTTAAGGTGCTTTTAGCTCAAGCTTTATTTGGTAATCCAGATATTCTTTTACTTGACGAACCAACTAACGGTCTTGATGTTCACACAGTGGAATGGCTAGAAAACTTTTTGGCTGATTATCCAAATATTGTGATCGTAGTTTCACACGACCGTCACTTTTTAAATCAGGTATGTACTGAAATGTGTGATGTTGATCGTGGCAAGATTCAACTTTATGTTGGTAACTATGATTTCTGGTATGAATCAAGTAAGTTGGCTAATGAATTAGCAGCTAATCAGAATGCCAAAAAAGAAGAAAAGATTAAGCAGCTGCAAGAATTTATTGCCCGCTTCTCAGCTAATGCGTCTAAGTCACGTCAAGCCACTTCTCGTAAGAAGCAACTTGATAAAATTACTTTGGATGATATTAAACCATCATCAAGAAAGTATCCATTTGTTAAATTTGAAATGCATCGTGATCTTGGAAATGATTTGGTTAAGGTAGAAAACGTTTCATACTCAGTTGATGGTGAAAAGATCTTAGATAATGTTTCATTTATAGTTCGTCCCGGTGACAAGGTTGCATTTTTATCACGTAACGCTTTAGCAACAACCGCTTTGCTTGATATTATTGCCGGCAAAATTAAGCCAGATACAGGCACTGTTACCTGGGGTCAGACTACAGCCTTTAACTACATGTCTCGTGATTTAAATGCAAACTTTAATAACGATGATTTAACTATCTTAGATTGGTTAAGACAATATGCGACTAAGGAACAAGATGATAATACATTCCTTCGTGGTTTCTTAGGAAGAATGCTTTTCAGTGGGGAAGAAATTGAGAAGAAAATTAAAGTATTATCTGGTGGTGAAAAAGTTCGCTGTCAATTGTCTAGAATGATGCTTGAGCCGGCTAACGTATTAATTATGGATGATCCAACTAATCACCTTGATTTGGAATCAATTACTGCTTTGAACGACGCTTTGGTAGCATATCCTGGTTCAATATTATTTACTTCTCACGATCACGAATTTATTCAAACAATTGCCAATCATATCATCGAAGTTGGCCCTAAAGGAATCGTCAGCAGACAAGATACTACTTATGATGAATTCTTGGATAAAGACAGTATTCAGGAACAAGTTAAAAAAATATATTAAAATTAAGAGGATTCAGATGAAAAGAATCCTTTTTTGTGTTAAAAATACAAGTAGAAAAGTAAAATAAAATTAAAAAAGTTAGCTTTATAAGAGTTGTTCTTTGTTTATAATATTAATATAAGAAAAATATTATATTGGGAATAGGGAAAGTTGTTAATGAAAGAGCAGATTATTTTTGAAGATTTTATTCAAGATCGTGAAGTAAGAATGTATGATAAGCATTTTTCTGATATGGATAATAAGGAGGAATACGATGTTTACGTTCAAGTTTTTACGATAGATAACTTACCATTTTCTTCTGTCACAGGTAAGTTGGAAAATATACCTTTTAATTATGATCATGCAAGTACAAAAGAAGTTGTAGTAAATAATGTAATAGGTAATTTTTTTAATCCTGTTACTAAAAAGTATGAGGTGTCGGATCATACCTTTGTCGTGGGACATATCAAGAATAGTAATCTTGATCGAGATGCCGCAATCGAACAATGCAACGAGCTGCTATGAACATAATTAATGAGTTGAATAAGCGTCAAATACCTCCTCATATGGTTATGCCACACCTTTTAACAGATGTAGAAAAGGCTAAACGATTAGTAACAGATGATAATATTAAAATGTCACAGTTAAGTAAAGAAACGGGTATTTCTACAGATGATTTAAACAATTACCGTAAAAATCCCGCAACTTTAAAGCAAGCATCAAATTCTACAATTAATTTCTTAATAACTAAATATTATGAAAAATATTTTAATCGCAATGAAATAGAAAAATTCAGATTTATGCTGATTAAGACTGTGCTGGCCTATTTGAAGGAAAACAAAAATGACACAATTGATTATGATCCTGTTTATGAATTATACAAATTGTGTCAGCAAGCCGACTGGCATCGTTTGGCTAGAATGGAAGAAATTTGGCGAGCTTTTTATAGTGTAGATAATCAACGTTAAAGGAAGTATTGAAATGCGCGTTAATGTATTGCAACATGCACCTAATGAGGGCCCTGGATCTATTCAAGATTGGTGCCATGAACATAACCATGAAATGTTTGTTTATCATCCAGCAGATTTTGGTATTTTACCTACGCTTGATGAAACTGATTTGTTGGTGATATTAGGAAGTCCTAATAGTCCTAACGATGAATTGGATTGGGTAGAAAATGAACGGGTGTTAATTAAGCAAATGCTTGATGCTCATAAACCAATTTTAGGTATTTGTTTTGGTAGTCAACAGATTGCTAAAACATTGGGATATCGGGTACTCGATGCACCAGCTAAAGAGGTCGGTTGGGCTCCAGTATATTTACAAAATCATACAATTACTGAACTTCCCGAAAAATTAACAGCACTTCATTGGCATCAGCAAATGAGTGAAATTCCTAGAGAAGCTAAATTATTATTTTCAAGTGATTTAGTAAAGAATCAGGGATATTTACTGGGAAATAAGGTAATTGGATTGCAATTCCATTTTGAACCTAAAGAAGACAATGTGCGAGAGATCGCTATTAATGATGGAGCATATGCATTAGAAAATAATGATTTGCATCAGACACCACAAGAAATAATTGCTCATGGTGTTCCAAAAGAAAATAAAGATGTAATGTTTGTTTTGCTTGATTACATTACTGCTTAGTAAAAAAAGAGATTAGCTATGAATTTATAGCTAATCTTTTTTTCATTAATATTTTTCAGCTGTTTTTACATTAAAACCAGGAATATTGCCGAACCACTTTTTAAGCAAGCGATTGTAAGTGCCATTTTTTTCTAGCTTGGTCAGAGCTAAATTAATTTGTTTATCCATTTCGGTCTGACCTTTATTTACAGCAATTCCGTATGGTTGATTGGTAAAGTTTCCGCCGACTAATTTATAACCTGAACTGTCGTGTAAAATACCAACTAAGATACCATTATCAGTTACAAAAGCATTACCTTGTCCAGCTTTTAAGGCAGCAAACGCTTGACCATAATCATCAAATTGGAGGATTTCTGCTTTTGGAGCAAACTTTTTAACTGCATCGGCAGCAGTTGTTCCTTTTACTACTAAAACTTTCTTATTATTTAGATCCTTAACATTTTTAATCTTACTATCTTTGGCAACCATAATTGACTGACCAGCAGGGAAATAAGGCTTGCTAAAGTCAACTTGTTTTTCACGTTCAGGTGTAATGGTCATCGCCGCAATTACCGCATCTACGTTTCTATTCTTTAATAATTGAATTTTAGTATTTGCCGTTGTAGTAACAAAATTTGCCTTAGCATTTTTACCTAGCATTTCTTTGGTCAATGCTTTAGCAAGATCAATTTCAAAACCATTGATTTTGCCAGTTTTGATGCTCATTGATCCAAACAACGGCGTATCTGCCTTAACACCCCAATTGATTGTTTTAGTAGATTTCACCGTTTGGTAGACATTTTGATTTTTATTTTGTCCACAAGCTGATAGTGTAAAAAGCGCTATTCCAATTAGTAAAGTTGAAAGAAAAAATCTCTTTTTCATGGTGTCACTTCCTAACTTCTTATAATAATTTTTTATTATACCAATTTATTCTGAAAAAATGAAAATTTATCTTCTTGATGATAGTCTCTGTATATACTAATATTATTGGTATGTGTAGAGACTAAATAAGAAGGTGAAACAAATGAAAATAAGTGAGTCGGAAAAATTGAATATGGCCATAGTTCATGGAAATAGGGCCTACCAGCAGTGGGATCAAGATCATGAACTCTCAGATTATTTATCAGTAATTTTATATGAATTGCTGTTACGTAAAAAATTAACGCAAAAACAATTAGTTGGTTTAACTGATTTACCCAAACAATCCATTAATAAGGGAATAAAAATATTGCATGATTCAGGCTATCTTATTATGAGCGTGGATCCTCAAGATAAGCGAGTACGTTTTTGCGAATTGACTGCTGACGGAAATAAGTATGCTAAGCAAAAGATGCAGTCATTATTTAAGTTAGAAGAACGGACTGCTCAAAAACTTGGCTCTGAAAAGATGCAGCTTTTAACTGATTTATTAACAGAATGGGGCAATACCTTTTGGGATTTTTTTAATGAAGAAAGGAGTAATAAATGCAAGCATTCAAAATCTTAATACCGCACTTTAAGCATTACAAGAAAGATATTTTTGCAGCCCTTGTTGCAATCATCGTTTCCGCCTTTGCAACATTATATCAACCGCGTTTGCTAGAAAATATTCAACGAGCAATTATGTTGGATCAAAAAGATATCGTTGTTCGCGACGGTATCATCTTAGTTGTATTAGGCATTGTAGCCATCATTTCGGGTGTCTTCAACGTTTACTATGCCGCTAGAATCGCACAAGGAGTGACTAGTGACTTACGTGAAGAAATCTATGCTAAGATCCAGAGTTTTTCTTTTGGTAATATTGAAAACTTTTCAGCGGGATCATTGACCACGCGTTTGATCAACGATATGAATCAGATCATGAACATGTTGATGCAACTCTTTATGCAATTGCTCAGAATGCCTATTTTAATTGTGGGATCTTTTATTTTCTGTATTGTAATTATTCCACGTTTTTGGTGGGCAACTGTAATAATGGTGGCCTTGATCATTGGTTTTGGTATTTATGTTTTAAAACAAATGAACAGTTTGTTTGATAAATTTCAAAAAACAATGGATAAGATTTCGGGTCGAGCACAGGAAACTCTGCAAGGTGTACGAGTGGTAAAATCTTTTAATCAAGGTCCTCAAGAAATAAAGAAATTTAATCAGACTTCAGATCGTTTGAACAACTATAATATTGTGATTGGTTATTGGTTCTCTACGATTATGCCGGCCTTTCAACTTATTGCGTATTTAGTAATTACGCTGGTAGTTTATCTAATTGGACAAGGTATTGCAGCTCATCCAACTGATGTAGCAGTCGTCAGTCCATTTGTTAACTACATATTAACACTTCTGTGGACTATCATGATTGCCGGAATGACTATGATGCAATTTGCCAGAGGTAACATTTCCTTAGGCCGTATTAAAGAAATTTTGGATACGGAACCGGATATTAAATTCAATGAAAATGCGTCTACTGATATATTAGGCAGTTCTGTTGAATTTGATCATGTCTCATTTACTTATCCTGATGGTGAAGATGAAACTCTAAAAGATATTTCATTTAAGATCAAGCCAGGACAAATGGTTGGTATTGTTGGTGCTACAGGTTCAGGTAAATCAACCTTGGCGCAGCTAATTGCGCGTCTTTATGATCCAACCAAAGGTGAGGTTAAAATTGGTGGCCATAACTTGAAAGATGTTAATGAAACGGCTCTGCGTAAAACTGTAGCGTTTGTTTTGCAACGTGCGATTTTGTTCTCTGGCACGATCGCTTCTAATTTGCGTCAAGGAAATTCTAGAGCTAGAATGCATGAACTACAAAGAGCGGCCAATATGGCTCAAGCATCTGAGTTTATTGAGCGATATAATGATTCATTTGATCATGAGGTAGAAGAGCGGTCATCCAATTTCTCCGGTGGTCAAAAACAACGTCTTTCTATTGCACGAGGATTAGTTGCTAAAACACCAATTTTAATTTTAGATGATTCCACTTCTGCACTTGATGCAGAATCTGAAAAGAAGGTGCAACAGGCCTTAGAACATGAATTACCAGATACAACGACGTTTATTATTGCGCAAAAAATTGTGTCAGTTGTGCATGCAGACACGATTTTAGTTTTAGATGATGGTAAGCTGGTTGCTCAAGGCACTCATGCAGAATTATTGAAGACATCACCTGTTTACCAAGAAATCTTCAAGACACAAAAGGGCAAGAGAGGAGGAAAATAATGAGTGATACAAGAAAAGCTATTCGCTATTTTATTAAGTATCTAAAACCATATAAAAAAGGCATTGCTATTGTAATTCTTCTATCTTTGCTATCAAGTGGTGCACAAGTAATTGCTCCAACGTTTTTAGGCCGTGCTGTGACTGATTTGACTAACTATTTAGCCGATTTAAAGAAAGGCACAGCTAGTTTAAATACGTTTTATAGTGCATTATGGTCAATGCTCTTGTTCTACGTTCTAAGTCAAGTTGCAATTTTCATCGCATGGATGGTTATGTCCAAATTCAATGCAGATTCAACTAACGATATGCGTGAAAATTTATTTGCTAAGTTTCAACGTATGTTAGTGCGCTATTTTGACACGCATCAAGATGGTAAGCTACTTTCTTTATTTACTTCCGATTTGGATAATATCTTTAACGCAATGAACAACGCCATCTTTGAAATTATTTCCCAAGGAATAATGTTCATTGGGACGATTGTCATCATGTTTATGGTCAACCAACAACTTGCTTGGACTACAATTGCGACCACACCATTAATCCTGATTGTTAGTGTATTAATCATGAAAAAGGCTCGCATTTATCTTGATAAACAACAAGATGAAATCGGAGATTTGAATGGTTATATTACTGAGCAGATTAATGGTGAAAAAATCATTATTACCAATGATTTAAGAAAAGAATCTATAGAAAACTTTAAGACCTATAACAACCGAGTTCGAAATGCTATGTTTAAGGGACAATTTTACTCAGGCATTCTTTTTCCATTAATGAACGGACTAAATTTGCTTAACTTAGCCATTGTTATCGCGATGGGAGCTTGGATGATTATTTCCGGTCAAGTTAGTCAAGCAATCGGTTTGGGCTTAATTGTAACTTTTGTGGAATATTCGCAGACTTATTTCCAACCATTAACCCAAATTACTTCTATTTATTCTATGATTCAGTTGGCGTTAACAGGTGCTAGAAGATTGGCAACGGTTGAAGAACAAAAAGACGAAGATGCAGTGCCAAATGGTAAAAAGATTAACGGTTTGCAAAAAGCTGTTAAATTAGAGAATGTCCATTTTGGCTATGATGAAAATAAAGAAATCTTGCATGGAGTTAACATTTCAGTAAATAAGGGTCAATCTGTTGCCGTAGTTGGACCAACCGGATCAGGAAAGACTACGATCATGAATCTGCTTAATCGTTTTTATGATGTTAACTCAGGTAAGGTAACCTTCGACGGGGTCGATGTGCGTGATATTCAGCTTGAATCGTTACGGAATAATATCGGCATTGTATTACAGGATTCTGTTTTGTTTACTGGTACAATTGCAGATAATATTCGTTACGGTAAACCAAACGCGTTGATGGATGAAGTAATTAGTGCCGCAAAACAGGCAGATATTCATGACTTCATTGAAAGTTTACCGGATGGTTATGAAACCAAGGTGAATGATAGTAGTTCTGTCTTTTCAACAGGACAAAAGCAATTAATTTCAATTGCACGGACTATTTTGATTAATCCCGATTTCCTGATTTTGGATGAGGCTACTTCGAATGTGGATACGGTAACCGAAGAAAAGATTCAACAGGCGATGGATGCGGTAATTGCCGGTCGGACTAGCTTTGTAATTGCACATAGACTAAAGACAATCTTAAATTCTGATAAGATTGTTGTACTCAAAGATGGTAATGTAATTGAGTCAGGAAGTCATGAAGATTTATTAAAAGAAAAAGGTTTTTATTACAAACTTTATACTGACCAAATGGCATTTGATTAATGTGGTATACTGACAATAGTTGAATAAAAAAGTCACTAGGGGTGCTGAAAGGCTGAGACATACCCTTGAACCTGAACAAGGTAATACTTGCGTTAAGGAAAGTGCGATGAAATCGATTATCTTTGTGCTCCTACTGACTGTAATAGTTAGTTAGGAGCATTTTTATGTTTACACGATCAGCAAAGTGGAATGTTAAATCAATTATTTTAGTTGCCTTAATTGGGATCATTATGGGAGTTATCTACACTTATGGTTTTAATAATGTGTATAACTTGGTTAAACTTAGCTTTTTACCGACTGGATATGCACCGGTTGTGGACAATATCTTTACTGGACTCTGGTATATGGCTGCACCACTTGCAATGTATTTTGTCCCTACGGTAGGCTCAGGTACGATTGGTGAATTATTAGCGGCAACAGTTGAGATGGCAATTGGTGGCCAATGGGGTGTTCTGACTATTTTTGAAGGGTTAATTCAGGGTGCTACAAATGAAATTGGCTTTTTCCCTAAAAAAGAACGTTATGAAAGATTTTCTTGGAAGAGCGTTTTAACAGGAGCCTTCTTTGCTAACTTAGGTGGTTTTATTCCATCATATTTCTTATTTGGATGGAGTCATTATAGTGTCAACTTGCAGATCGCAATGTTCATTACTAGCATGATTTCAGCCCTTCTTTTTGATGGAGTACTAGTAAAATTAATTACTAATTTGTTTGATAAAACATTAAAGCCGAGAATCAAATAAGCCTTATCTAAAACGTATATACTGAATTAATAATGGGTGAGTGCTAAAATGAATATGGATATGCGTATACGTTTTCATGAAAAGAAGGGTTTTTTGACTCGACGAACAAGTGAAGAAAAGGAAGAAGAAGCGGAAGCGATAAAAAATTGGAATCCGCGATATCGTAAAAATGTCATTATTTATTTATGGATTTATGGTATTTTAGGCGCAGTTACTGGTATTACTAATGATGCTGCACTTTCTTACTATAAGATTGTTGCGCCACACTTAATTTCAGGACTTAATATTTTTAATGCCGCAACGGCGATCCTGATGTCTTTAATGATTGCTACTGTTCACAAATATGGTTATAGAAATATCTTATTGGTATTGCCACCAATGACTGCTATTTTTATGGCCTTAACTTGTGTGACTACCAATCAAATTATCATTATGATTGCATATACGATTTCATGGACCGCAATTGGGGTTTATGACTTAATGTATCCGTTGATGTGGACTTCATATGTACCAGGGAAGATTAGAACTAAAATGTTCTCTGTCGTTATGATTGTAAACTTGATTACTCAAACGATCTGTACTTTCTTTGGTGGAAAAGCAGTTGTTTGGTTCTTTAGTTTACTTCAAGGTACTTCATATCGGGATGCATCTATTGCATCAGGACGGCCAGAATTAATGCACGGCCAAGTATTAGCAAACTATACTAATGCTTATCGGATTTTGCTCGTTATTACCGCCGCTGTAACGATGTTAGCCTTCATTTTAGCTTTATTCATTCATGATGTACCACGAGACTATCGTTCAGAAACAAGTGAAGAAAGTACCACACCCGCTCAAAAAACTGCAATGTACAAAAAGTTGCTTAATAAACGAACCATTATGTGGATTGTTTATATTGCGGGTGTACAACTTGGTGCGAGATTGATCGCTGTCTATGTGCCAATCTATTTAAATAATTATTTGCATATTCCACGTGACGTATCTTCTTCGGCAATTGGAGTTTATGATTTAATGTACCCACTGCTGTGAACATCTTATGTTCCTAGCAAAATAAGAACGAAAATGTTTACTGTAGTTATGGTGGTTAACTTAATCGCTGAAAGTATCATGATGTTTATTGGTGGTAAAGCCGTTGTATTTATTTTTAGTAAATTACAAAGTATCAGTTATCAGACAGCTTCAAATTTGTCAGCCGATTCAAATGCAATGAAAGGGGCAATGCTTTCAAATTATATTAGCGCGTATAAATGGGTAAATATTATTACAGCTGTGATTACCTTTATGCCTTTGTTCTCGCTTTATTTATTAAAGATAAGCCAATTGATTATCGTTCAACTGAAAGTAAAGATAAAAAAGAAACATTGCAGCAGAAAATGACAACTTACAAACGACGCGTTAACTATAAAACGGTTGTCTGGGTACTTTATTTATGTGCTGTCCAATTAGGTGCTGGATTGTTTATCCAATACGTGCCAATTTATTTGAATAATATTTTACATATTCCACGGGGAATAACTTCAACTATTAATACGTTACAAACCGTTGCCATCTTTGTAGGTTACTTCTTTGCACCTTATTTGGCTAAGAAGTTAGGTTCAATTATGACGATTGCGATCAGTACAATCATTTGTGCACCATTAATGTTAGTAATGGCCAATGCCAAGATGCTCGGAACGGGTGCCGCTTTATTTGCAGTTGTAGGCACAATTTTATTCTTCCGTTCAGGCCTTGCAAATTCCTCTATGCCTGTACAACAAGAAGTACAAATGATTTTAGTAGATAAGGATATGCGTCCTGCTTTTAGTGCGGTAATTGAAATTGCATTGTCAGTTGTTGGCGTCATCGATGGATTATTTACTGAATTCTATCTTTTGAAGACGCAACAAGGTTATGCCAATGCTTATATTATTGCGGCTGCATTATATATTGTGTCAGGAATTGTATTGATTCTCGTATTTGCTAAAAAGTATAATCGGATTTTGCGTGATAGTCATGCATCTGAAGAATCCAAATAATAAAAAAATAAAAAATGGAGCTTAGCCCCATTTTTTTATTGGTTTAAAACTGATTGTAATTTAGTAGTAAGCATGTCGATTGCCACATCATTTTCTCCGCCTTCTGGCACAATGATGTCAGCGTAACGCTTAGTTGGTTCGATAAATTGATTGTACATTGGTTTTACCGTACCAAGGTATTGGTTGATAACTGAATCAAGTGAACGGCCGCGTTCCTTCATGTCACGTTCAAGACGACGGATAAAACGAATGTCGTCATCAGTATCAACGTAAACCTTGATATCCATTAAGTTACGGATGTCTTCGTTAAATAAAACTAAGATACCTTCTAGAATAATGATGTCGGCAGGTTCAACGTGAATGGTTTCATCACTTCTTGTGTGAGCAGTGAAATCATAAGTTGGCATTTCAATTGGCTTTCTGTGCATCAATTGATTAAGTTGTGCTTCAAGCAGTGGCATATCAAAAGCGTCAGGGTGATCGTAGTTGATCTTCATCCTTTCTTCCATTGATATGCCGGTGTTGTCTTTATAATATGAATCCTGCGTCATGATCATAATGCGGTCATGATCATTGTCGTTAATGTTGTCTGCAATCTCGTGGGCAATGGTAGTTTTGCCACTTCCTGAACCACCAGCAATTCCGATAATAACGGGTTTTTCAAGTTTTCCCATAGATAACTCCTTTATTTTTCTACATATCAATAACATTTTAAAGCATTTTCCGAATATTAACAGTAAAAATTTGCATTAAAAACGGATTCATCCGTAAATGTAAAAATATTACTTGCTTTTTTAAGCAAAATACTGTTAAATACATATAAAGAAATTAAAAAGCTATGAAAAAGAAGAGTAGATAGTCCATTCTTACAGTGAGTTGGCGTTAGTGGGAAGCCAGTAGACCCTGAATTATTGAATAACACTTTTAGCAGCTCGCCGAACTAACAATTCTTATAGTAGGTTGAGACGTCTCCGGTACGTTACCACGCCGGTAAAGCATGAGTGTGCTTTATGAGGAGGTCTATTTTTGATAGACAATTTGGGTGGTACCGCGGAAAGCTTTCGTCCCTGCACAAGGGATGAAGGCTTTTTTTATACTCAAAAGAGCCATAGTCATTTCTTGGAACAAATTCGTAAAAAAGCTAAATTGAAATTGCTTTCATTCGGCAATTAAAAGATATTTTTGCTCAAAAGCGAATAAAAATAGCAAATTTATGTACAAATGTATCATTTTAGCTTGAATATAGGTTTAGTTTTGCCTTAAAAAAAGGTAGAATAATATTATTACAAAAAATGGAGGAAAGATAGAAACCATGACAGCAATTATTGAATTTAAGCATGTTGACAAATACTACGGAAAACTTCATGCATTGAAAGATATTAACTTGAAAATTGATGAAGGCCAAGTGGTTTCAATTATTGGTCCATCAGGCTCTGGTAAGAGTACTTTAATTAGAACAATGAACGGCTTAGAACCAATCAACAGTGGACAACTTATTGTGACTGGTCATGACTTAGCCGATAAAAAGACAGACATTAACAAGATTCGTAAAAACGTCGGCATGGTGTTCCAACACTTCAATCTTTACAACAACCACACCGTACTTGAAAATGTTATGCTCGCTCCTAAGATCGTTTTGAAGCGTCCAGACGACGAAAACCGTAAGATTGCCATGCAATACCTTGAAAGAGTAGGTATGGCTGATAAGATCAATTCTTACCCACGTCAATTGTCAGGTGGTCAACAACAACGTGTTGCCATCGCTAGATCACTTGCCATGGATCCAAAAGTTATTTTGTTTGACGAACCAACTAGTGCCTTGGACCCAGAAATGATCGAAGATGTTCTTGAAGTTATGCGCTATGTTGCTGAACAAGGTATCACTATGGTTGTGGTTACTCACGAAATGGGCTTTGCTAGAAAAGTAAGTAATCGTTTGATCTTCTTTGATCAAGGTCACATTTTAGAAGACCGTGATCCAGGTGAATTCTTCGATCATCCAAATACTGAACGTGCACGTCAATTCTTAAGCAAGATTATTTCTAAAGACTAAGGTGGCGTGCCATGAAAAAATTAAGAAAATATCTTTTCTTACCTTTACTAGTGCTGCTGGCTTTCACTTTATCAGCCTGTGGCCATAAGGATCAGAATGTTTACCAAAAGGTAGAAGCAAATAAGCATATTGTTTGGGGCGTTAGAGCAGATACCAGATTGTTTGGTTTGACCAACGTTAAGACCGGTAAGATTGAAGGTTTTGAAATGGACCTGGCTAAGGCTTTAACTAAGCAAATGTTAGGTAAAAAGGGTACTGCAAGTTTTGTTACTACTACTGCCAACACTAGAATTCCACTTCTTAAAAACGGTAACGTGGACGCGGTTTTAGCAACTATGACCATTACGCCAGAGCGTGCTAAACAAGTAACCTTCAGTAAGCCATACTTCCCAGCTGGTTCATCTTTGCTTGTACCCAACAATAGCAAAATTACCAACGTTAAAGATTTGAATAATAAAACTGTACTTGCCGTAAAAGGAACTACTGCAGTTGATGATGTGCATAAGTCAGCACCAAAGGCACGTGTGCTTCAATATGATGACTATGGTCAAGCGATGTCAGCACTTAAGGCTAACCAAGGTGTGGCTTTGACTACTGATAATGGTCTTCTTGCTGGTATCGCCCAAGAAAACAAGGGCTACAAGTTAGTCGGCGGTGTTTATAGTGATGCTCCTTATGGTATCGCTGTTGACAAGGGTCAAACTGACATGGCAAATCACATTGACAAGGCTCTTAAGCAGCTTCAAGCAAATGGTACTTACAACCGTTTGCTCAAGAAGTGGTTCGCAGGAATTCCTGGTTTTAGTCTTAAGGGGGTATTGAAATAATGTGGCAAATTATTACCAATAACTGGGGCGCTTTTTTGACAGGTTTTTGGAATACTATTTTATGTAGTACCATAGCCCTGGTATTCAGTTTGATTTTGGGTGTGTTCTTCGCTCTGCTTGAAGTAGCTCCGCCAAAATTTGGCCGCGTGATTGCTAAGATTTACATCGCAATTTTCCGTAACATTCCATTGCTAGTTATCGTAATGATCTTTTACTTGATCGTTCCGCGTTACATCGTTAAGTTGTCAGGTTTCCAAGCCGGTACAATTGGTTTAACACTTTATACTTCAGCCTTTATCGCTGAAACAGTGCGTGCCGGTATTAACTCAATCGGTGAAGGTCAAATGGAAGGTGCCCGTTCAAACGGTATGACTTATGTGCAAGCAATGCGTTACATTATCTTGCCTCAAGCCATGAAGATCGTGATTCCACCACTTGGCAACCAATTTGTAAACTTAGTTAAAAACTCTTCAGTTTTGGCCTTTGTAGCTGGTTTTGACTTGATGTATCAAGCACAATTGATCGCATTTTCAACTTTCCAAACCATTGATACATATATTATCGTAGGTCTTTTCTACTTGATCTTGACTTTGCCACTCAGCTACTACATGCGTCATCTAGAAAAGAAATTGGCTAAATAGGAAGGGGATAGAAAATGGAAACTTTTATTCATGCTTATTCATGGGTCGATATCCGCTTCTTATTACAAGGTCTTTGGGTAACGATTTATGTATCACTTATTTCAATTGCGCTTAGTTTTGTAGTGGGTTTGATCTTAGGTTTGATCCGCTACATGAAGATTAAATATCTTTCAGCAATCGTTGGCTTTATCATTGATATTATCCGTAACTTGCCATTGCTTTTGATCATCTTCTTTACCTACTTTGGTTTGCCACAATTAGGTATTGTCACGAATCCAACGTCGGCTTCGATTACGGCTTTGGTAATCTTCGAAGGTGCAATGTTGGCCGAAATCGTTCGTTCAGGTATCGGTTCAGTTGATCCAGGTCAAATGGAAGGTGCCCGTTCAAACGGTATGTCTTATGGCCAAGCAATGTATCACGTTGTCATGCCACAAGCTTTGCACAACATGATTCCTGCACTTTTGTCACAGTTCGTATCACTGGTTAAGGATACTTCACTTGCAACGATCATCGTGTTGTCAGAACTTCTTTACCACGCACAAATCATCTACAGTCAAAACACGACTTACTTGATTCCGATGTACGTGATCATCGCTGTAATGTACTTCATCATCTGCTTCTGCTTATCACAAGTGGCCAACTACTTACAAAAGAAGTACAACAATTAGTGGTTATAATCTTATTCAAAAAACTAACTCATGCTACTATGGTGGTAAGGGTTAGTTTTTTTATTAGGAAAAATATTATGGGCGTAAATGAACAATTAACCGACCGTGAACGGGTCGAATTAACTAAGAAATCTTATGAATATTTGCAATTAGGCGATAGCATAACGATTGGCCAATACCATGTTGGCGTTGTTTGCCGGGTAGAACATGCTAAAGACGGGATGAGTGCGTTCGTCATTAGTAATCTTAGTGAAATTACGATCCTGTTTAAGGGATCTTATGGTATCAAAAAAGGCACGCCGCAGACTTGGCGTGATGAATGGTTTAAGACGAATATCCCGATTTTAAGAGCGATGCTATCAAACGAAAGACGCATTCCGAGTCAGTTGAAGACGGCCAGTAAGTTCTTGAATCATGTGATTAGTCAATTTAAAGGAAGCAGATTCTATATTTATGGCCATTCACTGGGATCAATTAACGCACAGTTTGCTTTGGCTAATTGCAGTCATCCGGAGGTGATAGCGGCAGCTTATTTGTATGAAGGTACCAATATTTGGTTATTGCTTACACCGAAGGAGAGAAGACGTGTAGTACAGATGCGCGAACGGATTTTTAACTATGTGGATATTTATGATCCGGTAACTTTGGGCATTACGGAAACGCACCATATGGTTGGTAAGTTATGCTATGTTGATAGTGAGCCAATGCAGCCGATTAAGCAGCACATGTGGGGCGGCTACCAGTTTAATCCGGATGGCAGCTTGAAGTTGCGTAAGATTGACCAGGCGTTTTTAGCAGAAAGCCGCAGTGAGCATAAGCTGCTTAGCCGGTCGGGTGAATTGACGGACTTTATCGAAAAAATCAGCTCTAGCGATGAGATTAAGAAGATGGCAACGGAGAAGATAGATGAGCTGACGAAGCGTTATCCAGATCATAAGAGTCTGGTGAAGTTGGCTGAACTATTTAAGAATGAATTGTTAAAGGATGAAGATAAGTGAAACTAGATGAATTAGCAGCAAAGCAAGTAATTAATGATAAAGTGATTGATCATTTCGATGAAGATTTTTATGGCGACTTTTATGATTTCTTCGTGAACTTTATGAAGTTCAAGGAATTGACGGGGCAAATGAAGAAGGACCCTGATGAGGTGGAGTTTGTCTTTTATTTGAAGAACGATGATGATCATTATGGTTATAAGTTGGTTTTTGATCATGATTTACGGTTTTTGTCCGAGGAGTCGGATATTAGTGCTGCAGTGCTTGGAGCAGAGTCGGTGGAAGATTTTGAGAAGAGTAGGGATGCGGCGATTAAGGAGTTTGCACAGAAGTTTAGTGCGGAGAATCAGCATGATTTGATTCAGAATTTTAATGTGGAGATTGGTAAGCTCTTTGATCAGTATGATTTGGGTAAGGATAATACTTGCTATGTGTTGAGGTAGAAAATATTTCCCAGTAGTGGGAATTTTGCAGACTAAATTTGGATTTAATGGTTTAATTTAAAGTAGGCTTTGAGTGAATAATTCAGAGTCCGACATTCTGACCACATAAAAAAGGGCATCCCTTCTTTCCTTGGGGGATGTCCTTTTAATTATCTAAATTAGTCTATCTTTATTGCTTCCAAGAAGCGTCAAGCTTAGCCTTACCAGTCTTAATATCACTGGTCCAGTTTTGACCCTTGCTTGCCTTAGCCAAAATATTTTGCATATTTACATTAACTTGGTCATATGCAGTAATTGAGTTCTTAGTTACAGGTAAGAAGTAAAGCTTCTTTGAAGTCTTAGACAAAATTGCAGGAATCTTGCTGTTCTTAGCTTGTTGGTAAGCTGAGTCGTTCAAAGCAGCAGTGTTAACTGGCATGTAACCAGTTTGCTTTGCCCAGTAAAGTTGTGATGACTTAGAAGTTAAAAACTTAAGGTACTTGAATGCGGCAGCCTTTTGCATTGCGCTAGCCTTCTTGAACATGTAGATGTCAGTACCTTGTTGTACATTCATTTGACTTGGACGAGCAGCTACGCCGTAAACGTAACCCTTCTTAAGACCTTGCTTAAGGTAGGCTTCGTTAGCAGTTGAACCGATGAACATGGCAACTTGACCATTGTTAAATGGAGTTGACATGTACTTTTGTGTACCAGCTTGCATGAAGTAGCCAGCCTTAACGCCGTTAGCGTAGTAGTTGATGGCTTTTACAGAATCTTTAGCAGCAAAGTTCAAGTTCTTGTTGAAGTCCTTGCCGTAAGTTTCCTTCATTTGCATCATGTAGTAGTTGTTAAGTGCGTCAAAGCCCATACCGCGTACCTTGTGGTGACTCTTACGGTAGATTTCAGCAGATGCACTAGCAAGTTGACTCATGTTGCTTGGTACCTTTACGCCATATTTATCAAGCAAAGTCTTATTGTAGAAAAGTACTTCAACAGACTTGTTAAATGGTACACCGTATTGAGTACCGCCAATGTTGGCACCATCCCAAAGTGCCTTCTTAATTCCACTGTTCTTGTATGAGCCCCAGCCGACTGACTTGTTGTTAACGTATGGAGTTAAGTTAACAAGCATGTTGTTCTTAGCCGCATTGTAAAGCCAACCTGGGTAAGCTTGCGTAATAGTTGGCAAGTCCTTTGGTGATTGCAAACCTGAAACAAGCTTTGCTTGCAAGTCAGAGTAGTTACCACCTTGGCTTTGCAACTTAATATGAATGTTGGGATTTTTCTTTTCAAAGTCATTAGTTAACTTCTTTAAAGCACTTTGAGAAGTACCAGTTAATGAGTACCAAAAGTTAATCGTTGTCTTCTTGCTAATTTTAGTAGGAATCTTAGAAGAACTCTTAGAACTACTATTGTTGTTTGAACAAGCACTAAGACTGGCAACTGCTAAAACGGAAGCTCCAATTAGTGCCATTTTTTTGTAAAATTTCATTTTTTCTGCCTTTCGCTTTTTTATATTTCAAAGGTAGTTTACGCATAGATAAGCGTACTATTCACAGATAAAATATAATATTGTTCATAATTGACACCGAAATATAATGATTCTAATATTGAAAGTAAGTAAATATTTTTAGCAGGTGGAAAATATGGACAAAAATCCTTTAGTATATGAATATTCAATCGGTAAACGTAAGCCTTATGATTATGATTATGGTAATCGTCAGGGTAACCAAAATGCAGGTTGCCCCTTCTGTGACGTTGCACATTTAACCAATATCTATGAAAAAGATGGGGATAAAATTTGGTTAAAGAATAAATATCCAACTTTACAGGATACTGACCAAACAATTCTGATTGAATCAAGCGATCACCAAGGTGATATTTCAACTTATACACGCGAAGACAATCAAGAATTAATGAAGTTTGGACTGAAATGTTTTCAAAAGATGAATAACTCAGGCCGCTATGAAAGTGTTCTTTGGTATAAAAACTTTGGTCCTAAATCTGATGGTTCTTTAACGCATCCCCACATGCAGATTGTTGGGCTTTACCATAAAGATGGCTATCACGATATTGGACCTGACAATTTCAAAGGCTTTGAGGTTGGTCGATCTGGTTCAGTAGAGATGAATCTTTCAGCTTATCCGATTCAAGGCTATCAAGAAGTAAATATCTTAACTCAAGATAATACCAATTTAGAAACGTGGGCAGATTTAATCCAAAAAGGTGCACAATATATGCGTTCTGTTTTGTCACACGGTGTAGATTCATACAACTTATTCTTTTATCCGATTAATGATGGCAAAGGAACTTGCTGCAAGATTATTCCACGTTTTTATGCCTCACCATATTTTGTTGGCTATAAGATCTCGCAAGTCGATGATTCCGATACTTTAAAATGGGAAGCAGAGCGACTTAAGGGCTTCGTCAATGGCGGTATTTTACATTAAAATGTCAAAAAACGCATTCGCGAGATTGAATGCGTTTTTTTGATATAATTGAAATGATTAAATACATTTCTAAGAAGGGATGCTCATGAAGAAGATTGTAGTTATAGGTTCAAGCAATGTTGATACTACATTGCACGTAAAGGACTTTCCAAAACCAGGTGAAACAATTAATGCCACAGAAATAACCTCTGCTGGTGGTGGTAAAGGTGCAAACCAAGCTATCGCTGCGGCTAAAAGTGGCGCAGAGACTTATTTTATTAATCGTGTCGGTGAAGACAGCGAAGGCGGTTATATCACCCATCAATTGAAGAGCTATGGCGTTGACACTACCTATGTTCAAACCACGATGGGAAGCAAGACCGGTCATGCTTATATCACGCTTAATGAAGCAGGACAAAATGATATCATTATTGATCATGGTGCTAACTATGAATTAACTGTAGAGGATATTCAGGCTGCTAGTGATTTGTTTAAAGATATAGATTGTGTGATTGCTCAATTCGAGACCCCACTTGAAGCAACAATTGAGGCCTTCAAGTTGGCTAAAAAGGCAGGAAAAATCACAATTTTAAATCCTGCACCTGCTATTGATAAAATTCCGGAAGAATTGTTGCAATACACAGATATTATTACGCCAAATGAAACTGAAAGTGCCAAGATTACGGGCATCCAAATAAAGGATAATTCAACTTTGGCAACGAATGCTGAAAAGTTGCATCTTCTTGGCGTAAAAAATGTAGTAATTACGTATGGTGATAAAGGTGCCTATATCTCATCTGCAGATATTGAAACTTTGGTACCAGCTTACAAGGTTAAGGCAACTGATACCACTGGTGCAGGCGATACCTTTATTGGTTACTTGGCAAGCAATTTAAAAGCAGACTTGTCCAACTTTGAAGAAGCCGCTGAAATTGCTAGTCGAGCTTCATCAATTGCCGTTCAACGTTTAGGTGCCCAACCTTCAATTCCTACTGCCAAAGAAGTAGAAAATGCAATGGAGGACGATGAATAATGGATAAAACAGAACAAGATCGCTTGAAAAAAGAAGCTGCTGAGAAGGCAGCAAGCATGGTAAAATCTGGCATGATTTTAGGCGTAGGTACTGGTTCAACCGTTGCTTTCTTTATTGATGCTTTAGGCAAGCGCAAGGATAATGATGGCTTAAAGTTAAAAGCAATCGTTACTACCAGTAATAGAAGTAAAAAGCAACTTGAAGACTTAGGCTTTAAAGTTAGTGAATTAGCTGATGTTGATCAAGTTGATTTAACTGTTGATGGTTCTGATCGTGTTGCCGACAACTTAGACGGAATTAAGGGCGGCGGTGGTGCCTTAACCCTTGAAAAGAATGTTGCCATTAATTCTAAAAAGATTATCTGGATTGTGGATGAATCAAAACTTGTCCACAGATTAAGTGGATTTCCTTTGCCAGTTGAAGTATTGCCTATTTCTTGTGAACAAAACTTTAAGCGTTTTAAGCAAGAAGGCTTGAAGCCACAATGGCGAATGGATGGCGATAAGCGTTACATCACGCACTATGGCAACTACATTATTGATTTGGCTGCCGATCCAGTTCCAGCACCACATGGTTTAGCCGATTATCTTGACCGTACTGTAGGTGTAGTTGAACATGGTTTATTCCTTGATATGTGTGATGAGGTAATCATTGCTCATAGCGACGGCACAATTGAAGATAAGATTAAATAATAATTTTTAGCAAAAATGGTTAACTTTAACCATTTTTTATTTTGTCTTTTTTAATATCTTTTGTTAAAAATATATTTTTATTGTAAACACTGGATTAATTATCTATACTAGTGAAGATTTTATTTTTAAATGTTGTAGAGGATTATTAGACATGAATAAAATTACTAAAAAGCAAAAGATGAGTTTTGCGGGATTGTTGATTGCCATAGGTATTGTGTATGGTGATATTGGAACAAGTCCGTTATATGTAATGAAATCAATTGTGACTGAAAATGGCGGGATTGCCAACGTTAATCGAGAATTGATCGTTGGTTCAATCTCGTTAATTCTTTGGACAGTAACTTTGTTGACTACTGTCAAATATGTCATGATTGCTTTGAAGGCAACTAATCATGGCGAAGGAGGAATCTTCTCTCTTTATGCTTTAGTTAGAAAAAGAGCCAAGTGGCTGGTTATCCCGGCTCTGATTGGTGGTGCAGCTCTGCTTGCCGATGGTACTTTGACACCAGCAGTGACCGTTACCACTTCGATTGAAGGGTTAAAGAATATGCGCTTTGGTGATGTGATTCCGGTTCCTTCTCAAGAAGTTGTAATTATGATTACTATCATCATTTTGGTAATTCTATTCTCAATTCAGAGGATGGGAACCAGCGTTATTGGTAAAGCATTTGGTCCAATTATGCTGGTATGGTTTACCTTTTTAGGAGTAGTTGGCATTGTTAACTTGAGCCATGATTGGAGTCTTTTGGAAGCGATTAATCCCATTTATGCTATTCGAATTTTGTTTAGTCCAGCTAATAAAGTCGGGATCCTAATTTTGGGTTCTGTCTTCTTGGCTACTACTGGTGCTGAAGCGTTATATTCGGATGTTGGACACGTAGGTAAAGCGAATATTATGGGCTCTTGGCCATATATATTTGTTTGTCTTTCATTAAACTACCTAGGCCAAGGCGCTTGGATTTTGCATAATGCTAGCTATCATGCTGGTAATGGTGACTTCAATCCATTCTTTGAAGTTGTTCCTAGCAATTTGCGTCTTTTTGCCATTGCCTTGGCTACGATCGCAGCTATCATTGCTTCCCAGGCATTGATTACTGGATCGTTTACTTTGGTCGCTGAGGCCAGCAGTTTAAAGTTTTTACCAAGAATGAATATTATTTATCCTTCAACTGAAAAAGGACAAATTTATATTCCATCAATTAACAAAATGATCTGTGTGGTAACTGTAGCAATTGTGTTCTTATTCAGAACTTCACACCACATGGAAGCAGCATATGGTTTGGCAATTACTGTCACTATGTTGATGACTACAATATTATTGTTTGAATACTTGGGTAAAAAAGGCAAACCACTTTACTTACGCTTGATCTTTTTGATTGCATTTGCTTTTATTGAAGGGATGTTCTTAATCTCCAGTTTGACTAAATTCTTACATGGCGGTTACGTAACTGTTTTAATTGCTGGCTTTATCTTGGCAATCATGTATGTTTGGTTTTATGGAAATAAGATTCGTGATAAGCGTGAAGCTAAGAATGCTTACGTTCGTTTAGACGAGTATACAGAAATGCTGACAGATTTAAGCCACTGCGAAGATTACCCTGTTTATGCCACTAATGTTGTTTATATGGCAAAGGTTAAGTATAATAAGTTCATTAAGCGTGAGATACTTTATTCAATTTTGGATAAAAGACCTAAACGTGCTAAAGCCTATTGGTTTGTTACTGTCAATGTAACAAACGAACCATATACCGCAGAATATGCAGTAAATACGTACGGTACTAAGAACGTAATCAACGTTCAGCTTTATCTAGGTTTTAGAAAGCAAACTAGCGTTAACGTCTACTTACGGCAAATTGTTCATGAATTGATTGCAGATGGTACTATTGAGGCTCAACTACAAAGATTCACTACTACTCCTGGTAGAGATGTAGGTGACTTCTCCTTCGTCATTGTTAATGATGTAATTAGTCCATTAACTAAATTGACTGGTTATGAGAAGTTTATGGTCGAGGCTAGAGTCTGGCTGCAAAATCTATCTTCTAACCCAGCTTCTTGGTTTGGTTTAGAGTATGCAGATACAGTGGTAGAACGAGTACCATTGATCTTAGGCAAGCATCAAGAAAGCTATATTAAGCGAATTAAACCTAAGAAACAAACTAAAAAGTAACTGAAAAAAGTCTAGCCAAGCTAGGCTTTTTTCAGTTAGATTAGATCGAACCACTTTTTTATTTGGTCGGTTTTTTGTTATCATAAATATACTTAATACGCTTAGAAGAGGTAGAATTTATGAATAAGAAACCTTTAATTATTAGTACAGATCCAGGAATTGACGATATTGCAGCAATGACGGTCAGCCTTTTTGCTAAAGAACTTGATGTCAGAATGATCGTGCCAACCTGGGGAAATGTTCAACTTGAATATACTTTGCAAAATACTTTGAATTTAGAAAAGTTTTTGCACACCAAGGTTCCCGTAGTAGTGGGGGCTAATCAACCATTAGTTGCACCAATGATTAGTGCCGCATCAGTACATGGTAAAACTGGTATCGCTGGCTTTGATTTTGAAGAAGCAGATCGCAGTTTGGTTAAGCCAGGCCTTGCTGCAACTGTGATGGCTGAAGAAATTAAGAATAGTCCTGAAAAAGTTACTTTACTTGGAATTGGACCGTTAACTGACTATGCTTTGCTTTTTAAACAATATCCAGAAGTAAAGAAAAATATTGATCAAATCGTGATCATGGGTGGTAACATCGGTCGCGGCAATCACAGTCCACTTGCAGAATACAATATTGCAGGAGACCCTGAAGCTGCTCAAGTTGTCTTTCACAGTGGTTTGCCAATTAAAGTGGCTCCCCTTGAAATCGGCAATAAGGCTCATTTAACCCAAGATCAAATGAGTAAGGTAAAGGAATGCGGTGAAGTCGGCAACATGCTTTACTCATTATTTTCACACATTCATGAGCCAGATGGTGATCCTCGCATTAAAATCTATGATCCGACAGCTGTGGGAATTTTACTTCATCCGGAAATGTTTACCCTGAAAAAAGCTAACGTAGAGATTGAATTGCGCGGTCAATTTACATATGGTGCAAGTGTAATTAATTTTATGGATCAAGAACATGCTAATGCAGAAATTGCAACAGATGTAGATCTAGAGCAATTTTCAAAGTGGTTTATTGATAGTATTAAAAATTCTGATCAAGGAAGAGAATAATGGCAGATTATGTTTATCGGACAGTAATGCAGGATATTAAACAAAATATTTTAAATAATAAATATAATGGGATGCGGATTCCCGATGAGCGTAGTTTAGCTAAGCATTATGACGTTAGTCGTTCATCGATGAAACGAGCCCTAGAATTATTGGCCCAACAAGGGATCGTTTTTAAAAAGCGAGGTAGTGGCACGTTTATTAATCCACTGTATTTGAAAAATCAGGCGATGTTTCGTTATGACGGCTCGAACTTGGGAATCACTGATAGTTTTAAGGTGCCTGGTAAAAAGCAGCAAATAAAACTGTTAGATTTTCAGGTGATTAAAGCTACCAAAGAAATTGCGGAAGACTTATTTTTAAATGAAAATGCTTTTGTTTATGAATTCAAGCGCCTGCGTTTACTCGATGAACAGCCATTTTTGATTGAAACAGGTTATTTACCTATTAAAATTATGCCGGAATTGAAGCCTGAAACGTTGCAGAGCTCTTTATTTAATTATTTGGAAGATGAACAAAGCAAAACTGTAACTAAGGCATTTTTGAATATTACAGTTGAGCCTTCGAATGCTGAAGATCAAAAGCAGATGCATTTAAAAGAAAATGAGCCAGTTGGTGTTATGGAAGGTATTTTCTTTTTAGATGATGGAACGCCGTTTGAAGTGTCAAACATGCGAGTTCATTATCACTACATGAATTTCAATACTTTTGTTAATTTGGGGAAATAGAAATATTATATGAAGCAGCCATTTAATGACTGCTTTTTTTTGACTAGCGTAAATATGATATAATATTAGTGGGAAATCCCACGGAAAGAGAGGGCTTAATTATGCAAGTCGTTAATAATTACATTGCTCATACAGATAGTAAAAAGAGAATAACATTACGTAAATCTAAATTTAAATATTATGATGTTAAGGAATATGATAATGGATGTTTAGTTTTAGAACCTAGAGAATTGGTTAAGCCAAAAGATGTTTCAAATAAGGCTCTGGAAGTAATGGATGAATCTATTGCTAACTTTGAGAAAGGAAAAGTGTCTGCTCCAGTAGACTTATCAGATTTTTAGAATGCGGTTTAAAATCAAAATGGGTATTCCCCAGATGGCTGAATTATGGCAGGAATTACAGGTAAGTTATCGGAATGGTTCAATTAGTAAAAAAGATACAGTTTTATACAAAAAATGGGGAAAAGCATTAAAATCGCTATCTGAAGATCCTTAATATCCTGGATTACGTACTCATGAAATATCTTCTTTATCAGCTAGATACGGCATGAAAGTTTGGCAGTCTTATTTAGAAAATAATAATAGTGAAGCTCGGCGAATGTTTTGGGTTTACGGCCCTAATCGAAGAGATATTACTATCATCGGATTAGATCCCCATCCAGAAAGTAGAAAAAATGGTGCATATAATAGAGTAGAATTGTCTAAATTTGCCAAAATAATGTATTGTTAGATAGTTAAAAGGTGCATAAGTGCGAAGAAAAAATAGGACTTTTATTGTGAAAGTCCTATTTTCTTTTTACTCATTCAAATATTTATCTAGCACTTGCAAAACACCATCATCATTATTGCTTGGTGCAATATATTTAGCGACTTTTTTAAGTGCAGGTTCAGCATTTTCCATAGCATAGCTATAGTCGGCGAGTTCCAGCATTTCTTTGTCGTTCATGCCATCGCCAAACGCAATTAATTCACTAGGCTTAGCATCGAAGTAACGTAAAAAGTATTTTAACGCGATACCCTTGTTGACGCTATAAGGAACGATATCCATTAGCCCGAATCCACTTGAAGTACAGTGGATTTTTTCTGCGTGGTGGGCATTGAATTCCTTTTCTAATTCTGCTGAAAAATCATATCGATAACTCAAAGTTAGTTTAGTAATTTGATCATGGGGACTTACGGCGGTCATTAAGTCGGGTACTTCCACACGATCAGGATAGTAGAAGTTCATGGTTTGCTTAAAGGCAGGGGATGCATCCATCGTTGTATATGAGTTATTGATGCCAGTGACGATGACGGAACTCTCAGGATAATGAATTTGAATAAATTCTAGTAATTCCATTGTAGTTTTGTGAGTTAATAGGTGAGTGCTGATAATGTTGTCATCTTGAATAAGAAGTGATCCATTGTCGGCAATCATGTCAATTCTATCTAAAAATCCAGTGAAATCTTTTCTCAAACGAGAATATGGTCGACCACTTGAAACAATAAAGTGGGCTTTATTTTCATGAATTTGATCTAAAATTCGGTCAAATCTTTTATGATCAAAAGTTTGATTATCACGCATGAATGTACCATCCATGTCTACGGCAATAACTTTAAAAGGTAATTTGCTCATGTAATTTGTCCTCTTTTTATAAAATCTATATCTTTTCTATTTATTTACTATTATAAAGTAAAAAGCCGAGTAAATGTTCTACCCGGCTTTTTGGATTTCATTTTTTGATCTAGAGCAGATACACTGTTCACTTTAGATCTTAACAAATTGTTCTGCTGAATCAATTGGACTTAAATAAACGTAAGAAAGATTTAAATATTTTGTTTTTTCTATTAAGTTTTTCATTATTTTTTCTTGATCAAGGGTTAAATGTAAATGATTCAATGCTACCTTGGCTTGAATATACATTACTAACTTACTTGTATATTCAAGTGGATGGTCATTACTATCGAATTTGTTAATAACCAGTCCAATAGCATCGCGAATAGGACGATAGCGTCCAATATTCATTTCATTATAAATATTGCTGAAAAAACTATTATAGAAATTTTTTAAATCTTGATAGACCTCTTTGGTATCTGAGTTATGTTTAAAAATGCCGAACATCATAATCACTCCTTTAAAACCGGTAGGATTTGTGTTTTAGGATTAAACCAACTTCTCTGCTCATTGGTTAAAGGAGTATCTGTTATTAAGACATCCACCTTGTCCAATGGAGCAGACATATATGGAGAAGATGAATCGTTAGTGAATTTATATTTTTCTGCTACTAAAACAACTTGATTAGCGCGTGCAATTGCCGTACGTACAACTTCTGCGTCTTCCATTTTTGGCGCATATACACCATCTGGTCTAATACGAGAAGCGCCAATGAAAGCTGTATTGAAATGAATCTTACAAATTGTTTCAAGAGCGACTTTTGAGTAAATGTAGCGCTGCGACTTGTTGATTAATCCGCCTAGCAATCTAACAGAAGGGACTTCGGTTGTTAACATGCTTAAAGCATTGTCGATTGAATTAGTAACTACTTGCATATCGATACCGTTAAGCATGGGACAAAGTTGTTTTAGAATTGTTGAAGAACCAATAAAATCACATTGACCAGGATGAACGAATCGTTTAGCTTTTTTTGCCATTTTCAATTTAATTGGTGATTGAACTTCATTTCTAGTTAAAAAATCAGGTACGCTATTTTGATTGACCTCCATCAGCCCGCCGTGTACTCGGATTGCCTGTCCAGTTGTCGTTAAATGAATTACATCACGACGTGCAGTATCAAAAGATACATTAAAATGTTGGGCAATTATTCTAGTTGAAAGCTGATGTTTTTCTTTCAATAGCTTTTTGATTTGAATTAATCGTTCTTCTTGAGTCATTTTTCTCTCTCCATGAATTAGTCTAGCATTTTTACAGGTAGCCGTATTTGTTTGATCAGCATTTTGCATTTATTTATCAGTACTTTTAAGTATATCAAAACATAAACACTTATATTTCATTATAAAAAACTGATTAGTTCAAGGATAAGGCTATTCTGATTTAAATCTAAAGACTTATTTAAATTGGTAGGATCCAATTATAAAAATGATTGACTTTTCATCAGTAATTGGTATGATATAGGTATAAAGAAAAGGATTACAAAACAGAGCGCTTAAACTTGCTCAAAGGAGGAAAAATGACGAATTACGATTCAAAAGAATACTTAAAGAGCGTCGATGCTTACTGGCGTGCTGCAAATTACTTATCTGTTGGACAACTCTTCTTAATGAAGAATCCATTGTTAAAGCATAAGTTGGTTGCTGAAGACATAAAGCCCAAGCCTATTGGTCACTGGGGTACTATTGCTCCACAAAACTTTATTTATGCACACTTGAACCGTGTACTTAAGAAATATGACTTGGATATGTTCTACATTGAAGGCTCAGGTCACGGTGGCCAAGTAATGGTTTCAAACTCATACCTTGATGGTTCATATACTGAACGTTATCCAGAAATTACCCAAGATGAAAAAGGTATGGCTAAATTATTCAAGCGTTTCAGTTTCCCAGGCGGTGTTGCTTCTCACGCTGCTCCTGAAACTCCAGGTTCAATCCATGAAGGTGGGGAATTAGGATACGCTTTATCTCACGGTGTTGGTGCAGTTTTAGATAATCCAGATGTAATTGCTGCTGTTGAAATCGGTGACGGTGAAGCTGAAACTGGCCCGCTTGCAGCAAGTTGGTTCAGTGACAAGTTCATCAACCCAATTACTGACGGCGCAATATTACCAATCTTGCAAATTAATGGTTTTAAGATTTCTAACCCAACTATTGTTTCAAGAATGAGCGATCAAGAATTGACTGAATACTTCCGCGGTATGGGTTGGGATCCACACTTTGTTTCAGTATTTAAGGGTGGCCGTTTCGATGGTGAAAAGGATCCAATGCAAGTCCACGAAGAAATGGCTAAGACCATGGACGAAGTAATCGAAGAAATCAAGGCCATTCAAGAGCATGCTCGTGAAAATAACGATGCAAGTTTGCCACACTGGCCATTGATCATCTTCCAATGCCCAAAGGGTTGGACTGGTCCAAAGAAGGATCTTGATGGTAACCCAATTGAAAACTCATTTAGAGCACACCAAATTCCAATTCCTGTCTCACAAGGTGATATGAAGCATGCCGACATGTTGACTGATTGGCTTGAAAGCTACAAGCCTGAAGAATTATTCAACGAAGATGGTTCACCTAAGGAAATTGTTACTGAAAACACTGCTGAAGGCGACCACCGTATGGCAATGAACCCAATCACTAATGGTGGTAAGGATCCTAAGCGCTTGAACTTGCCAGACTACCGCGACTTTGCTCTTAAGTTTGACAAGCCAGGTTCAATGGAAGCTCAAGACATGGTTGAATGGGCTAAATACTTAGATGAGGTTGCTAAGCTTAACCCAACCACTTTCCGCGGCTTTGGTCCTGATGAATCTAAGTCAAACCGTTTGTTCCAACTTTTGGATAACCAAAAGCGTCAATGGGAACCAGAAATCCACGAACCAAATGATGAAAACATGGCTCCAAGTGGTCGTGTGATCGATTCACAATTATCAGAACACCAAGATGAAGGCTTCCTTGAAGGCTACGTATTAACTGGTCGTCATGGCTTTTTCGCAACTTACGAAGCATTTGGTCGTGTAGTAGACTCAATGCTTACACAACACATGAAGTGGCTTAGAAAAGCTAAGGAACAATACTGGCGTCATGATTACCCATCACTTAACTTTGTTGCTACCTCAACTGTGTTCCAACAAGACCACAACGGTTACACTCATCAAGATCCAGGTATTTTGACTCACTTATACGAAAAGAATCGTCCAGATTTGATTCATGAATACTTGCCATCAGATACTAACACTTTGCTTGCTGTTGGTGACAGGGCCTTTAAGGATCGTGAATGCATCAACGTTTTGGTAACTTCAAAGCAACCTCGTCCGCAATGGTTCTCAATTGAAGAAGCTCAAAAGTTGGTTGACAAGGGCTTAGGCTACATTGACTGGGCTTCAACTGATAAGGGTGCAAAGCCAGATGTTGTCTTTGCTTCAACTGAAACTGAACCAACTATCGAAACTTTGGCAGCCATTGACATTTTGCACGACAAGTTCCCAGATCTTAAGATCCGTTACATCAACGTTGTCGACGTGATGAAGTTAATGTCACCAAAGGACAACAAGAATGCTATTTCTGATGAAGAATTTGACCGCTTATTCCCAAAGGATGTTCCAGTAATCTTTGCATGGCATGGCTACAAGAGCATGATGCAATCAATCTGGTTCGACCGTAAGCGTTACAACGTTCACATCCACTGCTACGAAGAAAATGGTGACATTACCACTCCATTTGACATGCGTGTCTTGAATCACCTTGATAGATTCGACCTTGCAAAGGACGCTGTTGAAAGCGTTGCTAAGTTAAAGGGTAAGAACGCTGACTTCATTAGTCACATGGATGATTTACTTGAAAAGCACCACCAATACATTCGTGATAATGGTAAGGATATGCCAGAAGTTACCGAATGGAAATGGAAGGGCTTGAAGTAATTTCTAAATAAGAATAAATTAGACCTATGTCGAAAAACATAGGTCTTTTTTGTAGGGGTAGATATGAAATCAGGTTTAGTACTAGAAGGCGGAGCCATGCGTGGACTTTTCACCGCGGGTGTGCTCGACGTCTTAATGGAAAATAATATAAGTTTTGATAGTGCAATTGGCGTTTCGGCGGGTGCAGCGTTTGGCGTTAATATGAAGTCAGAGCAGATCGGACGAGTATTGCGTTATAATCTGCGTTTTACGGGTAAGCCGTATTACGCTAGTTGGAAGTCATGGCGCAGATCAGGCAATTTATATGCCGCTAACTTTTGTTATCACGTTTTACCAGATAAGTTAGATGTGTTTGATAAAAAGACTTTTATGGCTAATCCAATGGACTTTTGGTGCGTGGCAACGGATGCCGCAACAGGTGAGCCGGTTTACCATAAGTTGAGGGATGCGGGGTATGTAGATTTAGAATGGATCAGAGCATCATCATCCATTCCATTTTTTGCCCATCCTGTAGCTATTGGCGGTCATTACTACTTTGATGGCGGCGTTTCAGACTCGATTCCATATGGCTTTTTGAAGAAAAATAATTTTGATAAAAAGATCGTGATTACAACGCAGCCTAAGGAGTACAGAAAGAAGCAAAGCAAGCTTTTTCCGGTTGAAAGGGTATTATTGCGTGAGTATCCAGCTGTGCTTGATAAATTGGCTACAAGAGCGGAAGACTATAACGCCGTGTTAGATAATATTGAAGCGGATGAAAATACTGGAGAAACTTTCGTCATTAGACCGCCAGAGGCATTAAATATTGGAACGCTTGAGCAAGACAAGAATGAAATTAAGCGTGTCTATTATGTGGGACGGCAAGAGGCAGAAAAAGTTTTGCCAGGCTTAATTAATTATTTGAATAATTAGAAATAGGAAAATGAATTAGCTTTAAGCAGCTATGTAGATTTAGATGATGAGAATGCAAGGAAAAGAAATAGCTGGAAGATGCTAGTCAGCTTTGTGGTGTTAACGGTAATATATGCGTTATGGCCGCTAGTATCGCATTTATCAAGGCTCTGGTATATCAAGGATTTATTGATAATTGTATTAACCCTAGTTTTAGCATCGTTATTGCTGCATTTGTGTCGTACCGCTAAAGTATTACAAACAAGAATGCAGTCTGGAAAAGCACAAAAAATTTGGAGCTGGATTTTATTGATAGTGGGTGTGCCATATATCATTTCGATTCTGCTGGCGTCTATTATGCAAATTACTCATATGGCGATCAATAAAATTATTTCGATGTTTGTGATAGCGTTGATGGCAGGGGTAATCGAAGAATTGCTGTTTCGCGGCTTGCTTTTTAATAGCTTATTAAGCTTCTTTTATCACAACAAGAATCGGTTCTTGATAGCTGGGTTGATCAGTTCAATCTTATTTGGCTGTATGCACTTAATTAACTTCACGCACCAACCGTTACAATCTACTGTTGGCCAAGTCATCTTCGCTTTTACTACCGGAATAATTTTGATATATTTGCGCTTATTATCGAATAATATCGTTTGGTGTATGGTATTACACTTCTTCATCGACTTTAAACCTGTGATTCTTACTTCTAATACAGGCTCGCATAACATTTCACTTGTCAAAGTCTTCTTAGCAGTTTTGCCATTAATGATATTGGCAATAATTTGTCTTTGGTTGTTTAATCGGCATTATGTGCAAACAAATAAATATAATTAATAATCACTATCATTTCGGTAGTGATTATTTTTTGCCCAAATTTGATTGAAAAATAACCGAATTTGAATCAGTACAATTATACCTTTGCAAATAATGCTAAAGTGAAGAGTAATAAATAGTAGGAGGAAAAGGGAAATAAATATTTCATCATACGATCTAGGTTATTACACAGGAGCGGTAGTTCTTGTAGTACTAGAGCTAATATTTTTTTACGCTATTACTAATGTCAAATTTAAAAAGCGAGATTTAATATTTGCATTGGTCGTTTTTATTTGCAATCAAGTAATTGCAGAGTATATCTCAGAATGGAGCAATATTATCAGTCCCGTTACAACTATTGCTCTTTATTACTGTTACTTTTACAAACGAGCAGGTAAGTTGTTAACTGTTGCAGCAATTACCTTAATTCACTCGGTTTTAATCTTAACTTATTTAATGAGCAATTATGTTTTTTCCTATTTGCCAATAATTTTTGCTTTCTTGTTTTATCCGGTAGTTTTAACTATTTTGTATCTAATTTTGAAAAAATGGCGTTATCAGATTCATCAATTTTTAACTAATGAAAATCGCCGGATTGCTGACTGGCTAGTAGTCTATCTTTATGCTTGCGCATTAATTGTCAATATTATGCGAGTGCCAGAAATCAAATTACCAGCTGAAATTTTTGGGATTTTGATCATGGAAATGCAGTCTCTATTTATTGTGGCAGTCTATATTGCAAGTGTACAGCTACAGAAAAAATTGTTAAAAAAGCAGGAACAGCGCAACTTTAAGCTCTATTTACATGATTTAGAAGATAGTGAAGATCGTTTGCGCAGATTTAAGCATGATTATTTGAAATTACTAGCAACGATGCGGACAGTAGCTGTGAATAATCATGATCAAAAATTAGTTCAAGAATTGGCACAGTATACGGAAAAACAGATTAATGATGAAAATAGTTGGCATTTTTAAAATTTGAATCACTTACATAATGATGCACTTAAAAGTTTGGTTGTGAATAAACTAGCCCAAGCTAATGAATTAGGAATCAAGTATTCTTTTGAATGCGAAAAAGAGATTAAAGTTTTACCTAAAAACGTGAAATTGTTTGATTTAGTGCGGATTATTGGCATCGCCTTTGATAATGCTATTGAAGAAAGCGAGCAATTAGCTAATGTTCAAGCAATAAATGATCAATATGACAACATGTTTATTGAATATAGTGAAAAAGATAATTGGTTTAATTTTACTATGGTAATTGACTAGGAATAGAAATGAAATATAAAGTGATTATTTGTGATGATGATCTTGCGCAAGCAAGTAATTTAGCTTTGAAATTGGGAATTGCGGCAATGATGCAGCCCGAAGAAGTTGAACTTGAAATCGGTACGACTGCTCAAAATGCAAATGAGGTCTTGAACTATCTAAATGAACATCCCTTAGACGGCGGAATCTATTTTTTAGATATTGAATTAGGCGATAACCAGGACGATATAAACGGTGTGGATCTAGCTGAAGAAATTACAAAGTTAGATCAGCGAGCACAAATTGTTTTTGTAACTGCTTATGACGAATACATGGAGTTGACCTATCAACGGCGTATCGGGTCGATTGACTATATCAACAAAAGTAATTCTGATTTGCAGCAGCGATTGAATGAGACGGTACGGGATGCTGTAAATAATTTAGCTAAGGCTAATTTTAGCAAGAAGATGACGTTTTCTTATCGTTTAGGCAGGATCATTCGCAACGTTAATATTGATGATATCTATCATATTTCAACAACCAGGGCACCACACAAGCTGTGTTTGGTGCGTAATGATGGCACTGCCGAGTTTGCAGGCGATATTAAGAACATTGATCAGCAAAATGAGTTTTTAAAGAAAGTATCACAATCATATTTGGTAAATCCGAAAAATATTGCACAAATCAATTTAAAGAAAAAGGAGATTAGCTTTCCTAATGGGGATGTAATCAAGTTTTCTCGTCGCTATACCTATGTGATGAAAGGTATGATAAACACTTATAATTTGAAACAAAATAGTTACCGAATTTGACTAAAAATTAACCGGATTTGAAGTTATATTTCTGCCTTTACTAGAAAGCTAGATAATAATCTTGAGATAAAGGAGAAAGAAAATGAACTTAAGAAAGTGGAATATTTACTTCAGATGGGAAATAGCTATCGTCATCCTGCTTTGGGTGGTGTATGGCAATTTTAAGTACATCTAGCTACAGCAGGACTATGTATTGTGGTTAGTATTTTACCAGTGCTGGTTTTAGCTTTTAATTGGTTAAAAAAGAAGTCAGCAGTCACTCGCTGGTTAGCAATTATAATCATGCCTGCAATTTTATCGGTGACGTGGTACATACTTTTTCACAATATTTTGTGTTATGTCAGTTTTAAATTAGGCATTATCGTTTTATTTGGACTTATTTTGCTAGTAATGGACTTACCAGTCGCAGTGGTAGCGATAGGGCAAATGCAAAATTGGTTTGGCCGCTTAATTGCAGCTTGATACTTTGACATGGTGCTCTTGTCATCGACAGCGATTGAATTAAAGCCGCAAAGGATTAACGTCTTGATTTCTTTCGGTTTGATGGCTGGAGTAGCTGCATTTTTAGCAGCAATGCTGATTGCAAAATGTTGGGGCTTTAGCTTCAATCCTGATTTAAAATGGCATAAGTCTAGTAACTGGTCGAATGTGACATTTATCTTATTACTTCTATTCTGTATTGTCTTTGCCTTCTGGGCAGAGTTTTGCGAAAAAGGAAATAATCTAGTAGAAATCTTATTCAAACCAGATTTTGATCCGTTGAAACCAACTTGGGCATCGTTTTGTAGAGCCTTAGAAGCAGGTGTCTTTGAAGAAACCAACCGCTATTTGACGATCTTAGCTTTGATAGTTGGCTTTGCTAACAGTAAATATCGAGTTCAGATCACTGTGATTGTTAGTGCGGTTGTCTTTGGCTTGTTGCATTTTACTAATTTAGGCGGTCAGGATTTTGCGGCGACCTTGAACCAAGTAATCTATGCCGCAGCGTTGGGCTTAGTTCTAGCTATCCTATATTTATATACTGGCAAATTGTGGTTACCGATGCTGTATCACTTTGGCGTTGATTTTTTGAATTATGCAGTTAATGGTGGAATTAAAGCACAGGTTTGGTCAGGCACTCTTAGTGATTGGGTCAGCTCGCTTGTTTCAATTGTAGTTCCAGTAGCTATTGCGATTTGGATGATGACGGGCAAGAGAAAATTAGTCATATATGAAAATATTGAGCGCTTGTTAGGCTAGAATAATATAAAAAAACAGGATTTAGCATATGCTAAGTCCAGTTTTTTCGTTTATAAGAATTTTTCAAAAGCCTTACTAATACCATCTTCATCATTTGAAGCAGTAACATAATCAGCGTGTTCTTTAGCGACTGGACTGCCGTTACCCATGCAGACCGCTGTTCCTGCAAATTCAAACATCGTTAAGTCGTTACGCTCATCACCAATTGCCATTACTTCATCTGGCTTAATTCCTAATTTTTCAGTTAATTCCTTTAAGCCGTTATCTTTGCTGACGCCAGGATGCAATAATTCAAGAAAACATGAATCAGCGCGAACTACATATAAATCCTTTTCAAATTCTTGGCTAATTTTTTCTTCCCATTGATCAATTAATTGTTCTTTGCCTACAAAGCATCCCTTAGCTATTTCAAAATCAGCAGGCAATTCATCCGGCTGGCGAATATATAATGTAGCAGAATTTTCGTAAGCTTGTGTGTAGATCATCAAATCAACGTCATGATCTCCAGTAATGATCTTTGAATCAGGAGATACGACATTGAATGGAATGTGATGTTTCTTACCGAAATCGTACATTTTGCGATAAAACTTGTTTGAAACCAAATCTTCAGTCATAACTTGACCATCTGCAGTTATAGTAATTGCACCATTTAGAGTGATTGCATATTGATCAGGCCCAACTATGCCTAATTCATCCATAAAATGTTTTAAACCTGCGATAGGACGACCAGAGCATAATGCGACTTTAATTCCTTGATCTAATGCCTTTTTAACTGCTTCTTTCGTGCTAGGTAAGATTTTACCGTTTGAATCAAGCAAAGTTCCATCTGTATCTAATGCAATAAATTTAATTGCCATAAAGAGCTCCTTATTTTTGGTAATCGCTTTCATTATACCTAAACATGAAGCGTATGAAAATGAAATATTTTGCATACATTTAATATGTATATAAATAATAAAATAAATAGCATATTTCTTGACAAACTAAATTGGCATGTAAACTTTTTGCTTGAACATACGCTATAAAGGGCACAAAAATATTTCATTTGATTAAATATGCTAAAAAAATATCTGAAATATATTTCAGGCGATGAAATATTATTTTAATACCTTGAAACAGCTTTTCAGCTTTTTTAAAAACGCTTACATAAAAGAAAAACTATGGTATAAATAAGAATGTAAGCTAGCTGCTGAGATAGAGATAAATCTGAATTTGATATCACTTAGATTTTCTATCTTAATCAATTATCTAGAGGAGAAATATTTAGATAAGATCTAGTTGTATGAGCACCTTGCAACTAGTTAGATTTGGTGAAATAGATTAGGTGTAATACAAGAAACAATTGATTTAGTTTGATTTTTTCTTTCAGGGGTAAATTATTATGATGCAAAAGTTTCAGCGGTTTGGGGCCGCAATGTTCGTCCCAGTTATGCTGTTCTCGTTTGCGGGTATTGTTGTAGCTCTAGGAAGTTTATTCAATAACCCAACTCTGTTTGGCTCAATTGCTAATCCAGGGACGGCATGGAACTCAGTTTGGGACACAATTTCAGCTGGTGGTTGGACAGTCTTCAACCAAGAAGGTATTTTGTTTACTGTAGGTTTGCCTATCGGTTTAGCTAATAAGGCTAGAGGTAGAGCAGCCATGGAAGCAGTTATTGCTTACTTGACTTACAACTACTTCATCGGTGCAATGCTTACCCACTGGGGTGCAGCATTTGGCATTCCTAACTTTGACAAGATTCAAATTGTTGCTAACGCTACTAACCACGGTTTAACTAACATTGCTGGTATCAAGACTCTTGACACTAGTATCTTAGGTGCCTTGGTTGTTGCTTTGATCGTTGTATGGTTACACAACAAGTACTTCGACAAGAAGTTGCCTGACTGGCTTGGTACTTTCCAAGGTTCAACTTATGTCTACGCTTTAGCATTCTTTGTAATGATTCCTTTAGCACTCATTACTTGCTGGGGCTGGCCAAAAGTTCAAATGGGTATCACCAGCATGCAACACTTCATCGTAGATAGTGGATTTATCGGTGTTTGGATTTACCAATTCTTGAACCGTGTATTGATTCCTACTGGTCTTCACCACTTGGTATACATTCCATTCCAATTCGGTCCAGCCGTTGTTGCCGGCGGTTTGCAACCATACTGGTTGAAGCACCTTGCTGAATACGCTGCAAGTACTAAACCACTTTCACAAATCGCTTCAGTTGAAGGATTCCAACTTTACGGTAACGAAAAGGTATTCTTAGTACCATTTATCTGTCTTGCCTTCTACGCAACTGCTAAGAAGAACAAGAAGAAGCAAACTTCAGCTTTGCTTATCCCAGCTGCTTTAACCTCAGTATTAGCTGGTATTACTGAACCTATCGACTTTACTTACTTGTTTGCAGCTCCTGTACTTTGGGTAATTTACTCAGTATTGTCAGCTACTATGAACACTGTAATGTGGGCCTTTGGTTTAAGAGGTTTCATGTCAGACGGTGCCATTGGTATTGCATCAATGAACTGGTTACCACTTTGGGAAAACCACTGGCATACATATGTAATGCAATTTATCGTTGGTATTATCTTCGGTATTATTACTTACTTCGTATTTAAGATCATGATTGAGAAGTTTAACTACATCACTCCAGGTCGTGAAGCTGATGACGAAGACGTTAAACTTATCAACAAGAAAGAATACAAGCAAAAGATGGCTGCTAAAGCAGCAGGTAAGGATGCAAACGACCCTTACATCGCAAGAGCTACTGCATACCTTGACTTATTAGGTGGTGCTTCAAACATTACTGAATTGTCATCATGTGCTACTAGATTACGTGTATCTGTTGCTGATCCAAGCAAGGTTGCTCCAGACTCACAATTTAAGGCCAACAAGGCCGTTAACGTTGTTCACCACGGTAAAGCATTACAAGTTATTGTTGGTCTTGACGTTCCTCAAGTTTTGGACGAAATGACTCAATTGATGCAACAAAGCGGCAGTGACGCTAAGGTTTCAACTGAACAAGATAATCCATACATTGAGAGAGCTACAGGTATCGTTGACCTTCTTGGTGGTGGCGAAAACATTAAGGATGTAATTGCTTGCTCAACTAGAGTAAGAACTCACGTCTTTGACACTAAGAAAGTTGCTCCAGATTCTGAATTCAAGAAGATCGCAGATTCATATGAAGTTCAACACAAGGACAACAACGAAATTGACATTGTTGTTGGATTGGATGCCGATCAAGTTGTTGATCAGATGAAACAATTATTATAACTGTAAGCGCTTGTGGTATTATTAATATATAAATTATATATTGATAAGGACACAGGTAAATATGGCAAATTTAAGATCGATGGTCTATGAAAATAGTAATAAACTAAACGATTCTGAAAAACAGATAATTCAATTTGTTTTAAATAATCCGAAAGACTGTAGTAAGTTAAGCCTTGCAAGATTAGCGAAGAAGCTCTATGTATCTGAATCAGCAATATTTCGTTTATGTAAAAAGTTAGGCTTAACTGGCTACAGCGAATTGAAATTTGATTTAGCAGAATTGGCTGAATCAAAGCAAAAGCCAATCAAAATTGAAAATAATTTTGCAAGAGAACTCAGTCGAGTAAATGATGACGTTTTGAAGTATTTTAAGCAACGTGATTTTGATAGCTTATATCATGATCTAGACGATGCTAGTACAGTCTACATCTATTCAACTGGTTGGCAGCAGGAGCTGATTGCACAGTATCTAGCTCACGAACTATTTATAGTTGGCAAGCATGCAACAGTTTTACCGTCAGCTCTTGATGAATTAAAGGCGGTTAGCCGCTTTGCTAAAAAAGGCGATATCTTATTCGTAATTTCATTTACGGGTGATAATGAGACAATTAATGAAGAAATTACCAAGCTTGAATTGGTAAACGATAAATTTAGATATGTTTCATTTACTAATATGAAACAGAATAAATTAGCTTCAATTGTTCAGCATAATATTTATTTCCCAACAATTGCCTTTACTGATGATGCCGATTATAAGAGTGGCAAAGTAGCCTTTACTCCAGCATATTATTTGATTGATTTGCTTGTTAGTGAATATGTGGCTTGGCAACAGAGCCAAGGAGAGGATGTAGAAGTCAATGTGGGCAATTAGTAAACAAAAAGTTGAAAACTTTTTTGATCGAATGACCAGAAGCATGAATTTGGATACTAAAAAGATTCTTACTTGGTATTCGTACATCCTATTCATTGCTCCGCTGTTATTCTGGGCATTGATAGCGTTACGTAGCGGTGCGTCGGATCAATCGATCAAAATGATCGTTATTAAGCAGCCAGCTGTGGCAATCGTTACTATTATTGCAATCGTTGACTTTGTTCTCGGCTACTATTTGCTGCTAAATAAAAAGCAATTTTTGATTAATCGACAAACTTATCGCTTTTTGATGGTAAGTCAACTCATTGGTCAAATTTTGGTTGGCAACTTGCTCTGTGGTGTTTTAGCCATCTTGGGAATGTATAAAGCCAAAACTTTAAAAAAGACACAAGATAATATTAGTCCAGTAGTAATTGCTATCTCACTGGTAGCGGCCGTTTTATCGGTACTATGCTTTATGTTGATATTGTTACTTGAATTTTAGAAATCTAGAGGTTTAAATTATGTTTAATTTCTTTAAGAAGAATAAAGGTATGGAAGTAGATGCAGTGGTTGATGGCGACATTATGCCAATTACTGATGTAAAAGATGATGTTTTCTCAACCAAGATGCTGGGTGATGGTTTTGCAATTAAACCACAAGATAATCAAATTTATGCACCAGTTGACGGTACTATTTCTACACTCTTTCCAACTAAACACGCCATTGGAATCAAGACAAATAATGGATTAGAAATCTTAATTCACTTAGGTCTTGATACAGTTGAATTAAAAGGTGCTCCATTTACAGTTAGTGTTAACCAAGGCGATAAAGTTGAAAAGGGTCAGCCTTTAGCCACAATGGATTTCCAAATGATCACTGACAAAGGCTACGATGACAGTTGTATCGTAGTTTATACCAACATGGATCTTGTAAAGTCAGTTACTCCAATTGAAAAGGGTGCTGTTAAGCATTCCCAAAAAGTACAAACTATTGAATTTAATTAGTCATTTTCCCTCTCAAATAAAATCTTAATAAGACTAATAAAAAAGTAGTTTTAAATCCTAGCTTCTAAGGTGAAGCTAGGATTTTTTTGTTAAGATAGAAGCAGAGAAAAGATGAGGAGAAATAATGAAAAGATATCGACCAAATACAAAAGCGGTGCTTATAGGAATTATTTTGATGCTGATTGGAATTTTGTGTTGGGTAATTAAGGCCTCGTTTATTCCTAAAGGAGCATTATATTTATTTCCAGTTGGTTTGCTACTAATCTGTGTAGGCGGATTAGAGCTGACCATTACTGCTTTTATAGCTATGAGGAAAAATGATTTAGCAATGAGTGCCCACTTAAAAGAAATTGAAGCTCAAAGAAAAAAAGCTGAGGGCAAAAAAGAGTAAAGATAACCTAGACCGGTTAAACTATAATATGCATGAATGAAACAGAATAATTTTTTAGAAGGGTAGAATAACAATGGATTTTAAAGAAGTTTTTCAAAAAGAACATGTAACTCGGAAATTTACTAATAGAAAAGTTCCTGAAAATGCGATTGCCGAAATAATTAAAAAGGCACAACAATCACCCTCATTGCTTAATTCACAGCCTTGGAGAGCATATGTGTTAGTAGGGGATCCCTTAGAGAAATTTAAACAAGCTTCAATTGAAAATAATGATAATGATATTAAGCCAGATGAAGATTTTGCTTCAATGTTGTCACTTGATTGGGATGTTTTCCCAAGTAGAAACATGGTTACTATGGGTGCATCTCAAAGTTTTTTCTTTAGAAACAAGTTGCAATTATTTTCACATGCTAACAAAACAATGTTTAATGCCCCAGCTATTATTTTCTTAACAGTACCTAAGAAATCACCAGCTTGGTCAGTATTTGATTTGGGTATCTTTGCACAGAGTATCATGCTTTTAGCTATTAACCGCGGATTGGGGATTATGCCAGCTCACTCAATGGTTTCTTATCCAGATCTTGTTAGAAAATACGCTAAGATTCCTGAAGATGAAGCAGTCGGTATGGCTATTGCAATCGGTTATATCGATAAAAATGCGGAAATTAATGATCCGAAATTTATTCCAGCACGTGTGCCTTTTGACAAAATTTATAAGTTAACAAAATAAACCAATTTCACTTGTGCAAAACTGAACTATTATAGTTAATAAATGGTAAAATAGGTTTTAGTAATTAAGTTATAAAAAAGGTGATAATGCTTTGAGTCCAGCTCAGATCGCAACTAATTTAGTTGCAACTTTGTTAATTTTTGTTGTTGCTGCATTCTTTGTTGCTGCAGAGTTTGCTTTAGTACAAACCAGACCTAGTAAACTTGAAGATATGCTGGCTAAGGGTCAGGGCAATAAAAAGAAACTACAACGTGCGCTTCACATGACGCATAATTTGAATGAGTATCTTTCAACCACGCAAGTAGGTACTACTCTTGTCGGAGTAGTTTTAGGTTGGTTCTCAGCTGATACATTTGCTGTTATTTTAGCGGATGCATTTCATTTAACTCCAATGAATGAATCGCTTATTAAGTCAGTGAGTGCGATTTTGGGTGTGATTCTTTTAACCTATTTGGAAGTTGTATTAACTGAAGTCGTTCCTAAGAATATTGCTATTGATAAACCTGTAGAGATGATGATGGCAATTGTTACACCACTTCACATTTTCCACACGGTTGTTTATCCATTTGTATGGCTGCTTAATACTAGTTCTAATGGAATTCTGAAATTAATGGGTTTTGCCCCAGCTGATGAAGAAAATGAGGTTTATTCTCAATCCGAAATTATTAAGTTGTCACGTAATGCGGTGCATGGTGGTTCGCTTGATAAAGAAGACCTCACATACATGGAACGGGCCTTCGAATTAAACGATAAAGTAGCTAAAGATATCATGACTGATAGAACACGTTTATCAGTCCTTGATTCTACTGATATTATCGAATATGCCCTTAAAAAATACTTAGAAGAGGGTTACAGCCGTTTTCCAGTAGTTAGGGATAATGATAAGGATGATGTAGTAGGATATGTCTATGCTTACGATATTGTCCAACAAAGCCAAGTTGATAGCAGTGTTCCAGTAACTAGAATTATCAGAACAATCATTACTGTTCCTGAATCAATGCCAATTCAATATATTTTGCACTTGATGATTTCTAAGCACACTCCAATTGTTTTGGTTGTTGATGAATACGGTGGTACAAGTGGTATTGTTACTGATAAGGATATTTACGAAGAGCTCTTTGGTTCTGTAAAAGATGAAATTGATGATGTTTCTGATGATTACATCATCAAAGATAAAGAAGGTAATGTCCATGTTTCTGGTAAGACTACTTTGTATGACTTTGAACGTTACTTCCATATAGATCTGAAGGCGTTTCAAGATAGTGACATCATTACTATTGGTGGTTATATGATGGAACATTATCCTAACCTTAAGAAGGGTGAAACGATTGAACTAGAAGGTTATAAATTTACGCTTGATAGTATTGAGCAAGGATTTATGCGTTGGTTTATCGTGGCTCCAATTAATGCTAAAGGTAAAGCCAAAGAAAAAACAGAAAATAGTAAGAAATAGAAACTATTCAGAAGAAGCGTCATTTAAGACGCTTTTTTTGTACAAAGATGTTATAATTTCTTAATAATAAGAGTTTTAAACATAAATTGGATTGAGGGGTAGGTAAATTGGTTAAAGCCGACAATATCAACGATATTATTGATCATAAATTATTTTCTGAAGATGACATTCATGAAATGTGTGTCCGTTTAGGTAAGCAACTAACTGAAGATTATGCAGGTAAGAAGCCATTAGTAGTTGGTGCTTTAAAGGGTGCTATTTATTTCTTAACAGATTTGACTCGTCAGATGGATGTCGCTCATCAATTAGATTTTATCGATGTTTCTAGTTACGGTGATGGTTTTGAATCGACTGGTAAGGTCAAGATCGTGACAGATTTAGCCACAGATGTTAAAGATCGTGACGTCTTGATTGTGGAAGATATTGTCGATACTGGTTTGACCTTGAAGTTTATGAAGGATTTAATCAAAAAACGTGGTGCGAAGAGCGTTAAGTGTTGTGCAATGCTTAATAAGGAAGCTCGCAGAAATGTTGACGTTGACCTTGAATACTACGGTTCAAAAGTTGGTAATGAATTTGTAGTAGGTTATGGTTTGGACTTCTTGAACATGTACAGAAACATCCCTTATGTTGGAGTATTAAAGCCTGAAGTTATTCAAAAATATGTGAATAAATAAAAAATAAGGAAGAACCGTTAAAGTTCTTCCTTATTTTGTTTTTGCATATAAAAGTAGATTGGCAAACCCAATAAAGTTAATCCGATTCCGATGATTGATAAAATGAATTGATTAATAATAGTGGAAACTACGATAAAGATACCACCTAGGATTGAAATGATTGGAATAATTGGGTACCACGGAACTTTAAATGGCCGCCGTAATTCGGGTTCACGTTTTCTTAAAATAATGACGGCAATAGCTAACATGGTATTAAAGGTCCACATGACGAAAACCAGCATATCTGTCAAGACTGTGAAGTTACCTAGTAAAATCATCACGATTGCAATTGCATCTACAATCAATGCTCCCATGACCGGCACGCCAGTGTGAATGTTAGCTTTACCAATTTTATTTGAAAATGGTAAAAGATTATCTTGAGCCAGAATATATGGTGTACGCATCCCCGTTAACATGAAGGCATTAACTGCACCGTAAACGGAGATCAGAATACCTATAGTCACTAATTTACCGCCGAATTGACCGAATAATTTCATCGAAGCCTCAAAGGCAGCATTATTATTGTTTACTAAGTCATGAATTGGCAAGACCGTTAAAAAAGTATAATTTATTAAAACATAAATTAAAGTAATGGCAGACAAACCCAAAATGATTGCACGGGATAAATCTTTCTCAGGATTTTTGACCTCATTGGCCAAGTTGGTGACAACGATCCAACCTTCAAAAGCAAAAAGGGCAGATAGTAATCCTTGACTGATGGCATTAGGAAAAGAAATATTATTTCCAACTGTTAATGGAAAGATGGGAGCTGCAATTTTATTTTGATTGAAGAATCCCCAAATGATAATCAAAACAATTGGAATCACTTTTAAGATGGTGATAACTGACTGCATTTTGCTGGAAAATTTTGTGCCAATTAGGTTAATAGCTAGTAAAAATAATACAAGAAAGATTGCTATTAGATTGGCATATTTGGCATTAATGCCAAATAGTGAAACAAATTGAACACCAAAAATCGAGCTCAATGCTCCAATTTGTGCGGGGAAATAAACAATCATTTGTGCCCAGCCAAATAAAAAGCCCCAGACGCGGCCATAGGTATAATCCAAATATTTAATCGCACCATTAATTTTTAAGCTCGCTGCAATTTCAGAAATTGTTAGTCCCGACGCAATCGAAATTATTCCGGCTAATATCCATACAAAAATTGTGGTTGAACTACTGCCAGTTTGGGCCGTAATTGTTCCAATTTTAAAGAAAACTCCGGCTCCGATAACTGAACCAATTACTGTGGCGAGAGCTTGTCCAAAAGAAATTTGTCTTTTCACATTTTCACCATCCTTAAAAAAGTTAATATATAAATTATTTTAGCACATGAAATATCAAGGGTTGGTATGATTCGCATTTTTGGTTAAAATATTAGCGGGAGGAAAAGTCATGAAAAGGTATCATCATAAATATACTTTACCTGCAATCTTGACTTTATTAATTTTAGCAATTGCATTTCTTTTGATTGGCTTTTTTAATTTTAAAAAGCAAACAACACTGCCACCGGATTCTAATTCTAGTCCGATCGGGATCGAACTGAATCAGGACATAGATTATGTAGATCTGCATAAGTTACAGTCTAATGGCATTTCATTTGTCTATTTGAAGGCAACACAAGGCAGATCTTATTTTGATGAAAATTATTTATCCTATCGAGATCAAATTTTGGGTACACAGCTCGCTTTTGGTAGTGAAATCTCATATAGTAATGAATCAACTGCCTTGCAGCATTATCGTTACTTTTTTAACCAAGTAGGGAATAATACAGGCAGCTTACCTATTTTAATTATTCCGGTAGCTGGACTTAGCAAAAAGTATTTGAAATCAATGAGTAAATTTACCCAGATGTTGCAGCAACGAGGTAAAACGGTAATGGTGGAGCTTGATAAAAAGTATCGCCATTACTTTGATTCAGCAACGTTATTTATGTCGACGGATAAAAAAGCGCCCAATAAATTAAAGTATTCATTTTGGCGTTATACAACTAACGGACGCGTAAAGGATGTTTCTGGCTTAGAAAAAGGCATTACAATGTACGCGTATAACGGAACCATTAGTCAATATAAACAGAAGTATGGACAATTAACACAATAATGTATCAAGAAAAAATAAAACAAATATTGCTCAAAGAGCATAAAACCGAACCAACAATAATTCAAAAACAAACATACGATGCAATCAAAAATGGAGCTAGCTTAATAGGCTTAGCTAAAACGGGAACAGGCAAGACTTTGGCTTACGCTTTGCCTAGCTTAGAAAGAACGGAAAAAGGTAAAGCTAATAGCGTAGTTATCTTGGCTCCGACTACCGAATTAGCTGTTCAAATTCGGCATGCCATTAATCCTTACTTGCATGCATTAGATGTAAAGGGTGCAACCTTAGTAGGGGCTGGTAATAGAAAGAGACAAGAAGATAATTTAAAGAAAAAACATCCTGAGGTAATTGTAGCTACTCCAGGAAGATTCTTTGATTTCTTTTCTAGTGGTCGGATTAAGGTAGCTCAAATTAAAATTTTGATTATCGATGAAGCAGATGATATTTTGGAATTTGCTAAATTAGAGCTATTGTCTGCATTAGGTCAAAATTTAGGTTCAGATAGTCAAATTTTGCTTTTTGGTGCTACTGATTCAGAGATTACTAGAGATGCAGAAGAATTATTTGCACGTAATTTTCTTTTAGTTGATGTGCGGAATCAGCAGAGTTCAACTACCAAGCATTATTTTTTGCAAGTTGATAATCAACATAAGATTGAATTTTTACAAAGAATGACCAAATTAGATCATTTTAAAGGTATTCTTTTCTTTGATTCTAATGAGACCATGATGCGTTTTGCCGGTATTTTTGGTCATACCAAGACTAAGTTCGAATTATTAGCCAATGAATTTGGTAAGCAGCGTCGTGAAAAGGCCTTAAATGATCTTGCTACAGGAAAAACAAAGTTGCTTTTGGCAACGGATCTTGCTGCGCGTGGTTTGGATATTCCAGGTGTGACCTACGTTATCAATTTTGATATTCCAAGTGAACAAAATACTTATTTGCATAGAGCAGGTAGAACTGGAAGAATGAATGCCACTGGTTATGTGGTCACTTTAGGCGATGATCATGATTTTCGTGATCTGAAGAAACTTTTAGCCGATCAATTGCAGATAGAGCGAGTTTACTTTGCTGGGTATCATTTGACTACTGCTAAACCTAAGAAAAAGAAAGAAAAGAAGCAAGAAGCTGCTGCAGAAGTTAAGCAGGTAGTTAAGAAAAAACAGAAAAAGCACAAGAAACGTAATAAGAAAAATAAGGGATATCATCCACATTATCTGAAGGTGAAAAAATGAATCGATTAGTTAGATGGCTGGAAGATTATGTATTGCCGCTAGCTAATCGTTTAGGACAGATAAGATGGCTAGTTGCGCTAAGGGATGCTTTTGTTTCTTTGATGCCAATCACTATTGCTGGATCGCTAGCTGTTTTGATTAAAAGCTTAGTTGAAGCTGCTAAAGTTCATTTAGGTTGGAATGCATTTGCTTTTGCAATGCAGCCTTTTGTGTCCATTAGCAATTTAGTGTGGCGAGGGACCTTTTCTCTTTTTGCATTTTTCTTTGCGTTGGCATTAGGATACCAGTTAGCTAAAGCTTTTGAAGGAAATAGGTTAGCGGCGGCTATTGTTTCGCTTTCATCCTTTGCTTTAAGTATCGCCAGTTTTGCAAAAATTAAATTTCATGGCGATAGTATTTTGATTAGGGATGCTTTTGATATCAGCCAATTTTCAACAACAGGATTATTTACTGCGATTTTATTTGGCTCGGCTGGGTTCTTTATTTATTGGGCCTGTTATAAAGCAAGAATTATGATTCATTTATCAGCTAATTTGCCACATGCTGAACAAGCGGCCTTTGACTCGATGATTCCTGCGATAATTGCGATCTTTAGTGTCGGTGGAATTAACTATGTATTTCAAGTTCTGACCGGGCAGTATTTTGGTGATTGGCTATTAACCAGTATTCAAATGCCATTGGTTAAATGGGGCCAGGGCTTTGGTACAGTGTTGTTAGTAACAATGTTGGTGCAGGTATTTTGGTTTTTCGGAATCAACGGCTTGGGAGTTTTATCACCAATTTTAGATTCAATCTGGCTAACCGCCCAAAATAGCAATATTACGGCTGTACGTAATGGACATGTTTCACCATATCTTTGGGGCCGTGGATCTTTTGATGTTTTTGCCTGGTTTGGTGGTGCCGGTGGTACATTAATGTTAATCGTTGCAATTTTAATGTTCTCTAAACGCAGTGATTATCGTACGGTAGCTAAAATTGCGCTTGCACCAGGTATTTTCAATATTGGAGAACCAATCTTATTGGGATTGCCTGTTGTTTTAAATCCAGTTTATTTAATTCCATTTGTATTAGCGCCAATAGTTAATGTTGCGTTTTCTTATTGGGTGAGCGTGATGGGGTTAGTCAATCCGGTACAAGTGGCGGTGCCAAGTATTATGCCGCCGATTATTGGTCCATTTTTAGCCTGCAATTATGACTGGCGTGCGATTGTTTTAAGCATCGTAGATATGTTGATATCTTTAGCAATTTGGACACCTTTTGTTATTGCGGCAGATAAAATTGCAGATACCAATAATCCTAAAACATTTTTTACCACACAATTTTAGAAAAAAAGATTAACTATTACCTTATTTTTTGGTAAAGTTAATCTTAGGTTTGACCCCGTAGTTCATCTGGATAGAACAATGGTCTCCTAAACCGTAGAGGTGAGTTCGAATCTCACCGGGGTCATCAAAAAAGCCATCTGTGATGCAGATGGCTTTTTTTGTAAATATTAACCTAATGGATTGAGCATAATGTAAGTAATCAGGCCCCAGACGATAAAGACGCAGATTAGAGCAGAGTAAAGCAAGCGTCGTCTAAGTTTAGCAGGCTTAGCCTTGTCCAATCCAAATACTAAGCAGAAACTGCCAATGATAATAAATAGAGCTGTAGTAATTAAAAAAATTAAACTAGAATTCATAAATATATCCAACTTTCTGTAAGTACATCTTCAATTAAAACACAGAATTAAGATGCAAGATAGGAATAAATCAGTTATAGTTAAATAAGTTTATCGGAGGGATTTTTATGAAGAAGATTAAAGTAATGACTGTCTTTGGTACAAGACCTGAAGCGATAAAAATGGCACCGCTTGTTTTAAAACTAAAAAAAGATGAGCGCTTTGATGAAGTGACTGTAGTCAGTGCACAACATAGAGAAATGCTAGATCAGGTACTTGATATTTTTAAAATTAAACCTGATTACGACTTTAATATTATGCACAAGAATCAAACTTTGGAAGACATTACTTCGAAAGTTATGATCGATTTGTCAAAGGTTATCAAAGAAGACAAGCCAGATGTTGTGCTGGTTCACGGCGATACAACGACTAGTTTTGCGGCAGGACTTGCTACCTTTTATCAACAAACTACATTGGGACATGTTGAAGCGGGACTTAGAACTTGGAATAAGTATTCGCCATTTCCTGAAGAAATGAATCGCCAAATGACCGACGATTTGGCTGATTTATATTTTGCTCCAACTGAATTATCTAAGAGCAATTTGATTAAGGAAAATCATAAAGCAGACAATATTTTTGTAACTGGTAATACCGCAATTGATGCATTAGAACAAACTGTGCAAAAAGATTACCATCATGCCGTTATGGATGAAATTACGCCAGGCAACAAGGTGATCTTAGTGACTATGCACAGACGTGAAAATCAAGGCGAACCTATGCGCCGCGTCTTCAAGGTGATGCGTCAGGTAATTGATTCGCATCCTGATGTGGAAATTATTTATCCAGTGCACTTGTCTCCACGTGTGCAAGAAGTTGCTAACGAAGTTTTAGGCGGTGATCCTCGAATTCATTTGATCGAACCGCTTGATGTGGTTGATTTCCACAATTTAGCAAAACGCAGCTACTTTATCATGACTGATTCAGGCGGCGTGCAAGAAGAAGCTCCAAGTTTGGGCAAGCCAGTACTTGTTTTGCGTGATACAACTGAACGTCCCGAAGGCGTGAAGGCCGGTACTTTGAAGCTTGTGGGCACGCAAGTCGACTCAGTTAGAGAGAGTATGCTGGAACTTTTAGAAAATAAAGAAGCATATGACAAGATGGCGAATGCCAAGAATCCATATGGCGACGGTCATGCCAGTGATCGCATTATGGATGCGATTTATTACTATTTCAATAAAGATAAAGTAAAGAAGCCAAAAGATTTTGAATAAGAGCAAAACAAAAAGTAGCCAAATTTAGTTTTTGCTACTTTTTTTATTATCTCGTTTATTTTTTTGTTCTTGAATCCGCATCTTAGCTCGTTCAATCATAGTATGTTCTTGCTTTTGAAAGACTGATCTAGTAGTTAAATAATTGAATACACCAACTAATACTTGGTCAATGATCTTAACAAGTAAGGCGTTTAAATGAAGCCAAGATAATCCTACCAGCATAATTAAAGTATCTGGAATTAGACTAATTACACGATAGGTAAAGAAAACTATTAATTTATGCCATGTGCTGTGATCATTATCGACATTATTAATAAAAACGGCTTTTTGGTTAAAGTAAAATGATGCCAGGTTGGACACAATAAAAGCAATGGTGTTAGAAATCACCATTACGCTGTGCCACCAAGAGTGAAGCACCATAAAGACTAAAGTGTTAATTAAGGCAGCTACAAAGCCAAAAATCATGTATACCCAAAGATTACGGTGTCTTTTAAGTATTTTTTGCCCTAATTGTCGAATTTGAGCTTGATCGACAGCAGTAACTTCTTTTTTATTTTTAGTCATGTAGCTTATCAGCCATTTCCTTTGCAGCTTGGTCGATTAGATCAATTGCTTCATCGTCAGGCGCATTTTCAATAGTGACTGGCTTAGTAATCTCAGTAGCACCACATTCTTTAAATGCCTTTTCATAGTCAAAAACATTTTCACAGAAGTGTTTACCATAGGTCTTATCTCCAGAACCCATGACAGCAAAATATTTACCACTTAAATCTAAAGCCTTTAATTCTTCATAAAAGTCTGCAATTTCATCGGTCATTGCACCTTCACCATAAGTGTAAGTAATGAAAATGCAGAGATCACTTTCTAAGTAATCGTTGGCATCCGTAAAACCAACATCGCTGGTTTCAACGTCAAAGCCATAGTCTTGAAGATCTTCTTCTAATATATCTGCCATGTCTTCATCATTGCCAGTCATACTGGCGTAGACAATTCTTGCTTTCATGATTTTTCATACCTTTCACTGCATTATACGACATTTTATTATACATGAAACTATCGTAAAATCGTTTGGTTTTATCAAATTTTTAAAATTGAAATTCATTATTTTGCCTTATATTTAAGGATTTAAAATTTTTTCTGTATTTTTAATTAAACAAACGGTAAAGTAAATCAGAGATAACAGAGTTTTTTTAGTAGAGGGTAATTTATGCATAAAATTTTCAGAATTTTTATTATTTTGTTTTTAGCCTTAAGTGCGACAACCGTAGTTGGGCAAAGTTGTTATAATCAGCCAACCTATGCTTCGATGGGATCAACGGGTGGAGGCGGTACTTCAACAGGTGGTGGTTCTTCATCCGGCGGCGGTGGTTGGTCGTCATCAGATTCAGATAGTGATGCGGATTTCTTTGATTTACATAGTTGGGGAGTAATATTACTAATTTTCCTAGTTCTGGGAGGATTAGTATATTTAGAAACGCTTTTTTCTAGATTCCGCTATTGGCTGCGCAAGATTCATTATGCGTACCATTTAAAGCGACAACGCCTATACACTTTTTCAACCTAATTTAATAATTAGTAAGTTCGAGAAAATGCTGCGGTTAACCAAAATTAAATTAGTGGAAAATAATGAATTAGATGATAGTTTTACAGAGACTTATGTTCAAGCTCAGTATTTATATAGTCAGCTTTTACTCGAAAGATATGTCAACCGCCATCATAGTCTGCATTTACTTAGAAAATATTTAGATAAATATTTCTACGAAGCCATGGTTAAGGAAATTAAATTGAAGATCTCACAGGGAACGATTGATGATACCGTTGTTAATAATATTGAAGTTGTCAAATATGCCAAGTTAGACGAGAATTTGATTATTACGCAATTAAACGTCAATGGTCAGGATAAAGAAGTTCAATTTAATGAAGGCTTTGAGGATAGCTTTGCTAGAGACACATGGAGCGATTATGTGATCTTCGGCAAGACAAAGTCGGGACAATATAAGATTGTTTCTTTAGTATATGGCGAGCATTTCCACTTAAATGGCAGAGATTATAATCGCCAAAGAAATTTACGTCACACTCAATACTTTGAAAGACGAAAATGATTAGCCTTTTAAAAGTATTTAGTAAAACGGTATAATAGTGGTATCTGAAACTAAAAAAGTTTTATCAAAGGAGAATTTGTTTTGATTACAATTAAATCAATTAGAGAACTTAAAGGTATGCAAGCTTCAGGCCATCTTCTTGCAACAATGTTTGAAGGCTTGCGTGATGTAATTAAGCCAGGAATTTCAACCTGGGAAATTGAAGAATTCTGCCAAGACTTTGTTAAGAGTCGTGGTGGTCGTCTTTCAGAACAAGGCTTTGAAGGCTACAAGTATGGTACTTGTATCTCAGTTAACGATGAAATTGCTCACCAAACTCCAAGAAAAGATCGTATCTTAAAGGAAGGCGACATCGTTAAGGTTGATGTAACTTGCAACTTAAATGGTTACGAGTCAGATTCATGCACTACTTATCCAGTTGGTGAAATTTCAGAAGCTGATAAGAAATTAATCGAAGTAACTAAGAAGGCAATGTACTTAGGAATTGATCAAGCCGTTTTAGGTAACCGTATCGGTGATATTGGTGCCGCTATTCAACATTGGGTTGAAGACGAAAACCATTATGGCGATGTCCGCGAATTAATTGGTCACGGTATTCAACCATCAATTCACGAAGATCCAGAAGTACCACACTGGGGCAAGGCTGGTCACGGCATTCGTCTTCGTGAAGGTATGACTATTACCTGTGAACCAATGGTTGAAGCAGGTGGCGATTGGCATATTGACCAAAGAACAGTTGATGACCCTAACGATGACTGGGTTTACTACGCAACTCCAGATGGTTCAAATGCTGCTCAATTTGAACACACTTTTGCTATTACTAAAGATGGTCCTAAGATCTTAACTTTACAAAAACCATATGATGGTTTAGAAAAATACATCCCTCACTTTGATGAGATGGATGATTAGGTTCTTGAATGAAAAATGAGATAAAGAAATCTAATTCAAAAATAAGTGATTTCTTTCTTACTTTGCGAACGATTTTGTCGCAAGGTGAGATTATTGATAGTTCAATTGTAATTGCATATTATATTTTGTTTTCAATCTTTCCGATTATCATTATTATCGGAAATGTCCTGCCTCTGTTTCATATTGATACAGCGCCTATTGCAAAATATTTAAATTTGATTTTTCCAGATCAAGTATCTAGTTTTATTATGCCGATCATCAATTCTTTATTGAAGACGACATCTACTGGCTATATTTCATTTGGTATTATTTTAGCGATTTGGTCTTTTTCTAATTTAGTTAATGCAATTAGATTAGGTGAGAACCGACTGTATGGTGTTCACCAAGTTGAATTAAAACTTTCAATGCTTAATTTTTTGTGGACAAGGTTGATCACAGTCATCTTTACTACTTTGATGATTATCATCTTTACTGCAGTTGGTGTAATATTGGCGTTTGGTCAAGAATTGCTAGATTTAATGGATGCAATTTTTAAAGTACCAGTTCATGAAATTGGTAAAATATTTAGCTATCGTTATCCTGTGATTTTCTTGATTATAATTTTGGCGGTATTTTACTTAAATTATGTTTTGCCAAATATTAAACTAAAGAAACGTGTAATTTGGCCGGGGGTATTTGTCACTTCATTTGGATGGATGGCGTTATCATTTTTATTTAGTTTTTATTTGCATAACTTTCCAATTACTTGGAAAAACTACGGCATTGTCGGTACGTTTATTATCTTTATGTTGTGGTTGAACATTGCTTCACTATTGTTTTTATTTGGCGTTGCTGTTAATGCAACGATTATTCGTAATCGAGTAGGAGAGCTTGAGTATTCTGCTGGTAGGATTGCAAGTTATATTCAAGATAAAAGGCGAAAACAAAAGTAGCTCTAAAATCACGATTTTGCTATGATACTGTTAAAAGTTAAGAGAATAGAAAGAGTGTCTGTATGAAAGTAAGAAAAGCTGTTATTCCAGCTGCCGGTTTAGGTACTAGATTCTTACCTGCAACTAAGGCTTTACCTAAAGAAATGTTGCCAATTGTTGATAAACCAACAATTCAATTTATCGTAGAAGAAGCCAAGAAGTCTGGTATTGAAGATATTTTGATTGTTATTGGTAAAAATAAGCGACCAATTGAAGATCATTTTGATTCTAATCCAGAACTTGAACAAGACTTGGAAGAAAAGGGTAAAAGCGAGTTGCTTAAGTTGACCCAAGGTATTACCAACTTAGGTGTCAATTTGTACTATACTAGACAACCACATCCAGCAGGCTTAGGGGATGCAATTTATCGTGCTCGCAGCTTTGTTGGAGATGAGCCATTTGTAGTAATGCTTGGGGATGATTTGATGGATGACAAAATTCCTTTAACTAAGCAATTGATTAATCGTTATGACAAGACTCATGCTTCTACTATTGCTGTAATGCCAGTGCCTCATGAAGAAGTTTCTAAATATGGGGTAATTGAACCTGAAAATGAAATCATGCCTGGTTTAATCAACGTTAAGTCTTTTGTAGAAAAGCCAGATATTGATAAGGCACCAAGTGATTATGCAATTATTGGACGTTACTTGCTTACACCAGAAATTTTTGATATTTTGGCTCATCAAAAACCAGGGCGTGGAGGAGAAATCCAATTAACAGATGCCATTGATACGATGAATAAGACACAACGCGTGTTTGCTCATGTATTTAAAGGTGAACGTCATGATGTTGGTAATAAAGAAGGCTATCTTGAAACTTCTATTGAATATGGACTAAAGCATCCTGAAATTAAGGATCAATTGCGTGCATATATTAAGAAGCTATCTAAGCAATTTGAAGCTGAAGATAAGAATAATAAATAAAAAGCAGATAATTGTTTTCAGACTACGCGAGAGCGTAGTCTTTTTATGTTTTTTTTAATATTTTTTGTTATGATCATAGTGTTAATAATACAAATGGAGAAAAAGTGATGAAAAATATTTATATTGTAGCAGCCAAGAGAACACCTTTTGGCAAGTATCGTGGATTTTTTAAAGATGCTTCGGCAATTGATCTTGGCGTAATGGCATTAAAGGGCGCGTTAAAAGATGGAAATATTAATCCTGATAAGGTCCAAGAACTTTTTATGGGCAATGTTTTGAGTACAGGCTTGGGTGAAAATATGGCTCGTCAGGTTGCTCTTAATTCAGGGATGAAAGAAGAATCCACTGCGGCAACGATTAATGATGTTTGTGGCTCTAGCCTTAAGGCTGTCCGTTTAGCTCAAGGTCAAATGGAAATGGGCGATTTAGATCTAGTTGCAGTTGGTGGTAGCGAAAGCATGACCCGTGCACCATATCTGGTTAAAAAAGAAAATAAAGAAAATCCTGCAGACCATTTAGTAAATACTATGATAAATGATGGCTTGATGGATGCTTTTTCTGGACAACATATGGGGATTACCGCCGAAAACGTTGCACAAAGATATCATGTTACCCGTGAAGAGATGGATGAATTTAGTCTTCGTTCTCATAAAAAAGCGGCAGAAGCAACGAAATCTGGCTTTTTTGATAACGAAATTTTGCCAATTGAAATTGATGGTGAAACTTTAGATCATGATGAACCAATTCGTCCAGATACTTCTATGGAAGCCTTAAGTCAATTAAAACCGGTCTTTAAAGAGGATGGTGACGTAACCGCCGGTAATTCGTCTCCATTAACAGATGGTGCAAGTATGTTGGTATTAGCCACAGAAGACAAGGTTAAGGAATTAAACTTAAAGCCGATTGCTAAGCTAGGAGCTTTTGCGGAAGCTGGATTTGATCCTGCTTATATGGGATATACACCATATTTTGCCGTGAAGAAGCTGCTTGAAAAAACAGGACGTTCAATTAATGATTATGATATTGTAGAACTAAACGAAGCCTTTGCTTCGCAAAGCGTAGCAGTAGCTCGTGATTTGCAAATCCCTGATGATAAATTAAATATCATGGGTGGTGCCATTGCGTTGGGACATCCATTAGGTGCAACTGGAACCAGATTAATTTGTTCTGCAATTAGTGGCTTAAAGAAGGAGCAAGGCCAGCGTGCATTGGTAACTTTGTGCATTGGTGGTGGTCAAGCAATCGCATATGAAATCGAGAATGTCTAATGAAGTTTTATCAATTAAAGCCTGAGCAAAGGCGAGAAATTTTACAATCTGAAGGAATAAATTTAGAAGATATTGATGATCAGGTTCTTAACCGCTTAGACAAATTAAGCGAAAATGTTGTGGGCCAATTACGGTTGCCTTTGGGAGTAGTGCAAAATCTTTTACTAAATGAGCAATCGTATATGGTCCCTATGGCTGTAGAAGAACCTTCAGTTGTGGCAGCTGCTAATCATGGTGCTCATATTTTTGCACGAAATGGTGGAGTCAAGGCAACTAGCAAGCGAACAGGAATCTATGGTCAAATCGTTTTAAAGATAAATTCTGACTTTTCTTTGGTAAACTTAAAAAAACAATTTCCTGATTTGATCGATTTAGCTAATACAGAATTTGCTAGTTTAATTCGTCACGGTGGTGGAACTAGATCAATTGAGGCTGAACAAAAAGGTGATTTAGTCTATCTTAAAGTTTTAGTTGATCCCGCTGAAGCAATGGGAGCAAATAAGACAAATTCTATCTTGGAATTTTTAGCAGCTAAATTAAAACAATTCCCAGGTGTTGAAGAAAAATTATTTGCCATTTTATCAAATTATCCTAGTCAGTTGACTACGGTTATAGTTACTCTTGATCCTAAAACAATGGGTGGCTGGAAAGTAGCTGAACGTGTTGCTTTGCTCAGCAAAATTGGTTATGAAGATCCATATCGAGCAGTAACCAATAATAAAGGAATCATGAATGGCGTTGATGCGGTGTTAATTGCTACAGGAAATGATTACCGCGCAATTGAAAGTGCGATTGCAGTTTTAGCTAACCAAGATGGACATTATCGCAGTTTGTCTAAATGGACTATGCAAGATGGCAAGCTAGTTGGCGAATTAACTTTGCCAATGGCTATTGGAGTAGTTGGTGGTTCTATTAAGGCTCGCAAAGATGTACAGCAGAGTTTTGCTATTTTAGGTAAGAAGATTACCAGTGCTAAGTTAGCCGAAATTGTTGTCAGTGTTGGGTTAGCTAATAATCTGGCAGCACTGCTGGCGATTTCTACTGTAGGAATTCAAGCAGGACATATGAAGCTGCAAGCACGCAATATCGTCGCTGAACTTGATGCCAGTGATGATGAAAAGAAGCAGGTATTAACACAAATAATTGAGCAAAAAGATTATTCTGAAAGTTATGCACAACTTGTTTTAAAGCAAATAAGAGAGGGAAAATAATGCAAGTAGGTATTGATAAGATTGGACTTTTTACTCCTAACAAATATGTAGACATGGTTGATTTAGCCCATGCAAGAAATGAAGATCCAAATAAGTTTTTGATCGGTATTGGTCAAAGTGAAATGAGCGTTGCAGATCAAACCCAAGATGCTGTTTCAATGGGAATTAATGCGACGATGAAGTACATTGACCGGATTGATAAGGATAAGATTGGTTTATTGGTCTTTGGTACCGAAAGTGGGATCGATCAATCTAAATCAGCTTCACTTTTTGTTAAGACAGCACTTAAATTAAAACCAGAGGTGCGGACTTTTGAAGTAAAAGAGGCATGTTTTGGCTTAACCGCTGCCTTAATGATTGCACGTGATTTCGTTAGAGTTCATCCCGACCAAACTGCAATGGTCATTGGTAGTGATATTGCACGTTATGGTATTGGTACTGCGGGTGAAGTAACCCAAGGTGCTGGTAGTGTAAGTATGCTGATTAAGGCTGATCCAGCTATTTTAGCTTTAAATGATGGTCACAGTGCATACAGCGAGGACATTAATGACTTTTGGCGTCCAAATAACTCTAAATTAGCAATGGTTGATGGTAAATATTCAACACAAGTCTATTTAGATTTCTTTAGCAAAACTTTTGCGGATTATAAAAAGCAAAAGAATTTGGAAACAAAAGATTTTGATGCTATTATTTATCACTTGCCATTCACTAAGATGGGGTTAAAGGCTAATCGAATTGCTGTTGCTGATCAAGATGAAGCCACTACTGAAAAATTGCAAAATTCATTTGCTGCTTCTAAACAATTATCACGTCGAGTTGGTAATATTTATACTGCCTCTCTTTATATGAGCTTGTTGAGTTTGCTTGAAAACGGTAATTTATCAGCTGGCTCATTAGTTGGTTTATTCTCATATGGCTCAGGTGCCATGGGTGAATTTTACAGTGGCAATCTTGTAGCTGGCTATGAAAAAGAAATTAATGCAGCCAGCGATGAAAAGATGCTTGAAAGACGTCAAAAGTTAAGTATTCCTGAATACGAAGATGTGTTTAATACTGCGCTTGAAGATCCGGAAGACAATGAAGAATTAACTAGTGATGATGAAAAAGGCACTTGGTATTTTGCAGGTACTAAAGGCAATATTCGTCAATATAAAGTTAAGTAAAATGGAAAAGGCTATGATCATGATGATCGTAGCCTTTTTACATAAGAACAATTTGGTTGTTGTCTTCTTTGATTTGTAATCCAAAAATGTGATGTTCTTCTTGGTCAACTGCTATTAAAAGAGGAATACCGCGGTTATGCATATGACCTACTAAGCGGATCAGTTTAGCCTTAGTCATTGCTTTTTCTCCTGGATAAAGCAGACAGCGGCCATCTACCAGAGTTAGTTTGCCCCAAGGAACAACTTTATCGTCTATTTTTAGATAAAAAGTGGTATTAATATTTAAATCGTTAATTAATTGAAGTAAATCTGTTAAGCGCATTTTCAAGTATAATTAAAATTAGTAATAGTTATTAACTAATTATAGAATGAATAATAAAGTAAATTAACATGGAAGAATCAAAATGAAGAAAAAAATAATATTATCGTCTTTGACTTTGGCTGGACTAGGGTGGTTAGCGATTAGCGACTATTTTTTTAAATACGCGATGACCACTTATAAGAAAAAGCCAGAATCTAAAGAATTATCCGGTAGGGATGCGCTATATCGTGACAAGCTTGGGTTCAAAGAATTTGAAAAACAAGAATGGATTTTAAGAGTAGATTCTAATATAAGTTTATATGCTAACTATCTTGATAATCATTCTAAGAAGACGACGATTTTATTGCATGGCTTTATGAGCGACGGAGATAGCATGGCTGGTTTTGCCAAGATGTTTTATGATTTGGGATATAATGTCTTGTTGCCTGATGCGCGGGCACATGGACGCAGCTCAGGCGAATATATTGGCTATGGCTGGGTAGAAAAAGACGATATTTTACGCTGGATTAAAAAAGCGATTGGCTATACTGGGGATGATACTCAGATCGTCGTGATGGGACAAAGCATGGGCGGTGCTACTGCGATGATGGTTTCCGGCTTAAAATTACCTAAGCAGGTAAAAGCTTTTATTGAAGATTGTGGATATTCCAGTGTAAAAGAAGAAGTGGATTATCAAGCAGGTAATTTATTTGGTTTGCCTAAAGTAATTCGTAAACCTTTGATCAAGACCATGAGTGGTATTAATAGAATAGAGAATGGCTTTTTCTTAAAACGAGCATCATCTGTTAAACAATTGCGGAAGAATACGCGGCCGTTTTTGTTTATCCATGGTGGAAAAGACCACTTTGTGCCTACCGAAATGGTGTATCAAAATTATGCGGCAACTAATGCACCTAAGTTTTTATGGGTTGCACCGTTAGCTGGGCACGCTCTATCTTAGCCAATGTACAAAAATAAATATCGACAAGTTATCAAAGCTTTTTTGAAAAAATATATTCATTAATTATTGCAAGCGGTTACACAACAGGATATAATTAGGGACGTGGAAGAGGTAGAAATTAAGTTAACAAGTATAAATATAAGTAAGTTTTTATCTCCAGAATTGTTATTGGAAACTTGAAAGATTCTCTATATGTAGAGGTATCAGCCCTAATAATGGCTGTTTACAAAACTCCAATTCATTAAAAGTTACGTTTTATGTAAAGACCCGAACAAGTGAATGTTAATGTTGGTTACGATGATGCCATTGTTTTAATACATAACGAACAGTTGAAGATCGTGACTATCAATTTGATGAGCTACCTCATCCACTTGAATTGCGACTGCTAAGAGACAAGGATTGCCCGACAGTCGCTTTTTGTATGCAAAAACAACCTAGCTGATAACTAGGTTGTTTTTCTTATCTTATTTTCTTAAAACTAATTTAGCGATTGCTTCACAACGTGGAGTTTGTGGCAACATATCCACATTGTGGATTACACGGACATCGTAAACTTCACTTAATAAGACTAAATCTTGAGCTAAAGTAGATGGGTTACATGAAATGTAAACAAAAGTTTCAGGTTTTACCTGTAAAAGAGTTTTGATTAATTTTTTAGCCAAGCCTGTTCTAGGTGGGTCAACGATTAAGGCATCGATTGAAACGCCGCTGTTCTTTAATTCAGGCAATACCTTTTCTACGCTGCCTTGGATGTAATCTGCATTTTTGATGTGATTGAGTTCCACATTGTGCTCTGCATCTTTAACGGCTTCAGGAATAGTTTCGATTCCGATAACTTGCTTGACGCGATCAGCAGCCAAAATACCTAAGGTACCAACGCCACTATAGGCATCGATCAAAGTTTGATCTGGGGTTAAGTCTAAGTATTTCAATGCTTCTGAATAAAGGTTGACGGTTTGAACCGGGTTGAGTTGGAAGAAGGCACGCGGAGACAAGGCGAATTTTTTGCCTAAGATTTCTTCAGTAATTTGGTTTTTACCTAAAAGCTTTTCGGTCTTGTTGCCCCAAACTTGTGGATTTTGCCATTCAGTTTCGTTTTGGTAAACGCTGACGACATTATCCAGCTTCATGATTTCTTTAGCAAGTGGGATTAAGTTATTGATCTTGTGACCAATGGTAATCAAAGTAACTTGAATTTCTTTGCTAGCTTCAGATTGACGCACTACGATAGTTTTGACGCCGGGTAAATGACGACGGAAGTTAGCAACAGGGACATGCAACTTCTCAATTAAAACTTTGATTTCACGTTCAGTCTTTTGAGTGTCTTCACTTTGCGTAGGCATCTTAGGCAAATCGATCAAGCGGTGAGAATTTGGTGCAAAAAGACCTAATTTAGTTTTACCGTGAACATTTTCGATTTGGTATTGTGCCTTATTGCGGTAATGCCATTCATCAGGAGCAGGGATAGTCTTTTTAACCTTGTATTTAGCATAGTTTCTTGGATGGTACTTTCTAAGTGATTCAAGCATATTGTTACGCTTGAATTCAAGTTGCTTTTCATAAGACAAATGTGCTAGTTCCAATCCACCAATTTCTGGATCTACGCCTTCTGGGAAAGCTACTCGATCAGGACTCTTTTCCTTAATGCGGACAAGTTCACCTTGAAGATAGTGAGGGTAGCTCTTAACAATTTTGGCTACGACTACTTCATCTGGCAAAGCACCTGGGATAAAGATAATCTTCTTTTTATAATAGCCGATTCCTTCGCCATTAATTCCCAAACGTTTAATTGTGATAATTACATCTTTTTCATGATGTTGTTTTTTATTTGTAAATTTTTTATTCATCATCTTATTCTTTCTACTAAAAACTAATTACATTGCTTTTAATTGTACTACCTGGTAAAAGTTCTTAGCAAGATTTAAAAAAATTTGCTAGCATGTATTTTGGAATATGCGAGGTGAAAAAATGATCATAACCAAAGTTAGTGCACAAAAGCGCCCAGGTCGCTATAATATTTTCTTAGATGGTAAATATGCTTTTTCTGCTGGTGAAAAAACAATTGCTGAGTTTGTTCTTTTAAAAGGAAAAGAACTTGATGATGAGCAAGTTGAAAAAATCAGGCAATTTGATGCTGATGCTAAAGCTAGTGATCTAGCAGCACATTTTTTGAGTTACGAACCTCGAACTATTTTTGAAGTCTTGCAGTATTTAAAAAAGCATGAAATTTCTGATGAAGCTGCTAATAGTGCCGTTAATCAGTTAAATGAGTTAGGTTATTTAGATGATCGTCAGTATGCTAAATTATTTATTAAAAATGATTTACGTGTCGGATCAGATGGACCGAAAAGTTTGCTACGTAAATTAACGCAAAAAGGTGTTGATCCAGAAATCAGTCAGACAGAATTAGACGAAGTGATGGATGAAGACTGGATTGAAGTCGGTCAAAGAGTAATCAAATCGATGATTCATCAAGCAGGTAAACTGGCTCAGCGAGAATTAAAGCGTAAGATGAAAACCAAGTTATTAATGCATGGTTTTGACGGTGGAATTAGCAGTGAAATAATTGCATCTTTAGATCTTGAAGATGATGAAGATTTGCAAATGCAAGCTTTAAAAAAGCAGGGCATCAAAGCCTATAAACGTTTTCGTCGCTATGATGAAAGTGAATGCAAGTTTCGGATGAAGAAATATCTCTTCAACCATGGTTTTTCAACTAGTGAAATTGATGCATTTTTAAATGGTGAAGTAATTAATTTTGATGATTTAGCAGAATATTAAGGAGAAAAAATGAAAAAGAATATTGATAAGAAGTTATTTGTCGGCCGTCCTTTCCCAGATAGCTTTATGTACTGGTATGGCGTAGTAACTGATGTGGAAGCTGATAAGGTGCCAACAGGTTTAATGAAGTTTGAATTACCTAAGGCTGAAATAGATGAAGAAGTAGAAGAAAATCAAAATTTAGTTTACTTTAACTTGCCATTAAATAGCACTGTACCTAATTTTGTAAAAAAGGTAGTAGCCAATGGAGTTAAGGTTTATGAGAACTTAGGTGATAGCGATACTCCATATATTGTCTGGAATCTAGATTTAGATACAAAAAAACTGACCCAAGCATTTTACGTAAAGGTCAGTGAATAATTAATGTTGTTGTGGATCGATTGATAGATTATCGTATTCAACATAAGCGCCAAGACAAGTTGATACGAACATGATTAATAAGACGAAACCGATGGAACTACCTACAATTTGATCTAGTGTTAACATGGCACGTACTAAATAAGTTGCGGCAAAACATAAAATAAAATCTAAGACGATATTTGCAAATAATAAGAAATAGCGTCGTCTAATACTGAAAAAGCGCAAAAGCTGCTTTAACAAGCCGTCATTAGTTTGCATAGCTAATAGATCAACTGGTCGTTGAATCGTAGCTTTAACTGCAAACATAATGATAGAACCGACTAAAGCACCAATAATTGTGCGGTAAATTTCTGCCGAATGGAGAACTAGTGCATTATAGCCGATACCGATAATTAGTAAGCTACAGATATATGGAACAAGTAATAAAAAAGTAAAAACCAATAAAACGTGGCTTTTTTTCATAAGGATTTCCTCCTTTTAGTCTTATTTGCTATTTTAACATACTGTTAATTGCTCTATGCTATAATAACTTTATTTAGATAACTTTTTTAAGAAAGAGAGTAAAAAAATGAGTAGTGATCCTGGAGCGGAGAATCTTTTTGTTCGCCTTAAAAATAGATTGTCAGGTGAGACAGAAGAAGGAACTAAAGATCATTTAGAAAAAGAAATTATCAATTTACATGATAATCATAAAATTAATGATACTGAGTTCTCAATGCTTGAAAGAATTCTGAACTTTCAGGGGAAAATGGCTCGCGAAGTAATGGTACCAAGAACGGACGCGTTCATGGTAGATGCGGATGTGAGTTTTCAAGATAATCTTGATGAAATATTGCGTGAGCCGTATTCGCGTATTCCAGTATATAAACGAGATAAGGATAAAATCATCGGCATAATTCATATCAGAACGGTATTGCGTAAGGCTAAGATTAAGGGGTTTGAAAATCTTGATTATCAAGATGTAATGACTGAACCTTTATTTGCACCAGAAACAGCAGAATTAGGGGATCTGTTGATGGAAATGCAGCAAACGCAGCGTCAACTAGCTATTTTAACAGATGAGTATGGTGGCGTAACTGGCTTGGCTACTATTGAAGACCTTGTCGAAGAGATCGTAGGGGATATCGACGACGAGGTTGATCATACAGAGATTTTGTATAATCAAATTGCGCCCAATAAGTATATTATCTATGGAAAAATGCCGTTAGATGATTTTAATGAGCAATTTGGTACGCATCTTGAAATGGAAGATGTAGATACGGTAGCAGGTTATGTCATTAATACCTTGAAGATGATCCCAGCTAAAGGGGAAAAGTTAACCGTTGACATTGGTGACGGGATGACTTTGACTACTAGAAGAATGAAAGGGTCACGTTTACTTACGGTTTTGTTGACAAAGGATAAACAAGAAATAAAAAAGGAAGAAGATAAAAAAGAGTAATGGATAAAGAGTTAGCAGAGAAAGTAAAGAAAAGAAGAACATTTGCAATTATTTCTCACCCAGATGCAGGTAAGACAACAATTACGGAACAAATGCTGTTATTTGGTGGGGTAATTAGAAAAGCTGGTACTGTTAAAGCCCGTAAAACTGGTAACTTTGCTACAAGTGACTGGATGGAAATTGAAAAAAAGCGTGGTATTTCAGTTACTAGTTCCGTTATGCAGTTTGAGTACAAGGGCAAGAGAATCAATATCTTGGATACACCAGGACACCAAGATTTCTCAGAAGATACCTATCGTACTTTAATGGCGGTGGATGCTGCTGTCATGGTAATTGACTCTGCAAAGGGTATCGAACCACAAACTAAGAAACTATTTAAAGTTGTTAAAAAACGTGGTATTCCGATTTTTACTTTTATGAACAAGTTAGACCGTGATGGTCGACCACCACTTGATTTGATTGCTGAACTTGAAGATTTGCTCGGCATTGAAGGCGTAGCAATGGACTGGCCGATTGGTTCTGGTCAAACTTTAAAAGGCTTGTATGATATTGCTAATAATCGCGTTGAATTGTACCGCAAAGATGGCGCAGACCGTTTCTTACCATTGAATGAAGATGGTACTTTGCCTGATAGCGAACCATTGAGTCAAGATCCTCAATTCCAAGATACTCTTGATGAAATTGAATTGGTTAAAGAAGCTGGTAATAAATTTGATCCTGAAAAAATTGCTTTGGGTGATCAAACTCCAGTCTTCTTCGGTTCAGCTTTAACCAATTTTGGTGTAGAAACATTCTTAAATAGTTTCGTTGATTTAGCACCGGCTCCTGAAAGTCATACTGTTAATGGGGATGAAGAACTTAGTCCAGAAGATCCGGAATTCTCAGGCTTTGTCTTTAAGATTCAGGCTAACATGAATCCTCACCACCGTGATCGAATCGCATTTGTCCGTGTTGGTAGTGGTGAATTTAAAAAAGGATTGGATGTTACTTTAGCAAGAACAGGTAAGCCAATCCGTTTGAATAATGCAACTGAATTTATGTCTAGTGAACGTGTGCAAGTTTCAGATGCCGTAGCTGGAGATATTGTTGGTTTGTACGATACTGGTAACTTCCAAATTGGAGACAGTATTTATTCAGGTAAACGTAAAATCGTTTATCCACCACTTCCAGAATTTACTCCAGAATTGTTTATGCGGGTAACTGCTAAGAATGTGATGAAGCAAAAGTCATTCCACAAGGGAATGAATCAGTTGGTTCAAGAAGGTGCTATTCAGCTTTACCGTAATTACCAAACCGATGAATATATTTTAGGTGCGGTTGGTCAATTGCAATTTGAAGTCTTCCAATTCAGAATGAAGAATGAATATAATTCAGAAGTTGAGATGAATAGTATTGGACATAGAGTTGCGCGTTGGATTGATCCAGAGCAACTTGATCCTCGTATGTCTAACAGCCGTAATCTTCTAGTAAAAGACCGTTATGGCAATCCATTGTTCTTGTTTGAGAATGAATTTGCAGAACGATTCTTCCACGACAAGTATCCGGATGTTAAATTAACGGAAAAGCTTTAATAAAAAATAAGCGTCTAGGAAATAAATCCTCTAGACGCTTATTTTTGTGATTAAATTTATTTAATTTACTTGTCGACGTGAATTTCAATGACGTGACGGCTCTTGTCAACGGTTAAAGTATATGAAGAATCGTAATCTTTGATTAATCGTTTGATGACAAATTCAATTTCATCTTCACGGACACGGCGATCATGGTTTTCAAGTGCAATGCCGATTGCATTTTTGCTTTCGGTATAAATTACTGAAGTATTTCCTAATGAATATACTTTAACGTAATTAGCATCGGTAGTATTGAGCTGACTGTGAACCAAGTTAGAATAGTTGTTAGTTACATCGATTAAATGCATGAATTTCACCTGTTTCTTTTAGTTTTTATAACTTAAATTTAGTATACATCAAATTAAGAAGCATCTTTTTATTTTTATTAAATTAAATAAAAAGATGCTGCTGATTATTAATCACAGAATCTTTTTTGAATTATTAATTGGCGTAATTACTCAGCTGTGTTTTCATCGCTAATAACGATCTTATTATCGACAACATCTGCCTTAAGATTCTTGCTATCAGTGTGATCAAGCTTGAAGTCTGCAACGTTATCTTCGATTTCTTCTTGAATTGTTCGACGAAGTGGACGAGCACCTAAAGCAGGGTTGAATCCATCTTCAACTAATTTATCTTTAGCTGCGTCGGTAACATCAATGTACAAACCTTGATCCTTAACCATGTTGTTGGTGTTAGCAAGCATCAAGTCAACAATCTTAAGTAAGTCAGGTTTAGTCAATTCGTTGAATTCAATGACGTCATCAAGACGGTTAAGGAATTCAGGCTTGAAGAATTGACTCATGTTGTTTCTAGCTGATTCATTACTTTCGTCTTCATTTTCAGCAGCGAAACCAACGCTAGCATTCTTGATGCCTTGACCTGCGTTAGAAGTCATGATGATGATTGTATCTTTGAATGAAACAGTTCTACCTTGTGAATCAGTCAAACGACCATCATCTAAGATTTGCAAGAAGAGGTTCAAAACGTCTGGGTGAGCTTTTTCAATTTCGTCAAGCAAAATCAAGCTGTATGGGTTGTGACGAACTTGTTCAGTCAATTGACCAGCTTCTTCGTAGCCAACATAACCAGGAGCTGAACCAATCAACTTAGATACAGAATATTGTTCCATGTATTCAGACATATCGAAACGAATCATGGCATCTTCTGAACCAAACATTTGCTTAGCAAGTTGTTTAGCAAGTTCAGTCTTACCAACACCAGTAGGTCCTACGAATAAGAAGGAACCAATTGGACGACCTGATTTGTTAAAGCCGATTCTGTTACGACGAATAGCACGAGCCACTTTTTCAACTGCCTTATCTTGACCAATGACATGAGCATTTAAGTCACTGGCTAAGTTTTGCAATTGATTTTCTTCTTGCTTTTGAATATCGCCGACAGGGATGCCAGTCTTTTCTTCAACAATCTTATTCATAATCTTGTTGGTGATAACTGGAGACTTGTCTGGATCTACCTTTTGATCTTTAACTTTTTCGTATTTTTCGATTTGGTCGCGGTAGTAGGCTGCCTTTTCGTAATCTTCATTCTTTAAGGCTTCTTCTTTTAGTTGCTCAGCTGCATTGATTCTTTCTTGCATTTTATCCTTATCAATATAAGGAATAGTTAAGTTCATTCTTGAACCAGCTTCATCTAACAAGTCAATGGCTTTGTCAGGTAAAAATCTGTCTTGAATGTAACGAGCTGATAATTTAGCAGCTGCTTCAATTGCATCATCTGTATAATGAACGTGGTGGTAATCTTCGTAGCGTTGTTGAATACCTTTCAGAATCCTAATAGTTTCATCAATAGAAGGTTCTTTTACTTCAACGGGTTGGAATCTACGTGCTAAAGCAGAATCTTTTTCAATGTCGCGGTATTCCTTGATAGTAGTAGCACCAACTAATTGGAGTTCACCACGAGCTAAGGCTGGTTTGATGATGTTACCAGCATCCATACCGCCTTCAGCGTTACCTGCACCAACAATTTCGTGAATTTCATCAATGAATAAAATGATGTCATCACTTTGTTGTAATTCTTTGATTAATTGCTCCATCCGTTGTTCAAATTGACCACGAATTCCAGTACCTTGAACAAGTGAAACTACATTTAATGATATAATTCTTTTATTTTGTAATTTAGCTGGGACAGAACCATCAACGATTTCTTGTGCTAATCCTTCAACTACGGCTGTTTTACCAACACCTGCTTCACCGATTAAAACAGGGTTGTTTTTAGTTCTTCTATTTAAAATCTCAATTACACGAGCGATTTCTTTATCACGGCCGATAACTGGATCGATTTTTCCTTTTTTAGCAAGAGCAGTTAAATCAGTACCGTATTGGTCAAGGAGACTTTTACCACCTTGATTGCCGTTACCATTTCCTCCGCCCATTTGCATTCTTGGATTATTTCCGTTCATATTATTTGCGGCATTGTTGTTATTTCCGTTTAAAGCGTTGAATAAATCATCAAAGTCGCCAAAAAATTCATTGTTATTATTCATATTTTCTAGATTTCCTTGTTGATTTCTTAATTCTTGATAGCATTGTTGACATAAATCAATTTCTCGGCTTTGGCCATTTACCTTAGTAAAGAGGTGAATGGAGGCTGGCCGTTTATGACAATTTTGACAAAGCAAAATGCATGACCGCCTTTCATTTAAGTTGTAACAAAATTATATTATTAGCACTCTTAGTAGTCAAGTGCTAAGCTCTACATTTCTTACTTAATATAAGAAACACATAAAATAATAATATTTTTGAAAAATTACCATAAATAGTAGAATAAATAATGAAAAAATTATAAAATTTAAAAAGTGTGGTGATATTTTTGGATTATCAAAAGATTTTAGATCAATTGGTGTCTGGAGAGCTTAAAGAATATAAGGTAGAGCCTGAAGATGCCTTTGATTTACAGAAAACTATTAGAAATTATGGCAAAAGACAATATATTACCGGCAGAGCTGAAAGAGGCGGTGCTATTGTATATACCGCTACGAACACTGACGATTGAATAATGTAAACTGTTACATTATTGTTGTCTAAACTGTAAAAACATGATAATCTAATACCTGAATGGGTATTTATTACCAGTTTAATTTTTTCAATTTAAAGGAGATATTTATAATGGAAAAACGCGATTTTCATATTATTGCAGAAACAGGTATTCATGCACGTCCAGCTACTCTTTTAGTACAAGCTGCTTCAAAGTTCGGTTCAGATGTTAACTTGGAATACAACGGCAAGTCAGTAAACTTGAAGTCAATCATGGGTGTTATGTCACTTGGTGTTGGCCAAAATGCTGATGTTACTATCACTGCTGAAGGTGACGATGAAAAAGACGCATTGGACGCAATTGCCGACACTATGAAAAAAGAAGGTTTAGCTGAATAATGACCAAGACTTTAAAAGGAATTGCTGCTAGTGATGGTATTGCCATTGCTCCAGCATATCTTCTTGTGGAGCCTGATCTTTCATTTTCAAAGTCTTCAGTTGATGATGTTGAAGCTGAAGTAGCTCGTTACAAGGATGCTATTAAGACTTCAACTACTGAAGTTGAAAAGATTCGTGATGTTGCCAAGAAGAGCTTGGGTGAAGAAGAATCTCAAGTTTTTGAAGCTCACTTAATGATTTTGAATGATCCAGAATTTACTGGTGCCATTGAGAATGAAATTAAGGATTCAAAGATCAATGCAGAAGCTGCATTAGATGAAACTGCACAAAAGTTCATCCAAATTTTTGAAAGTATGACTGATAATCCTTACATGCAAGAACGTGCTGCCGATGTACGCGATGTTTCTAAGCGTATTATGGCTCACTTACTTGGTAAGGAATTACCAAACCCAGCTTCAATTGACCATGAAGTAATCGTTGTTGCTCATGATTTGACTCCAAGTGATACTGCACAACTTAACAAGAAATACGTTAAGGGCTTTATTACTGATATTGGTGGTCGTACTGCTCACTCAGCAATCATGGCACGTTCACTTGAATTACCAGCCGTAGTTGGTACTGATTCAATTACTAAGGACGTTAAGAACGGCGACATGTTAATTGATGATGGTCTTGATGGTGTAGCTATTATTGATCCTAGTGATGATCAAGTAGCTGACTACAAGAAGAAGGGTGAAGCTTTCTTAAAGCAAAAGGCTGAATGGAAGAAATTGAAGGATGAACCTTCAGTAACTGCCGATGGTAAGCAATTTACTATTGCAGCCAACATCGGTACTCCTAATGATATGCCAGGTGTACATGAAAACGGTGCAGAAGCTGTTGGTTTGTACAGAACTGAATTCTTGTACATGGATTCATCAAACTTCCCAACTGAAGATGATCAATTCGAAGCTTACAAGAAAGTTATCGAAGGCATGAACGGCAAGCAAGTTATCATCAGAACAATGGATATTGGTGGTGACAAGCACCTAGATTACTGGGACTTGCCAGATGAAATGAACCCATTCTTAGGTGTACGTGCTATTCGTCTTTCACTTAAGAACGAAAAGATTTTCCGTACCCAATTAAGAGCTTTGCTTCGTGCATCAGCATACGGTAAGCTTGGTATTATGTTCCCAATGATTGGTACATTGGCTGAACTTCGTCAAGCTAAGGCTATCTTAAATGATGAAAAGCAAAAGCTTGTTGAAAAGGGCGTTAAGATCGGTGACGACTTGCAAGTTGGTATGATGATCGAAGTTCCTGCAGCTGCTGTTTTAGCAGATCAATTCGCTAAGGAAGTTGACTTCTTCTCAATTGGTACTAACGACTTGATCCAATACACTATGGCTGCTGACCGTGGTAACGATAACCTATCATACTTGTACCAACCATATAACCCATCAGTACTTCGTTTGATTAAGCACACTATTGATTCTGCTCATGAAAATGGTATCTGGTGTGGTATGTGTGGTGAAGCTGCCGGTGATAACACCATGTTCCCAATCTTACTTTCAATGGGACTTGATGAATACTCAATGAGTGCAACTTCAATCTTACGTATCAGAAGCTTAATGAAGAAGTTTGATACTAAGGATCTTAAGGAATTGGCTAACGAGGCATGCTTCGTTTCAGAAACTGCTGAAGAAAATGAAAAGTTAGTTAATGACTTAATGAAGAAGATCGACAAATAAATTCATATTTTGAATTGAGAAAAGAGACCGAAAGGTCTCTTTTTTCATATTTAAATATTTTAAACAAAACATACAATTTCTTCACAAATAATTCACGTTTTATCTTTAGGATATAAAGAGAAGTTAATATAAAAGATAAAATGAGTACTTACAAAAAAGAAGTTAGTATGTTATACTAATAGTAAGATTAGGAACGTATACAAATATTTGTTCTGAGGAGCGTGATTTTTATGGTAGATTTATATGTTTCGCCTAGTTGTACTTCATGTCGTAAGGCACGAGCTTGGCTTGAAAAGCATGATATTCCATTTAAGGAAAGAAACATTTTTTCGGAGCCTTTGACTAAAAAAGAGATATTAAAAATTCTACGTATGACTGAAAATGGTACTGAAGAAATCATTTCTACCCGCTCAAGAGCTTTTCAACAATTAAAAATAAATTTGGATGATTTATCAATTGATCAGTTACTTGATTTAGTAGAAAAGAATCCAAGCTTGTTAAGAAGACCAATTATTATGGATGATCGTCGACTTCAAGTAGGATATAATGAAGACGAAATTCGTCGTTTCTTACCACGTAAGGTTCGTCGATTAGAATTGGCTGAAGCCCAAAAAATTGCAGATTTATAATATAGAAGAGTGTTAGTAATGATGCTAACACTTTTATTTTAGATAAAAAATAGGCTACAATAGGTTATATAATTCGTGGAGGAGATATCCTGTGCAAGTAGATCATATCAATGAAAATACAATAAGAGTTAGAATTAATAAAAATGAATTAGCTCATCGTGGATTGAAGGTTTTAGATTTATTGGGGGATAAACAAAAAATACAGCAATTCTTCTACTCCATTCTTTCAGAGGTAGATACTGATCATACCTTTACTCAAGGAGTACCTGTAACTTTTCAGGTAATGCCTAACAATGGCGGTCTTGACTTGATGATTACCAAGATTAAGCCTGATGATGCTGATAATCTCCGTCAAATGATAGAGCCAATGAATAGTGAGACTAATCAAACACAGGCAGAGCCCGATTCAAGAAGAAGTTTCTTTGACCTTGATCCGAAAGATGATGTAAATACTGAACTTGATCCAATAAAAGAAGAAAAGCTTGAATCATCTAATCAGGAGAACGCAGTTAATACTCAATATTGGAAATTCCAAAATCATCATTCCTACAGCTTTGATGAGTTAGGAAATCTAGTTGAATTAGCGGATAGTTTGAAAGTAAGTGATCTGGCTTCAAGTTTGTATTATTTACGGGGTAAATACTACTTGAAGTTAGCATTTTTAGATGAAAATTATGCTGAACTTAAGCCAGCTGATGCTTGGGCTATTGCTAATGAATACGGAATCAAGATTGATGATGAAGAAATGAAGACGGTAAAGGAAACTGGAAAATGTTTGTTGAACCGTGATGCTCTTGATTATATTCGCTATTACTTTCTTCAAAAGCAATAATTAAGATTTTATAAAGAAAAAGAGACGTTAGAAAAAAACGTCTCTTTTTTGCGTAATAAAACATGGGTGAAGAAATATGTATGCAGCCATGTTGAATAAAAAAATAGTATTAGCCGTTAGTGAAGCGAATATGGTTAATACCGGTCAAAAAAATTTAAATATAGATGATTATCGTTGTCCACACTGTCATAAAAAAGTAATTTTAATTATTTCAGAACAAAAGGCAGCCTTTTTTAAGCATTTAACTAGTTATAGCAATGCGATGGGAGAAAAAGAGGAGCATCATCAATCTAAGATGCTGTTGAAAGCCGCGCTTACTGCGGCTGGATTCAATGCACAAGTTGAGATACCGTTGGCTGATGGTCAGTTAAGAGCAGACGTTTTGGCTTCAGAAAAATTAGCCTTTGAAGTTCAATGTGCACCGCTAAGTGACACTGAATTTAGACATCGACATTTATTGTATTCTGAAATAGGAGTAACCGATATTTGGATTGTGGGACGAAGGCATTATTTAAAGAAGAAACTAAAACATACTCAGTCGATCTTTTTTAGAAAGAATAAATTGTGGGGAAATTATTATCTGGAGATTAATCCTAAAAAGAATGTGTTTTGCTTAAAATATAATGTTTTACAGGAACCGGTAACGAATAATCTTCATTACCAAGTAAAATATTTTGCTTTAGATGAATTAGATATGAAGATGTTTTGGCATTTTAAACCTATAAAAAGAGACTATCCAATTAATATAAATAATCAAAAAAAATATTTAAGAAGGCAATTAGTGCAGAAAACAAAGCTTGGATTAAAAATAGGCGGGTTACTTTATTGCAAGGGGTTAACTGTGGATAGTTTGCCAGATGAAGTGTTTAGTACTTGGCGTAATCCTGGTGAAGTAGATTCTGTCACTAAATTTTTGCAAAAATAAAACGCCTATTAAATAAGGCGTAAGTGGTTTTGTTGTTGCATGAAATCTGAAAAGCAATTTTGATAATCAGGTAGAAGCAAATTAACTAAATCCCCATGTGCAACGGGACCTTCTAGAAGTACACCGTTTTGTTCATTATCCTCATTGAACAAAACAATTGTTGGTGTAGCTTTAATGTTCCATTGATTAGCTAATTTTTGATCTTCCTCGATTGAACTCCGTACATAACTGCTTTTCTCGATTGCATTAATTGTATTAGCTTTAATGTTAAGCTTAGTAGCAATTTTTTCTAACAATTTAGGATTGTAAGCTGAAGCATCATGACTTAAATTCTTTTGCAGTTCATATAAAAATTCACGTGCTTTTTTATTACCATATTTAAGTTTAATAGCATGGTAATTTTCTAGCGCATCATAAGTTGCTTTAGAAAAAGTACTGATGTCTGGCAGCTTTTGTGCATCCTTACGACGCCTAATAGCGTCATCATTTATTAAACAAACATTAGCAATAGGAATATAGTGATAACAAACGTCAATTCCAAGTTCATCAACGGTGTTGCGAATTTGTTTTTCCGTATCATAACAGTAAATTCCTATTGGATTAATGAATAGAAAAATCTCGAACATACTCTCGACCCCTTTGGTGATTTACTATTGATACTTTAGCAAGAAACAAAAAAAGTGACAAAAAATATGCCTTATTTTCTATATGTTATTTTTTGTGAATACTTGCTCGAGCAATTTTACTTTGGTTAGTATTGCTAGAATTCTGCTTAAAATTGTAATCGCTTTCCAGCTTAGCTAGGACATTAGTTATTAAAACTGGATCATCATTCTCGATTTCTAACTCAAAGTCTTCATAGCCATCTGGATAAGAAGTTGCATCTAATGTTAATTCACAATCTTGTGGTCCATTCATTAAGATACGTCTAGTTTTGCTCCAGGTGAAAAGTGAAAGAGCGTCTTGTTCCTTAGCAAAATGTGCACTGAGGTATTGACCAATATTACCGTGAAAGGTAAAGTGCTTTTTTGCTACCAATTCTTTAGCTTGCGCATGAGTTAAATTATCGTTAATTTCAATAACTTCATGATAATTTTTTTGAACTGGATTAGGATCAGGCACTTTCATTGTTTGTTCGGCATGATCGCTATAAATTCTGATTCGCAAACTAATATGGTGCTTTTTTAATAATTTATCAGGTGTATCAAAATAATAATTCTCTTGTACAAAATCACTTTTTACAGGAAAATCACTGACTATTTTTTGATAAGTTTCTTTATGTAAAAGTGTTTTAGCTTCGATTTCTCGATTTTTGCTCATAAGTTTAAAACCTCCGAATCCATAAATCATTATAATAGTTAGGAAAAAATATTTAAATCAGTTCAGATTATAATCTTTAACATGGTAAAATGTGTTTGTTTACTAAGAAAGGATGTTTTCTCATGGAAGTAGATTGGGATAACTTCTTGTGGCCTTATAATGAAGCTGTACGCGAGTTAAAGGTTAAATTTCGTTCCCTTAGACAAGGCTTTTTAACTAGGGGAGAACATTCACCAATTGAATTTGTAATTGGTAGGGTGAAGACAGTAGATTCTATTAAAGAAAAAATGACGAGACGGGTAATTAGCCCAGATGTCATTGAAACTGATATGCAAGATATTGCCGGTATACGTATTGTGACACAATTTGTGGACGATATTTATAAGGTGGTAGACTTAATTCATTCACGTGATGATATGGAAGTAGTAGAAGAGCGTGATTATATTCAAAATGCTAAACCTTCAGGCTATCGTTCATATCATATGGTAATTAACTATACAGTTTACTTGCCAGAAGGACCTAAAAAGTTAATTGCGGAAATTCAGATTAGAACTTTAGCAATGAATTTTTGGGCTACTGTTGAACATACTTTAAATTATAAATACCAAGGTGCTTATCCAGAGGATATTTCAAAACGACTTAAGTCAACCGCAGAAGCTGCGTATAAGCTAGATGAAGAAATGTCTTCTATTAAGGATGAGGTCCAAGAAGCTCAAAAGATTTTTACCAAAAATAAAGGCAAGGAAAAGTCATGAAAGTAACAATAGCGCATAATAACTATGATAAGACTTTAGAGACAGTGGCCTATCTTAAGAAGCTATTGCAAAAGAAGAATGTCATTTTTGACGCTAAATATCCAGATGTAGTAATTACAGTCGGCGGAGATGGTACTTTAATCAACGCTTTTCATCGTTATGAGAATCAGGTTGATTCAGTACGTTTTATAGGTGTGCACACAGGACACTTAGGTTTTTATACTGATTGGCGTAATTATGATATTGATAAAATGGTTGATGCGCTTTTATTAACCAAAGATCAACCGGCTAAGTATCCCTTGCTTGAAATTAAAATGTTAACTGAGTCGGGCGATACTCGTTATCATTTGGCTGTAAATGAATCAGCGGTTAAAAGAATATCACATACGCTTGAAGCAGATGTTTATATTGATGATGAAATATTTGAAAATTTTAGAGGCGATGGTTTATGTGTTTCTACGCCAACGGGCTCAACCGCTTATAGCAAATCGCTGGGCGGGGCTGTAATTCATCCGCGATTAAAAGCTTTGCAAATGACAGAGATCGCTTCAATCAATAATCGTGTATTTAGAACATTATCTGCGCCAATTGTAATCGCACCCGATCAATGGATTACGATTGTGCCTAACGCTGATCATTTTGTAATGACTGTGGATGGGGCAAGAATCGATGTTAAAAATGCCAAAAAAATAGAATATCGTATTTCTAAGCACTCAATTCAGTTTGATCAGTTTGGTCATCACCATTTTTGGGCGCGTGTACAAAATGCGTTTATTAAGGATAACGAGGGTAATGACAAGTTTATTTAAATTAATTGTACAAGAAAAAGATCCCAAAAAATTGGGCTCTTTTTTGTTAAAGAATGGTTTCTCGCATCAGGCTTTGATTAAGGCAAGACATCATCACGGAATGATTTTGGTAAATCATAAGCGAAGATATTTAAGTTTTCATTTACGGACTGGGGATGAAGTTATTTTTGTTAGTGGTGAAGAAAAGAAAAATCAATTTTTGAAGCCATCTAATAATCCGGTAGATCCAGTTTTAGAGACTAAAAATTATATTGTGCTAAATAAACCAGCTGGGGTTTTATCAATCCCGTCTAGATATGAAGATAACGATGCTATTGTAAATAGATTAATGGGCTATTTTTCGAGTCAAAATGAAAAGGATTTAAAGCCTCATGTGATTACTCGTTTGGACCGAGATACTTCTGGTTTAGTATTAGTTGGAAAGAATGCTGTTGCGCATGCTCGTTTTAGCAAAATTGGTAAAGAGCAGTTTATTAAAAAGTATCACGCTATTGTTCATGGGAATTTTGCGAAAGATGAGTTAGCTGGATTAATTGATGAACCGATCGGTAAAGAAGGCGACGGTGTAAAAAGAGCCGTAGTAGCAAGCGGAAAAAAAGCACAGACGTGTTATCGTGTGCTTAGCCAAGTTAAAGGGGCTAGTCTAGTAGAATTACGCCTGTTAACAGGTAGAACGCATCAGATAAGGGTTCATATGGCTTATTTAGGCCATGCACTTTTTGGTGATCCCTTATATGGCATTGATGACGATTTTTCTCGGCAAGCATTAAATTGTTTTTATTTAGCTTTCCCTGATCCATTTGATAATGAAAAAAAGCGAGTAATTGAAATCAAAGATCCACAAGACATGTCGAAGTTATGGCAAAAATTAGTTAATTAATAAAAATTTTTAAAATCATTAGGATAAACTATTAAAATACTTGCATAAAGAAAGCGCATTCTTTAGAATGATAAGTGCAATATAAACTATACTTATACAGAAAAGAGGATACCTTTATGTATTATTCCAATGGTAATTATGAAGCTTTTGCAGATCCTAAAAAGCCTGAAGGCGTAGACAATAAGTCTGCTTATATTATCGGTAGCGGTCTAGCTGGCCTTTCTGCAGCTGTCTTCTTGATTCGTGATGCTCAAATGAAAGGTGAGAATATTCATATCTTGGAAGAATTGCCAGTAGCTGGTGGTTCACTTGACGGTGCTAAACGTCCAAACGCTGGCTTCGTTGTCCGTGGTGGACGTGAAATGGAGAATCACTTTGAATGTTTATGGGATATGTATCGCTCAATTCCAAGTTTGGAAATTCCAGGTGCTTCTTATCTTGATGAGTATTATTGGCTTGATAAAGAAGACCCTAACTCCTCAAATTGCCGTTTGATTTATAACCGTGGTGATCGTCTTCCAAGTGATGGTCAATACGGTTTAGGCAAATGTACTAATGAAATTGTTAAATTAATCATGACACCAGAAAAGAAACTTGAAGGAGAAACTATTGAGGAATTCTTTAGCGATGACTTCTTTAAGACTAACTTCTGGTCATACTGGTCAACAATGTTTGCTTTCGAAAAATGGCACTCAGTAGCCGAAATGCGCCGTTATGCAATGCGCTTTATTCACCACATTGATGGTTTGCCAGACTTTACCGCTTTGAAATTTAACAAGTATAACCAATATGAATCAATGGTAAAACCACTCTTGGCATACTTAAAAGATCATGGTGTTAAATTTGAATATGATTGTCACGTTCAAAATGTAGAAGTTGATCATGATGGCAAGCAAAAGATTGCTAAGAAGATCATTATGACTCAAAATGGCAAGGAAACAGAAGTTCCATTGACTCCAAATGACATCGTATTTATTACTAATGGTTCAATTACTGAGAGTTCAACTTACGGTGATCAAAATACCCCAGCTCCAATTACACATGCTAAAGGTAGTTCATGGAAGTTATGGGAAAATTTGGCAAAGCAAGATCCAGACTTTGGTCACCCAGATGTCTTCTGTGAAAACTTACCAGAACGTAGCTGGTTTGTTTCCGCAACTACTACTTTGAAGAATAAGAAATTAGCTCCATACTTTGAACGTTTGACTAAACGTAGTCTTTATGATGGCAAAGTTAATACTGGTGGTATTATCACGATTGTCGATTCTAACTGGGAGCTTAGTTTTACTATTCACCGTCAACCACACTTCAAGAGTCAAAATCCAGATGAAATTGTAGTTTGGATTTATGCACTTTATTCAGACACTGAAGGTAATTACATTAAGAAGAGAGTGGTTGACTGCAGCGGTAAGGAAATTGCCGAGGAACTTTTGTATCACTTAGGTGTTCCAGAAAGTCAAATTAGTGAATTAGCTAGTGAAGAAAACATGAATACTGTTCCTGTTTACATGCCATACATTACTAGTTACTTCATGCCAAGACATAGCGGTGATCGTCCAGCCGTTGTACCAGATGGTTCTGTCAACATCGCCTTTATTGGCAACTTTGCGGAGTCGCCAACAAGAGATACCGTCTTTACTACTGAATATTCAGTCAGAACGGCTATGGAAGCTGTTTACACGCTTTTGAATGTTGACCGTGGTGTTCCTGAAGTATTTGATTCAATTTACGATATTCGTCAACTCTTGCGGGCAATGTACTACATGTCAGACAAGAGGAAGCTGGCTGATCAAGACATGCCACTCCCTGAAAAATTAGCTCTTAAGACAGGGATGCGCAAGATTAAGAAGTCTTGGGTAGAAGAATTGTTAAAAGAAGCTAACTTGATGTAGTTTTAATGCAAAAAGAAAAAAGCTTGATTTTTATCAAGCTTTTTTTGTATGCTTCTTAACGCGCTTCATAATAAATAAAATCGCTGCAGCTATTAGGGCAACGGCCACAATCATGACTGCTGCCTTAATAATTCTGCTGGTGTCAAGATGCAAAATTGAGTCGCCACCATAAGCATAAAGATAAGCAAATGGACTTACCCCGATCACAATCGGAATCAATTGCTTTTTGAAATCATTTTTATTAATCAAAATATTGACATAGCTAACGGTTGCACTTGGAATAAATGGGATGAGATAGCCAATAGTTAGAGCGACCATCGGATATTTTTGTGTAGTTAACAATTTGTAGATCTTACTATTAGACATATGTTTAATGTCATATAGTTTGTGCAAAAACTGCATCAAGATGATTTGTCCTAAAATATCACTAATCCAGTTAACAATAAAGCCAAATGCTGGACCATACAAGATTCCATTCAAAACACAGAAGATACCATTAGATAAGCCGGGAATTGCCACACAAATGGCATTTAAAATAAAAAGAAAAGCTAAATCTTCGATCCCGTGGCTACGAACCATTTTAATTAACAATTCTTCATTATGGTGATCAAAATGAACTAGTAATTTTAATTCTGGTAGATAGCTTAAATATAATTTATATAAAAGCAATAATCCTAAAATTCCACCTAGAATAAATAGTATGATACGAATAATCTTTTGTTTCACTTGGTCACCTTCTTATTAATTCAGTTCTGCTTATGTCTATTTTACTTTAAATTTATGAAATGAAAAAGCCATGACTAGCATGTCATGGTTATTTTTCATTATGGGTTATTTGGTGAAAAGTACGCGAGTGCCTTCAGGAACAGGAATTTCTGTTTGAATTGGAGTTAAAGTTCCATTACCGCCATTTCTGATATACAAGGTAGCGTTATCTGTATTTTGATTTGCAGCTACTACGTATTTTTGATCGGCATCCCAGTTGAAGTCACGAGGGAAATCACCAAATGTAGAAATGCGCTGAACTAAGCTTAGGGTGTGGTCATCATTAATCTTAAAGACGGTGATAGAATTGTGGCCTCTGTTGGAGTTATAAACATATTTACCATCTTTACTAATGTAAAGTGCTGCGGCACCATTGTGTTCAGTAAAATCTTCTGGAATGGTCTTGTATGTAGCGATATTTTCGAAGTCCCAAGTGTCTTCATTAAATTTAACTACGTTGATTTTGCTAGATAATTCACCAACAACGTAGAAGTAGTTACCATCTTTTGAAAAGACGATGTGGCGAGTTCCAAAACCAGCTTCATTTTTATATTGAGCTAGGTGATGTAACTTGCCGTTTTCTAACCGGTAGAAGTCGACAGTGTCATTACCTAAATCGCAGCTAACTAAATTACCTGCGGGTGTTTCATCGAAGAAGTGTGGGTGAGGGCCATCGACTTGTTCTGGACGTGGGCCCAATGTTTCGGCCTTGTGAGTGACTTGATCGAGTAATTCTAACTTGCCGCTTTTATTGTAGTGGAATACAGATAAAACGGCGGTGTGGTAATTTGCGGTATAGATAAGCTTTTGCTCGCGATCAATACCAACATATGCTGGTGAAGCGCCAGGTATTAAATAGCGATCGACTTCACTTGAACCATGTTCACCTAATTTAAAGACGCTGATACCACCTTCGTCACCTGCGTTGTTAATAGTAAAAATTAAATCGCCATCTTTTTGGAAATAAGTAGGGCCACCTACACTAATAATATTTTCAGCCTTGCCTAACTTAGCTCCATTATCTTCACCAGTAAAAGGCAATTCATAAATACCTTTAGAGGTCTTCTTAGTATAGCCACCGATTAAAACTTTCATATAATGCCTCCGATTTTTTAGAAAAAGTATTAACTGAGATAAGTATAGCATGGAAAATAATGAATCAGATTGTGACTTGTTCTCGTGAAAAGTGCTAGAGTAGGAAATATAAGGGAAAAATAATAATTGTAAAAATGAGAAGGTGCGTATAGGATGGATGAAAATAAAATCCGTAAATTATATGCCCAGAATGAGGTTCAACAAGTTTTTACAAATTTGCAATCTTCTTCTTCTGGATTATCAGATGAGGAAGCCGCTAAACGACTTAAAAAATATGGTACTAATACTATTAAAAAAGCCGCAGCTGAATCAGAATGGAAAACGTTTTTCAAAAACTTTTCTAGTATGATGGCAATTTTGCTTTGGATATCAGGGTTAATTGCAATAGTTTCCGGAACGTTAGAATTAGGAATTGCCATTTGGTTGGTTAATATTATCAATGGCTTATTTAGTTTTTGGCAGGAGCGAGCCGCCAAGCGGGCAACGGATGCCTTAAACAATATGTTGCCCAGCTATGTAGAAGTGATTAGAAATGGCAAGAAAAAGCAAATAAATAGTAAAGAGCTAGTGCCGGGGGATGTTTTTGTTTTACAAGCTGGTAACTCAATCCCAGCCGATGCAAGAATTATTTCCGCCAGTTCAATGCAAGTAGATCAAAGTGCTTTGAATGGTGAATCTGTTCCAGAGTCTAAAACCACAAAGTATGATCCTGGTGAAGGTAGTTATGCTGAAAGCAATTTGGTTTACTCAGGCACTACTGTGGGAGCTGGCACTGCTAGAGCAATTGCTTTTGCGACGGGTATGAATACAGAATTCGGTCGAATTGCAAGCTTGACGCAAAAACAAACGAAGACAAGCAGTCCTCTCACGGCAGAGCTTAATCGATTGACTAAGCAAATTTCGATTATTGCTATTACGATTGGACTTATATTTTTTATCGCAGCTATCTTCTTCGTAAAGTATCCTTTAGCTAAGGCTTTTATCTTTGCTTTGGGGATGATTGTTGCTTTTATTCCAGAAGGATTATTGCCAACGGTAACTTTAAGTCTAGCTCAAGGTGTTAAGCGGATGGCTAAAAAGCATGCGTTAGTGAAAGAATTGAATTCTGTTGAAACTTTAGGTGAAACGACAGTTATTTGCTCAGATAAAACCGGTACGTTGACGCAGAATCAAATGACAATTCACTACCTTTGGACACCAGCTCATGAATATCACGTTACTGGTAATGGCTATGTTAATAATGGTCAGATTGAGCTAAATACAAAACAATTATGGTATGAGGAAAATCCTGATTTACGTAAATTAGTTCAAATTGCAGCTTTGGATAATGATACTTCGGTTCAACCTAATAAAAAGGGTGGAAAGCCTAAGATTTTAGGTACACCAACCGAAGCTTCCTTGATTGTGATGGCAGAAAAAGCTGGATTTGATAAACAAAAAGTTTTAGTAAAATATCCTCGTTTGCGGGAATTGCCATTTGATTCTGATCGTAAAAGAATGTCAACTGTTCATCGTTGGGATGATACGCATTATATTGGTCTCACTAAAGGTTCTTATAGCGACACGATTAAGCAATGTGATCAAATCCAGGTTGATGGTAAAATTCGTCCGATGACTGAAGCAGATCGTCTTCGCGCTAAAAAGGCAAACGCTGATTATGCTTCTCGCGGATTGCGCAGTATGGCCCTCGCTTATAAAATAATCGATCATGGTGTCGATATTAATAAAATAAGTATTGCGGATGCGGAAAATCATTTAATCTTTGTGGGTTTAGCAACAATGAGCGATCCACCACGTCCAGAAATTTATGATGCAGTTAAACGTTGTCATCAGGCCAAAATTAGAATAATCATGGTAACTGGGGATTCAAAATTAACTGCTAAGTCAGTGGCTGTTCAAATTGGTTTAACTTCTGATCAAGCACGTGTAATTTCCGGTAATGAATTAGATCAAATGAGCGATGAAGAATTGCGTCATGCATTAAAAGATGAGGTAATCTTTGCCAGAGTTGCTCCAGAACAAAAATACCGCATTGTAAAGAATTGTCAGGCTAACGGTGAAGTTGTAGCTTCCACCGGTGATGGAGTTAATGATGCTCCGGCTTTAAAGCAAGCCGATATTGGAATTGCAATGGGAATGACTGGTACTGACGTGGCTAAAGATGCAGCCAATATGATTTTGACCGATGATAACTTCGCTTCGATTGTAGCTGCCATTGAAGAAGGACGTGCAGTTTATAGCAATATCCGCAAGTTCTTAACATATATTTTGACTTCTAATGTACCCGAAGCTATTCCGTCAGTGCTATTTCTTTTCTCGGCTGGATTAATTCCACTTCCTATGACAGTTATGCAAATTTTAACGGTTGATCTAGGTACCGATATGCTTCCAGCCTTAGGATTAGGTGCGGAAGCTGCCGATCCAGATATTATGAAGCAACCACCACGTAAAAGATCAGAACATTTATTGAACAAGGGTGTTATTATTAAAGCCTTTTGTTGGTATGGTCTTTTATCAAGTATTATTTCTACAGCTGCCTATTTCTTTGTGAACTATCAAAATGGTTGGCCTAACGTAGCTTTGGCTGCTAATGGCTCAATTTATATGCGAGCTACAACTATGGTTTTAGGTGCAATTGTCTTCACTCAGGTGGCAAATGTATTAAATTGTAGAACTAATACAGTTTCTGTTTTTAAAAAGGGATTATTTGAGAATAAAAATATTTGGTACGGCATTATTTTTGAAATCATTCTATTCGTTATTTTGACTATTACACCAGGCATTCAGCAGGTGCTCAATACAACTATCTTGACTGCTAGTGATTGGCTATTCCTATTCTTGTTACCAATTCCTTTAGTATTATTAGATGAACTAAGAAAATGGTTGATGTATCATCACAAAAATATCTAATAATTTGGGCAGCTTAAGTTTTTAAGCTGCTATTCTTATGCTAAAATTATTTTTAAGGAGATATAAGATTATGAAATGGATTTCAACTATTAAAAAAATTGGTAAAAAAGCTATCGATAATAAAGATGGCATGGTAATTTTGTTCGGCGAGGGTGCCAACAAAGACTTAGAAGATGTTTCAGTTATTCAAAAATTTAGTGATGAAACTCCAGTTAATGGCTTTGTCTTTAAAAAGGGCGATACGATTACTGTAGATGGTCAAACTTATGTAGCTAATTATGTAGGTCCAATGGTTGAAAGTAATATGAAGGCTTTGGGTCACGCTACTTTATTCTTTAACCGTCCAATTCCTAAAGCACCTTTAGCAAATGCGGTATATTTTGATCCAGATGTTGCTCAACCACTTCCAACCTTTAAAGTGGATGATGATATTGTTTACGAACACATTTAAATACTAGGACAGGTAGATGGATTATAAACAAAAAAGTAAAAAAGAAACCTTATTTAAAAAATGGTTTTTAGATAATCGGTTTAGTATTGTTTTATTAAACATCTTATTGTTCTTTTTAATTATCTGGATTTTTAAAAAAATTTCTTTTGTATTGAATCCTGCTTGGGTATTTTTTAGTGCGATTTTGCCGCCATTACTTTTAGCGGTTATTCAATATTATGTAATGAATCCAGTAGTAGATTGGTTTGAAAAGAAGTTTAAAGTACCTAGAGTTGCTACAATTCTTGTCTTGTTTCTGTTTGTTTTAATAGCTTTAATCTGGATTATCAATATCCTGGTTCCTATTGCCCAGAATCAGATTAATTCGCTGATTAAAAACTGGCCTCATATTTGGAACGATGCTGTTAATGCAACACAGAATGCTTTGCGTGATCCTCGTTTGCATGAGGTAAAAGGTAGCTTACAAGGCATGATAGACAATACGCAAAAAACTTTGTTTAAATCAGGGCAAAGTACTATCAACGCTACTTTAGGCAATATATCATCTGCGGTAAGTATCATTACAATGATTGTGATGACTCTGCTTACTGCACCGTTTATCTTATTCTTTATGCTCAAAGATGGGCATCAATTGCGTCCTTACATTACGAAATTTGCACCGGAGCATTGGCAACCTAGTTTTAGTCAGCTGTTGTATGATATCAACTATGCATTGGCTTCATATATTCGTGGTCAAATAACAGTTGCTTTTTGGGTAGGCGTCATGTTTGTAATTGGCTACATAATAATTGGCCTACCATATGGATTAGCTTTAGCTATCCTAGCCGGTTTTATGAATTTGATTCCATATTTTGGGACACCATTGGCTCTTATTCCGGTATTCGTAATTGCAATTATGACTTCAGGATCAATGTTAATTAAGGTTTTAGTGGTCTTTTTAATTGAACAAGCAATTGAAACTAGAATTTTAAGTCCTTTAGTTATGGGGAATAAAATGGAAATGCATCCCGTAACTACTATTTTACTTTTAATCGGTGCTAGTTCCGTTTGGGGACTATGGGGTGTAATTTTTGGTATTCCGATCTATGCAATCTTGAAGATTATCGTGTCTCGCGTGTACAATTATTATCGAAGAGAATCTGAAATTTTTAGTGAAACAGATGCTGTTTCTTCGACCACGGGAGATGCAGATACAAAAGCAAATAATGCTAAATAAATTAAAGCGTGGTTTAAAAGCTGCGCTTTTTTAGTTTAAGGAGTTTTTGAAATGACAAATCACGTAGTTTTATATGAGCCGTTAATGCCAGCTAATACTGGTAATATTGCACGTACCTGTGCAGGTACCAATACAGTTTTAGATTTGATTGAACCTTTGGGTTTTCAAATTGATAATAAAAAAATGAAACGAGCAGGGCTCGATTATTGGGACAAAGTTGATGTACGTCGTCATGATGATCTGAATGCTTTTTTAAAGACTTTAGGGCCTAATGACGAAATGTATTTAATTTCTAAGTTTTCATCAAAGAATTATGTAGATGTAGATTACACCGACCCAAATAAAAATTATTATTTTGTTTTTGGTAAGGAAACTACAGGTTTACCTGAAACTTTTATGCGTGAATATTATGACAGAAATTTAAGAATTCCAATGTCAGATAATATTCGTTGCTATAATTTGTCGAATTCTGTAGCAATGGTCTTGCTTGAAGCATTGCGTCAACAAGGATTTCCAAATATGGAAACTGCACACCATTATGAAAATGATAAATTGAAGGATGATTATGATCGTCCAGAAAGATATGAACGTAATTTAGGAAGTGAAGAATAATGGATTTTGAGAGACAAACACCAGTAACTGTACAAGCATTTCACTATGATTTAGTTGATGAAGATACAGAACCAAAGAGCGATGTTAGAACTGGCATTCAAAAATTGGATGTAAGTCAAGATGATGAGCATTCAGAAGAAAATGGCAGCTATTATGATGTAGCTGTGTTCTATGATGTAGTTCCTGCACCAAGTGAATTTAGAGTAAGTGGAACTATTCATCAGGTTGTTCAATTAAAAGATTATCATGGTGATGGTTCTGATATCAGTAGCGCAGATTGGCAACTTTTAAGTCGACCATTGGTTGAATATATTGAGACTTTAACGTATGAAGTAACTCAAGTAACTTTTGACCAACCGGTTAACTTGAACTTTAAAGCCAATTTTTAATCACTAATTAGGGTGAGTACATGCCTGTAAAAAGGAAAAAAAGAAAGACAAAAAAGACATATTCTAAAAAGAAAACAACTAAAAAACAAAATTTAAATTGGAGTATTTTGGGGCTAGTATTTATTTTGCTAGCTGTTTTTGCCTTTGTTAGATTTGGTATTTTAGGTAAACAGATTGCTAATTTGATTCGCTTGTTTTTTGGTGATTCATATCTATTAGCTGCTAGTTTATTAGCCCTTTTTGGGCTGGTAAATTTGATTTATAACCAGCCAGTTCATTTGTCAGTTAAACGTACAATTGGGCTTTCTTTAGCATTAATTGGTATTTTATTGATTCAAAGTAGCTTGTATTACGAGCATGAATTAGTAAATAGTAATTTCTTGAATTCATTCTGGCATGCGATGACTGCAGAATTTGGTCGTGCCGCTGTTACAGAAAGTGTCGGTGGCGGTCTGATTGGTTCGCTAGGTTATCAGATTTTCTATCCGCTATTAGGACAAATTGGAATCAAGATTTTTGCGTTCTTACTAATTCCTATTGGGATCTTGATGTTCTTTGATGTGAAATTCAGGACGATTATTGAAAAATTTCAATCCAGCAGTCAATTATTTATTCAAAAAAATAAAACCGCTGGTGTTAAGTTGAAGGACAAATATAGCGACGTATTGGAAAAAAGAAAACAAAAACGTGCTAATGACGATAATAAAAATATTTTCCCAGACGTTGCAGATTTTGATTCTGATGACAATGAGGAAGATACTAGTGTTAAACCTTCAAGTGAAGACGTGACGGTCGAACCAGATCCAGAGCCGGCTCCTGAGCCGCAAATCCAAATTGCACCACAGCATGAAGAACCTGACAGCAAGGATTTACCCAAATCGCATTCTTTTGCTCAAGAAGATCAAAAATTGGTGCAAGAATTAGCCAATGTGGATCATGGTGAGTTAAAAACAGATACTATAGTTAACAAGTCATATAAAAAGCCACCTTTGAGTTTATTAGATCCAATTAAATCAACTGATCAGAGTACAGACCGTGATTTAATTAAGAAAAATACTCAGGTTTTACAATCTACTTTTAAGAGTTTTGGTGTAAAGGTAATTATTAAAAAGGCCATTTTAGGCCCTACTATTACTCGGTATGAGGTTCAACCTGCCGTCGGTGTAAAAGTTAGTCGTATTGTTAATTTGGCTGACGATTTGGCTTTGGCACTTGCAGCCAAGGATATTAGAATTGAAGCTCCAATTCCAGGAAAACCTTTTATTGGTATTGAGGTGCCTAATCGGGCAACTTCAGTTGTATCTTTTAAAGATGTAATGGAACATCAAGATGCAAAGGCAAAAAAGGATCCAATGAATGTGCCATTAGGCAAAGACGTTACTGGAAGTACTATTTCCGCTAATTTGGCAAAAATGCCACACTTATTAATAGCTGGGTCTACTGGTTCTGGTAAGTCTGTTGCCATCAACACTATTTTGGCAAGTATTTTGATGAAAGCCAGACCAGAAGATGTAAAGCTAGTTTTAATTGATCCTAAAATGGTAGAACTTTCTGTTTATAACGGAGTACCACACTTGTTAATTCCGGTTGTAACAGATGCTAAATTGGCTTCTAATGCATTGCGCAAAGTAGTTAAAGAAATGGAACGCCGCTATAAGTTATTTGCGGCAGGTGGCGTTCGCAACATGGGCGAATATAATCAAAAAGTCGCTGAAAATAATCAGGATAAATCTAAGCCTGCAATGAAGCCATTGCCGTATATTTTAGTAGTGGTTGACGAACTTAGTGACCTGATGATGGTTGGTGGCCATGATGTTGAAGGAGCAATAGTTCGACTAGGACAAATGGCTCGAGCTGCCGGAATTCATATGATTTTAGCTACTCAGCGTCCAAGTGTAGATGTTATTACTGGTTTAATTAAAGCCAATGTTCCATCTCGTATTTCTTTTGCTGTATCTAGTGGTGTAGATTCTAGAACTATTTTGGACCAAACAGGAGCTGAAAAACTTCTAGGTCGTGGTGATATGCTTTATATGCCAATTGGTGCTTCAAAACCTGAACGTATTCAAGGTGCTTATATTGCGAGTGATGAAGTTGAACGTGTAATCGATTGGGTAAAGAAGCAACAAAAAGTTGACTATGATGAGACTATGATTCCTAAAAAGGGTGAAAGCTCATCGGCTTCTGATAATGGAAACGATGAACCGGAAGATGAATTTTATAATCAAGCCGTTGATTTGGTTCGTCGTCAGCAAACAGCAAGCGTATCTATGTTGCAGAGACGTTTTAGGATCGGTTATAATCGGGCTGCAAGAATCGTGGATGAGATGGAAGCTAAAGGAATTGTGGGACCTTCTGAAGGTTCAAAGCCACGTCAAGTATTAGTCCCACCAGTAAAGAATGAAGGTAATGGAAATAATGCTAATGACTAATATTACAATTAGGAAAAATAAGAAATTTACAACAGCCGCGTTGGGCTGTTTTTTGCGTTTACCGCTGACAAGTCACAATTTAGCTTTTGCAAGCTTGCTATCACGTTTGCAGTCAAACACCAGTATGTTATATCCACAAATTGCGGAGCAGACTCGAAGATTGGCCGATTTATATGATTTGCAATTGGATATTATGCCTCAGCTTTTTGGTAAAGAAATAATTTTGACTTATTATGCAAATTTTGTTGAACCAACTGAAGTACTGGATCCAGAGTATGTATGTCAAGAAATAATTCAAACTATTAGCGAAATTATTACTAAGCCAGATTGTACTCCGGAGATGTTGGCCTATGCGAAAAGACAACTAGAAGATGATTATCGCGAGTTAATGGAGCAGCCTGCCAATTATGCCATCGATCAATTCTTTAAATTATGGTACCGGGATCAGCCAGATTATGCTGAGAATTTTATGGGACCAATTGATGAAATACAAAATGCTACTGTAGATGAGGTAAATCGTTACATTGAGAGTCTGCGTGATGTCCCTGTAGCCGTAATTGGCATGGGACGTGACCACCAGTTAATGACTAAACTAGCTAAATTTTATTTCACCCAGGCTGGTATTATAAAAAATTTCCAAACCACTGGCTTAACTATTCCTGCTAACAAAAACTTAATTGAAAAAGTTGATGAACAAGGCAATGCGCAAGCACAATTGTTAATGGGCTTTGGCATTAATCATACAATTAATTATCAGGAACAAATTGTAGGCTTACTTTTAAGTCAATATTTAGCAGGAGACCAATCATCTAAGTTGTTTAGTAAAATTCGTGAAGAATTAGGTGCAGCTTATGCTGTCGAGGCTAGCTGTTTTGCTAATAATTCTCTGTTTTTAATTAATGCTGGATTGGATCCCGATCAAGTAGAATCTGCTAAGCGAGTGATATTAAATGAAATAGAGAATTTGGCTGCTGGCAATGTAGATGAAGAACTTTTTAAGAAAGCTCAAAAGGCCTTGTATAGAAATACTAAAATTGGTTTAGACAGTCAAAATTGGCAAATGGGTCAAGCCTTTCGAGGAGAATTATTTTCAGACTATTTAGATTTTGATCGAGAGACTGCTATTAAAAAGGTCACAACTCATCAATTAGTCAGTTTTGTTCAAAATTTATTCTTTAATGAAAGCTATATTTTAAAATGATTACACCAAAAATTATTAAAAGAGAATATAAATCTGGTTTTAAAGCCGAGATTATCCTGAAGCCCCATTTTTATCAACGCTTTTTTGGTATTATTATTGATTTCGGCAGTAGTGATCCCCAAAAAGTAGCGGGTTCTGCCCACTTTTTGGAACATAAATTATTTGCTAAAAAAGATGGAGATATTTCTTCACAATTTGAGGAAATTGGCGCAGATGTTAATGCATTTACCTCCTTCAATGAAACTATGTTTTATTGCAGCGGGATTGAACACACCCCCAAGATGATTGATCTGTTGTTTAGATTAGTAGGCGAGCCATATTTTACTAAACAAAATATTGCCAAAGAGGCTCCTATAATTGAGCAAGAATTGGCAATGTACCAGGATGATCCGATGTGGAAAGTAAACAATGCCATTATGACGAGCATGTTTGGTAATTCCAATTTAGGGACCGAAGTAGTTGGGACTAAAGAATCGATTAATCAGGTAACCAAGCAAAATTTGACTAAGGTTTATACTGAAAATTATGTGCCTACTAAAATGCAATTTGTTGCTTGTGGTGATTTTTCGGATAATCAAGTTCGAACCATTTTGCGTCAAGTAGGTAAATTGCAAACTAAGTATCTAGCTGATCGTAAAGATGTTTCGACTCCGGTTTCTCAACCAGTGGGTGAGCTTTCAGATCAAGTTTTGCAAGCTAAAGGAAATTCAAAAGCTTTTGGATTGGGTATTCGATTTAAAAACTTTAAGAAAGTATTATCTAGTTCTGATTTGACTCAAATTCTGCTAGAAATAATGTTAGAATCAAAATTAAGCGTGATGAGTCCTTGGTTTGAGAAAATGCGCAAGGAAAAGCTGTTGGCTAATCCTTTGCAAATTTCAGTTAACTATACTAGACAAGGCGATTTTGCTACTATTTTTGGAGTTAGTGCAGATAATCAAAGAATAATTGAGGAGATTAAACGCGTTTTAACCCAACCTATAGATCTTAATTCTGAGCAATATCGTTTTATTAAAGAGAATTTTGTTTTGCAGAAGAAAGAATGGCTGGCCCGTACTATTCGGACAATGAATAATCTTTCATATTTTGCAATTGAAATGATTGAAGAAAATCTTGACCATGAAGATTTACAACTTAATTTATTAAAGTTGCAGACGATGGGCTTTGAAGAATTCGATCAAATTTGTCAAAAGCTGATGAAAGATAGCACTATTTGCTCGGCTTATTTAAACTCTGATAAGGAGGAGCAATAAATGAAGCGTGCAATTGTATTCGGTGCTACAGGTGGTATAGGACAAGCAATTTGTCGTGATTTGGCTGAAGATGGCTGGTCTCTTTATTTGCATTACAATTCCAAAAAGGAAGTTGCTGAAGAATTAGGTCAAAAGTTGTTTACTAAATATCCTGACCAGGATTTTATGCCGATTAAGTTAGATTTTGAAGTTGATGATGCACAATTAAGTGAATTTGTCCAAAATTTATTGCCGGTTAATGCAGCAGTTTTTGCTCAAGGGGTCACTAATTACGGCTTTCTAGGGGATGAAGATCTTGATAATATTACAAGATTAATAAAAATCAATCTGACTGTACCCATTAAATTAACTAAATTACTGGAGCCGCAGCTAATGAAACAAGGTTTTAGTCGAATCGTTTACTTAGGTTCGGTTTATGGAGGCTACGGTAGTGCTCTGGAATCGGTATATAGTGCCACTAAAGGTGGGTTAAGTCGTTTTGCGCAGGCTTATGCACGTGAAGTAGCATCAAATAATTTGACGGTTAATGTAATTGCACCAGGTGCTGTAAAGACTAATATGAACAGTATTTTTTCAGAAGATACTATTGAGGAAGTTCAAGAAGAGATTCCTGTTGGTCGTTGGGCTGATGGAAAAGATATTTCATATTGGATCAAAGTGTTGCTGAATGAACGAAGCAGTTACCTTACTGGTCAAACAATTTATGTTACTGGAGGCTGGCTTTTATAACTAAGAAGTTGTAAACGAAATTTTATGGTATACTCAATTTGTTAAATTTAATTTTGAAGAGGTTAATATGGCAGACATCGGAGAGAAATTAAGGAGTGCTAGAGAGGCAAAGGGACTTTCAATTGAAGATATCGAAAAAGCAACTAAGATTCAAAGTAGATATCTAACAGCAATTGAAAAGGATGAATTTGATAAGCTTCCTGGTGACTTTTATGTTAGGGCATTTATTCGACAATACGCTCAAGTAGTTGGATTAGATGGGAAAGAATTACTCAGTGACTATCATGAGGATGTTCCAGAAGCGGATCCTGATGAATATGTAGAGAATTCAATTGATAATAAGAGCGAAGAAGTTCGTGAAACTACAAATAACAAGAAGAATTTGTGGAAGAATTACTTGCCAAGAATCGCAATCACATTAGGTGTAATTATCGTAATTTTAGTTGTATACGTATTGTATGCACGTATTTCATCAAGTGGTCAGCATCATGATACTGATAACAGCGGCGTAACTGTATCATCACAGAAGACATCATCGTCATCTTCTAAGAAGACTAAGCCAGTTGCTGTAAATACAGTTAAGATTAAAAAGATTAATGACAATGAATACCGTGTCCTTGGTCTTAAGAGAAATCGTCGTTTAGTTGTTAAGGCAGGTTCAACTCAAAATACTTCTGCGGGAGTACAAATTAATGGCAATGCAAATAGCTGGCAAGGAACTTTAATTGCTAAGCAAAAGCATACCCTTACTTTACCTTCAAACGCTGAACGAGTTGTAATTACCTTGGGTAATGATAATGGTAGTTCGATTAAGATCGGTGGCAAGAAGGTCCCATACGTACCTAATAATAGCTACAGAACAATTACTTTGTTAATTGGAAAGGCTAAGAAGACTACTACTCATCATACTGATGACAATACTAGTCAAAATGGAACGACTAGCGATAATAATACTAATAACAGTAATACTACTACTCAAAATCAAACTCAGAGCAGCTCTACTACTAGACACAACACTCAAACTAGTCACCAACAATCATCAGCTGCTCAAAGCAGTCAAACAAGACAAAGTAGTCAAACACAACAATCATCAGCTACTCAATCATCAACAGCCACTACGCAAAATAACAATGCCGGTGGAAATGATAATGGTGGTAGCGGTGATGAAAATAATGGTAATTAAAGCTTAGGAGAAAATAAGAAGAATGAATTTACCTAATAAACTTACTGTTTTTAGAATCTTTTTGATTCCAGTATTTATGTTAATTATAATTTTCGGTGGGGATGCTCATACTGAAGCCGCTGGTTCAACTGTTGTTTGGAGCTGGGTAATTGCAGCTATTGTTTTTGCCGTAGCTTCAGCTACTGACTGGTTTGATGGTCATATTGCTCGTTCACGCAACATGGTTACCAACTTTGGTAAGTTTGCTGATCCTTTGGCAGACAAGATGTTGACTATGACTGCATTTATTTTCTTAGTTGAATTGAAGCTTGCTCCAGCTTGGGTTGTTGCAATCATCGTTTGTCGTGAATTAGCAGTTACTGGTTTGCGCTTGATTTTAGCTGAAAACAAGGGACAAGTTTTAGCAGCTAAAATGCCTGGTAAGATCAAGACTACTTGCCAAATGTTATCCATCATCTTCTTATTGATCGGTAACTTCTGGTACATCGGTACAATTTTACTTTACCTTGCATTGATCTTTACTATTTACTCAGGTTACGACTACTTCCACCAATCATGGGGCGTATTCAAAGGATCCATGTAAAATTAAAGATAAATTAAAAGAAGCATAAAATTGCTTCTTTTTTTATTTTCTCAAAAAAAAATTACCTTTTTTTGCGTATTTAATAGTGTAGGCTAAATACTTTGAACGTTAGTTTGTATATTGCTTGCAAAGTAGATAATGATCAAAGTATAATTACTGAGTACAAAAATTTAGGAGGAAAACATGCCCAAAGATGAAAAAAAGGCTGCTTTAGATGCAGCGCTCAAGAAAATTGAAAAGAACTTTGGCAAAGGTGCTGTTATGCGTATGGGTGAGAAGGCCGATACTCAAATTTCAACAGTTCCAACAGGTTCACTTGCTTTAGATGCTGCTATTGGTGTTGGTGGCTATCCTCGGGGACGTATTATTGAAGTATATGGACCTGAATCATCTGGTAAGACTACTGTTGCTCTTCATGCAGTAGCTGAAGTGCAAAAACGTGGTGGTACAGCCGCATATATTGATGCTGAAAACGCAATGGATCCAGCATACGCTGAAGCTTTAGGTGTAGACATTGATTCACTTATTTTGTCTCAACCTAATACTGGTGAAGAAGGACTACAAATTGCTGATACTTTAATTTCTAGTGGTGCTATTGATATTGTGGTTGTCGACTCTGTTGCTGCTTTAGTTCCACGTGCAGAAATTGAAGGCGAAATGGGGGATGCCCATGTTGGTCTTCAAGCTAGATTAATGAGTCAAGCTTTGCGTAAGTTATCAGGAACAATTTCCAAGACTAAGACTATTGCAATTTTCATTAATCAGATTCGTGAAAAAGTTGGGGTTATGTTTGGTAACCCTGAAACTACACCTGGTGGTCGTGCCCTTAAGTTTTATTCAACTATTCGACTTGAAGTAAGAAGAGCAGAACAGATTAAGCAATCTGGTGATGTAATTGGTAACCGCGTCAAGATTAAAGTTGTAAAGAACAAGGTTGCCCCACCATTTAAGGTAGCAGAAGTAGATATCATGTATGGTAAAGGTATTTCTCAAAGTGGAGAATTACTTGATATGGCTGCCGACAAGGATATCATTGATAAGGCTGGATCATGGTATTCATATAAGAGCGATCGTATCGGCCAAGGACGAGAAAATGCTAAGAAATATCTTGAAGATCATCCAGATATTTATCAAGATATTCAACAACAAGTTCGTCAGGCATATGGTATTGATGAGAAGTCAGTAGCTGATCGTGAAGATCCTGAAAAAATAAAGGAAAAGCGTGAAGAGGCTCAAGCAGAGAAGTCTGCCGAAGCTAAAAAGACAACTGATGATAAATAAAAATGATTTTTACCTTGGAATTATGTTCCAAGGTTTTTTCTTGTGGATTGACATGGACCAACAGGTTCTTTATCATAAAAGTGGTGTGAATAATTCTAAAAAAAGGCGATAGTAATCATGAATACAATTATTATGATTCCCGTCGCAACTGCCATTGTTTCAATTTTGGTGGGTACAGTGATTGGCTATGCTATTCGTAAACATTCTTGGGAACAAAAAGCTCAGAATGCACAAAATGATGCTGATCATATTTTAGCCGATGCTCGAGCACAAGTAGCTGCGGTAGAAGCAGAGGTTAATGCACAAAAGCAAGCAGCAGAAGCTGTTAAGCAAAGTGCTGAAAATACTAAGAAAGAAAAAATTCTTGAAGCTCAAGAACAAATTCGTGATTATAAGCAAAAGACTGAAGACAAGTTAAATTTAAAAAAGGATGATTTAGCTCGTCAAGAAAATCGTTTAAAGCAACGTGAAGATACTTTAGATCACAAAAATTCTTTGTTAGATGAAAGAGAAGCTGGACTCACTCAAAAGGAAGATCAATTAAAGCAGCAAGATACTAGCTTAAAGGCAAAATTAACTGAAGCTGATGAATTAGTTGAAGCTAGACGGCAAAAGCTTTATGACGTAGCTAAGTTGGATAAAGAAGAAGCAAAAAAGATTGTGCTTAATAAATTATCTGATGAGCTTGTTAAAGAACGTGCCGAATTGATTAGAAATAGTAATGAAGAAGTTAAAGCGAAAGCTGATCATTATGCTAACCAAATTATAGTTGATGCAATTCAGAGTAGTGCAGCAGATACTGTAGCAGAAACTACCGTGTCTGTTGTTGATCTACCAAATGAAGAGATGAAGGGACGTATTATTGGACGTGAAGGTCGCAATATTCGTTCATTTGAAGCTTTAACTGGTATTGATTTAATTATTGATGATACACCAAAGGTTGTAACTTTGAGTGGCTTCGATCCAATTAGACGTGAAATTGCGAAGAGAGCAATGGAACGTTTGATTAAGGATGGGAGAATTCATCCAGCTAGAATTGAGGAAATGGTTGATAAAGCTCGTAAAGAAGTTAATGACGATATTTATGAAGCTGGTGAAAGTGCCTTAATGGAACTTGGAATTCACCGTATGAATCCAGAACTCGTTAAGACGCTTGGACGACTCAAGTATCGTACTTCATATGGGCAAAATGTCTTGTCACACTCAATTGAAGTTGGTAAATTAGCTGGTACTATGGCTGCCGAATTAGGTCTAGATGAAAAATTAGCAGTTCGCGCGGGATTATTACACGATATTGGTAAAGCCATCGATCATGATATTGAAGGTTCACACGTAGAAATTGGTGTAGAGTTGACCCGTAAATATCATGAATCCGATGTTGTAGTTAACGCGATTGCTGCACACCATGGTGATGTGCCTAAGTTATCGTTTATTGCTGAACTTGTAGTTGCAGCAGATACGATTTCTTCAGCTCGACCAGGTGCAAGAAGTGAGAGTCTAGAAAATTACATCAGACGTTTGACCGAATTAGAAAAGATAGCTAAGAGCTATCAAGGTGTCAAGCAGGCTTATGCCATTCAAGCGGGACGTGAGGTTCGCGTGATGGTAGAACCTGATGAAATTTCAGATGATCGTACAGTTATTTTGGCACGGGATATTCGTAATCAGGTTGAAAAAGAACTTGATTATCCTGGTAATATTAAAATTACTGTTATCCGTGAAAAACGAGTTGTAGCGATCGCTAAATAAATTTAAAAAGGTTTGAAATTAAAAGTTTCAAACCTTTTTTGTTATTTGTGCAAAACCGACTCTACTTGTATAATTAGAACGAGTAAATAAGGAAAGTAGCCAAATATGTTTAAAATCATTGTTGAATTATTTTTATTGGTAATTATCTCGGCGGCTATTACGCCGTTTATTCGGCGTTTGGCTTTCGTATTGGGAGCTGTTGATAATCCTAATGCACGTAGGGTTAATAAGAAGCCAATGCCTACTATCGGGGGATTAGGAATTTTCGTTACTTTTAATATCGGTGCATTTGTACTGTTACGAGAGCAATTTCCTACCCATGAAATCTTTTCGATTTTATTAGCTTCAAGTGTAATTGTGTTGACGGGATTGATAGATGATATTCTTGAATTAAAGCCTAGACAAAAAATGTTCGGCATTTTTATTGCCTCATTGATCATTTATTTCTTGGCAGGTATTCGAATGAATGTCTTAAAAATTCCTTTTGTCACGCACGAAGTTAATATTGGATGGTGGAGTTTTCCAATTACCATTTTTTGGATATTAGCTTTAACTAATGCAGTCAATTTGATTGATGGACTAGATGGGCTAGCAGATGGGGTATCAATGATTTCTCTAACGACCATGGGAATCGTAGGATATTTCTTTTTACACACGCATCAGCTATATGTGCCTATAGCTTGTTTTATGTTAGCCGCATGTTTATTAGGTTTTTTACCATATAATTTCCATCCAGCTAAGATCTTTTTAGGAGATACAGGTGCATTATATATTGGATTTATGATTGCGGTTCTTTCACTGAAAGGTTTAAAGAATGTAACTTTTATTTCTTTATTAGTACCTATCATAATTTTAGGTGTGCCAATCACCGATACGGTCTATGCTATGATTCGGAGAAAATTAAATAAAAAACCTATCTCAGAGGCGGATAAACACCACTTGCACCACCAATTGATGAGAATGGGATTAACTCATAGACAAACGGTTTTAACGATCTATGCATTGTCTTTGGTCTTTTCTTTCATCTCATTATTATTCTTGCTTTCTCCGGCTTGGGGAACATGGTTATTAATTCTGGGATTGTTGGTTGCACTTGAATATTTTGTGGAATCAATCGGCTTGTTGGGTGAAAAGTATCATCCATTAATGCATGTTATCCAGAAAATCATTAATCAAAAAAGCAAAACTGATCCTACAGTTGAAGTTTGGCATTTGGGCGACGAGAAGCCTGACCAATTAAAAAATAAAAAGAATACAAAATAAAGAGTTTGAACTGAGACCTAAAAATTAGACAGTTTAAAATACAGGATTAATAGAGGCTTGA
>NZ_AZEL01000003.1 GCF_001434975.1 Lactobacillus gallinarum DSM 10532 = JCM 2011
ATTGGATCATATCTATCAAGCAGCTTAAGTGTTCAATTTATTATTGCAATTTACGACTTATAATTTTTCATTTGTTTAGCTAATTTTTTGCTTCTGTAGTAATTACCACCATCATATCTGCTTGAATATAGCAAAACATTATGTTTTTTACCATTAATTTTTTGCGGCATTACTCTATAAAGGCTCCAATTTTCAAAACTAATCCATGGATTAATTTCATAAAATAGATGATTTTTCATCTTAGTCGTTTGGCCCGACATCCAATTTTTAGTTACATGATCAAAATCGGTTTGATTTTGGATATTACCATTAAAGTAATCACTAATAATCGATTTATCTTGAGTGTAAATAATTTTTCCATTAACCGTATGTGCAGTAAAAGTAATTTTTCTACCATTATGAGCGTTACGGTCATATGAATACCATGTACCTTGCATCTTTTTAGGCACTGTAATAATTGCTCCATTACCATAAGTATTATCAGTGGCATTTACATGAGTTGTTAATCCACTCAAGCCTAAAGCCAATACCATTGCAGATAAAGGCAATAACTTTCTTGTTAGCATAAAAATCATCTCCAGTTGTAAAATTATGGATTCGCTTTCATTATTAATTCTACAGTATTTTGTTACTTAAAGATAGATTAATATACTTTTTGAACTAATGAAATGAAATCTTTAATTTTGGCATCTTCATTTGTATAGAAGGCTGCGATTTTTTGCCACATTTGTTGTCCATTAGATAATAAAAATAATTGCTGCAAAGTATCATTACTGATCAAACCAGCAGTCGCTTCATTCATCAAGAAATATCCTGATCCAGAGGCTACTAATAATGCTGCTTCTTCTACAGAATTTGAAGCAATAAATGGACTTTGAATCTGATAAATATCCTTAAATAAATGAAGTTCTGCGACCTCTTCTTCTGGTTTAGCGACAATAAAACAAGTTAAATCGACTAAATCATCTTTATTAATCATCTGGATACCGCTAGGATAACTACCCTTTTGTAGAATAGCCATGACAGCTTTTTGACCTAAGATTTGTGAATTAAAATCAACCTGTTCATCCCGCAGATCATTAATTGCTAAATCAACATCTTGCTCAGCTAGTTTATCAAAGACTTCATCATGTCCCATACCAATTAGACTAATTTTTATATCAGGATATTTTTGCGTAAACTGGTCTACAACTCGATCTAAATCTTTTCTACCAAGCTGGTTAAAATATGCTATTTTTAATGTTTTCATAGTTAATCTTCATCCAAGGGAGCATGACCTTCGTCAGCTATCTGCTTTTTATCTTTTCTAATTTGGTACTTATTGAGCATGATCAGCAGCGAAATAACCACATTTATCCCACTAATCACTACGCTTAAAAATTTTAGTAATCTAACTTTCTTTTGCTTACTCATTTTTAATGCCTTCTTTCCTTAAAAATAATCATAAAATGAAACTTTGCCTTTTACAAAATCTAACTTTTTAATACGATAATTTGTTATTAGACCCAATTCAATAGCAGCCTTTAAAGTTAAACGGCCTAAAAGAACTTGGGTCCATGCGGTGATTGGCCCAGAAAAATCAACTAATTCATCTTTTTTACGCTCACACGTAACTTCACGATTGTGATTATTCAATTGCCAAACGCCAATATTCCAAGGACATTGATCATCATAATTAACTTCAATGTTAAAAGTACCTTCTTGCAGTGGCCGCATGCATGACAAAACTTTTTGAAAATCAATAATTCTACTCATCATATATGGATGAAGTTGAATGTCTAATTCATTCTGTTCTGGGAAAAGCTCGGCCAATAATGATTTCTCAGGTAGCATCATACAAAACTCTTTAACTGAACCTATATGAGATGCCATAAAGCCTAATATGCTTGATAATCCTTGAGGGGTAATTGAATATAATTCATCTGCCATAAAGCAATTATCAACTATCCGATAAATCAAGTAACTCATTGGACGACCGGCATTATCAAAATAAACCGCAATATCTCGATGATGGTAGTAACTATCTAATCTATTCCACCACCAAGCTTCTCTAATAATAGTATTTCTCTCGTCATCAGTATGTAATTGACGTTCATATAACTGAATTACGCCATTTTGAACAATCAAATCACCCCATTTTCCGCGAATCACCTTACCCTTACGAGGTAATTTAAAGGAAGCTAAAGCATCCCCAGAAAAGCGATATTCTTTTTGATAAATACTATTGCTAAAGCCATAATGACGATAAAAATCTTCTGAAAAAGGAGCTAAATTTGCCACCGGAATTTTATTTTCATGCAAATCATGAATAACTTCTTCCATTAATTTAGAAATATGGCCCCGTCCTCTACATTCAGGATAGGATGATACATAGCCAATCCCAGCTATTGGAACATGATGACCAAATATTTCACCCTTAAATTGATTTACCATCATATAACTAGTCAATTTTCCTTGATCAAAATATCCATATCCATCACTATGATCATACCGACTCATAAAATTGGCATCTGTAGTTAAATCAGAATCTTTTAAAAAAGCGTATTCAATCAATGAAGCAATTTGTTTTAAATTGTCTTGGTTTTTCTTTAATTTCATAATTTTCCTTATAAAAATATACTGTCTTAATAATCTTACTTATATTTTAGATCATTTTATGTGTTTTTCGTTAGCTTTTCTTAAGATTTAGATGAAAAAACGGGATGAATATACCTGTCATCCCGTTTTACTTATTTACATACTTTGTATATAAACTAGAAATATACTTTTGCATTTCCTGTACTGAATGTCGACGTGATCGTGCACATTCTTTAGCAGGACGATCACATAAGTAGCAACGGCGACTTGCATAATTTAATTCTTTACGTGAAATCGCAGGTCTGCCTTTAACTAGTACGTCGGCATCGAATAATCGACCAACCGAACTATTCTCTTCAAATGAAATAGTCGATAATTTAACCTTCTTGCTAGATTCCTGCAAAATATAAAAATTTTCACATCCAGCATCAATATTCAATGCTTTTACCAATCGATAATTATAATTTTTATCCTGCCACTCTTTTTCTAATTGCTTGATTCCATAATTAAACAGTTCAATCAAATATTGATTATTCTTAATTGGACCCGGAATATTTAAATTAATATCAACTAACGTAGTATCGGGATATTTTTGAAAAATCTTTTGTTGTAAAGCTACACGATAATCCTTTGCAGCTAACACTTGAGCAATATCTTGCGGATTTCCTTCTTGAAAAATATTCATTATTATCTCACCGCAATTAATTATAAACGATTGTACCTACTCCATCATCAAGTTTACTTGCATTTCTTAAAGAAGTAATGATTGCAGTATTTCCTGTTTTCTCTACGAAATTAATGACAGCTTCAATTTTAGGTTTTATGCTACCTGCTGCAAATTGACCAGCTTCTAGATACTTCTTTAGTTGATCTACTTTTACTTTTCCAATAGGAGCTTGATCAGGCTGATTATAGTTCACATAAGCATTATCAACAGTAGTCAAAATAACTAACTCATCTGCTTGAATATCTTCAGCTAATTTTGCGGCACTAAAATCTTTATCAATTACTCCTGCTACCCCTTGCAAATTATTATCCTTTATTACTACAGGGATGCCGCCACCTCCCGCAGCAATTGGGACAAATTTACTCTTCAGTAAAGTATCAATAACTGGTGCATTAATAATCTTGACGGGCTTTGGGGATGAAACTACTTGCCGGTAACCTCGACCTGCATCTTGCTTATAACTATATTCAGGATGATAGATTTTTTGTTTCTGCATTTCATTAAAAGTATAAAACGGGCCAATTGGCTTAGTAGAATTCTTGAAAGCCGGATCATTAGCATCAACTATTATCTGAGTGATTAGGGCAACGGCTTGATGTGGATAGTCGGTATGCTTAAATTGATCATCTAAAGCCTTTTGCATCCAATAACCAATACTGCCTTGAGTCATTGCGACTACGGTATCAAGTGGCATTGCAGGATTATCTTTGCTAGAGCCTTTATATTGCTGCAAAAGCAAATTACCAACTTGTGGTCCATTACCATGAACAATCGCTACTTGATCTCCCTTTTCAATCATTTTAGCAACGACTTTCATTGCCTTTTCCACTTGCTTTTCTTGAGCAGCTGCACTATTATCACCTGCTTGAATAGCATTGCCACCCAAAGCTACAACTATTCTTTTCATTTTATTTACTTCCTTCATTAACTGATGGAATAAATAAATAAATTGCCTAAAGTAGCGGCCATTATTGCTTTGATAGAATGCAATCTATTTTCCGCTTCAGTAAATTGCCAAGCGTATTGAGAGTTAAAGACTTCATCAGTAACTTCCATTTCACTTAAACCATACTTTTCATAAATTTCTTCGCCAACTTTAGTAGTGCGATCGTAAAATGCTGGTAAACAGTGCATAAAGATCAATTGATCATCTGGAGTTCCCGTCATTTGCATCATTTTCATTGTGACCGTATAAGGCTTTAATAACTTAATTCTCTCGCTCCAGTCATTTTCACCCATTGATACCCAGACATCAGTGTAAATAATATTGGCTCCTTTAACGCCTTTTTCAATGTCATCAGTAATCAAATTCTTAGAACCAGAATCTTGGGCAAAATCCTGCGCAATCTTTTGTACATCTGGATGAGTAAACAAAGGCTTTGGCGTAACTATGTGGACGTTAACTCCCAACATACTTCCAGCTACTAAAAGACTGTCGGCAACGTTATCGCGGCCATCTCCTACATAAGCTAAAGTAAGCCCCTTTAGGTGACCAAACTTTTCTTTAATGGTCATAAAGTCGGCTAACATTTGCGTTGGGTGCCATTTATCGGTCAATCCGTTCCAGACAGGTACACCAGAATACTTGGCCAGGTCTTCTACATCCTTTTGAGCAAAGCCACGATATTCAATACCATCAAACATGCTGCCCAAAACTTTTGCAGTATCTTCAATGCTTTCTTTTTTACCTAGGTGAATTTCACCAGCACCCATATATTCAGGATTTGCGCCTAAGTCATTGCAAGCAACAACAAAGGCTGAGCGCGTTCTTGTTGAAGATTTTTCAAATAAAAGAGCTATATTCTTGCCCTTTAAATATTCGTGAGGGATATTTTCTTTAGTTCTTTTAAATGAAGTGCAAAATCAATTAAGTAATTAATCTCTGCTGGAGTATAATCCTTGCATTTTAATAAACTTCTACCTTGAAAAACGTTTTGTAAATATTTCATTTTTCTGCCTCTTACAAATCTTCACGAACAAGTGGACATGACATGCATCTTGGTCCTCCGCGACCACGAGAAAGCTCACTTGAATGAATCTTATGAACTAAAATGCCATGTTTTCTTAGCCGTCATTCCATTGTTCACGAGCAGCCGCAATCGAATCACCATTGCCAGTCGGAATTAAGTCAATCTCTGATACGTGTAAGTATTTCTTTAAAACTTTAACCAAATCATTTTCTGGCGTAATTTTAACCTCACCATGATCGTCTTGCTCTAAAACATAAATATCAATTTTCCCTGCTTTATCTAAAATAAAAGGATGAACGGTGAATTGATCATAATTAATCATTGTAAAGACCGTGTCTAAGTGCATCATAGCATGATTGTGCGGTATTTTGATTGCTAAAATTGTGTCATAACTAGAATGACCAAAAAGACTATGAGCAAGATCGGTAATGGCAGCTGCTGAAGTTCTTTGAGAAATACCAATCGCTAAAACATGATTGTTCAAAACTAATTCATCGCCGCCCTCTAAGCGCCCATGAGTATAACGATCTCGCCAGACAGGAATATTGGCATCTTTAAATTTGGGATGATGCTTCAATATAGCTTCCATAAATAAAGATTCACGTCTTCTAGCTCTAAATGTCATCCTATTAATAGTTATGCCATTAGCAATTGCCGCTTGTTGATCACGGGTAAAATATACATTTGGCATCGGATCTAAGTAAAATGGATAATCTGGATCTTCAGCTAGATCGGCTAATGAAGGTGTTATATTTTGTATTTCATTTTTTCTAATTCCAGCAATTATCTGTTTAACCATGTCATTTACTGGCAAGGCCATTAAATAATCCATTAACAGTTGATGTAATGGATCTTCTTTTTTGATGTTAGATTCTTCTAATAATTGATCTACAAATTTCGTGCGGACATCTTTATTAGTCAAAGATTGTGCTAATAAATCTTCTAAATAAACGACATGAACTCCCTGTTTTTCCAAAGTATGGGCAAAATAATCATGTTCTTTTTGTGCAATTTTCAAATACGGAATATCAGCAATTAACATCCGATTTAAAATATCCGGTGAAAGATTTTCTAATTCTTTTCCTGGTCGATGTAACATAACTGTTTTCAATTTGCCAATTTCGGAATAAACATGAATTAAGTCAGTCATTATATCGTCTCCTAAAATTATGTATCCGCTTACAATAATTAAGGATCAATTAGTTACAAGTTACAATTTTAAAGGCTTAAAGCATCAATTATTCTTTTCATTAATGGCGTAACCTTTTGATCTTTACGCCATACTAATTGTAAATGTGTTATCCAGTTACTATGCTTAATCGGAATAAGATCACCAGGAGCATATGTAGAGGCAATGGATTCCGGAACAAGAGCCACTCCCATTTTTCGTTTAGCCCAGGTGATCGCTGTTCTGGAATCATCACATTTAACAGCATAAAACGGTTTAATTCCATGATGAGCAAAAGTTTGATTAAAAATCTCTTCAAATCGCCGGTAGATAATAAGAGGCTGCTCATTTAAATCTTTAATTCTTAATTCCGTTTTATCCTTAAATTTAGGATCAACAGTAACTGCCATCATTCTTTCTGTAGTTAAAGTTTTCGCCTTTAAACCGTTACGATTATAGGGAGTACGAACAATACCTAAATCGATTGTTTTCTTTTCCAATTTATCGATAATACCAAAAGTATTGTCCTCATAAATATCAAAGTTAATTTCAGGATAAAATTCAGTTAAGGCTTGAAAATTCTTCATAGGAATAAGACCAGTTGATGAAGAAGCCATTCCAATTGCAACTGTGCCTAATTCGCCAGAAATGGTCTTGTGGACCTGATTCTTAGCATTTTCAGATAGCGATAAGATTTCACTAGCATAGCTCTGTAAAATTTGTCCCGCATCCGTTAATTCGATACCATGAGCAGTCCGCTTGAATAATTGTGCTCCCAATTCTTTTTCCAATTGCTTTAATTGATAACTTAACGGTGGTTGCGCAATATAAAGTCTTTTAGCCGCAGACGTGATTTGTTTTTCTTCGGCTACTACTAAAAAGTAACGTAATTGTTTAATATTCATTGATCTATCCTTTTTATTTTGGTTACAGGTCTTATTAAAATTTTTTATATCTTATATTTTAATTTAGTATTTTCATCTCCACAACATATGTGCTACTTTATTAAGGTAGATTTGGAGGGAATAAAATGTCTGAAAAATTTCACGGCTTAACTCAAGCCGAAGCAGAAAAACGACTTAAAGAAGATGGTCTAAACGAAGTTCCTGAACCTGAATACAACTTCTTTAAGGAATTTTTATCAAAATTATGGAATCTCTCTGCTTGGATTCTTGAAGGTGCATTAATCCTTGAATGTATCCTCGGCAAGTGGATTCAATCATTATTTGTTTTATTCATGCTTCTTTTTGCAGCTTTTAACGGTGCATCAAAGAAGAAGCAATCACGACGGGTATTAAATACCATCTCACACGAATTAACGCCTAAAGTTGCTGTAAAGCGTGATGGTAAGTGGATTAAAATTGACTCTAAGCAATTGGTTAAAGGCGATTTAATTTCACTTCAACGTGGGGATGTTTTAGCTGCTGACGTAAAAATAGTTAGTGGCAACATTGCCTGTGACGAAAGTTCAATTACTGGTGAATCTAAAGCTGTTAAAAAGAATATCGATGATACAGCTTATGCTGGTACCACTGTAGTTGAGGGCGACGGCTTAGCAATCGTTACTGCAACTGGTAAGGATTCTAGAAGTGGTAAAACCATTAATTTGATTAACAACTCAGCTGCACCTGGTCACTTGCAACAACTTTTAACAAAGATTATCTACTACCTTTGCTTACTCGATGGTGTACTTACCTTAGTTATCATCATTGCTTCATTCTTTAAGGGCGGCAATTTCGATACCTTTATTAATATGTTGCCATTCTTGGCTATGATGTTTATTGCTTCAATTCCTGTTGCCATGCCATCAACTTTTGCATTATCCAACTCATTTGAAGCAACTCGCTTAAGTAAGGAAGGCGTCTTAACTGCCGATTTAACCGGTATTCAAGATGCGGCTAACTTAAACTTACTTTTGCTTGATAAGACCGGTACAATCACTGAAAATAAAACAGCCGTTGCTAGCTGGAGCGATTTAAGTGATTTACCTGATCAAGACGTTTTAGTTTTAGCTGGTAGTGCAACCGACAAACGTAATGCAGGTATTATTGATATTGCTATTGATAAATACTTAAAAGAAAATGGCATCCCTGTCATGGACGTTGATCACTTCACCCCATTTACTTCTGACACCGGTTATTCTATGGCAGAAGTTGATGGTCATAACGTTAAGTTAGGTTCATTTAAGCAACTTTCCTTAATCGATAAAAATGCTAATGAAGTGGTCGAAGGTATTAACTTTAAGGCTGGACGTTCAGTTGCTGTGTTGATCGATGATAAGCTTGCAGGAGTCTTTATCTTACAAGATAAGGTAAGAAAAGATTCCAAGGCTGCTTTGGCAGAACTTAAAAAGCGTGACGTACGTCCAATTATGTTAACTGGTGATAACCAAAGAACGGCTGCAGCTGTCGCTGAACAAGTTGATTTAACTGGGAATGTTATCTCTATTCATGACTTCGATGAAAGCACTGATGTTGATGAATTAGCTGGTATCGCCGATGTTTTGCCTGAAGACAAACTTAAAATGGTTAAATTCTTCCAAGAAAAAGGCTACATCGTTGGTATGACTGGTGATGGTGTTAACGATTCTCCTGCTTTAAAGCAAGCTGAAGTTGGTATTGCTGTTTCTAACGCTGCCGATGTTGCTAAGCGTTCAAGTAAGATGGTACTTCTGGATGACGGCTTAAGTTCTATTGTTAAGATTCTTGATGCGGGTCACCGTGTATACCAAAGAATGACTACTTGGTCACTTACTAAACTCGCTAGAACTGCCGAATTAACTATGCTTTTAACCTTTGGTTACCTCTTCTTCAACTATATTCCAATGGCATTAAACGCAATGGTTATTTATACAGTTATGAATAATATGGTAACTATGATGATCGGTACTGATCGGACTCATATTACTTACAAGCCTGAAAACTGGAATATGGCAAGATTAGCTAAAATTGCATTTTCACTTGCTTCAGGTTGGACAATTATCGGTTTCACATTTGTCAGCTACCTAAACTTACATGGCTGGAGTCATAATTCAATTTCTACCATGGTTTATGTTTACTTAGTTCTTAGTGCAATGCTAATTGTATTGATTACTAGAACTCGTAAATACTTCTGGCAAGATTATCCATCTAAATTAGTTGGTATCGTCCAAATTGCTGACGTCGCATTAACATTTATTTTAGCCTTGTGTGGCTTGGCAATGGCTCAAATTAGTTGGCAAAACTTATTAATTACGGTTGTAGTGGCATTGGTTGCTGCAGTCATTATTGATTTGATTTACCAACCTGTAATGAAAAATAGATAATTATAAAATATAAAAAAAGCACTCTGATTACTACATTGTAGTTTCAGAGTGCTTTTTATTTTGACTAATAATTAGAAACTGTAGTCAAGACGTTTAAAGCTTTAACATATTCGCCATCGGCAATTTTAATAAATGGCTTTTCATTAATTTCTTTATGACCTAAGTAATTAACCTTAGCGCCACGCTTCAAAAACTTGCCTGGAATTTTTTCGCCCTTCTCATCATAAATAAAGGAAGGCTTCTTAATTCTATTAACTACCTTTATAGTGGACTTCATATATGGCAAGAATGCTTCTTCTTTAACAAATCTATTCTTACGAATCTTTACATAAGTATCACCATTAATTATCTTTATAGCACGTACTTTGTAAAGTTTTCCCTTTCTCAGATGTCCAACTTTAACACCATGCTTATTATAAACAGTAGCATTTCTAGTTAGATTTAATCTTTTACCTTGTCTAACTGGATTGGTAATCGCTGCGTCAACACTTTGTGTAGTTGCTACGCCCAATCCAATAACTGCCAACATTATACCTGCAGCAGAAATAATTTGCTTTCTCATCATGATCCACCCCCGTAGTGTTTATACCATTCTTCACCTTTATTTTATCAAAAATAATTCAATTAGAAGCATTTTTTACTCAACTGTTTTATAACTATTTCTTTAATTCTGCTAAAATTATCTATAACACTACTTACAAGGGAGTAATTACTTATGATTTTAACTTGGGATATAATTCGTAGAACTATTGAAGTACTATGGATTATTAACATTGCATTCGCTGTTTGGACAGTTTTTAGAAGTCGTCGCAGTGTTGTTGCAACTTGGGCATGGATGCTGGTATTAACTGTTTTGCCAGGTATTGGCTTTATTCTCTATCTCTTCTTTGGACGTCAGCTTTCACATGATGAAATTTTTGCTATTCAAGAAGAGCAGAAAAAGGTGCAAAGACATTATTTAGCTGAACAGCGCAATATGCTTAAAGAACATGATCTTTTGCCTGAAAAAGAACGACTTCCACGGGTAAGAATGCTTTCAGAATTAAATCTTAACAATGATGATGCAATTTTAACTTTTGACAATCAAGTTAAGGTTTTTACCTCTGGGCCAGAGCTTTTTGATCAAATGATCCTTGATATTAAAAATGCTAAAAAATCTATTAGTTTGGAATTTTATACTTTTTATTCTGATCAATTGGGCACGCGAGTTTTAAAGGCTCTAGAAGCGGCTGCAGCTAATGGTGCTAAAGTACGGGTAATTTATGATACTTCTGGATCACGTGGCACTAAGCCTGCTTTTTTTGACCATCTGCGTGAATTAGGTGGTGAGGTTCAACCATTCATTTCTACTTCCAAAAAGCACTGGTTTACTACACCTCGACTTAATTATCATTTGCATAGAAAATTGGTCATTATTGATCACCACATTGGTTATATTGGCGGATTTAATATTGGAGATCAATATGTTAATAAATCACCCAAATTTGGTCATTGGCGCGACACTCACTTGCGCGTAATTGGACAATCACCTGTTTTAATGGAAGTCCGTTTTGCAATGGATTGGAACACTTCAATCAGAAGAACTAATTTACCTAAATTTGAATTAAAAGAACTCAAATCATTTAGAGTTAACCGCAAGGACATTAATGATAGTAAGAATGTAGCAATGCAGATTGTTTCCTCAGGTCCCGACAACCAACACTATGGAATTAGGCGAGGCTACCAGGGAATCATTGCAGGAGCCAAAAAATATATCTATATTCAAACGCCTTATTTAATTCCTGAAGAATCAATTCTTGAAGCTTTAATTATTGCTGCTAATAGTGGAATTGATGTGCGAATTATGATCCCATGTATGCCTGATCACCCATTTGTTTACCGAGCTACGGAATATTATGCTAAATACTTAGTAGCTCACAATGTTAAAGTTTATAAATATAATGATGGCTTTATTCATGCTAAAACGATGGTGAGTGGCTCTAATATTTCTTCAGTTGGTTCTGCCAATCAAGACTTCCGGAGTTATACATTAAACTTCGAAGTAAATTCATTCAATTATAATCCTGCCCTAACTCAAGAATTAAAAGAAATTTTTGAAAAAGACTTAGATAAATGTACTCTTTTAACTAATGAATACTTCGCCAAACAGTCTTCATGGTTAAAATTCAAACAATACTTTTCAAGATTATTATCACCTATTTTTTAAAACGAAAAACCCTTTATCAGTATATCTGATAAGGGATTTTGTTTTCTAAATAATGCAGTTTTATTTCTTTACTTATTTTTTATAAGCTGTATAATGATATTAACTATTAAAAAGTAAGGAGGATAAAACTTGGCTAATAGAGTAAAACTAGGCGTTTTGAATTTAATGCATGATAAGTTAGATACTCAACAAAGATTTGCACATGTTTTACCAGACGCAGACCTGACTTTCTTTTACCCACGTATGCATTATCAAAATCGTCCTGTTCCACCCGAAGTTGCTAAAATTTCTCAACCATTAGATCTTAATCATATCCAAGATTTCGATGGCTTTATTATTACTGGTGCTCCGTTAGATCACCTGGATTTTGAGCAAGTCACCTATATCGAGGAAGTCCGATGTTTGCTTCAGTTATTAGATAAATACAAATTACAGCAATTATATTTTTGCTGGGGCGCAATGGTAGCTTTAGATTACTTTTACGATATTCAAAAAAGAATTTTGGCGGAAAAAATCTTTGGTACTTTTCCTCACTTAATAATCGAACCAAATTCCTTATTAAATGGTCTTAGCCAAGGATTTATTGCTCCACATGCTCGTTACGCTGAAATGGACAAAGCACAGACTATGCAAGATCCACGCTTAACTATTAATTCAGTAGACGACAACGACCATCTATTTATGGTATCTTCTTTAACAAAACCAGAGCAAAATTTCGTTTTCTCTCACATTGAATATGATCGTGAAGGTTTAAAGAAAGAATATGAAAGAGAAATTGCCGCACATCCAGAGCGACATTACAAAAGGCCTGAAAATTATTCATTATCTGCTCCACTTTTTCAGTGGAAAGATACTCAAAAAATATTCTTTGATAATTGGTTAACCCAGGTCAAAAAAAGCAAATTAGTGTTAGATAAATAAGAGAGGTATACATTATGTCTACAATTTTTAATTCAGTTACAGAACTTATCGGAAACACCCCATTACTTAAGCTAAACCGTGTTGTCCCTGACGATGCGGCAGATGTTTACGTAAAGTTGGAATTTGAAAATCCAGCTGGTTCAATTAAAGATAGAATTGCTTTAGCCATGATTGAAAAAGCAGAACGAGATGGTATTTTAAAGCCAGGCGGTACAATCGTAGAACCAACTTCAGGCAATACTGGTATTGGTTTGGCTATGGTTGCCGCAGCTAAAGGTTATCATATTATCATTGTGATGCCGGAAACTATGAGCGTTGAGCGTCGTAAATTGATGAAGGGCTACGGTGCTGAACTCATTTTGACACCAGGTGCAGACGGTATGAAGGGCTCAATTGCCAAGGCTGAAGAACTCGTTAAAGAAAAAGGTTACTTCATGCCAATGCAATTTAATAATGCTGAAAACCCTAATATTCATGAATTAACTACAGGACCGGAAATTATTGCTGCAATGAACGGAATTGGTAAATCAATTGACGCATTTGTAGCTGGTGTTGGTACTGGTGGTACTTTATCAGGAATTGGACATGCTCTTAAACGTGAAAATTCAGCTACTAAGGTATTTGCATTAGAACCAACTGAATCTCCATTATTAAAAGATGGTAAGACTGGGAAACATGGTATTCAAGGAATTGCCGCTGGTTTCATCCCTAAGAATTTAGATAAGAATATTTACGACGATGTTGTCACTGTTTCTACTGATGAAGCAATGGCTACTGCTCGTGAAGTCGCTAAAAATGAAGGATTCTTACCTGGTATTTCAGCCGGTGCAAATATTCATGGTGCAATTGAAATTGCTAAAAAATTAGGTAAAGGACATACTGTCATTACCGTAGTTCCAGATGGCGGCGATCGTTACCTTTCAACTGCATTATTTAATGATTAAATCTTAATATTATGAAAAATACTCCTAAGGGAATTTCCCCTAGGAGTATTTTTTAATTTCTGTTGATTTTGCATCAATAATTAATGATGCATGATTATTTTATGCACCGTGATATTGAACAAGTGAGTAAATATCAACATCAGGCAACTTTTCTCTACCCTTTAAATCAGGTAATTCAATATAAAATGCGGCACCTACAAGCTTACCACCAAGATTTTCAATTAATTCCTTAGAAGCTCTTAAAGTACCTGCTGTGGCCATTAAATCGTCACAGATAACAACTCTTTGACCAGGCTTAATTGCATCCTTATGCATTTCAAGGCTATTTGAACCGTATTCCAAGTCATATGAAGCACGTTCAACTTCTCTTGGCAACTTGTGTGGCTTTCTTGCTGGGACAAAGCCTAAGCCTAACTCAGTTGCAACAGGACAGCCTACAATAAAGCCACGTGCTTCAGGACCTACGATCACATCTGCCTTTCTACTCTTTGCATATTCTGCCAATTCATGAGTAGCAGCACGATATAAATCACCATCTTGCAAAATAGGTGTAATATCGCGAAAGACAATTCCCTTATTAGGAAAGTCCTTAACACTTGCAATATACTTACTAAAATCAATCGCCATAAGAAGAAAAACCTCCATAATTATCTGTGTTTGTATTCAAACACTTTTGACTTGTATATTTTACCAAAGATTTGTTATAAAAGCACTGAAATCTTGATATTTATCTACTTTTTTACAAAATTATTAACATATGTAATCAATTTTTGAGTAGGCATCGTCCTCAGTTGATTAATAAACTTAATTTGAGATTCCGTCGCCATTAAATATTTAGAAGCAGTCAAGGGTTGCTTTTTTGGATTAGATTCACCGACCAATTTTTGATCATCCAATTTAACAAAGCCTAATTCAAAGAATACTCGTAAAATAAACAACACACTATCATAATCCAAGCCTAAATAAGGTGCTACAGTTCGATAGTCGTCAGGCTTCAATGCAGGATGGGCATATATATACTTTAATACCTTGCCAAAATAACTTTTTGCAGGAATATGCTCTACAGGTAATTGATCCAATAAAAAGCGTAAATAGATTTGTTGATAATCTTTTTCTAAAGCAGTATTCAATTCTACTTGATTGCGTGGTACATCAAGTAAAGCAACTGTTTCACCAGATTGATCATAATCTTGGACCAAGCTAATCTTATCATCATCAATTTGAAGTCGATTTTTAACGATCGGAATATTCTTTTTATCAAACAGCAAATAGCGATCTGCAAAGCCCATGACAAATTTTTCCTGTCTTAAGTCGATCACTGACGTTGGAACTGCTAACTTTGGGGATGCGAATGCTATCCCTTCTATAATGCCTTGCAAAGATACCTGCTTACGATAGGTATTTAAAGACAAAGTAACGAAAATTTTAGCAATAAACGGCAATAGATTATTATTTAAATAGTCTTTATTAAAGCCCACAATTGCTAAACTACCGTCTTTTTTATTAGCCGTTAATTTAACGTGATTCTTATCTTTCCCTATTTTGAAAAAATTAGTAATAGTTGGATCCGAAATACTGAAAATTGGTTGCTGATCTTCAGTGCCAAATGGTCCAACTTGATTAATCTGAGCTAAAGTTTGAGGCGATAAACCATGCATAGGCAATTCCATATCATACTCTTTAGTCTCTAATCCACCTTCAACGTGAAAATCAGCCTCAAACTTTTCTCGCAGAGCACTTACTTTATCTTCTTCCATGGATAAACCACAAGCAAAATCATGACCACCAAATTTAGTCAGCAAACTCTCTTTTAAAGGATTAAGGGCATCAAAAAGATTGAAGCCAGTAAATGAACGACCTGAACCTTTAATCTCCCCTTCATCATTTTTAGTTAAAACGATAGTTGGCTTATGTAATTTTTCCACTATTTTATTAGCGACCAGACCCAAAACGCCCTCATGAAAATCAGGATCATATAAGACCAAAGTATTTTGCTTCTGCCAACTATTTTCACGAATTAATTCCATACAGCGATCATAAACTTCAGTAGTTAGCTCTTTGCGCTTATTATTTAAATCTTCAATCTGATCAGCAATTTTCTGAGCCTCAAGATCATCATCACTAAGCAAAAGTTGTACCGCTAAATTTGCATTAGCTAAGCGCCCCACTGCATTAAGCCGAGGAGCAATATTAAAGCCAACATCTGTTTCATTAATCGTTCCTAGCGTTAATCCAGCATTTTTGATCAGAGCTCTTAAACCAGGTCGCTCGGTTTGATTAAGCACATCTAAACCGCGCTTCACAATAATGTGACCCTCACCCGTCACTTTAACCATATCACCAATGGTGCCAATCATTGCTAAATCTAGCAATTCTGGTACAGGATCCTGCATAAGTTCACGGCAAATTGTGTAAGCCACGCCTGCACCACAATAGTCATCGAAAGGATATTTTTGTCCGGGGTAATTACAATGAACTGTTGCATAGGCATCGGGTTTAGATTCTTGAAAAGTATGGTGATCGGTAACAATCGTATCAACGCCATTATTTTTAGCATATTCAACTTCTTCAATTCCAGTTACGCCGTTGTCTACAGTAATGATTAACTTAGTACCATCAGCCACGATATCCTTATAGCGATCAAGATTTGGGCCATATCCATCTTTAAAACGGTCTGGTATAAAGTAATGAACATCTGCACCTAAAATACTCAGCGTCTCAGTCATAATTGTAGTGGCCGTGATACCATCAGCATCATAATCACCATAAATGGTAATCTTTTCGCCATTATCAATTGCTTGATTAATTCGATCGACCGCTTTATCCATATCATGCATCAAAGTTGGATCGGCTAAGTTTTCTTCGGTTGCGTTAAACCAAAAATCTAATTTTTCATCTGTATTAATACCACGTAATGCAAAAAGCCGTGCTGAGATTGGGCTAAGTTGATATTTTTCTATTAAATCTGGCGCTAATTCTTCAGCTGTTCTTTGTTGCCACTTCATTACTTTCAAAACACCTTACATTTCATAAAAATTAAAAGGCACTCATAATTGAGTGTCTTTATTGAAAAATCTAATTCTTATTCTAACGCAAATTTTGTTTGCATAAAAGTTCGAAGATTTTACTTCATTTTGAAGACTCGAAGATTCTCTGCGTTAGCCTTTTCCGTTTTAATCAAATTACCACGAATAGCCCAACGATTTGCACCACCATCAGCACAAGTAATTAAGGTCACTATCTTTTTCTTAGTATTATTAACTAGCCAAACGGCTGATGGATCAACAACTTTTTTCATATAAATTCGGTAAACATAAACCTTCTTTAAATTAGTAAGGTAAATCAATTCACCTTTCTTGACATCCTCTAGTGGTGAGAAAAGAATACCTTTAGCAGTCATATAGTGACCAGCTAATGGATAGTTACCTTCACCCATTTTTTGGTCAGCACGCATTGTACCGCCACCGGTGGACATAGCATCGTCTGACATCCCTAGCATTATTGGTAAATGCATATTTACATCAGGAATAGCTAAAGCACCAATTGCACCTGAAGTCTTTTTTATCTGCGATCTCGTAGCTCGAGCCATATCCATCGATTTTACTTTACTAAAATCATACATTCCTTTTTTACGTTGATTTTTTTCAACTTCTTTTTTAGTCAAGCCGGTTAAAGTCGACTGCTGATTATGACTAATCATGTGATTGCTAATCTGCTTGTTAAAGATGAGAACAAGACCAACAATTAACAAAATGATCGCTAGAATTCTAATGACGATCGTGCTAATACTTGTTTTATGTTTATTTTTTGCCATAATTACTTGCCTTTGATATCATCGTCATTCATCTTAAGTACTGCCATAAAGGCGTCTTGTGGCACTTCTACCCTACCAACTGCCTTCATTCGTTTCTTACCACGCTTCTGTTTTTCCAAAAGCTTGGCACGACGGTCTGGGTCACCGGTATGGATCTTCCAAGTAACATCTTTACGATATGGCTTAATGGTTGCACGCGAAATAATCTTAGCACCAATCGCACCTTGAATATCAACTTCAAAGTTTTGACGTGGAATTAACTTCTTAAGCATAGAAGTCATTTGACGTGCACGGTCTTGTGCTTCAGATCTATGAGCAATGAAACTCAAAGCATCGATTGGCTCTTTATTAAGCAAGATATCAATCTTAACCAAATCAGTTGAACGATATCCGGTAATTTCATAGTCAAGAGAAGCATACCCCTTAGTTGAAGACTTCAAATCATCAAAGAAGTCAAAGATAATTTCAGCTAATGGCATATTGTAAATTACATTAACCCGATACTTATCAAGGTAGTCCATAGTAACAAATTCACCACGTTTGCGTTGGCACAATTCCATTACTGGGCCAACGAAATCATTCGGTACCATGATTTCTGCTTTAACATAAGGTTCTTGTACTTCTTGATATTCACCGGCATCTGGTAAATCAGATGGATTATCAATTACCTTAGTAGATCCATCATTCATAATTGCGTGGTAGTCAACACTTGGAGCAGTCATGATTAACCCTAGATCAAATTCTTGCTCAAGTCGTTCTTGCACAACATCCATATGAAGCAAACCTAAGAAACCACAACGGAATCCAAAACCTAAGGCAGTTGAAGTTTCAGGTTCAAATTCCAAAGCAGCATCATTTAACTGCAACTTTTGCAAAGCTTCCTTTAAATCATCGTAATCTCGGTTGTCAACTGGATACATACCGGAATAAACCATCGGTGGAATCTGACGATAACCTTCTAATGGTTCCTCAGTTTGATTAGTTGCATCAGTAATGGTATCACCAACACGAGTTTCACGAACTGATTTAATATTGGCAGTGATATAACCTACATCCCCGGCAATTAAAAGATCTTTCTTAACTGGATGAGGACTTGAAACACCTACTTCGGTTACTTCATATTCCTTTCCGGTGTTCATAATCTTAATTTTATCGCCAGGCTTAACTACACCGTCTTCAATTTTGACAGACATAACAACACCGCGATAATCATCGTACTTGGAGTCAAAAATCAAGGCTTTAAGTGGTGCTGTAATATCACCAGATGGAGCAGGAATATCCTTTACTACCTTTTCCAGCATATCTTCGATGCCTTGGCCTGTTTTACCTGAAACTTCGGCAGCTTCTGAAGCATCCAAGCCTAACATTTCTTCTATTTCTTCCTTAGTTTTAGGAATATCTGCTGAAGGTAAGTCAATCTTATTAATGACAGGCAAAATTTCCAAGTCATCATCAATAGCCAAATAAGTATTGGCTAAAGTCTGCGCTTGCACACCTTGAGAAGCATCAACAACCATTAAAGCACCTTCACAGGCTGCAAGTGATCTTGAGACTTCGTAAGAGAAGTCTACGTGCCCAGGTGTATCAATTAAGTGGAAAATATAATCTTCTCCATCCTTAGCATGATATTTAACTTCAACGGAGTTCATCTTAATAGTAATACCACGTTGACGTTCAAGTGGCATGTCATCAAGCATTTGATTTTTAAGTTGGCGCTGACTTACTGTATCAGTTAATTCCAGAATTCTATCAGCGATCGTAGATTTACCATGGTCAATATGGGCAACTATGGCAAAATTACGAATATGCTTTTGATAATCTTTTAATTTTTCTAAATCCATAAATTTATTCACCCTTTACTATCCTTAATATTATAGCAAAGGTCCTTAATCTTATAAAACGAATAGATATACAAAAATGACATTGCCTGATGCAATGTCATTTTTCTTAATCTTCACCACTTAATTTGTCTTTAAGTCGTTCAAAAAATCCTTTTTCTTTTGGTGTAATATCTCCGCCACCATCATGAACAAAGTCAGTCAAATCTTGCTTTTGCTTTTCATTGATATGCTTTGGAATCACGATATTAATTGTAATAATTTGATCACCATTACCATTTCCGCGAAGATATGGTACACCCTGTCCGCGAAGAGTAAACTTCTTATTTGGTTGAGTACCAGCTGGAATAGTTAATTTTTGATCACCATGGACAGTTTTAACAGTAATTTCATCACCTAATGTAGCTTGAGCAAATGAAATTGGAACATCAGTATAAATGTTTTGACCACGACGTTGGAAGATCTTAGATGGTTTAATACGGTAATTAATATACAAATCACCGTAAGGTCCGCCGTTTATACCAGCCTCACCTTGGCCTTGATAGCGAAGTTGTTGGCCATTATCAATACCTGCTGGAATATCAACTTCAATAGTATTCTTTCCTTGAACAGTACCTTTACCACCACAAGTCTTACATGGGTGTTCAATGATTACACCGCGACCATGACATTTATCACAGATGGTTTGACGACGAATCATCCCTAACATAGATTGCTGAGTAACAGTCATATAACCTGTACCGTGACATTTATCACAGGTAATTGGGTGAGTGCCTTTTTCACAACCATTGCCGCCACAAGTACCACAGGTTTCACTACGAGTATAGCTAACTTGCGTCTTCTTGCCTTTAATCGCATCCATAAAGTCAATAGTCAAAGTATAGTCTAAATCTTGACCACGTTGTGGAGCAGTCGGATCTACTCTTTGTTGTCTTCCTTGACCAAAGATATCACCAAAAATGTCGCCAAAATCACCAAATCCAGAAGTATCAAATCCAGCACCGCCAAAGCCTTGGCCAGCGCCACCAAAACCACCTTGGCCATTTACACCAGCGGAGCCAAATTGATCATATTGTGCACGCTTTTGCTTATCATGCAAAACTTCATAAGCTTCATTAACTTGTTTATATTTTTCTTCAGCACCAGGTTCATGGTTCAAATCTGGGTGATATTTTTTAGCTAACTTTCTATATGCTTTACTAATTTCTTGGTCACTGGCGTTACGATCTACGCCAAGCACTTTATAATAATCTTCTTGTGCCATTAATTGAACTCCTTATATTTTCAAAAGAAAAGAACTACTCAATGGGTAGTTCTTTTCTCCTTTTGTTTAATTATAAACCCATTACTTGTTTGGATCTACCTTATGGAATTCACCATCTTGGGCACCACCATTGTTACCACCTTGTGGGCCATTTTGTGGACCTTGAGGACCGGCTTGTGGGCCAGCTTGACCTGCAGCACCTTGTGCTCCACCGTTTTGTTGGTAAAGCTTAACTGCTAAATCTTGTGCAGCCTTTGATAAAGCATCCTTCTTTTCCTTCATTTCGTCCAAGTTGTTGTCCTTTTGAGCCTTCTTCAAAGCTTCAAGAGCATCTTCAACTGGCTTACGGTCACTATCAGAAAGCTTATCCTTAGTGTCCTTCAAAGTCTTATCAGTAGTAAAGATTAATTGATCAACTTCATTTCTAAGATCAACTTCTTCTTTACGCTTCTTGTCTTCTTCAGCATGTTCTTCAGCGTCTTTTTGCATACGCTTGATTTCTTCATCTGACAAACCGGATGAACTCTTAATAGTAATCTTTTGTTCCTTACCAGTACCCATATCCTTAGCAGATACATTTACGATACCGTTCTTATCGATATCGAAGGTAACTTGAATTTGTGGAACACCACGTGGTGCTGGTGGAATATCAGTTAATTCAAAGCGACCAAGGGTCTTATCATCTGCAGCCATTGGACGTTCACCTTGCAATACGTGGACATCTACTGCTGGTTGGTTATCTGCAGCAGTTGAGAAGATTTGACTCTTTGAAGTTGGGATAGTAGTGTTTCTGTCAATTAACTTAGTGAAGACACCACCCATGGTTTCAATACCAAGTGACAATGGAGTAACATCAAGCAAAACGATGTCCTTAACGTCACCTGAAATAACACCACCTTGGATAGCTGCACCTAAAGCAACAGCTTCATCAGGGTTGATTGAGTGGTCAGGTTCTTTACCAGCCCATTCCTTAACGGCCTTTTGAACTGCAGGAATACGGGTTGAACCACCGTTTAAGATAACCTTATCGATATCGTTTACAGTTAAACTAGCATCCTTTAATGCATTGTCAAATGGTACCTTAGTCTTTTCAACTAAGTCACTAGTCAATTCATCAAACTTAGCACGGGTGAGGTCAGCTTCAAGGTGTAATGGACCAGCTTCACCAGCAGAAATGAATGGAAGTGAAATGTGAGTTGAAGAAACACCTGACAAGTCTTTCTTAGCCTTTTCAGCAGCATCCTTCAAACGTTGCATAGCCATCTTGTCCTTAGACAAGTCAACGCCATTTTCATCCTTAAAGTTCTTGATCAACCAATCCATGATACGGTTATCAAAGTCATCACCACCAAGGTGAGTATCACCGTTAGTTGATAATACTTGGAAGACACCGTCACCTAATTGAAGAACGGAAACATCGAAAGTACCACCACCAAGGTCGTAAACTAAGACCTTTTCATCTTGGTCTTTGTTTAAACCGAAGGCTAATGCTGAAGCAGTAGGTTCGTTGATAATTCTTTGTACATTCAACCCAGCGATCTTACCAGCATCCTTAGTAGCTTGACGTTGTGCATCGTTAAAGTAAGCAGGAACAGTGATAACTGCATCAGTTACCTTTTCACCTAAGTAATCTTCTGAGAACTTCTTGATGTATTGTAAAATAAATGCAGAAATTTCTTGTGGTGTGTATTCCTTGTCACCAACCTTAACCTTGTAATCTGCTTCACCCATGTGACGCTTAATTGAAACAATAGTGTTAGGGTTAGTAATAGCTTGACGCTTAGCTACTTCACCAACTTGAATTTCACCATCTTTAAAAGCTACTACAGATGGAGTAGTACGGTTACCTTCTGGGTTAGTAATAATCTTTGGTTCTTTACCTTCAAGAACTGCAACTGCTGAGTTAGTAGTTCCGAGGTCAATACCAATAACTTTTGACATGTATAAACTTCCTCTCCTATTGAGCAACTACAACCATTGCTGGTCTTAGTGTCCGATCTTTATATTGATATCCTTTTTGTAAAACCTGAACAACGTGATCTTTTTGATCATCATTTTCGGCTGCTACGGTTTGAACAGCTTGATGCAATGTCGGATCAAATTTTACGTCTTCAGCTTCAATCTCAACGATGCCATGTTCTTTCAATGCTTTAGTTAATGAATCAAGCGTCATCTTAACGCCCTTCTTCAGTTGCTTGGAAACATCATCATCGGCTTCTACGCTTAAAGCTCTCTCCAAATTGTCTACAGCAGGCAAAATATCTTTAGCTAAGCTTTGAGATTCATACTTAATAAGTTGAGCTCTTTCTTTTGAATAGCGATTTTGCATATTTTGAATTTCTGCTTCGCTACGAAGATACTTATCTTCAAGCTCCTTATTTTTATCTTTTAAATCAGCCAATTCTTTAGCTAATTTTTCATCATGTTTATCATTTTTTGCTTCCTTACCTTCAGTTGCCTTTTTCTTAACATCCTTAGGTGTTGAAGCATTTTCTTTTTCATCTAAATTCTTTTCACTAGGAAACTCTTCTTTACTCACGGCTAACCTCCTCTATTATTGAAATTTACCGTAATAATCAAGTAACTTCTTGGCTAATTCATTTCTGAAGTATTCTAGAAGCCCTATCATTTGAGAATACGGCATATTTGTTGGCCCAAGTAAAGCTATTGTTCCTTTACCATGGGAGCCGACACTATATTCAGCTGTCAGCAAACTATAATTTTTTAATAAATCATTCGGCAATTCAGATCCTAACTTTACCTTAACTGGGTATTTTTCAGTCTTAGGATCAGCCTTAATATTCATCAAATTAGAAAACAAATTATCTCGATCAATTAATTCATAGAGTGAACGTATATCATTTACATTATTCTCAGTTGTATTGTTCAATAGATTAATTTGTCCATCAACATACATCTGCTCACTAGCCGCATCTTTTAACACGTCTTCAACTAAGCTAAATAATTCGTTAGCATGATCACTACCTAATTCGTTTTTAGCAAGTTCACTTAGCAATGAAACATTAATTTCCTTTAAACTCTTGCCAACTAATTGATCATTAATCATTCGAACCGCTTTTTCAATTTCTTCACCATGAATATTATGTGGTAAAGCATAAACTTGATTTTGGACATTGCCATCACTCGTCACTAGAATTGCCATCACTTGTCTAGAAGACAGGGGAACAATCCTAAAACCTGTAATTTTAACATCCCTACTCTCAGGTCCTTCAGCAAAAGCAGTGTAATTAGTTAAATCAGATAAAATGCGTGCTGCTTCTTGTACGATTTCATTCACCTGATGAAAAGGTCGATCTAATTGTGTCCCAATCGTGTTATAAACAGACTCTGGCAACTGAAGCGGTTCAACTAAATTATCAAGATAATAACGATATCCATCACTTGACGGAATTCTTCCGCTAGAAGAGTGTGTCTTCTCAATTAAGCCTTGATCTTCTAGGACCGCCATTTCATTTCGAATAGTAGCGCTTGATACTTTAATTGGTAACTGCTTCATCACCGTTTTAGAGCCAACAGGCTCATGCGTTTGTGTGAAGTCTGTAATAATTGTTTTTAAAATAAGCTCTTGACGCTCGGTCAACATAATAATCGCCCTCACTTTTAGCACTCGTAATTCTCAGGTGCTAACAATTAATATGATACTATAAATTAGCAGAAAAACAAGAGGAGTGCTAAAATTTCTTCAAATTATTTCAAAAAATAAAAACTGAAGAACTTAGTTCAAAATTGCTAAGTTCTTCAGCTTCTCGTTACGCATTACTTCGTGCTTCTTGTGCAAAATAATGTTCAATTTCTATTTGGTCTTTCTCTAATTGTTTTTTCAATTCTTCAAGGCCGCTAAATTTAATTTCACCTCTAGTATATTTATACCATTTAATTTTTATTGGCTGATCATAAATATCCCGTTTAAAATTAAATATATGTGATTCAATAAAAATTTGTTCAGGTTGGCCAATCGTTACATTATAACCGACACTAGTCATAGATTCATACCACTTTCCAGCTACCTGCGTTTTAGTGGCATATACTCCTATTTTGGGAATTACCTTATGACTAGCCCAAAGTAAATTAGCTGTTGGGAAGCCTAATTTATGGCCATTTCTTTTACCATGACCAACGATCCCGCTCATCACATAATGGTGACCCATTAATTGAAAAGCTAATTCCATCTTACCTTCCCTAATTGCCTGTCTAATTTCAGTTGAACCTATTTTTTTACCATTAAAAATCTGCTTAGGCATAACGAAAATTTCAAATCTATCCTTCGCAAATTTTGGTAAATTCTTCATATTAGCAGTCTCTTTAGAACCATATGTATAATCAAATCCAGCTACTACTGTATCTGCATTGAGTTTAATTATTACATTATCTACAAAACTCTGTGCATCTATCTCGCTAAACTTTTTAGTAAATGGCATTACGGCTAGATAATCTACACCTAGTTCTGCCATTTTATCTGCCTTTTCATCTAAAGTTTCTAAATACTTAAAGTCTTTTTTGGCAGCATAAATTTCCTTCGGATGACGATCAAAAGTTAATACTACTAATGGTAATTTCTTTTGATCAGCTATTTTTTTGGCTTTATTGATTAAGCGTTGATGACCTAAATGAACGCCGTCAAAAAAACCTAAGGCTAGAATAGTTTTTGAAGATATGGTATTTTCGCTAACTGGATAAGTTAAATGAATGATTTTCACAACTAATCCCTTCATTTCAGTTATTCATTTTGAAGTAACATTAAACTTGGGCGATATAATTTTCCCTTATTCTCATAAATCGCCTTGACTTTTTTATTGTACCTTAATGCGACTTTTTTAGCATCTATTTCTAACGAAATACCTGCTCCATTTTTCACTTTAAGCCATTTTCCTTCACTTAGATCAACTTGAGGATAGTCTTTAAAGAAAGCGTCAATTGGTTGAATCAATTCTGCAGCTTTTTCAAGATTCTCTTCAATTTCACTTAACTTAACGGCCTGAGAAATATCAAAACCTGAGCTAGCTACTCTTCTTAAGTAAGTCATAACTGCTGGGCAATTCATTTTCTCGCCCAAATCATTTACTAAGGATCTAACATATGTACCTTTACTACATTTAATTTTAAAATCAAATTCTTCTTGTCCATCTTTTTCATTGAATGTAGGTTTATTGGTTAAATCATATTGTAAAATATCAACTTTACGTTTTGGTCGCTCTACCTCAATACCTTCTCTAGCATACTCATATAAATGCTTACCATTTACCTTTACGGCTGAGTAAATTGGTGGTACTTGTTCTATTTCCCCTAAAAACTCATTCATATGATTCTGAATATCTTCAGAAGTAAATGCCTTGGTTAACTTGGTCTTTTTCAAAACTGTGCCAGTTGAATCATAACTGTCAGTGGCATATCCAAAAAGACCACTACCAATATATTCTTTAGGTCTAGTATGCATAAGTTCAATCAGTTTAGTTGCTTGTCCAATTGCAATAGGTAATACGCCTGTTACTTCGGGGTCAAGTGTACCCGCATGTCCAATTTTTCGGATATGCAGAGCTTTGCGTAAATGATAAACTACATCAGCACTAGTCATCCCTTTATCTTTATCGATAACTAAAATTCCATTTAACATAAATAATCCTTTTCTATCTAAACGAAAAAAGCGCCTAAACGGCGCTTTTTTTATTTACTTGCCCGTTCAGCATCTTGCTTTTTAACTTCTGCAATTAAACGGTCAATTTTACTACCATATTTTACTGAATTGTCTCGTTTAAAAATTAATTCAGGGACTTTATAAACGGTTAAAGTTTGTCCTAATAAGTGACGCATCATACCTTTAGCCTTTTCTAGTCCTTCTTGAACTTCTTTTTCCTTATCGGCATTTTCAGTTAAAAGACTATAGTAAACAGTTGCATATGAAAGATCATTCGTACATTCCACTGCAGTGATAGTTACTTCACTCAAACGAGGATCACGAATATTCTTTTGTAAAATTTTGGTTAATTCACGAAGAATTTCTCCTTCAACACGACCAATTCTATGCTTCATGTTTGCCTCCTAAAAATTATTACTTAGGTTCAACTTGTTGCATTTCGTAAACTTCGAATTCGTCGCCGACTTTAATATCGTTGTAGTCTTTGATAGTTAAACCACAATCGTTACCTTGCTTAACTTCTTTGGCATCATCTTTAAATCTCTTAAGTGAAGCAATTTCACCATCGTATTTAACAATACCATCACGAATAACTCTAATTTTGGCGTTATTCTTAACCAATCCCTTATCAACAAAGGAACCAGCAATAGTACCAACCTTAGATACTTTCCAAGTTTCACGAACAGTAAGGTTACCGATAACCTTTTCTTCGTAAGTTGGTTCAAGCATACCCTTCATGGCTGCAGTCACATCATCAATTGCCTTGTAGATGATACTGTACAAACGAATGTCGACGCCTTCAGTTTCAGCTTGACTCTTAGCAGTTGCAGTTGGACGAACATTAAATCCAATGATAAATGCATTAGAAGCACCGGCTAAGGTTACGTCTGACTCATTAATAGCACCTACACCTGAGTGAATGATGTTAACACGAACGCCTTCAACTTCAATCTTTTCAAGAGATTGTTGCAAAGCTTCAACAGAACCTTGAACATCAGCCTTCAAGACAATGTCAACTTCCTTCATATTCTCCTTCTTCATAGTATCGAAGAGGTTATCGAGAGTGACATGTTGAACATTTTCACGAGACTTTTGCAAAGCTTGTTGTGCTCTAGCTTCACCAACTGAACGTGCTGTCTTTTCATCCTTAAATTCAACTAATTTATCAGCTGATTCTGGAACGTCATTCAAACCAGTAATTTCAACTGGTTCAGATGGAGTAGCCTTTTTAACTTGACGACCACGATCGTTAGTCATAGTACGAACACGGCCAAAAGTATCACCAACAACAATTGGATCACCAACATTTAAAGTACCTTGTTGAATCAAAACGTCGGCTACTGGTCCACGACCACGTGATAAGCGAGCTTCAATTACAGTACCAATTGCCATTTCTGTTGGGTTAGCCTTAAGTTCCATCACATCAGCTTGAAGCAAGATCATTTGTAATAAATCATCAACATTTTGACCAGTCTTAGCTGAGATATTTACAAAGATGGTGTCACCACCGTAATCTTCAGGAATTAAATTATATTTCATCAATTCTTCAGTTACGTGTTGTGGGTTAGCACCTGGCTTGTCCATCTTGTTAATTGCTACAATAATTGGAACATTGGCGCTCTTAGCGTGGTCAATAGCTTCAACAGTCTGTGGCATAACACCATCATCGGCTGCAACAACTAAGACAACAATATCAGTAATTTCAGCACCACGTGCACGCATGTTTGAGAAGGCTGCGTGTCCAGGAGTATCTAGGAAAGTAATCAAGCGGTCATCAAGACGAACTTGGTAAGCACCGATCTTCTGGGTAATACCACCAGCTTCATGAGCTGAAACATGGGTATGACGCAAACGGTCAAGCAAAGTAGTTTTACCATGGTCAACGTGCCCCATAATAGTAACTACAGGTGGACGCTTAACTTGATTCTTAGATTTCTTAGAAGCTTCCATTCTCTTGTCATAAAGAGTATCAATATCAGAAATATCTTCATGAACCTTTTGCTTAGCATTAATACCGTATTCAGCTGCTAATAATTCGATGGTATCCTTATCCAAAGATTGGTTTTGGTTAGTCATCACACCAAGCATGAATAATTTCTTAACAATTTCAGCTGGTTCACGGTGAATCAACTTACCAATGTCTTGAGCGTTCATACCTTCTTCATATATTAAAGTTTCTGGTAATGGACGTTCCTTACGCTTAGTAGGTTGCTTCTTTGGCTTTTGTTCTTGTTGACGTTTCTTATTCTTACGACGTTTTCTTTCTGAACGATCAGAATGTTCATTATGATTATTAAAGAATTGGTTCTTACCTTTACGTCCTGGCTTACCCATATTCTTACCACGACCATTGCCACGTTTTTCATCTTTAGGAGGCTCAGGAATAGAAACCTTCACTGCAGGCTTATCATTTGTTGAAGGTTGATTCTTCTTCAAACGTGCTGGAGATGGTTTCAAAATCTTTGGACCAATAACTTTTTTCTCTACTGATTCTGACTTCTTAGTATTGTTTTCTTTGTTAGTTTTCTTCTTATTATTCACTGGTTGTTCTTTTTTCGGATGTCTCAATTGTTCGTGATATTCTTTTTTAGCTTTTTGTGCTTCTCGATTAAGCAGGCCTTCCTCTGCACGTTGCTTTTGCTTAAATTGTTGCAACAAAGCAGCTGCTTTTGGCTTACCTGAATTTGAGTTATGATCGCGATCATTTCTATTTTTGCGATTGCGATCATTATTATTTTGACGACGCTTATTGTTACGTCTTCTAGGCTTCTTTGAACCTGCATTATCTTCTTGTTTCTTTTCGTTCTTACGAATAGAAGAAACAGAGATCTTTATTTTATTGCTTTTCTCAGCGGGAGCGGAGTTTTGGAAACTACCTTTTAATTTTGCAACTTGTGCATCATCTATTGATGACATATGGTTCTTTATATCGAAGCCCAATTCCTTTGCTTTTTGGACTACAACTTTATTATCGACGCCCACTTCTTTTGCGACTTCATAAATTCTTTTCTTTGCCATCCAATCACACTCCTTCATTTATTTTTTTAATCAATGCCTTGGTAAAACCGACATCGGTTAATCCTAAAACTTTACGTTTTTTGCTGATAGCTTTGGAAATCTCATCAGCTGAAAATAAGTTTATTATAGGAACATTAACTTTTCTGGCAGCACGATCAACTTTTTCAGCGGTGTTGTCTTGAACGTCACACGCCATGATGACCGCGGTGATTTTTCCTTTGTTAAGCTTGGCAATCACAGTTTCTGTCCCAGTAATTAATTTACCAGCTCGCTGTGCTAAACCTAACAAATTAATCGCTTTTTGTCTATTTTGCAAACTTATTTATCACCAAACAATTCTTTTCTTGCTTTTTGATGATCAACATATGAATAAAGCTCGTCATAAAAACTATCTGGAACCTTAGCCCCTAAGCTACGATCTAAAATATGCTTTTCTTTAGCGGCTTTAATCTTGGTTGGATCAAGTGAAACATATGCGCCGCGTCCTGCTTTTTTGCCAGTAGGATCAACAGCAATATTCTTTTCTTTATCGATTACGACACGTACCAACTCTTTTTTAGGTTGCATAGTGTCGGTTAATAAATCCTTCCGCATTGGGATTTTTCTTTTTTTCAAAAAATCACCTATTCTTCAGTATTATCTTCGCTTGAACTTTCTTCTACCTGTGTAGCTGCTTCATCTGTATCAACTGAACTATCCTCATCAGATTCAGTATCAGCAGATTTGGCTGCAGTGTCTGACTCTTCATCAACAAATTCTACTTCAGATTCTGGACGAATATCAATCTTATAGCCTGTTAAGCGAGCAGCAAGACGTACATTTTGTCCCTTCTTACCAATAGCAAGTGACAATTGGTAATCTGGAACAATTACTAACGCACTCTTTTCTTCTTCATTATCACCAAATTGAACAGCAATTACTTCTGCTGGATTCAATGCATTAGCAATAAAGTCAGAAGGATCTTCTTCGTACTTAACGACATCAATATTTTCGCCACCAAGTTCATTAACAACATTTTGAACACGAGCACCCTTTTGACCTACACAAGTACCAACTGGATCAATGTTAGGGTCATTTGACTTAACAGCCATCTTAGTACGGTCGCCAGCTTCACGGGCAATTGATACAATTTCAACAGTTCCATCATAAATTTCAGGAACTTCTTGTTCAAATAATCGCTTGACAACATCAGGTGCAGTTCTTGAAACAACGATTTGTGCACCCTTAGAATCTGAGCCAACATGAGTTACAAGTACACGAATTTGATCTTGTGGGTTGTAAACTTCATTTGGCATTTGGTCACGTTGAGGCATCACAGCTTCAACATTGCCAATATTAACATATACAAAACGATTATCACGTCGTTCAACAGTACCTGTAACTAATTCATCTTCATATTGAGAATATTCGTCAATAATATGACTTCTTTCTGCTTCACGAAGACGTTGCATAATAACTTGCTTAGCAGTTTGAGCAGCAATTCGACCAAAGTTCTTTGGTGTAACTTCAAATCGAATTTCATCCCCAACTTCATAAGCACGATTAATTGCCAAGGCGTCTTTCAAACTAACTTCAAGACGGTCATCTTGTACTTCATCAACGACTGTCTTAACAGCCATTACCTTGAAGTTACCTCTTCTTTCATCGAAGTCAACTTCAACGTTTTGGGCTTGATTATAATTTTTCTTGTATGCAGCTACCAAAGCGGCCTTGATTGCATCAACAATAACATCTTGTTTAATGCCCTTGGTCTTTTCCAAGGTAGCAAACGCTTCTAGCATTTCTTTAGACATAAGTTTTTGATCAACCTTTCTAAAATTCAATTGCAAAACGAATCTTTGCAATTAACTTACGAGGGATAGTTAATTTCTTTCGTCTTGTTTTATCTTTTACTTCTAATACAATCTCATCATTATTATAGGATTTAAGCGTACCTTCATACACTTTTCTGTCCTCAATTTTTTGATAAAGACCAATATGAACATAATCATTCAGTGCTCTCTCCCAATCAGCTTCAGTCTTAATAGGGCGTTCAGCACCTGGAGATGATAACTCTAAAACATATGGATCAGGAAGCGGATCAGGATCAATTGTATCAAGTTTTTCAGAAACCAATTCACTTAAAGCCGCAATTTCATCGATATCGATACCATTGGGCTGACGATCAACATAAATTCGTAAATAGTTTTGACCTTTTTCCTTAACGTATTCCATATCAACTAACATGTCGCCATGCTCGTCAATAATTGTTTCGACAACTGGACGAACAAGATCTATAACTTTAGACAAAAAATTTCCTCCGTAATAAAAAGAGTGAGCATTACTGCTCACTCGAATTTACCTATTCGAACTTCTTTATTAGTATACCATGTTTTACATAACAATGTAATAATAACTCCTAGAAAAGTGATAATTGATTTTCATCGGGCATACCTTCCAGTACGCCATTGTCTTCGAAATAATTCATGATTGTTTGTGAAACTTTGCCGCGTTTTGCTAAATCTTCTTTAGATAAGAATTTCTTTTCAGCACGCGCAGCGACAATTTGCTTAGCCGCATTGTCACCTAAACCAGGAACCGCATTAAATGGTGCCAAAATAGTATGCTTATCTAAAATCTTAAAATCCGTAGCTTCTGATTGATCAATATCAACCATTTTAATTTTAATGCCGCGTTCAAGACATTCGTTAGCAATTTCCAAAACTGTCAATAAACTTTTATCTTTGGCTGAAGCATCGTTTCCTTTATCTTGAATTTCTTTCATTGCAGCTTTAACAGTGTTTTTACCATGACTCATTGCAACTAAATCAAATAAATCAGCACGCACTGAGAAATAAGCAGTGTAATAAATTTCTGGATAATATACTTTAAACCAGGCGATACGTAAAGCCATTAAAATATAAGCAGTGGCGTGAGCTTTAGGAAACATGTACTTAATCTTTAAACAAGAAGGAATATACCAATCAGGAATATTTTTATTCTTCTTCAAAATTGCCATATTTTCATCACTAATACCACGTCCGTGACGAACAGACTCCATAGTTGAAAAGGCAACTTCTGGTTTAACTCCCCAGTGAATCAAGTCCATCATAATGTTATCACGACAACCAATAACATCCTTTAATTTGCAAGTACCGTTATTGACTAAATCTTCTGCATTTCCTAACCATACATCGGTACCATGTGACAAACCAGAAATCTGCAATAATTCCGCAAAAGTTGTTGGTTTAGTTTCTTCAAGCATCCCTCTAACGAAACGCGTACCAAATTCTGGTACTCCCAAAGTACCTGTTTCTGATTGGATTTGTTCTGGTGTTACTCCTAGAATTTTAGGACTTGAGAAAAGAGACATAACACCAGGATCATCCGGTGGAATAGTCAGTGGATCGATTCCTGACAGATCCTGCAAGTGACGAATCATCGTTGGGTCATCGTGTCCCAGAATATCGAACTTCAAAATATTATCGTGAATTGAGTGGAAGTCGTAGTGTGTAATTAACCATGCTGCATTAACATCATCAGCTGGATAAGATACAGGAGTAAAATCATAAATATCCATGTCATCAGGAACTACAACAATACCAGCAGGGTGCTGACCTGTAGTTCTTTTTACTCCACGAATACCACTAGCCAGGCGATCCAATTCCGCATTTCTAGCTTTCAAATCACGCTCTTCATCAAAGTGTTTTGCATAACCATATGCAGTCTTATCTGCAACCGTCGCAATAGTTCCGGCACGATAAGAATTATCTGGACCGAACATTACTCGAATAAAGTTATGCGCAACTGGTTGATAGTCTCCTGAGAAGTTCAAATCGATATCAGGAACTTTATCCCCATGGAAGCCTAGGAAAGTCGCAAACGGAATATCCTGTCCATCTTTAACTAAAGGCGTTCCACATTTTGGACAATCCTTATCAGGTAAGTCAAATCCAGAACCATATTCACCATTTTCAAAGAATTGCGAATATTTACACTTAGGACAACGATAATGTGGTGCAAGTGGATTAACTTCCGTAATTCCTGACATAGTAGCTACCAGACTGGAACCTACAGAACCACGAGAACCTACCAAGTAACCATCTTTATTTGACTTGGCCACCAGACGTTGAGAAATCAAGTAAATAACCGCATATCCATTAGAAATAATAGAATTTAATTCTAGATCAATTCTGTCTTTTACGATTTTAGGCAACGGCTTGCCATAAAGTTCATACGCCTTATCATAAGTTAACTTTTTCATTTCTTCATCAGCGTGTTCAATATGAGGTGGATATAATCCATCCTTAATTGGCTGAATCTCAGAAATTTCATCAGCAATCTTATTTGTATTATCAATAACGATTTCTTTGGCTACATCTTCACCTAAGAAACTAAATGCATCAAGCATTTCCTGAGTTGAATAAAAGTGCAAATCAGGTTGCGGTTTATTTCTATTTGGATTAGATCGTTGCGCTGAAATTAAAATAGTTCGGTAAATAGCATCATGTGGTTCAACATAGTGTGCATCTCCTGTTGCAACAACAGGCTTATTCAATTCTTTACCTAACTTATAAATATTCCCAATAATTTCTTCAAGTTGTGCTTCATCTTTAATTAATCCATCCTCGATTAATTGAGAATAATTTGCAGGAGGTTGTACTTCCAAAAAGTCATAAAACTTAGCTTTTTCTCTAGCCTCGTCATAACCTTTCTGCATCATTGCTACAAAGACATCACCTTGCCAACAACCTGAGCCATAAAACAGACCTTCATGCAAACGAGCTAAATCTGATTTAGGAGTACGCGGAATTCGATAAAAGTCTTTCGTACTTGCTATTGAAACTAGTTTGTATAAATTCTTTAATCCCTTTTGATCTTTAGCCAAAACCGTCATGTGGGATGGTCGAGCTCGCTTATAAACCTCACCATGTGCAGCATAACCATTTAAGTTATTCAAATTATCTTCATTATATTTTTTCTTAAATGCATCTAGCAGCTTATACATTAAGTAACCAGTTGCTTCCGCATCTTGATTAGCTCTATGGTGATGTTCCAAGGAAACATTATATTTTTTGGCTAATGAATCCAAAGTATGACGGTTCTGTTCAGGGTGAAGCAAACGAGAAACTTCTAGCGTATCGACAACTGGTTGTGTGATTTCACTAAGACCAGCTCTTCTTAAAGCGGCATTAACAAAGCCGACATCAAATTGAACATTGTGTCCACATAAAGGACGATCACCATAAAAGTCTTGGAATTGCTTAATAACTACATCTTCATCATCAGCAGCACTAACCATCTCATCCGTAATTGAAGTTAAATTAATGGTTTGTTCACTCAAAGGATGGTGTGGGTTAATGAATTTATCAAAACGTTCAATAACTTCGCCGTTTTTCATCTTAACAGCACCAATTTCAATAATAGTGTCATAAACAGATGAAAGACCAGTAGTTTCAACGTCGAAAATAACAAATTCACGATCTTCATAAGTCATTGGAGCTGGATTGATAACCAATAATGCATGGTCATCTATCATATTCGCTTCAACACCATATAAGATTTTTGTGCCTGTAGCTTTACCTGTACTATAAGCTTCTGGGAAGGACTGAACATCACCATGATCTGTAATAGCGATAGCCTTCTGACCAAATTTTTTAGCAGTTTTAATAAAATCACTTGGTGCATTAGTTGCATCTAATTGACTCATATTAGTGTGCAAATGAAGTTCTACTCTCTTTTGCTCACCCTCATATTTTTCCGTTCGTCCGATATGTTCAACTGTTTCAAAGCTGCTAATGTTGAATACTACATCATGTACCCATTGATCATCGATTGCTGAACCTTGCATTTTAGCCCAAGTACCAGGCTTAATTGCAGCCATTTGCTCAATTTGTTCCTTATTTGAAGCAAATTTCTTAAACGCAATTGAATCACTATAGTCAGTAATTTCACCTGTAAAAATTACTGAACCGTTTTTCAATTCTCTACTTTCAATATTGAAAATATTACCTTCAATTACAACATTTCGAGTACCATCTTCAACATCTTGAATTTGCGTAATCGGAGCATTTTCATCTAGTTTTCGATTGCCATAACTAGTACGCTTGGTTTGGTACTGCTGCTTTGGTTTAGGCTTCGGCTTTTCCGGAGTATTGTTAAAAGCCTCCTGCATACTTTTTTCATGTTCATGCTGAAGCTCTTGCAAACTTTCTAAACTGTTTTGTAAATTAGTTTGATCGACTTCGGTTATAAATTTTAAATTAAAGAAACCAAAGTCACGCATCTCTTCAGCCAAATCATCTAAAGCCTTTTGTTCGATTAATCCATCAATTACATTGTTATCTACTGGAATAACCCAACGACCATTTTCTTTTTTAGGTTTTTGTCCAGCTAAAAATTCTCTAGCGACGGGAGATAAAATATTTGAATTCTGTACCGCATAATGCCAGTAATCTGGCAAGTATTGGTCAGAACCATCACCTGTACCAACAAAAAATCTTACATTTACAAATGCTGAAAAAGTTTCTTCTATTGCTTTTCTTAATGCTACATAAGTGTCATATTTCAAAGGGGTATCAAAAAAAACATGGATATCCCACCTATGTTCTTTAGCGTAAACATCCACGTTTTCAACCTTTCCCTTTTGAAGAAGATAATTATCTTCAAAACTATCAGGGAAATGAACTTGTTTGAGCAATTTTAAGAAAAGATCATTTTTATTTGCCACAAAAATTATCCTAACTCTTGATTTACAAACTTATCTAATTCATCAATTGACATTTCGGTTGCCTTATCATCAGTAGGTCTCTTAACCTCAACGATACCATCAACAGCCTTCTTACCAACCGTAATTCTAATAGGTGCACCGACTAAATCTGCATCTGCGAACTTAACACCAGCACGTTCCTTACGGTCATCGTATAAAACATCATACTTTTCACTGAACTTCTTTTCAAGTTTTTCAGCTAATTCGGTTTGATCTTCTTTATTCATTTTCATTTGAACAATGTGAATTGCAAATGGTGCAATTTCTTTTGGCCAAGCAACACCGTGTTCAGTCAAGTGTTGTTCTACAGCTGCTGAAAGCATTCTGGTAACACCAATACCATATGAACCCATGATAACAGGCTTAGCCTTACCATTTTGATCCAAGAAATCAGCACCCATAGTCTTAGTGTAATAAGTTCCAAGCTTGAAAATATGACCAACTTCGATTGATGTTGTGAACTTAAGTGGCAAATGATCAACAGGATCTGGTTCGCCTTCGTTTGCTGTTCTAATGTCAGCAAATTCATCAACCTTAAAATCACGATCCAAGTTAGCATTTTCAAATTGGTAATCAGTTTCACCAGCGCCAACGACTACGTTGTAAAGATTCTTAACAGTTTCGTCTGCAATAATCTTGTCAGCCCAATCAGCATTAACAGGACCAACGCCTCCTTTTTCACTACCAGTAATTTCTTTCAAATCAGCAGTGTCTGCTTCATGAACTTCATCAGCGTCAAGAACATGTCCAAGTTTTACTTCATTAATTTGCTTATCGCCACGAATTAAAACCAAAACTTTTTGATCATCCGCAATATAAAGAATACTCTTAACAATTCTAGTTGCTGGAACATTCAAGAACTTAGCTAATTTTTCGATTGTATCACAATCTGGAGTTGCTACTTTAGTAAGTTCCTTGGCATCTTCTGGTTCTTGTTTAAAGGTATCAATACTCTTAGCCATTTCAAGGTTAGCAGCATATGTTCCCTTTTCATTAGTAGCAATAGTATCTTCACCAATAGCAGCTGGTGCTTGGAATTCAGTTGAGTTTTTACCACCCATTGTACCTGAGTCAGCAATTACTGGGTGTACAGTAACACCGGCACGCTTAAAGATTCGCTTATATGCACTCTTTTGATCATCAAATTGCTCATCTAATTGATCACGAGTTGCGGCAAAACTATAACCATCAAGCATGACAAATTCACGACCACGGAGTAAACCGAAACGAGGACGATTTTCATCACGGAATTTAGTTTGAATTTGGTACAAAGCTAATGGCATTTGCTTATAACTCTTAAGGTTCTTAGCAATAATTTCAGTAAAAGTCTCTTCATGGGTAGGTCCAAGCAAACTTTCACGGCCATGGCGATCCTTCAATTTGAACATTTCAGCGCCGTACTTCTTGTAACGACCTGATTCTTGCCATAAAGTAGCTGGTAATAAATGAGGCATGATCATTTCAGGAACATTGATTTTTTCCATTTCATCTTCAATAATTCCTTCAGCCTTACGTAATACACGATAACCTAATGGAAGATAAGCATAAACACCAGCAGTAACCTGACGAATATATCCCCCTCTAATCATCAACTTGTGGCTTTCTGCCACAGCATCTGATGGAGCTTCCTTTAAAGTTGGCATAAAAAATTTTGATTGACGCATTACTTTCTCCTAAAGTAAAAACAAAACTAACTATTATTAATTATTTTATAAAATAGCGATAAATGTCATTGCCTGTAACTGCAATAATTAATACTAATAATAAACCAAAGCCAATTAATTCAACAATTGCCTCATGTTCTTCTGAAATTGGTTTACCACGAACTAATTCAATTAAGTTCAATAAAAGTTTACCACCATCTAAACCTGGAATTGGAATTAAATTAACAATTCCCAAATTAATTGAGATCATTGCTAAAAAGGCTAATACATATGTAAAGCCCATTTGTGAAACTTGCAAAGTTTGAGAGTAAATTCCTACAGGACCAGACAATTTATTAAGACTAAAATGTCTAAATAAGTTACCTACTGCATTAAAAATCAAACCGGTTGTAGAAACAGCTGTATCCCAACCTCTTTTTAATTTTACGCCAGCATTTTCATTACTTTTAGCAACAATACCTATTTGATAAATTTTTTGCTTCTGAATTCGATGAGCCTTTGGTTTAACCATTACAGTTTTAGTAGAGCCATCTTTACTTAATTCAAATTTAAGACTCTTACCTTTGCTTTGATTAACTTTTTCAGTTACCTGTTCAAAGCTATTAATCTTTTGACCATTAACCGCTACAATTCGATCACCCGGTGCAATTTTAGCAATCTGAGCAGGTGAACCATTCGTAGTAGATTGAATAGTAGTTGTGGCTGGACCTGGCACCGTAAATGTCCAGATTAAGAACACAACAAAACCTAATAAAATATTCATAAAAGGACCAGCAAAATTAGTTGCTAACTTTTGCCAGACCTTTGCTTCATTAAATTGAGTATCACGAGGTGCAATGATTAATTCGGTACCATTTTTTTCAATGATAGTTGCATCATGATTAACATGGTAAGTTACCGGTTTATTTTCATCGCCATTCTCATAGCCTTCAATTACTAAATTATCTACTAAATCTGCCTTAGTAACTTGAACGGGAATACCCTCTATTGGCATGTCAGATTCAGAAGCATCTATTCTAACCACTTCATCCTGATCATTTAACTGCAAAATTACAGTCATGCCCGGATCTAATTTGCTTTCATCATCAGATCCTGCTAATCGAACATAACCACCAAGTGGTAGCCACCTGATAGTATAAGTAGTAGGATTTCTTCTAATCTGAAATAACTTAGGTCCCATACCAATTGAGAATTCTCGCACAAGTATACCTGATTTTTTGGCTACAATAAAATGTCCAAATTCATGGACAAAAACTAATAAGCCAAAAACGATTAAAAAGATTAGTATACCTTTCAATAAAATTCTCCTAGTGAACAATACCTAAGATAGCAGCTACTACAGGTAAAACAAATAACATACTATCAAATCGGTCTAAAATACCACCATGTCCTGGTAAAATTTTACCAGAGTCTTTAACACCGTAGAAACGCTTATATGCTGACTCAACTAGGTCACCCATTTGACCTACGATTGAAAGGAAGAATGCCAAAATTACCATAGTTAATTCGGAAACTCCAAAAACAATGTTAAAGTGACTCAAAATTGCTAGGTAAATTGCACTACAAATCAATGCACAAATAACGGCACCAATTGATCCTTCCCAAGTTTTATTAGGGCTAATTACTGGCCATAACTTATGTTTACCAATCTTACGACCGATCATGTAAGCACCAATATCAGTTGACCAAACAACTACAAACACGTAACCCAATAAAGCTAAACCATTTTGCGGGTAAGCTCTAATGGCTGCCATGTAGTGGAAGCCAATCCCTATATAAAGTGATGCCAAGATGTAAACACCAACATCATCGAAAGTAGTCTTATTTTTAGAAAGTACTGTCCAGGTTAAGAACAGCATAACAATTCCAAAGAATACTCCGAATTTGGTTATATTAGGTGGGAATGCCTTAAAAAATGCATCCGGCACTGTCCATGTCAAAGTTGCAAGCAATGCTAGCAAGAAATCAAATGAGACCAAAATCTGTTTTTTCATTAAAAAGATCTCGCTAATGCCGACTGCAGCAAATAATACAGTCAACCAATCCATCCAAAGGCCACCTGCAAGCACAATTGGAATAAATAAAATCAAGGCAATAACTGCCGTAATTACACGTTGTTTCATATTTAACTATCCGATTCGTCTACCTTACCAAAGCGCCGATTACGGTGCTTAAAATCATTTACAAATTTTCTTAAATCATCTTCATCAAAATCTGGCCAATTTTTATCACTAAAAGCCAACTCTGAATAAGCTAATTGCCACAATAAGAAATTAGATATTCTTTGTTCTCCTGATGTCCTAATTAACAGGTCAGGATCTTGATACTTGCCAAAATTTTTGGTCATCAAGTGCTGGGAGATCATTTTCTCGGTAATGTCTTCACTTTTTAGTGCACCAGCTTCGATCATACCACCTAATTCTTTCATTGCAGTCGTTATTTCTCTTCTAGAGCCATAATTAAAAGCAAAATTAAGAATTAAGCCAGTATTATGAGCAGTTTCTGACATTGCTCGTTGTACTATTTTATAAGTCTTTTCTGGCAATTCGTCTAAGTAACCCATAATGTTTACTTTAACGTTATTTTCCATCAAAGTAGGCATGTATTTGTCGAAAAAGCGCACGGGAAGATTCATTAAATAAGCTACTTCTTCTTTAGGTCTAGCCCAGTTTTCAGTAGAAAAAGCATATAAAGTTAGCACTTTAATTCCTAACTTATTAGCTGCTAGGGTAATTCGCTCAACATTATCCATGCCTTCACGATGTCCTACAAAACGAGGCTTGTGCCTTTTCTTAGCCCAGCGTCCATTACCATCCATGATAATGGCTAAATGATTTAATTCATTATCTGTCTTGCTCATGCTTAACCTTGAGTAATTTCCTTACGCTTTTCATCAGCAAGTTGATCGATCTTTTTAGTAGAATCATCAGTTACCTTTTGAACTTGCTTTTCTAAATTGCGTTGTTCATCTTCAGTAATATTGCCGTCTTTTTGTTCTTTCTTCAAAGCGTCCATAGCTTCGCGACGAACATTTCTAACGGCGATCTTAGCATCCTCAGCGTATTTTCCAACTTCTTTGGCGATTTCTTCTCTTCTTTCACCAGTAAGTTGAGGAATAACTAATCTAATAACCTTACCATCATTGGCTGGAGTTAAGCCTAAATTAGAAGCTAAAAGAGCATGTTCAATATCATCCAAACTATTTTGATCGTATGGAGTAATAAGCAAAACACGTGGTTCTGGAATAGTAATACTTGACATTTGAGTCAATGGAGTAGGTGCACCATAATATTCAACTTGAACATTGTCAAGAAGAGCAGCATTGGCTACACCGGCACGAATTGAAGCTAATCTCTTTTGATAAACCTTAATAGATTTATCCATGTTATCTTGTGCTTTTTTAATAGTTTCGTTATTCATTATTTGTCACCTCTAATAACAGTACCAATATTTTCACCCATAACAACCTTCTTAATGTTGCCTGGAGTATTAACGTTAAATACAATTAATGGAATTTCAGTATCCATTGAAAGTGAACTTGCGGTTCTATCCATAACCTTCAAGTCTTTTGAAATCAAATCAAGTTGAGTTAATTCAGTAAACTTAGTAGCTGTTGGATCAGTCTTAGGATCAGCTGAGTAAACACCATCTACACCATTCTTGGCCATCAAAATTACATCAGCGCCAATTTCAGCAGCACGAAGAGCAGCAGTAGTATCAGTTGAGAAGTATGGGTTACCTGTACCACCACCAAAAATAACTACGCGACCCTTTTCAAGATGACGGAGTGCTCTTCTTCTAATATAAGGCTCAGCAATTTGTCTCATTTCAATTGAAGTTTGCATTCTAGTAGGAACACCAACTTTTTCAAGACCATCTTGTAATGCTAATCCATTCATAATGGTAGCAAGCATACCCATGTAATCGGCTTGTGCACGTTCCATGCCTAACTTAGCACCGGTTTCACCGCGCCACATATTACCGCCACCACATACGATGCCGATTTCAACACCTAAATCATGAACAGATTTAATTTCTTTAGCTAAATGACCAATTACAGTTGGATTAATTCCATTTCCCTTATCACCTGCTAAAGCTTCACCTGATATTTTTAAAATGATACGTTTATATTTAACTTGACTCATAGTGACCTCCTCTAATAGCTTTAATTATTCTACCATATCTAACTCAACAATGTCTTGATAGTAAAAACAATCATAATAAAAAATAAAAAGGAGAAGCACTTAATGTACTCCTCCTTTCTATCATAATGTAATTTTTAAATTACTTCATTTGTTCGCGAACTTCAGCAGCAAAGTCTTCTTGCTTCTTTTCGATACCTTCACCAACTTCGAAACGTTGGAAAGCAACTAACTTAGCGCCTTTATCCTTCAAGAATTCGCCAACAGTCTTGCTATCATCCATGATGTAGTCTTGTGATAAGACTGCAAATTGCTTATCTACTTGAGTGTTATCATCGATAAAGCGTTGCATCTTACCAGGGATAATTCTGTCCCAGATCTTTTCTGGCTTGCCTTCTTCTTTAAGTTCAGCCTTAATGTCTTCCTTAGCCTTAGCTAAAACATCATCAGTTAATTGCTTTTCTGAACCATAAACAAGGTGTGGCAATGGCTTCTTGTGTACCAATGCACGACTTTCATTGTCTTGATCAATCTTGTGGTTCATTACAGCTAATTGATCAGTAATAAATTGATCATCTAATTCGTCAGGTGAGATAACCTTTGGCTTCATAGCTGCAATGTGCATTGCCAAGTGCTTAGCAGTAGCTGCATCGGCACCCTCTAAAACGGTAATAACACCGATTTGGCCACCATTGTGTTGGTAAGCACCAAATTCTTGATCATCATTCTTCTTTTCCAAAGCGAAGCGACGTAAAACAATCTTTTCACCAATGGTAGCAGTTGCATTAACGAATGCTTGATCTAAAGTTGAACCATCGTCCATCTTTAATTCCTTAGCTGCTTCCATATCAGCAGGTTGACCTTCAGCAATGGTCTTAGTTGCGTCCTTTACTAAGTTAACAAACTTATCATTTGAAGAAACAAAGTCAGTTTCTGAGTTAACTTCGGTAATAGCTGCTACATTACCATTAACGTAAACACCAGTCAAGCCTTCAGCTGCAACACGGTCAGCCTTCTTAGCAGCCTTAGCCATACCCTTATCACGAAGATATTGGATAGCCTTGTCCATGTCACCTTCAACTTCTACCAATGCCTTCTTAGCGTCCATAACGCCAGCACCAGTACGTTCACGTAATTCTTTAACTAATTTTGCAGTAATTTGTGCCATTAATAGATCCTCCTACGGAACTAACAGTAAAAACTAGTCTTCTGGATTTTCTTCAGCGCTAACGATTTCTTCTGAACCATCAGCATTTTCCTTAAAGTCAACCTCAACAGATTCGTCATCTTGACCTTGCTTACCTTCAACGATAGCGTCAGCCATAGCACCAGCGATTAAGCGGATAGCACGAATAGCGTCATCGTTTGATGGGATAACTACGTCAATTGGATCTGGATCAGTGTTAGTGTCCACCATAGCTACAACTGGGATACCCAAAATGTTTGCTTCGTGAACAGCGATCTTTTCCTTCTTAGGGTCTACTACGAACAATACATCTGGGATTCTTGGCATATCTTCGATACCACCTAAGAATCTTTCAAGCTTGTCCATTTCCTTAGTTAAAAGTGCAACTTCCTTCTTTGGAAGAACATCAAAGGTACCGTCTTGTGACATTTCCTTTAATTGCTTTAATCTCTTAACACGGCTTTGGATAGTAGTCCAGTTAGTCAAAGTACCACCTAACCAACGTTGGTTTACGTAGTATTGACCTGCACGAGTTGCTTCTTCAGCAATTGAGTCTTGAGCTTGCTTCTTAGTACCTACAAATAAGAATACGCCACCGTCTTCGGCAACAGCCTTCATAAAGTTGTACGCATCATCTAACATCTTGATAGTCTTTTGCAAGTCAATGATGTAGATACCATTTCTTTGAGTGAAAATGTAAGGAGCCATCTTTGGGTTCCATCTTCTAGTTTGGTGACCGAAGTGGACACCAGCTTCAAGCAATTGCTTCATTGTAACAACGTCTGCCATATTTATATTCCTCCTATGGTTTTATATCCTCTCAAGCGTTCATTTCATCATCAAACCACTACCTAGGGCACCACGATGATGATCGCTCTTGATGTGTTTTAAAAATTATATGCTAACACAGCATACTCGCCTATTTTACAAAAAATAATTTTATTTTTCAAGCTAAAAATTAATATTATGCTCTCTTAAAAATTTTTCTTTCCAAGCGCGTGAATGGTGCTTAAACCAATACTCTCTTTTTAAAGCTAATCTTTTATCGTCAAATTGCTCATGGTAAATCATACGAACTGGTCGCCTAGATTTGGTGTATTTAGCGCCTTTGCCAGAATTATGCATTTTTAGGCGATGATCTAAATCATTAGTAAAGCCACCATAAAAACTACCATCATTACAAAGCAAAACGTAAAAATAGTATTTACCTCGGGCGTCATGTTTAGCTTTATCTTCAGGGGTCTCTCGAACTATTCTTTGAATTAATGGCTTAAATTCATCATTTTTGTCATGAACTTCGATTGCATCCCTAAGTTCAGTTCCATCTGTCCCAGTGTGCTTTACGGCTTCAACGATAATTAAATTTGCATCATCTCCGCGGTGAGACACAAATGGTTGCACTAATTTTACACTCAAATCATGCTTCATGCAGTAGTAACAAATCTCGCCTAATCGCTCAGGTCGATGCACCATAAACATCTTCCCCTTCATTTTTAATAAGCCACTGGCAACTTCAATAATTTGCTCTAAATTAATTAACAATTCATGACGAGCAATTGCTTTTTTTCTATCTGGGTTTACCTCATGCCCTTCAGGGGCCTTAAAGTAAGGTGGGTTAACTGTTACTACGTCGTAGCTATCCTTACGCAAAAATTTTGCGGCATTCAGTACATTATCCTTATACACTGCTATACGATTTTCCATTTGATTAAGTTCAATAGAACGCTTAGCTTGCGAATATATTTCGTCTTGAATCTCAATTGCATCATAGTGCGCACGATTGAAGTAAGCCATATAAATCGTTGCAGCACAATTTCCCGCACATAAATCTGCTACTTTATCGCGATCACGAATTTGATTCTTAGCCCAATAAGCCAAAAGCAATGTATCCATAGAAAAGCTAAAGGCAGTTTTATCTTGGATAATCCGCAAATCATCACTGTACATATAATCAATTCGTTCATTATCTTTAAGTTCTACCATAAAAATATTTGCCTTTCTTGTCTATCTATTTTTATAATATTACAACAATTGGAGGAACAAAAAGATGTTTTATAAAATAATTCGTCCGATTGCCCGCTTTATCGTATGGGTACTAAATGGACACTTACATATTCATCACAAGAATCGTTTACCTAAAGGTAACTATATCTTAGTAGCACCACACCGAACCTGGTGGGAACCTATCTTGTTTGCCTTAGGTGCTAGTCCAATGGAATTTATGTTCATGGCTAAAATCGAACTATTCAAAAATCCGGTTTTACGTTTTATTCTTAATCATGCTCATGCTTTTCCAGTTGATCGAAAAAATCCTGGACCATCGGCTTTAAAAATTCCAGTTAAAGGTCTTAGAAAAGGAAAACTCTCATTGATTATTTTTCCTTCAGGAACCCGTCATTCAGCTGAATTAAAAGGTGGAGTACTTTTAATTTCTAAAATGTCCAAAAAGCCAATGGTACCCGTCGTTTATCAAGGTCCATTAACCTTTAAAGGACTGCTTAAGCGCAAACCCCTAGAAGTTAGCTTTGGTGATCCAATTACAATTGATCGTAAAACTAAATTAACTCATGAAAATGAACAAATTTTATTCAAGCAACTTGAAGATGCCTGGAATAGCTTGGACAAAGAATTAGACCCTAATTTCCATTATATTGCCAAATAAAACAGCTATTAGCTGTTTTTTATTTTGCTCTCATCCCATTAGCAAATAAAAAGAAAGAAGTGTTAAAATACTTTTAGGTTTTAAATATTGGAGGAAAAAGCAATTGTTAGAAAAAACATTTTACAAAATGATGCTTAGCAAGTCCTTCCCTTTTCCCGTTAAAGTAACCTACTGGGACGGTAAAAGCGAAGTCTACGGTAATGGTACTCCTGAAATCGAAATTGTTTTTAACGAAAAGATCCCTATGGGCGACATTACTAGAAATGCTTCACTCGCACTTGGTGAAGGATACATGGATAAGAAAATTGAAATCCACGGGGATATTCAAAAATTAATTTTTGGTGCTTACGAAAGTGCCGACAGCTTCATGCGTTCCTCAAAGTTCCGCAAATTTTTACCAAAGCAAAAGCACACTGAAAAGCAAAGTGAAGAAGACGTACAAAGCCACTACGATATCGGTAACGACTTCTACAAGTTATGGCTTGATCCTACTATGACTTACTCTTGTGCTTACTTTGAAGATGGTAATGAAAATGATCTTGAACAAGCTCAAATTGCTAAAGTTCACCACATTTTAAACAAATTAAAACCACAAAAAGGCAAGACTTTACTCGACATCGGTTGTGGCTGGGGTACATTGATGCTCACTGCTGCTAAGGAATATGGTCTTAAGGTTACCGGTGTTACATTGAGTGAAGAACAATACAAATTAGTACAAAAGCGTATCTACGATGAAAACTTGCAAGATGTAGCTGAAGTTAGACTTGAAGACTACCGTGAACTTGGTGATCAAACCTGGGATTACGTAACTTCAGTTGGTATGTTTGAACACGTTGGTTCAGAAAACTTGCCTAGATACTTCCAAGATGTATACAAGTACTTAAACAAAGATGGTGTCGCTTTAATCCACGGTATTACTCGTCAACAAGGCGGTGCTACTAACGCTTGGATCAACAAATACATCTTCCCAGGTGGTTACATTCCAGGTTTGCAAGAAATTGTCGGCGACATCGTTGACAGTGGCTTGCAAATCACTGATATGGAAGCTCTTCGTCGTCACTACCAAAGAACTCTTGAAATTTGGGACAAGAACTTCAATGCTGTTCGTGATCAAGTTGAAGATAAAATGGGCGAACGTTTCACTCGTATGTGGAACATGTACTTGAATGCTTGTGCTGCTTCATTTGAATCAGGCAATATCGATGTCATCCAATACTTGCTTACCAAGGGCCCTTCTGGTAAGAACTTGCCAATGACTAGAGGTTACATGCTTAAATAATGCATTAAATAAATCTGCTGTAAGCGTCAGATAACCGAGTATCTTTCTTAGTCGTCTTTTTTCAGCTATTCTAAACTCATCAAAAATATTGGAGGTTAGAATTATGCTCGAAAAACAACGGCCAATTGTGGCTCTAAATCATCCAGTCAGACCAAAGAAGACGCGGCCACCACGTAATAATCTGTTGCTTAGTTTAAAGAAGAATGACTTAGAATTGAACTTTTATAGTAATTTGGATCCTGAGTTAATGAATAAATTACTTGAGAAAGTCTTACCATGATTAGGCTTAGTGACTTGGGGCAAGTTTATATCGTTTGTGGTAAGACTGGCCTACGTAAAGGCATTGATGGCCTAGCAATCTTAATTAAAGAACAGTTTGAACTGATCCTTTTAGTGGTAAAGTTTTTCTTTTCTGTGGTGGAAGCAAGGATCGCTTCAAAGCCCTCTATTGGGGCGGTCAAGGTTTCTGGCTACTCTATAAAAGATATGAAAATGGAAAAATGAACTGGCCCAGGAATCAAAATGAAGTTCAAGCTCTCTCTGCTAAGCAGGTTGATTGGTTAATGAAAGGCTTTGCAATTAGTCCAAAAATAAAGAACACGAAAGCGCGCGAATTCTACTAACACTAAAGGCTAGATCATATCCAACACGCTTACAAATGTAAGTACTGCAGTCGAAGAAATCTTAGCGACAAGATCATTAAAGCTGCAGTACCTAAAGCTCCCCTAAACCATGGTCTAGGTTCAGCTTCACTCATCGCTCATTCACTTTATCAAAAGTATGAAATGAAATTACCCGACTATCGCCAAGAAAGTGACTGGAAAAAGATGGGACTGGAAGTTTCAAGACAGATGTTAAACTATTGGGGCTTAAAGAGTAATGAATACTACTTTAAGCCGATGTTCGAGTTATTAAAACAAAAGCTGTTAACTAGTCCAATCTTACATGCCGATGAAACTTACTATACTGTCTTAGAAAGTGAGACCGTTAAGACTTACTATTGGGTCTTTCTTTCAGGTAAACATGATCCATACAAAATTACGCTGTATCATCATGATCCTTCCCGTAGTGGAAAAGTCGCTCTAAACTTTTTAGGAGACTATCCTGGTTATCTGCACTGTGATATGTGACAAGCTTATGAGCAATTACCTAAAGCAACTCTAGTTGGTTGCTGGGCCCATGTTAGTAGAAAGTTTCATGAAGCCGTACCACAAACAGCTTTTGGAAAGTCCCTTGCCCAAAAAGGAGTTAACTACTGCAATCGCATGTTTTACTTAGAGCGGACCTGGGAGAATTTAAGCAAACAAGAGCGTTACCAGCTAAGACAAGAAAAACTTAA
>NZ_AZEL01000051.1 GCF_001434975.1 Lactobacillus gallinarum DSM 10532 = JCM 2011
AGTAGTAAAACGTATTTACTTAAGAAATCAGATCTAATTTTCTAAACTCGACATCTAAGTGTCCACATTCTTCGAAGAGACTCCTGAAAACTCAAGCAAAACTGCCAGTTTATTATGCGACATCAAGTGTCTAAAGCCCCGATGACATATAGTTTTACTACTACTTAAATTCTACAAGAGAATAAAAATAGTGAATCAATTATCCCGTCGGATAACTAATTCACTATTTAGCTTAGAATGTTT
>NZ_AZEL01000052.1 GCF_001434975.1 Lactobacillus gallinarum DSM 10532 = JCM 2011
TCAATTATCCCGTCGGATAACTAATTCACTATTTAGCTTAGAATGTTTATTATGAAGCATTTAAATGAAACAACTAATGTTAGAATTTTAAGTCAATTTGATATGGATACTGGCTATCAAGCAGTAGTTCAAAAAGGCAATGTAGGTTCAAAATATGTATATGGATTACAACTTCGCAAAGGTGCTACTACTATCTTGCGTGGTTACCGTGGAAGTAAAATTAATAACCCTATTCTTGAATTATCTGGTCAAGCAGGTGGTCACACACAGACATGGGAATTTGCTGGTGATCGTAAAGACATTAATGGTGAAGAAAGAGCAGGTCAATGGTTTATAGGTGTTAAACCATCGAAAATTGAAGGAAGCAAAATTATTTGGGCAAAGCAAATTGCAAGAGTTGATCTTAGAAATCAAATGGGACCTCATTATTCAAATACTGACTTTCCTCGATTATCCTACTTGAATCGCGCTGGTTCTAATCCATTTGCTGGTAATAAGATGACGCATGCCGAAGCCGCAGTATCACCTGATTATACTAAGTTTTTAATTGCTACTGTTGAAAATAACTGTATTGGTCATTTTACTATATACAATTTAGATACAATTAATGAAAAACTTGATGAAAAGGGAAATAGTGAAGATGTTAATCTCGAAACTGTTAAATACGAAGATAGTTTTATCATTGATAATTTATATGGTGATGATAATAATTCTATTGTAAATTCAATTCAAGGGTATGATCTGGATAATGATGGAAATATTTATATTTCCAGTCAAAAAGCGCCAGATTTTGATGGCTCTTATTATGCACATCATAAGCAGATTGTTAAGATTCCATATTATGCTCGGTCTAAAGAAAGCGAAGACCAATGGAGAGCTGTAAATTTAAGCGAATTCGGTGGCTTAGATATTCCAGGTAAACATAGTGAAGTTGAAAGCATCCAAATTATTGGTGAGAATCATTGTTACTTAACTGTTGCATATCATTCTAAAAATAAAGCGGGTGAAAATAAAACTACTTTGAATGAGATTTATGAATTATCTTGGAATTAGATTCTTGTTATTGGTCTCGATTTAGATATAAACTAACAAAAGCGATGAAATATTCATTATTGAAATTCATCGCTTTTTATTTTTAATTAAATTATTGGATATACTTATAATATATATTGCTGGGATAAGAGTAATATAATTATAGGCATTATTTCTAAATTAAAAGGACAATTATTATGATAAAAAACAAGATTATATCAGCTTCAATTGCAGCATTAATGGCTGTAAGTCCAGTGCTTCCACTTAGCTCACAGGCTCATACGGTTCAAGCTGCAGATAATTCTGTCAGAAAGACAGTTATGCATAATTCAATTGCTTATGATAAAGATGGCAATTCAACAGGTCAAAAGTATTACACTTACGGATCAATCAGTGTTGATCCAACCCCTGTAACTATTAACGGTAACCAATATTACAAGATTTCAGGTAAAAACCAATATGTTAGAGTAACTAATATTGATGGTGTAAGACGTAGAGTAACCCACAATGCCTATATTTATCGTACTTCTACTCAAAAAACGCCTTACGGTATGACTGCAAGCAGTAAGAAATGGAAGTTATACAAAGGCGAAATAGTAACTACTTATGGTGGCTATTACACCTTTAAAAATGGTAAGCACTACTTCAAGGTAGGCGGACCAAGAAAGCAATATGTTAGAACTGCTAACTTAGGTCCAGTTATCGGAACTAATACTTCAACAAGTTCTAATAATTCGTCAAACACCCCAACTAATAATACCCAATCAGTTGGTAAATATGAAACCACTGTAACAGTAACTACTCCATACACTTATCTTTTTACAGAAGTTCCAGGTAAAATCCAAGTCCAACGTACTAATAAACGTGTTAAAAAAGGTGATAAGTTTGTGGTAGACCGTTTAGAACAAGGGACACGTGCTGGTACTGGGCAAGACGGTGATGACGATAATGAGCTAGCAATTTATCATATTAAGGGAACGGATTACTGGATTTATAATAATGATGTTCAAGCTGCTAAGCAATTATCAGTTCAGAGCTATAACAAAACAGACAAATCATTAATTACTATGGATCAACCAGTTGAAGTCTACAATGCAGATGGTACTTCTCAAAATATTAGAATTAAGAAGAACGATTCGGTATGGAGAGTTGATAGCTTATCATACATTTGGGTAGCCAAGGAAAATAAGGCTGAACTATTCTATCGTTTACATTTGAATGGTGAATATAGAAGCGTTTATCGCTTAACAAACAATGGCGACTATGTTTCCGATCGTGTTCCAATTAAAAATGCATACATAAAAGCAAGTGAAGTTAAAGTTGATCCAAATGGTTTGAAATTAAAACCATCAAACACTGCTGCTGAAGCAGAGGCTGCTGCGAAAAAGTAAAATTAAAAATAGATTTTAAAACTAAAAAACTGATGCATCTAAGCTATGAAGCTAGGAGCATCAGTTTTTTTGTTATATTAGGTCGTCATTGTCTTTAAAAAGTTGCTTGGTTGCAGTAGTCATTCTTTCAGGGATGCCATAGTTCTGCATAAAGGTTCCTGGTTCTTGAATGTAGTCACCATTTTTGCAGGAATAGTCGTAAATAATCTTAAGAGAAAATAGATCTGCTTCCTCTTCTTCTGAGTTTTGCCTTGAAAAACTAGGCCAATAGGCGATACCTGAATCACCTAACATTAAGTGTCCAATCTCGTGGCCAATGATAAAAGGCAATTCATTAGGATTATGCTAATTAGTATTGATTACCATTTTATGAGCATTCTTAAATGAAAGTGCTGGGTCATATGGCTCTCCTTTAACCAATATGTATGAAAGACCGTGCTTAAAAGCATAATTGAGTAAGTACTCAATTAACTCTTCTTTGCCTAAGTTTCTCATTTCTTGTCTGCACGACCTTCCTTAATGTCATCTTCCATTAGTCCTCGAATCATATTGAGATATCTCTCAGGAACGTTGTAACCATGATATGAATAAGGCTTTTCTTCGTCTAGTGGAATAGAAGTTGGTTGTCCTTTTGTAGGTATAGGAGTAGGATCATCGGTTTTGCCTTTTAGATAGTCGATTGAAGTATTTAGTACTTCGGCAACGGCTTCTAAGGCATCACCACCAGGTCTTTTATTCTTCCAATTATAGATAGAATTAGTACCTAACCCAGCCTTATCATTCACTTCACGTAAGTTCATTTTATATTTTTTTGCTAATTCTTTAGTACGCTCTAATTCAATCATGGCAAGCATTCTCCGAATATTTTAAATTATTAAATAGGTATTTTTACTAAAAATTTATTGACAATATTAGTCTTTAGACGTGGCATAAGAACTGTCAACGAGATATGAAAGAAATAAGAAAAAGCCTAGAAACACGTGTGTAAGTAAGAAAGGAATCATGTGCTTAAGGTTATTTCTTATACCATTATATTAGTATAAATACTAATATTAGTCAACGGATATTAGTATTAAGTTGATAAATTTTCTATAAAGAGGTGGTGCCAATGGCTGTGTAATAAAGAAAAAAGAGGTGAGGAAAGAATCATGGATATACATGATTACGTTGAATTAATAGCTCTAGCGTTTTGGGTTATTAGTGTTGTAAGTGTCGGTATCTTGAGTCATGTTCACTTTAAGAATAAACGGCTGGAAAGATTGCGTATCGTTACAAGCAATCTAATGAAAAGCTACATCAACATGTATGACCAAGAGAATTTATCTGATGAAAAGAAGATCAATCGAGTTGGCAATGCAGTAGTTGATGGCTTGCAAGCTAAGGGCTTTAAGTTGAATGAACAAGAAGTGCAGGACATTTTTGCGGAAGTTGCAAAGCAAATGAATGACTTGCACGAGGCTCAGGATAAGTAGATTTTTTGGAGGTTTTTCTACGTAAAGTCAAGCATAATAAGAAGTTTGGCTTCATTTTTTATT
>NZ_AZEL01000053.1 GCF_001434975.1 Lactobacillus gallinarum DSM 10532 = JCM 2011
CTGACAGCCGGAGTAAGGAGAGAGAAGGAAGCCTAGCTTCCTTCTTTTTTGTTTAATATGTTTTAGGTCTATATGATTTGATGGAAAAATTGGTGTCTGCTTATCCCGATATTTTATTTGAAGCTTGCTCTAGTGGCGGTGGCCGTTTTGATGCAGGCATGGCCTATTACATGCCTCAGATTTGGACGAGCGATGATACAGATGCGGTTGATCGAATGAAAATTCAATATGGTACCAGCTTGGTTTATCCGGTTAATATGATGGGTGCTCATGTATCTGTGAGTCCTAATGAACAAAATGGTCGTTATACTTCACTTGCAACGCGTTATGCCGTTGCGATGAGTGGTGATTTAGGTTATGAATTGGATTTGACCAAGTTATCATCTGAGGATTCTTTAGAGATAGAGAAAGAAATTAATGATTATAAAAAATTGCGTCATTTAATTCAATTCGGCGATTTTTATCGCTTGAATCACCATTTAGCAGCAATCAGGCAGCATGGAACTTCGTTTCTAAAGATCAAAAAGAAGTTTTAGTAATGAATTTCAATATTATGTCGCAGGTTCAGCTGGTATTTACTCAGACAAAGTTATATGGCTTAAATCCTGATCTCGATTACCGTGATGAAAATACGGGTCAAATTTATGGTGGGAATGAACTAATGGAAGTTGGGTACTATGATTCTGTTATGAAACAGGATTTCGTCGCAGAAGTAAAATATTTTGTCGCGGTTGATTAATTTTTTAGAAATAAAATTCACCTAAAAGCAAATTTGCAGTAATGTCAAATTGCTTTTTATTTTTCCACTTAGCTAGTGGGACAAGGAGTTTAGAAATTGGAAATTATTTTCCCTAACTGAAATTATTTTCGAAAATTCCTTTGTAAAAGAAAGCATTTATCGTATAATAAAAGCGGATTCATTTTTTTGATCTAGAGGAGGAAATTACATGGTAGGAATTGTTTTAGCCAGCCATGGTGGTTTTGCCGATGGTATTGCACAATCTGCGCAAATGCTTTTCGGTGAACAAAAAGATTTTGCTCATGTTATCTTAAAGCCTAGTGAAGGCCCAGATGACATTCGTGGCAAAATGGAAAAAGCAATTGCTTCATTTGAAAACCAAGATGAAGTTCTATTCTTGGTTGACCTGTGGGGTGGTACACCATTTAACCAAGCAAATGGTCTTGCTGAAAAGCATGATAAATGGGCAATTGTAGCTGGTATGAATTTACCAATGGTTGTACAAGCATTAACTGAAAGAATGATGGATGCTAATGCTACTGCAAGTCAAATCGCTACAAAGGTAGTTGAACCTGCTAAGGATGGTATCAAGACTAAGCCATCTGACTTAATGCCAAAGACCGCTGCTCCTGTAGCAGCCGCTGACAAGGGCTCAGCTAAGGGCAGTAAGAAGTCAATTCCAGAAGGTACTGTAATTGGTGACGGTCACATTAAGTACGTTTTGGCAAGAATCGACTCACGTTTACTTCACGGTCAGGTTGCTACTGGTTGGATTCCAGCAATGAAGCCAGATCGAGTAATTGTTGTTTCAGACAGTGTTGCTAAGGATGACTTGCGTAAGAGTATGATTCGTGAAGCTGCACCTGCAGGTGTTAAAGCTCACACTGTTCCACTTAAGAAGATGGAAGAAATCGCAAAGGATCCAAGATTTGGTAACACACACGCACTTCTTTTGTTTGAAAATCCAGAAGATGTTTTGAGAGCTATCAAGGGCGGTATTAATCTTAAGGATATCAACGTTGGTTCAATGTCATACAAGGAAGGCGACGTTAACGCCAACAACGTATTGTCAATGAACCAAGAAGACGTTGATACTTTCCGTGAACTTGAAAAGATGGGCGTTAAGTTTGATGTTAGAAAGGTTCCTTCAGATGCTCCAGGTAACATGGATTCTATCTTGAAGAAGGCTCAAACCTTACTTGACGAACAAAAGAAATAATTAATTAGGAGTAAATAAATGAACGCTATACAAATGATTTTGGTAGTGGGTGTTGCCTTTCTTGCAGGTATGGAAGGTATCTTGGATGAATGGCAATTCCACCAACCATTAGTTGCATGTACTTTGATCGGTTTAGTTACCGGTCACCTGGACTTAGGTGTTATTTTGGGTGGTCAATTACAAATGATCGCCTTAGGTTGGGCAAACATTGGTGCCGCTGTTGCACCAGATGCCGCTTTGGCTTCAGTAGCTTCAGCTATTATCTTGGTTGAAGGTGGTCAAGGTACTGCTGGTATCGGTACTGCTACTGGTATCGCTATTCCTTTGGCTGTTGCTGGTTTGTTCTTAACTATGATCGTGCGTACTATCTCAACTGCTATCGTTCACATCATGGACGCACAAGCTAAGAAGGGTAACTGGCGTATGATCAACGTATGGCAATGGATTGCTGTATGTTTGCAAGGTTTGAGAATCGCTATCCCAGCCGCATTGCTTTTGGCTATCCCAGCAAGCACTGTTAGAGGTTGGCTTGCAATGATGCCTCAATGGTTATCAGCTGGTATGACCATCGGTGGTGGTATGGTTGTTGCTGTAGGTTACGCTATGGTTATCAACATGATGGCAAGTAAAGAAGTATGGCCATTCTTCGCAATTGGTTTCGCTTTAGCTGCTATCAAGGACTTAACTTTGATCGCCCTTGGTGCTATCGGTCTTTCAATGGCTTTGATGTACTTAGCTCTTGAAGCTAAGGGTGGCAACGGCTCAGGTTCAAACAACTCTGGCGATGCCGGTACCGGCGATCCACTCGGCGATATCATTGATGATTATTAAAATGAACGCATAGAGGAGGATTTAAATAATGGCTGATAAGAAAATTAAATTAACCAAACGTGACCGTTTTAACGTTATGTGGCACTCACAATTCCTTCAAGGTTCATGGAACTACGAAAGAATGCAGAACGGTGGTTACGCATACTCAATGATTCCAGCATTGAGAAAGTTATACCCAGACAAGAAAGATTTGTCTGCTGCTTTACAAAGACACTTGGTATTCTTTAACACTCACCCATACTTAGCTTCACCAGTTCTTGGTGTTACCTTGGCTTTGGAAGAAGATAAAGCTAACGGTGCTCCTGTTACTGACGACGCTATCCAAGGTGTTAAGGTTGGTATGATGGGACCTTTGGCCGGTGTTGGTGACCCTGTATTCTGGTACACTGTTCGTCCAATTGTTGGTGCCTTAGGTGCATCAATGGCCATTTCAGGTAATATCATGGGACCTATCTTGTTCTTCGTTATCTGGAACATCATCAGAATTGCCTTCTTATGGTACACACAAGAATTTGGTTACAGCGCTGGTTCAGCTATCACTAACGACATGTCAGGTGGTATGCTTCAAAAAGTTACCCGTGGTGCTTCAATGATGGGTATGTTCGTTTTGGGTGCCTTGATTGAACGTTGGGTAAACATCAAATTTACTCCAATCGTTTCACAAACCCCTATCCAAAAGGGTGGTTACATCGAATGGGACAAGCTTCCATCAGGTGCTAAAGGTATTCAAGAAGCTCTTACGCAATGGAACATGGGTAATGGTAAAGCTTTGAGCAGTACTAAAGTTACTACTTTGCAAGACAACTTGGACTCATTGATTCCAGGTTTAGCTGGTCTTCTTTTGACATTCTTCTGTATGTGGTTATTGAAGAAGAAGGTTTCACCAATCTGGATCATCATTGGTATCTTCGTTATCGGTGTTCTATTCCACGTATGGGGCATTCTTTAATAAAAAATGGCTAAATCAATTAACACAAGAGTCGATCTAACCGTTGATGGTACCTGGTTTAGAGGTATTGCATCCTATGGAAAAATTATGATCGGCGATAAAGCTTTTGAATTTTATAATGAGCGAAATGTTGAAGACTATGTTCAAATTCCATGGAAAGAAGTAACTTATGTAGTTGCGGATGTTCATTTTAATGGACGTTATATTCCACGTTTTGAAATTAGAACTAAATCTAATGGTAAATTTATCTTCGCTGCGCGTGATCCTAAAAAGGTATTGCGTGCAATAAGAAAATACGTACCTGCTGACCATATGCGTAAAGCATTAAGTATGTGGCAACAAATTAAGCAACGTTTTACTCGTAAGAAAAAATAAAGCAAACTAAAAATCCCAAGGTCGAATGGCCTTGGGATTTTTTTAGTCATCAGCAATAGAAGCTTGCAATCTATTTAAGAATAATTCGGCAACGGGTGATAAGTTAGTCTCATGTTTCCAGATAACCGTGATTGGTTCACTTAAAGCTGGCGATATTGGCCTAAATGTTAAACCCGATTCGCTAGAAGTATTAGCAATTTTATCTAGTGTTAAAACATCATAGCCGCATTGTTTTTAACTAGTAAAGTTCCGTTAAAGCTTAGGTTGACCGTTCCGATGAAATTGACGTCGTCTTTGTAATTGCCAAGCCAATTATCGAAATAGTGCATCGTGTCAGCCTGTTGAGAATTTAAGACGGTTCTGCCAACCAGATCCGCTGGGGTAATTGCCTTCTTTTTAGCTAAAGGATCGTTCTTAGTCATTAATACGCCCCATACGTCTCGTTCTGGCAATTGAATGGAAGCATAGTTTGAAAGGTTAACATTACCAATGATAGCCGCAAAATCGACTGTACCGATGTTTAACTTCTTTTCAGCGAATTCATAGTCACCACTTAGAATATGAATTTTAACTGTAGGGTAGTCCTGAATAATGTTACTTACAATATTCATCAGTCTTTGCATCCCAACACTTTCGCCGGCAGCAATAGTTAAATCACCACTGATTACAGCTGATGATTGCAGGTTGCTCTTAGTTTTGGCAGTTAAAGCTAAAATTTCTTTTGCTTGCTCTAATAAATATTGTCCTGAAGGTGTCAGAGTTAAATGGCGTGGTTGGCGGTTGAATAACTTGACCCCTAATTCGTCTTCCAAATCCGCAATCTGGCGTGATAAAGCAGGCTGAGAAACTAATAATTTCTGTGCCGCTTTCGTCATGTTTAACTCTTGCGCTGTGGCAACGAAATAATTTAAAACTCTTAATTCCATATTTTCACCATAAATAAAAGTTATTATACGTGATACTTAATAAGTTTTTTACATTACTTACTTTATCTTTTAAACTAAAAATGAGCAAGAAAAGGAGTAGCAGATTATGAAGACCCAAGATAAATAACTTATTCAAGAAATTGTCGGTTCTATGATAAATCCTGTTGATAGATTTCTATGATATTCTATCAACAGGATTTTTTTGCACAAAAAAAGAAGCCATAGGCCTCTTACATTAATATCCTTTGATACTACTCTTTAGAAATTAAGGTGATTGCTTATGACTTCTCTCAATAATTATATTAAATTTACTCTTAATATTGAAGCAGATAATTTAGAATTCCTTGATACTTCATTAGGGAAATATCGTGGACGTGAGGCCAAATTCTATCATGCTGTCCTTCATCTTGATCATTGTCTTGTTTGTGGCTCTGATCATATTTGGCACAATGGCCATTCTTATTCTAATCTCCGTTATCTTGCTTTAGATGCCAGTCTACCCGTCTTTATCAGAATAGCCAAAGAAAGAATTATTTGCCAAGACTGTCATCATAATTCTATGGCTGAAACTAATTTAGTAAATAAGTATTGTCATATCTCAAATCCAGTGAAAAGAAAGATTATTTCCGCTTTAACTGAAGACATGTCAATGAAAACTATTGCCATCCAAAACTCAGTTTCAACTTGTACTGTTCAACGAATGCTTGAAAAATATCAGACTACTTCTACCCAAGATTATGACTGGCTACCTGAACACTTAGCTTTTGATGAATTCAAAGGTGTGGGTCGTCAGCTTCACTTTATTGCCCTTGATGGTCAGACTCACCATGTGCTCAAAATCTTACCTAATAGATTTAAAAAGGATATTCTTAAATATTTTAAGCACTTTCCAATTACTATTCGTAGGAAGGTTAAAACGGTTACTATGGATCTTAATTACTACTATGACATAATGGCCAGAGAACTATTTCCTAATGCTCAGATCATTTTTGATCGTTTTCACATCATTCAAATGCTTAACCGTTCAACTCATGTCGTATTCATGTTATGAAGAAGTACCATAAAGGATCACGTGAATATAACTTGCTTAAATATTATTGGAAACTATATTTAAAGCCCTTTGATGATCTTGAAAAGACAAAAACACATTCACCTCAAAGATACACTAACTCAGGAACAAATTGTGACTGATGGACTAGCGCTAAGTGAAGAATTAGAGAATACCTACAATCTTTTACAAGATATTAGTAAAGCCCTAATAAATAAAAATGTTTCTGATCTAAGAAAACTTCTCAACTGTAAAGATACTATAGGTTATCAAATGAACATTACGTTAAAAACCTTTAAACGTTGTCTTCATGATTTGCTTAACGCTGCTAGATTTACTGAATCAAATGGCTGCCTTGAAGGTACTAACCGCAAAATAAAGCAAATTGAATGAACTGCTTATGGCTATTCCAACTTTTATCATTTAGTAACAAGAATCAAATTAGAAGAAAAAGATGCGATTCTAAAAGAAAAAGCATCAAGCTATTATCAAATAGCTTAATGCTTAATCTAAATTATATTTGACTTCTATCAACAACATTTGATAGAGAGCCTTTTAATTTAACTATTATTCATTGTTTTGAAAAAAATTCAATTCGAATAATTGAATTTTTTTCTAATTAATTAGAATTCTTTTTTGTATAAAAAACCACTTAAAACTACCATACCAAGACCAATTAATACAATAAGTGCACTTTGCTTTGCACCGGTCTTTGGTAAAGCTTCTGAGTTGTTAGCTGTATAAACAACTGAAGTTGCCTTTGGCATCTTTTGTGAATTATTAGTCTTGTAAACTGCTTTTTGGTGGTTAACTTTTGCTTTCTTGTCAGTAGTTTGAGCTTTAACAGGAATTGCGTAGAAGTCATCATCATTATTCTTTTGAGTTGCAGTATTGTCAGATGGCTGTTCAGTTGCCTTAGGTTGTTCTACTTCTGGAGTAGTTGGAGTAGTTGCCTTAGGTTGTTCTACTTCTGGAGTAGTTGGAGTAGTTGCCTTAGGTTGTTCTACTTCAGGAGTAGTTGGCTTTGTATCTTCAGGAGTAGTTGGCTTTGTATCTTCAGGAGTAGTTGGCTTTGTATCTTCAGGAGTAGTTGGCTTTGTACCTTCTGGCTTAGTTGGCTTTGTGCCTTCTGGCTTAGTTGGCTTTGTGCCTTCTGGCTTAGTTGGCTTTGTGCCTTCAGGAGTAGTTGGCTTTGTGCCTTCTGGCTTAGTTGGCTTTGTGCCTTCTGGCTTAGTTGGCTTTGTACCTTCAGGAGTAGTTGGCTTTGTACCTTCAGGAACTGTTTTAGAATCTACTAATGTAACTGGAACCGGCTTACCAGGCTTAGTTGAAGTTGAAGTAAATGAAGCAGCTAAAATATTTTGGTAATTTTTATGATTCTTATCTGGAATAAAGAAATCTATTGCCATTCCAGTAGGAATTGGACTGTTTGGATCTACTTTAATAATATCTTCTAAAGCATTTTGCAATACTTCCTTGCTAACATTTGTATTTGCTTCATTAGGCATCCCTAAAGTACCTAAAGAAGGTTTACCATGATCATCAGAAGCGGAATCAGTATAGTACCAAATGGCACGCTGGGTAATCCGGTACAATTCATCATCTGTTAAGCCATATTTCTTTTGAACATTATCTGGATTTTGTCCAAAACCATTCCAAATAATAGTTTTAATAGCATCTAAGCTATCTTTATCTTTTGACTTAAGTGGTTTACCCATGTATTTATTAACTAAAGAGCCATCTTGGATGCTTGTTCTACTATAGGAAACCCCATGGTCATAATATTGTAGAGGATCAGGAGCATCTTTTCTAGCATTGAAACAATATCCTAACTTTCCATCTTTTTGACCGTTTGGACCATAAATAACAATTTCTTCATTACTAGAATCAGGGATGTAAATCTTATTACCTGTATCACCTGTACCAGCTCTGACAGTAGTACCAATAGTAGTAGTAATATTTTCAGCAGCAACCGTAAATGGCTTTGCTTTTGCTACATCATATCCTTTAGGAGCTGATACTTCTTTAAGTGTATATTTCCCTTTAGGTAGATTGAACACACTTGCTTCACCAGTAGTAGTAAAGTCTTGTACTAGCTTGTCATTCTCCCAAATTTGAAGATGAGCACCGGCCAATTGTTTCTGGGTATCAGAAGCGATTTTATTAATCGTTACAGTGGCCGTCTGATTTGATTGAGTAGTAGAATTATCTTCAGAATTAGTTCCTTTACTTGGAGTAGCTTTTTCTGAATCAGATTTCGAATCTTTCGAATTGGGGTTTCCTTCACCTTTATTAAACTGCTGTGTCTGCCCGTTTAAAGTAGACCCCTTTTCTGCAGCATGAGTAATATTTGCAGATAAACTTACTAGCAATAGTAAACTAGTCAAAATCATCATAAATGCTAATAAAACAGCATTTTTTCTAGTTTGCATATTGCCGCCTCCTTTCACAAATTAAAAACTGAATTAGCTTACCTAAATTCTGGTTTCAATAATAACACTCATTATTTAATAAATCCACTAATATTTTAAAAAATTGTGTAATAAATAAAAAAACTCAGATCATATAAATGATCTGAGCCAAATTGTCGAACAAAATCAGCGCTTGTTGCAGAACTTGAACACGCAGCGTCATTATGAATGTGAAGCGCGGCAATTAATCAGTGAAATCACAGGACAAAAAATCCCCAAGAGTACAGAAATTAGATTGCCATTTTACACGGATTACGGCCACAACATCAAAATAGGTGAACGCATCTTTATTAACTCCAATGTGATGATGGTTGACTTAGGTGGCATCACCATTGAAGACGATGTTTTAATTGGACCAGGTGCACATCTTCTTTCCGTTAACCACGGTTTAAAACCTAAGCAGAGAAAAGAACTCGAATTAAAGCCAGTACTTATCAAGAAAAATGCCTGGATCGGTGCCAGGGCTACCATTTGTCCAGGCGTAATTGTGGGTGAAAATGCTGTAATAGCCGCTGGAGCAGTGGTTACTAAGGATGTGCCGGAAAACACAGTAGTTGCTGGCGTACCTGCAAAAATTATCAAAAAAATAGAAGAATAAAAAACGCAACATTGTCGCGTCTTTTTTTAAGCTTCTTTTTTGTCACCCCATAGTTTGGAGATTAAGTACAAGATGATGAAAGTAACGATAGCTGAAATCATTGGGATGCGGTAGCTTGGTAAAATCAAAAGTAAGATGATCATCAATACGAAGAACAATAGAATCAAATAATCAACGTAAGGGAAGCCAGGCATTTTGAAGTCATTTAACTTATTTTCAGGTGTTTTTCTTCTGTAAGCAATGTGAGTCAAAACCATTAAGCACCAGATGATCAAGAACATACTTGTTGAAGTAGATGAAATAAAGTTAAAGGCTTGATCGCCGATAATCAAGGTAATCAGTGGTGCGCAGGCCATAAATAATGCTGACAAAATTAAAGCATTTTGTGGCAACTGCCGTCTGGATAGGTGACCAAAAGTTTGATTCCACTTGCCTTTGCCGTGGAAAGTAACTGAGAACAAAAGTCGTCCCGCACTGTATAAAAAACTGTTAGTGGAGGAGACTGCTGCCGAAATTACTACGAAGTTAATAATTGAACTGGCATTGCGAATACCGGTTGCACCTAAAGCTTGCACAAAAGGACTAGAGTTAGTTGAAACTTTTGACCAAGGAATAACCAATAAAATTCCTAAAATCGCCATCACGTAGAATAGGATAATTCTGATTGGCAATTGATTGATTGCGCGTTTTAATGTGGTTTCTGGATTTTGAGCTTCAGCTGCCGTTAAACCAATTAATTCAACCCCAATAAAACTGAAGATTACCATTTGGAATCCTTGTAAAAAACCGTGTGGACCACGAGCGAAAAATCCGCCATGATCATCTAAATTAGCAAAAGCTACAGGCCCGAAACTTGTTTTGCCACCTGTAATTAATAGATACAAAATCAATAAAACGAAAGCGACGATCGTAATAATTTTGATAATAGCAAAACTAAATTCCAAATTACCAAAAACACGCGCCGAGATTAAATTGATGATTAATAAGGCAACAATGGTAATAATGCCAGGTATCCAAGGCTTTAAAGTTGGGAACCAATATTTGAAATAAATACCTAAGGCGGTAGTTTCTGCCATTCCTAAGGTGATCCAACTAAGCCAGTATAGATAACCAGTGATAAAACCGATGTTTTTACCCAGATATTGTTCAATAAAATCAATGTAAGTATGCTTGTTGAGGTCGGACATAATCATTTCGCCTAAGGCTCGCATAAGCAAGAATAGGAAAATACCTACAATGATATAGATCAAGATAACGCTAGGCCCGGCCCTATGAATACTGTCACCGACACCTAGAAAAAGACCGGTTCCGATTGTTCCTCCCAAAGCAATTAATTGAATGTGAGCATTGCTTAGGGTTCTTTTATATCCAGAACTAGTCTCTGATTTTTTCTCACTCATATATTTCCCCCATATTCTCGGTTTTCTCACATGTACTTAATATTTTATCATTTTTGCAATCGAGCACCAGTGATTATAGGAAAGCTTTAAAAAAATTCAGAAGAATAAGAAGAATAATATAAATTAATATGTTTGTTAATTCACAAACTAGTAAAAATAGCAACCGCTTTCATTAGTCTGAGAGTAAATCATAGAGTGATTTTTTATGCTTGTTCACTAGTGAACTACGTAAATTATGGCGTTTACTTTTAAATTTATTGTGCTATAGTTGACATTGTAAATTAGTTCACAAGAATTAGTAGATCTTAGAGGTAATAAAATAATGGCTAAGACACAACCAAAAGAGACTCAAACAGAGGAAGAGAAGAAAAAGCAAATTTACGACATGGTTGATAATTTAGTAAAAAGATCACATGTTGCATTAGACCAAATGGCTAACTTCACACAAGAACAAGTTGATAAGATCTGTGAAGCAGTTGCTACTGCAGGTGAACAAAATGCTTACCCACTAGCTAAGATGGCTGTTGAAGAAACTAAGCGTGGTGTAGTAGAAGACAAAACTACTAAGAACATGTACGCTAGTGAAAATATTTGGAATAGTTTACGTCACGAAAAGACTGTTGGCGTAATTGAGGAAGACAAGGAATTAGGTTTAACCAAGATTGCTGAACCTAAAGGTGTTATTGCCGGTGTTACTCCAGTAACTAACCCAACTTCAACTGTTATCTTCAAAGCTATGCTTGCTTTAAAGACTAGAAATACTATTATTTTCGGCTTCCACCCACAAGCTCAAAAGTGTTGTGTAGAAACTGGTAAGATCATTCAAGCTGCAGCCGTTGCTGCGGGTGCTCCAAAAGATGCAATTCAATGGATTGAAGAACCAAGTTTGGATGCTACTACTGATTTAATGAATAACCCAGGTGTTCAAACCATTTTAGCTACAGGTGGTCCTGGTATGGTTAAGGCCGCATATTCATCAGGTAAGCCAGCCATCGGTGTTGGTCCTGGTAACGGCCCATCCTACATTGAAAAGACTGCTAACATTGACCGTGCCGTTTACGACATTGTTTTGTCAAAGAACTTCGATAACGGTATGGTTTGTGCCTCTGAAAACTCAGTTGTTGTAGATGATGAAATCTACGACCGAGTTAAGGAAGAATTCAAGAAGTGGAGCTGCTACTTCTTGAACAAAGAAGAAATTAAGAAGTTTGAAGAACACTTCATCGATCCAAGACGTGGTACTGTTGCAGGTCCTGTAGCTGGTAAGTCAGCTTATGAAATTGCTAAGCTCTGCGGCGTTGATGTACCAAAGGAGACCAAGGTTATTGTTGCTGAATACAAGGGCGTTGGTAGAAAATTCCCACTTTCAGCTGAAAAGCTTTCACCAGTCTTCACTTTATACCGTGCTAAAGATCATGATGATGCTTTCAGAATTTGTTCAGAATTGCTTGATTATGGTGGTCGTGGTCACACTGCTGGACTTCACTCAAGTGATCAAAAAGTAATCAAAGAATTCTCAATGAAGATGGATGCATGCCGTATCTTGGTTAACTCACCAGCTGCTCTTGGTGGTATCGGTGACCTTTACAACAACATGCTTCCATCACTTACCTTGGGTACTGGTTCATATGGTGCTAACACCTTCTCACACAACATTGGTGCTCGCGATTTGCTTAACATTAAAACTGTTGCCAAGCGTCGTGACAACATGCAATGGGTAAAGGTACCATCAAAGACCTACTTCGAACACAATGCTGCTAACTACTTACGTCACATGCCAAACGTTAACCGTTTCTTCATCGTTACTGATGAAGGCGTAGCTGACCAAGGCTTTGCCGATGAAATTACCGACATTATTTCTAAGCGTCGTGGTCAAAAAGAATACGAAGTCTTCAAGGCCGTAACGCTTGATCCAAGCACCGACGTCATTAAAGATGGGGTTCACAGAATGAACATCTTTAAACCAGACGTTGTCATCGCCATCGGTGGTGGTTCAGTCATGGACGCTGCTAAGGTAATGCGTTTATTCTACGAAAATCCAGAAATGAAGTTTGAAGAAGCTTATCAAAAGTTTTTGGATATCAGAAAAAGAGTAGTTCGCTTCCCAAAGATTAACGGCGTTCAACTTGTATGTATTCCAACCACTTCAGGTACTGGCTCAGAAGTTTCACCAATCGCTGTCATTAGCGATGCTAAGACTGGTATTAAGCACACCCTTTGTGACTATGCTTTGACCCCAGATGTTTCTATTGTTGATGACCAATTCGTACAAAAATTGCCCAAACGCTTGATTGCTTGGTCAGGCTTTGAAGCTTTAGGTCACGCAATCGAAAGTTACGTTTCAACTATGGCTACTGACTTTACTCGTGGTTGGTCACTTGAAGCTATTAAGATCATCTTCGCTAACTTGAAGAAGTCATATGATGGTGATCTTGATGCTCGCAAGAAGATGCACGATGCAGCTACTATTGCTGGTATGGCATACTCGAACGCATTCCTTGGCTTGGAACACTCAATTGCCCACACTGTTGGTTCAACCTTTGATATTCCAAGTGGTGTCAGCGATGCTATTGCTTTACCACAAGTTATCCGCTTCAATGCTAAGCGTCCAGAAAAGCTTGCTATGTGGCCTCATTACTCAGTTTACCGTGCTGACAAGGATTACGCAGAAATTGCTAGAGCTATCGGTTTGACCGGTTCAAGCGATGCTGAATTGATTGAAGAATTAGTTCAAAAGATTATCGATTTAGCTCAATCAGTTGGTATCAAGATGGCATACAAGGATTACGGTGTTGATGAAAATGAATTCAATAAGAAGGTTGACCAATTAGCTGTTGAAGCTTACGGCGACCAAAATACTGTAACTAACCCAGTTGCTCCATTAATTAGTCAAATTGCTCAATTGATGAGAGACAGCTTTGAAGGCAAGGATATTAAGACTAAGTAATTTAAATTTACACATACAAAATGGCGATCAGTATATTAAAACTGACCGCTGTTTTTTTGCTCTAAAATCGATTATACCAATTTCGATAATAATCACTTGACCGCTTTGGCAAAAAAGAATATTATTGCAACTGTAACAATGAAATCAAACTAGTCCACTGTCAAAAAGTGAACTAGACCAAAGGAGAAAAATTTATGTGTGGAATTGTTGGGGTTGTTGGTAAACCAGCAAGAGAAATTATTTTAAGCGGATTAACAAATTTGGAATACCGTGGCTATGATTCAGCTGGTATTTACTTGAATGATTTAAATGGAAATGAATATTTGACTAAGGCTGTTGGCCGTATTTCAAACTTAAAAGAAAAGTTGACTCCAGATGAACAAGGTTTGGTAGGTATTGGTCATACCCGTTGGGCTACTCACGGTAAGCCAACTGTTGACAATGCTCACCCTCACTTTGATGAAACTAAGCGTTTCTACTTGGTCCACAACGGTGTGATTGAAAACTTCGCTGAATTGAAGGAAAAGTACTTACAAGGCGTACACTTCCACTCAGATACTGATACTGAAGTGGTTGTACAATTAATCGGTAAGATTGCACGCGACAAGAATTTGGATGGCTTTTCAGCATTTAAGGAAGCTTTGAAGCTTGTTAAGGGTTCATACGCATTCTTGCTTGTTGATAATACTGAACCAGATCATGTCTTTATCGCTAAGAACAAGTCACCAATGATGCTTGGTATCGGTGATGGTTTTAACATCATTGCTTCAGATGCTATTTCAGTAATGGACCAAACTAAGACTTTCGTTGATTTGCACGATGGGGATGTTGGTGACATTACTAAGGATTCTTACACTATTGAAACTGTTGATGGTAAAAAAGTTGACCGTGAACCTCACGTTTTGAACATTGATCCAAACGCAGCTTCAAAGGGTGCTTACGAATTCTACATGCTTAAGGAAATTGATGAACAACCTGGCGTAATGCGTCACATGTCACAAAACTACCTTGATGAAAATGGTGAACCAAAGGTTGATCAAGATATTCTTGATGCTATTTCTAAGGCAGACCGTTTATACATCTTCGCTGCCGGTACTAGTTACCATGCAGGCTTAGTTGGTAAGACTCTCTTTGAACATTACACTGGTATTCCAACCGAAGTTGGTTTGGCTTCAGAAGCTGGCTACCACTTCCCAATGATGAGCAAGCACCCATTCTTCATCTTCTTGACTCAATCAGGTGAAACTGCTGACTCACGTGTTGTTTTGAAGGAAGTTAACAAGCGTGGCATTCCAAGCTTAACTATGACTAACGTAGAAGGTTCAACTCTTTCTCGTGAAGCTACTTACACAATGCTCTTGGGTGCTGGCCCTGAAATTGCCGTTGCTTCAACTAAGGCTTACACCGCTCAGATTGCTTTACAAGCTGTTCTTGCTAAGGCTCTTGGTGAAAAGTTGAATAATGAAAATGCTAAGGATTGGGACTTGCGTCAAGATTTGGCAATGGCTGCAGAAGGCATCCAACAAATCGTTGACGGTAAGGAAAAGATCAAGAAGCTTGCAGATGACTACTTGATTAAATCAAGAAATGCATTCTACATTGGTCGTGGTATTGACTATGCTGTTGCTCTTGAAGCTGCTCTTAAGTTGAAGGAAGTTTCATACATCCAAACTGAAGGTTTTGCAGCGGCAGAACTTAAGCACGGTACTATTTCATTAATTGAAAAGGGTACTCCGGTAGTTGCTTTGATTAATGATCCAGTTACTGCTGATCTTACTCGTGGTAACATTCAAGAAGTTGTTTCTCGTGGTGCTAGTGTAATCACTATTGTTGGTAAGGACTTTGCTCGCGAAGGCGATGACATTGTTTTGCCAGAAATTAACTACTACATGTCAGCACTTTTGACAGTTGTACCTGCTCAACTTCTTGCATACTACGCTTCTAAGGATAAGGGCTTAGATGTTGATAAGCCACGTAACTTAGCTAAGAGTGTTACTGTTGAATAATTAATATTTGAATAAAACTAAGGATAGCGATGGTGAATGTACCATCGCTATTTTTAGTTAAGATAATTCATTGAGATATTTTTGTACGGACTTAAAAAACTTGCTATAATAGTAATGAAAAAGAGGTCGGCAAATGAGCCAACCTCTTAATGTAGAAATAGCATCTGCGGGTGCTATCCAATAATTTTATGATTTATCAGATAACTGCCAGCTTTGCAGAGCTAAAGCAGTTATTTTTTGTTTTGCTGATTAAAGAACTTAATCAACTCCACAACTAATGAGATTAACATAACGACAAATGAGCCGAATTCTAGCATTAGTTGTAACGCATCTGATACAGACACGAAGGCGTCTTCTTTCTATTAGGATAGGAATACGAGTTAAAAATCACTCATAAGCACCATCTCCTTGAAGGATTGCCACCGCTTCAGCTTTTCTACGGATAAAATTATACTAAATTCGAATATACGTTCACAAGCAAACAAGATAAATTTATCGTAAATCTCGAGTGAAAATAAAAGGGACCGAATCAATTTGATTCGATTCCTTTTTGCGTCTAATTGTTTTTAGCTATTTCTGCCGCATTTTAGCTAAATAGTGTTGGTGCTTTTGTTCTGCCTTTTCGTCTTTTTCAATAAAGAAGTAGGCGACAGCAGCCAAGACACCGACTACAACACCAACCAAAATTGTCTTCCAAGTGAAGTTAGTAACCATGTAGCAGGAAATTAACAAAGCCAAGATTGGAATTGTGTAGCCGCCAGGAAGCTTGAAGCCATGGTTAGGGAATTCATTGGTGTGCTTGAATTTGATAACTGTCAAAATTGATGGCACGTATTGAACAAAGGAAGCAAGAACGATGCAGGATACCAAGAAATTGATAATTGTAAATAGAATAATTAAGCCAATAGCTGTCCCATAATAAACAACTGCGTTGTTGTATACTGGCCAAAAATTGGCGAATATTTCTACGAAAACTACGCTTTAGCTTATGCTCTAGGAATTACGGCTGGTGTTAGTGATTGGACTGCGCCAAAGAGTTTATATACCACTAAAACTAATAAATTTAAGCTGAATTTAACTTATACCAATGGATTTGATCAGCTTGCATTGCCTAATGCGGATAAGCAAGAAATCGAAGTTAACTATATCACAGCACCTAGTTTAAAAGACGATCCCATTTATATCTTTAATGCCGGCGGTGATGCAAGCCCAACTCTTAACATTTCTGTCGATGGCAAGCCAACTAAATATCCAATAGCAAATCTCGGGTTACAATACCCTGCAGCCGTTGGTCAAAATAAGCAACTAATCCAACAGGCAGTTAATGGCGGTGATTTTAAAAATCAGGTTAAGATTACCTTAGCTGATGGCACGCAAATGTCTGCTAGTCAGTTACAATTAGCTGGAACTAATCAGACTAGTGCCGACATGAATTCTGGTAAGTTTCATTTGATTATCAATACAACTTTTAACAGTGGGTTTACTGATGCTAGTCAGCCACTAATCTTTGCTAATCCAGACAGTCAAGATCCGGGAGCAACGCAAAAGTTTGCTAAGGCTGTGAAAAAAGCATATAAAGATTTAGGCTGTGCTCAAACTAAACCAGTAAACGTTGGTACTTTACCACAAATAAAATGGCAAAGAATTAAGGAAGATGCCTTTGCCATCATGACTTCTGTAAAAAATATAAAGAATGAAGTAGTAGATCTTACCAACGGCCCTACAAGTTACACAGAGAATGACGGGCGCAACTTAAGCAATTTTGTTGAAAACCCTGTAACAGTTAAAGGTGGTCCTCATGGGATTATTAATGTAATTAATAATTTACTCTCTGGTGGCAATAAAGTTTGGCCTGCCGGAACTACCTTTGAATGGCAGGGTGACAACGGCGAAAAGAGTCTGGTTCTAGACAAAGCCGGAGAAACCAGGAACGGTAATATTGTAATTACTTTGCCAAGTGGTTCAAGGTATACGGTTAAGGATATTACGCTTACTACCAAGGCTAATGTAAAGGCCGAGAGTAGAACAATTGATTATGGTACGAAGTTAACGGCTAAAGATCTTGTTACTAACACGGATGTCTTTCCAGAAGGTACTACTTTCCAATACGTTGGTAATGAATCTAATTGGATGAAGCCAGGTTCCTACAATGATGTTCAGATTACTGCTACGTATTATGATCAAGGAATTAAGAAAAATATTGTTACTCCAGTAGCTCACTGTAATGTAGCCATTAATGACAGTCGCCGCATTACGGTCTTAAAGGGCTACACTGCTTATACTAGTGGTCCTGCTGACAATAAGAATAAGGTCCCAGCAAATCAATTTGTATTCCCAACTTGGAATTCAGAAAATACATCTCTTTCTAGCAACGCATCAATAGCATATACAGATGCAGCTTCTGTTTATGAAGCAAAGCCAGTTCACACGATTTTGTATATTCCTTATGAAGTTCAAACTAGAACACTTACTGCTCATTTTAAGATTGCTGGTGGTAAACATAATGGGGAAACTATTGCTCCAGATGCTCAAGTTCAAGTATTCTTTAAGAAAGCAGGTACTTTAGATACAGCTACTAATAAGATTGTTTACACTGGTAATTGGGCTCCAGATTGGGATGCAGGCGACGAAGCTACTCCTGGTTTCCACGTAATTTCAGGATCTTGAAGTTTACCACCTAAGGGTAATGACGCTTCTATTGGATTGACTTCTCCTAGTCGTGATGGTTACACCGTGGCTAACATTAGATATGATGGTTTATACTCAACTTTCACATGTGCAAACCCAAATTACAACTCTAATACGGTCTATATGAATAATGATAATGATGTTTGGTACATGAGAAATGACTTAACTACTTACTATGTTCCAAATTCATTATTAAATAAGAGTGTTACAAGAACGATTACCATTAAGGAACCAGGTCAAGCAGATCGCACAATTACGCAAACTGCCAAATTAAGCAGACAAGTTAAAGTAAATGGTGATGATACTGGAGTCACCTTTGAAGGCTTTGATGGTAGTGGTTGGAAAGCTGATAGTAACTGGGGCGTACAAGATGTTCCAATTCATGCTGGCTACAACATTTCTGTCACTCAAACAGTTGAAGGAGGATCTACCTCAACTCCACTTCAACTTGTAAATGGTCAAATCCCTGCCGAAACAGTAAACGGTGATACTAAGAATACGCAAATTGTTGTAACTTACGGTGCTACTGCAACTGCTACAGCAACTCTTGGCAAGGAAGGTAGTCGCGATTATGATGCAAAGACTACTTCAGTAGCTGATGTTTTGAGCAAGTTAGGTTGGACTGATAGTGGTTTTGTAAAGAATCAAACATTGAAGTCAACTGACTTAACTGCTAGTGACTATGCTTGGTTCACCAAGAATGCTGATGGTACGTTCACTGCTATGACTGGTGATCCAATCAATGCAGGCACTTACTACTTGAAGCTCAAGGATAGTTCAGAAGCTAAGCTGAAAGCGGAAAATCCAAACTACAACTTAACGATTAATGGTGAATTTACTTACACAATTAATCCTGTAAGTGGTTCAGCTTCTAAGATTTACGATGGCAAGGATATTTCACTTGATGACTTGAATAGTCCTGATGGTGATATTGAAGCTAAGTTTACTTTCCCAGGTAGCACTGTTGCTGATACTTACAAGTTACATGCGGGTGACTACACCATTGAAAATAATTCAGCTAAGGCCGATGACTACACTGTTAGGCTAAGCACTGATGGCCTCGCCTGCTTGCAAGCTGCTATTGATAATTACGCAGGTGCAGGTAATGTAACTCTTGCTGCTAAGGATTTAAGTAGCAATGCAAGCTTTACAATTAAGCAAAAAGACTTAACCGTAACTTTAGACAAGAATCCAAATACCGCTCCTGGTAAGATTTACGATGGTCAAACAGCAACAATTGATGATAATGATGCTCAATTTACTGCAGCTGGTTTAGTTGAAGGGCAAACTTTGAATGTTGCTAACTTGACACCTAGTGATTATGAGTGGGTTGATAAAGATGGCAAGAAATTGGATAAAGTTCCAACCGATGCTGGTACTTACTACATTGCTTTAACTCAAGCTGGTGTAAAGTAATTGCAAAAGGATAATCCAAACTACAAAGTTAGCGAAAGTGGTCAGTTTGCATATGTAATAGCTAAAGCAGAGGCTAAAGTTGAAATTAATGGAAGTTACGAAGGAACTTCAACTGCTCAGGATGCGAAGATCTACAGAAATGCTGTAGTTGACCAAGCACTACACCAACGATTGATGGATATACTCCAACAATTGCAAGCATAGCAACTAAACCTGTAACTTATGGTACTGGTCCAGAAAGTGTTGATATCACTTACACACCAAATGCTCAAACAACCAACATTATCTACAAAGACGAAGATGGTCAAACCATTAAGACTGACAAAGTTGACGGTAAGACCGATGAAACTGTTGATGTTCATTCAATAATTCCAGCAGGTTGGAAGCTAGTTGATGGTCAAGACGTTCCTGAAACTGTGAAATTTGGACCAAATGGACATCCAGATATTCCTGTTGTAATTGAACACAAGACAATCACAGTAACTCCAGAAACTCCTGAAGATAAGATCCCAACAGGTAAGGTTCCAGTCAAGACTCCAAATGAGACTTCAGATGATACCGAAATCGATACCACTCCGAAGGATCAAGATCTTGAATCTGGTCCAGCCGTAATTAAGGGCTACGAAGAAAACAACGCACCTTTATATGAAGATATGAATAATTCTGCTCCAGCTAGAAACAATAATTCAATTTCACCAAAGGGTGCTGATACATACGCTTCAACTAATGCCCCAGCTAAGGCTGCTTCAGCCGAAACTGAAGAAAACAGTGGCAAGCATGAATTACCACAAACCGGTGAAAAGCAAAATGAAGCTGGTATCTTCGGTATCCTTGCAATGGTTTTAGGCCTCTTTGGTTTAGCCGATCGCAAAAAGAAAAAGGATGAATAATCATCCCTTTGAATAAAACAAGACTCTGACGCAAAACTGCGTTGGAGTTTTTGTTTGCTCAAAAATTTTGTTATAAATTGAACAAAGTAGAATATATTTTTTATATTTTCCAAAAAATAGACATAATATTGATATTTATCAAAATATGATTTTGACAGTTTTACATCTCGAAAAAATAATTGCAATTATTACCTATATAACAATATATTTGATTGACTTTGCTGTTTAATTGAATTTTTGAAAATCATTTGACTGGCTATTCTAATAAGCTATACTATTAAGTGAAAATTCACTTGTGAAAAATATAACTAATATTTAGGGGATGTAGTTAATGAGAAAAGTTTTGGCGGTCAATTCGGGGAGTTCGTCATTCAAGTTTAAATTATTTTCATTGCCTGATGAAAAGGTAGTAGCACGAGGAATGGCCGATCGTGTAGGTCTGGCAGATTCTACCTTTACAATTGTGTTAGCTAATGGGGAGTCACATAAAAAGCAAATTGCTATTCCAGATCAAGAAGCTGCGGTAAATTTATTGATTAATGACTTGAAGAAATATCATGCTGTCGAGAAATTGCATGAGATTGTTGGGGTAGGACACCGTGTGGTAAATGGCGGTGAATATTTTAAAGATTCAGCCATTATTAACAAGGATAATTTACAAAAGATTTGGGATTTAGCTGGTTTTGCGCCTTTGCACAATCCTGCCGAAGCTAAGGGAATTGAAGCCTTTATGCATGTCTTGCCAGATGTGCCGCAGGTAGCCGTGTTTGATACCTCTTTCCACCAAACATTAGATCCTGTGCATTATCTGTATTCTATTCCTTATGATTATTACAAAAAGTATGGTGCGCGGAAATACGGTGCTCATGGCACCTCCGTGCATTACACTACCTTAGAAGCAGCTAAGATGATGCAACGCGATGTGAAGGACTTAAAGCTAATTATTTGTCACTTAGGCTCCGGTTCTTCGATTACCGCTGTTAAAAATGGCAAGTCTTATGATACTTCAATGGGCTTTAGTCCCTTGTCCGGAGTAACTATGGGTACGCGGTCAGGCGATATTGACCCATCTCTTGTGCAACACTTAATGCATAAAACCGGAGATTCAATTGATGAAATGATTGATATTTTGAATAAAAAGTCTGGTTTAATTGGACTCTCTGGTATTTCTTCAGATATGCGTGACTTGAAATATAACGATGATCCGCGAGCTGTTTTGGCACGCAAGATTTTTATCAATCGTGTTGTGCGTTATATTGGTTCATATCTTGCTGAAATGGGCGGCGCCGATGGAATAGTCTTGACCGCAGGCGTTGGTGAAGGCGACGTAGAAGTGCGCAAGCAGATAATGGATGCCTTTAGGTATATGGGTGTAAAACCTGACTATGAGGCTAATAAGAGCAATGGCCGGAAGTTTATCACTAAGCCGGATTCCAAGATTCAAGTGATGATCATTCCAACTAATGAAGAGTTGATGATTGCCCGTGATGTTGTCCGTTTAACTAAATGTTGCTAATAAGCATAAGCAGAAGTTATTCCGCAGAATAAAAAATAGATATTTTTCTTTAGGTCTGAAACGTACTTAAAATAAGTAGTGAAGAGATCGTTTTAGAAAGGAAAATATCATGTCAATTAAAGAAGATGCACAAAGAATTCATGCTAACTTATTAGAAAAAACGGATCCAGAAGCCTTAGAACGGATTAATCATTTTGCTTTTGATGAAGTACAAGCTGCGGTTGATTTGCCTGATAGAACTAAGATGTTGTCAACGCTGGCTTATTTGTTAGGGATGCAAGGGATTGACGAGTATAAGGTCATGCTTCCCGTTGCTCTTGATAACGGGGTTAGTCCAGATGAAGCTAAAGAAGTTTTGTATCAAGCTGTTGACTATTTAGGATTAGGTCGTGTTTTTCCATTTTTCAAAGCAACTAACGATATTTTGACTGCAAGAGGAGTAGATTTGCCGCTACCAGGTCAGTCAACCACAACGATGAAGAATCGCCTAGAAAAAGGTGAAGAGACGCAAATTCGTTTATTTGGTCCGCAAATGAAGGATTTTGCCAAGAAGGGTACCATCAACAAGTGGCTTGTAGATAATTGTTTTGGTGATTACTACACCAGAAAAGGTTTAGACGATCGTGACCGCGAAATGATTACATTTTGCTACATTGCTGCACAAGGTGGCTGTGAACCACAATTATTGTCACATGCGCAAACTAATATTAGATTGGGCAACGACAAGGAATTCTTAATGAAGGTCATTGAACAAAATGTGCCATTCATTGGATATCCTCGTTCACTTAATGCAGTGAGAATCGTTAACCAAGCTGATGAAGCAGTTAACGGCAAAGATTAGAAAATTAATAAATTAAGCCCTTTCATTTAACAGCTTAAGCTAATAGAACTAGAATAGAAGCTGTAGATGAAAGGAAGCTTATAATTATGGCAGATGCAAAAGAAATTGAACAAACAGCAATGATTGATCGTGAAATGGACCAAGTATTTGATTGGGCAAAGGGTAACTCAATGCCTATTCGTGACGCTATTTGGGACCACGAAATGGAAGCAAACAACCATGACACCATGAAGACTGAAGCAGCTTGTGAATGGATGCTCAAGGCCGATGATGACAAGATCAAGGATTACTGCGAAAAAAACTTAAAGAAGTAACTAAAATATTCTACTAGTCTTAATAATTTCGTCTGCTTTAAATTGACCAAATTTTAATTTGGTCAATTTTTTTGTATATTTCTTGCAAACGGCATATGAATTATCAATAATTATCAATAATTGTCTTGTTAATGAAATGGGTGATAAAAATGAGACTGAAATTGGAACATTCTGCTGGTGCAGTTATTTACCGTAGACGTGAGGATGGTCAATTAGAGTTTTTAATTGTTCAAAGCGTGATTAATGACAATTGGGGCTTTCCTAAGGGACACTTAGAAAATGATGAGGATGCTGAAACTGTAGCTAAGCGAGAGGTATTTGAGGAAGTAGGGTTAAAGCCAGAATTTGATTTTAATTTTGTTCAAAAAACGCGATATGCATTAGCTGCAGGTAAAGAAAAAATGGTTACCTACTTTTTAGCTAAATATGTTGCAGGACAAGAGGTAGTTACGCAAAAAGAAGAGATCAAGGGCGATAAGTGGGTAACACGTGCTGAAGCTGAAAAGTATCTCACTGTTTATGATAAGATGCGAGTGCTTGAAGCTGCACAAGACTATATTGAAAAAAGTAATTAAAGATCTACATAACAAAAAGACGAGAGCAATTAACTCTCGTCTTTTTAGTAGATGATTCTATGTGTTTGTTTATGGTTACCAATATCAAGTAAAATTAATTCAATTTGTTCAGTATATTCGTTAAAACGATAGTATAGTAACCAGTCATCGTTATACTGTCTATCTATATGCATTTCTCGTACACCTTTGTCTAAAGGTTTATGCTTTTTTAAAAATTTTTGATCGTTCGTCACGATTGCTTTGACGCATTTTTTTACTTTATCCATTGGATAATGTTTTCTATTATATTTTTTGGCAGATCGAATGAATAGTGGGGTATACTTAATCTTCATCATTCAAAGCCTTATCGAATCCTTGATTAAATTCTTCTAATGAATTAAATTCACCAGCGAATTCACCTCGATCAGCTTCCGCAATAGCAGCATCTAATTCAGTAGTTGGTTTTAATGATAGAGGGATACTTTTAGTATGTTGAACCTCTTTTAAATACATTTTTATTCCTGTACTCAAATCTAAACCATAATATTTAAAAATAGCAGCAACTTCTTTTTTATCTTTTTCTGGCATTTTAAAATTTACTTGACTTAATTTTTCTTTATTTGAAATCATAATATCAGCTCCTTATATCTATTTTATTGTAAGTTAAAGAAACTGTAAATAAAATAGATATAAGATATATAGCTAATTAATAGAAATGCAAGATTATACCAAAAAAGACGAGAGTAACAACTCTCGTCTTTTAGTCATTAAGAAAATGTGTTTTTAATTATATGAGGTAATATTATTTTCCCTAATTATTAGCTTAATTCCTTGATAATAGCTTCCAAGGTCTTCTTAGCTTCATCTTGAATTGGAGTTTCTGGGTGTTCTTCATCGTACTTGTTAAGCCAGTTCAAACGATCTTGCATTCTCTTAGCCAAGGTCTTTTGGTATTCTGGGTCTTCAAGGTGAACTTCGTAGCCTTCAATTGGTAAGTAGCTTACACCCTTGAAGTTACCGAATGGCTTGAAGTCGCTATCCTTAATGTTGCCGTTAGCCAAGTCTTCGATTAACTTCTTAGTAACTTCCTTTGGAATATCCTTGCCCATGAAGGCATCTGTGTTCAAGCTGTAGCAGCTTGCTCCACGCTTAGTGAACAATTCCTTGAAGTCAGTATAGTCACCAGATACTGGGTAAGCACGGAATGGGTCTGCGAATGGTTCGATAACCAAGGTGTTCATGTCGAAGCCCTTAGGCAAGTTTTCAGCACTAGTTCTCTTGGTTGCTAAAGTACAGCCCATAGTAGTTGCCAAAACTGGGTCGTCAATCTTGATGATTGGAGGCAATGAACCATCCTTCATAATCCAGAACAAAGCGGTAATTGGTGACTTTTCAAAGTCTACACGGTGAGGACTAGTGTAACGGGTCTTGATAACACGACCGTTGTTGTTACGTAAGTCTTCAGTAACGATAACTTTCTTACCGTTTGAGTCTAACGTTACGTCACAGTTCATAATAGTAGTGTAGTACTTAGTTTCGTGGTGACCTGCTGGGTAGTCGTGGGTCTTGTCGAAGTATGAAGGTTCAAGTGCTACAGATGAACCGTCTTCACGTGAAATGATGAATGCATCGTCGTGTAAAACGGTGATATCATATTTACCATCGTACATTTCGTGAGTCAAAGTTGACTTACCAGAACCTGACAAGCCGTAGAATGCGAAGGTCTTGTCGTCTTTATCGTCAAAGTGGAATGACTTTTCACCACCGTGACATGCAGTGTAGCCGTGACGGTGAGCGATAGCCCAAGCTAAGGTTAAGGTACCCTTCTTAAGTTCACCGAAGTAGCGAAGGTTGAAGACAGCAGCACAGTTATGTGGAGCGTCGAATACGCCTAAACCCTTTGGATAGTCTTCGTCTTGAACATTAGGATCGAAGTAGAAGTAAATATCAGGTTCATCATAGAACTTAGACTTTGCGTACATCTTTTCAGCTTCATCATCGAAGAAGTGGAAGTTCAAAATGTATGAAAGCAGGTTGAAGGCTTGATCTTCTGGCATCATGATGTGAGCCTTAACAGTAAATGATGGGTCAAGACCTACCAAAACAGTAGCCTTTAAGTATTTTTGTTCGTGGCCCTTGTAGATATCTTCACGCAAGTTACCGTTCAATGCTTCAGCATCTTCGTTAGGATTGTCAACGAAGTGACGTGCACTGGCAGTTCTACCTAAGATCTTACCGTGGTTGTAAACCAATTGGGTTGCACCATGTGGCAAGCCTAATTCTTTAGTGTGTAAGATTGGCAAGTCAGTAACAATAACGCCTGATTGCTTCTTTGCTAAATTATAAGCTTCAGCAACACTAGTTACTTCGTGTACGTTGTTGCCGTAAAATGCACTTTCGATAGTTGCACGAGTGCGGCTAAACATTGGATTTGCTTTTCTAAGTTCGTCTTGAGAATAACGTTCTTTTGTACTCATATTAAGTTTTTGTCCTCTCTAGGAAGCTATTAATTAAAACGCTTTCATTAACTTACAGCTATTATACTAACATACTTGACTGGGTATAACCACCTAAATATTAAAATATAAGGTTTATGAAATACGAAAACATATACATAAAATAAAAAAACGCAAAGAAGACGAAGAATAAAATAGATGATATAATATAGAACATACGTACGAAAAAGGAACATAAAAATGGATTCTAATCAGCTTTTTAAATATGTTTATGCTAAATATGGCTTGAAGTTTGAACCAATTGTGTCAGGTTCAACGGATACTTATGTATTAATGTCTCCACTTGATAGTGGCTATTTTGCTATGCTTTCTCGAATTAATGGTGAAAATTCAAGCAAGAGCAGTATTGTGGTTTTAGATTTAAAATGTGGTGACTTTGCTCCAACGATTCGTGATTTGCCTGGTTTTACTGATCCGGTTCGCATCAAGGGAGCAGAATGGGTAGGCGTAGTTTTGACTAATAATCGCGATGAGCAAGCGATTAAGAAGGCGCTAGATTATGCATTTAAATTAGCAATGAATGGTCAAGATACAAATGTCGCTAAGAGCCAATATTTTTATATTCCAGGAGAAAAAACAGAGGAAAAATATCAAGCGCAGCCAATAAAGCAGCGGTTGCCGCGTAGACAAGTTAACGATGAGATTCCCGATAAAATCAGACAAATGCGGGAATTATATGATTACAGTATTCTTCCTAGCACAGGTCGGCAGAAGAATTTTTATATTCAAGGGCAGTTTATGGCTGATTACGAAGATGAATATAAAAAATATTTTGCTTTCAAGCGTTTCTTTCCCACTTATCATGATATGAATGTGGGGCAATTGCGTAGTTACTTTACCTGGAGGACTAAGATTCGCAAGGGGGATTACCATCGCACTAGTACATCTTATGCATATGTATATTTGTATGAGCTGTTTAATAATATTGGCGTGGATAATCCACAGGATGGCTACGATAAACTGATTGCTTTTAAAAAGAATTATGTGGATAATTTCGATTTAGGAATTCAAACATATTTGGCAGATTGGATAAAGGATTACGTGCTTTATTATGGCTTAGGAAAAGAAAAAATAGCTGAGCATTTTGCCAAAGATATTGAGCAAGATCATGATGATGAAATATTGCATTATCCGCAAAAATATACGGCAGAAGAGTTAGCGGAAGTTTTTGCAAAAAAGACGACATACTGGAAATCTTCAAAAGTAATTGCAAAGAATAAAGAGGTTTTTGTTCAAGTTTTAAAATGTGTTTGGCAAGAGGTGTTAGATGCTAAAAAATATGGCATAGCTTATTACAGCGGCTTTGTAGCTAAGCCGAAGGTCGTTGAGCAGCCCGTTTTTAAGCTCGCAGTTTTCTACAGAAAAGCAAAAAAGCCAATGACGGTTAAGGTTGATGCTGTGAGAAAGTATTATTACAAAAAGGGTTGGTGGTACATTCATCAAGAAGAAGCTGTGCCAAGACAGCGAACGAACTTGAATACTTTTTTGCATGAAGTAGATCGTTTAGTACGCGAGAAGCTGAATTTAGGACGCGCAATCAAGCCGCGTTTTATTGATCAAGCCGTGTTAAAGGCGATTACGGCTGGAATTGTTGCTTATCAACAGCAAAAAAAACAGGCAAAGATTGATCAGATTAAAATTGATTTTTCTGATTTAGACAAGATTCGGGCCAATGCTTCTGTCACGCGTGATAGTCTGTTAACCGATGAGGAAAAGCAGCTTGAGCAAGAGGAACAAGAGCAAGTGCAAAAGCAGGAGCAGGAAGTAGAAGTTTCAGTAGATCAAGATGACTACGGTTTAGACAAAGACGAAATTTTTTTACTAATGGCTTTATTGCAAGGAAAGCCGTGGCAAGATTATGTGCAAAAACACCATCTAATGGTTTCGATTTTAACTGATAATATTAATGAAAAATTGCTGGATGAAATTGGCGATAGTGTGATCGAATTTAATGAACAAGATCAGCCACAAATAATTGAAGATTATGCGGATGATTTACAAGAAATGTTTTTAAAGGGATGATAAAATGCCAGAAAAAAGAAGAGTACCAAAAAGAATTGCACAAACTGTATTAAATTCACTAAAAGGTGGGGTAGTGCCGCGGATTGGTTTGCCTTATATTACAGTCGGCCGTAAAGAAGAAATTGAAGCCCTGCTTCATGATGTTGATATTATTCAAGATGGCGGTGCAAGTTTTCGTTTTATCGTTGGACGTTACGGTTCAGGCAAAAGCTTTTTACTGCAGACAATTCGTAATTATGTAATGGACAAAAATTTCGTTGTGGTTGATGGCGATTTGTCTCCAGAGCGTCGCTTGCAAGGTTCTAAAGGACAAGGACTAGCAACTTACCGTGAATTAATCCAAAATCTTTCTACCAAAACTCGTCCTGAAGGTGGGGCCTTAACCTTAATTCTTGATCGTTGGATTAATTCTGTGCAAAGCCAGGTAGCCCAAAGTGGTATTGCCAATGATGATCCCAAGTTTGAAGCTGAAGTAGATAAGAAAATCTATGCAGTAATTTCATCATTGAATGAATTAGTGCATGGTTTTGATTTTGCTAAATTGCTTAACATGTATTATCACGCTTATATGTCTAATGACGATGAAACTAAAGCTAAAGTGCTTAAGTGGTTTAGAGGCGAGTATAGTCATAAGACTGAAGCTAAAAAAGATTTGGGTGTGGATATTATCATTTCAGACAGCGATTGGTATGAATATCTCAAATTGTTTGCGGCTTTCTTCAGACAGGCAGGTTATGCTGGCCTCATGATCATGATTGACGAATTGGTCAACATTTTTAAAATTCCGAATGCGATTAGTCGTCAATATAATTATGAAAAGATTTTGACAATGTACAATGACACCTTGCAGGGTAAGGCGAAGTACTTAGGCATCATTATGTGCGGGACGCCACAAGCAATTGAAGACCGGCGCCGCGGCGTTTATTCATACGAAGCACTTCGCAGCCGGCTTGCTACAGGAAAGTTTGTTCAAAACGGTGCGCGTGATATGTACGCTCCAGTGATTAAGTTGCAGCCATTGACCGCAGAAGAAATGCTAGTTTTAACTGAAAAATTGGCGGACATGCATGCTAACTTATATGGCTATGAAAGAACTATTACTGATGATGATTTAGCACAATTTATCAAGATAGAGTATGCGCGCGTTGGTGCAGATACTAACATTACGCCACGTGAAATTATTCGTGACTTTATTGAATTGCTAGACATCGTTTGGCAAAATCCTGACACTAAAATCACGGATCTGCTTAATTCTGATCGTTTTAATTATGCAAAATCTGAGGCTGTCTCAGATAATAAAGAGCAAGATTATACTGAATTTAGAATTTAAGGGTAAAAAAGATGGATGTTTTTTCACATTATGCACCATTTATCCAAGACTATATTTATGAACATGGTTGGCAAAATTTACGTCCGATTCAGGTAGCAGCCGCGGAGGAAATTTTTGGGACGGAAGATAATGTGCTTTTGTCAGCTTCAACTGCGTCAGGGAAAACAGAAGCCGCATTTTTCCCGATCTTGTCAGATATCTATAATGAACCAGAGGATTCGGTCAAAGCGCTTTATATTGCGCCACTAAAAGCTTTAATTAATGATCAATACGATCGCTTGACGGAGCTTTGTCAGGATGTCGATATACCAATTTGGCGCTGGCATGGGGATGTAGCGCAAACGCAAAAAAGAAAGATGCTCAAGAACCCATCAGGAGTTTTACAAATTACGCCTGAATCGCTTGAGAGTTTCATGATCAATAAGCACATGGATATTCCTCATTTGTTTGGCGGGCTGAAGTATATTGTGATTGATGAACTCCATTCATTTTTGCGCAGTGACCGCGGTGGCCAAACCTTTTGTCTAATTGAACGTTTGTCAAAATTAGCAAATGTTAATCCCAGAAGAATCGGACTTTCAGCAACCATCGGTAATTTGCAAGATGCCAGCGATTTTTTAGGAGCTGGTTCAAATAGAAAGACGGTTGCACCTAAGGTGCAGAACGAACCACAGATTTGGCATCTTTCAATGGAACATTTTTATAAAACTGATCCACAGGCCAGCAGCAAGGATTTTGATCCTAGTCAAGTCGAGCCTATAACGGATAAGGCACCTGAATTGGCTGATCCAGGTATTGGTTATATTTTTGAACATACACGTGGTAAAAAATGCCTAGTTTTTACTAATAGTCGTGAAGAGTGCGAAGCGGTATGTCAGGAACTGAGGGCGTATTGCGCTTATAACCATGAGCCGGATCGCTTTATGATTCATCACGGTAATCTTTCACCGGCACTACGGGAAACAGCTGAAGCGGCGATGAAAGATGAAGATGTTTATATGACAACTTGTGCTACTGCAACACTGGAATTGGGAATCGATATTGGTCAGCTGGAATCAGCGTTTCAAATTGATGCTCCGTTTACGGTGTCAGGCTTTTTGCAAAGAATGGGGCGTACAGGTCGTCGCGGCAATCCACCAGAAATGCATTTTGTTATGCGCGAAGAACATCCAGAATCTCGGGCCATGCTGCCAGAATTAATTCCGTGGCCTCTTATTCAGGGAATTGCCCTGGTTCAACTTTACGCGGAAGAAAAATGGGTGGAGCCGCCTGAACCTAATCGCTTGCCGTATAGTTTGCTTTATCATCAAACTATGAGTACGCTCGCCTCTAGTGGAGAGATGACGCCAGCAGAGCTTGCCTCAAGGGTGCTCACTTTGTCGTATTTTCATAATGTTAGTCAGGAAGACTACAAAGTTTTGCTTAGGCATTTGCTTAAAATTGACCACATTGAATGGACCGAGAATAAAGGATTAGTAGTCGGGCTTGCCGGTGAAAAGGTTGTGAATAACTTTAAATTTTATGCAGTTTTTGCGGAAAATGAAGAATTTAGTGTTCATGCTGGCAGCGAAGAATTAGGTACAATTGTTAAGCCACCTCCAGTTGGAGACAAAATTGCAATTGCTGGTCGAGTTTGGGTAGTTGACGATGTCGATCGCAAGCGTCATCAAGTGTATTGCCATGAGGTGAAGGGAAGAATTCCTGCTTTCTTTGGGGATGTGCCAGGTGATATTCAGCCGAAGATTTTGCAACGAATGAAAAAGGTTTTGGAAGAGAAGGTCATGTATCCTTATCTGATGCAAAATGGCAAGGCACGCTTAACCCAGGCTCGTGATACTGCAGCTTTAGCTGGCTTAGCTAAAAAGAATTTGATTAAGCTTGGCGGCAATATGTGGTGTCTTTTCCCTTGGACTGGAACGTATGCCTTTTTGACGCTTGAACGGTTGATCAAAATTAAGTGCGGAGAGCAGTTGAATATCCGAGGTTTTAATTCATCTCGTCCATATTTTATGTATTTTGCGATGGATGGGGATGAACAAGACTTTTGGCGCATTCTTAAAGAGAAAGCTGACAAAGACTTTGATCCGCTGGATTTAGTCTATCCTAAAGAAATTCCAGGAATCGACAAGTATGATCAATATTTGCCAAAAGAGTTATTGCGTAAGGAGTTTGCTTATAGTGTATTAGACATTCAAGAGATGAAACGCTGCGTTAAGCAAATGGCGGATAACTATTTGGTATAATGGGAATATCTTGAAAAGGAAAGAGAAGATCAATGCTTAAAATTAATCAAAATGTATCTAAGGATGCACAAACCAGAACTTTATTAAAGGAATTGCTTAAGGTGCACCAAGTTCATCAAGCATACAATGTGCGTGATTTAACTGATGCGGACGAGCAAATTTTAGAGAAGGCATTTAATTTAACTCGAGAAATGATGCCTAAGATTTCTACTAAAAAGATCAAGTTTGCAGATAAAAAGTGGGATTCTTTGTTTAACTTTTTGATGGCAGAACAAATTGCATTTGCACGAGTTTTAGCTAGTGGCGATGATAACTTGAATGGTTATGTTCAAGCTAAGAATCAGGCTCAACAAGCTTATGCTTTAGCTGAAACTGCTATTAATAATTTAGAAAATGAAAAATAAAAAAGAGTCTCTCAGGACTTAATTAGTAAATTTTTAAAATCTTGTGTTGCCGAATTGCGATGATCATCAATTACGGCAAAAGTCACTTTTTTAATTGAAGATTTTTCTTTGAAGACGTTGTACCACATTTGGGCAACGTCTTTTGTTTTGAAACCAAAAACGCCGGCTCCCCATGCTCCTAGGATAAGGTGAGCAACGTGCTGACTCTCCGCAATTTGTTTTACGAAGGTCATCCGATTTTGTAAAGTTAGACAAGCATTTCTATACGAAATGCCGGATAGTTTTACTTGAGTGTAATTTGGAGCTGCACAGGAGATGATATCCACCTGTGCATAAATCTTGGGATGTGCAAATAAGATGTTAGGTGAATAAAGAGCGCGATTTTCGTAAAGAGAATGGTTAATATGAGCATTATTCCATTTGTAGTAAGTTTGTTCAAATGGCGCAAGACACTGATAAAGATCAGATTCAAGGCAAAGTACTTCCTCTTGAGCAACGATGCCGCGCAAGTATCCGCCACCTGCTTCTAGGTAATCCGCGAAGTTAAGTGCAGCTGTTTTTTCAGTTTGCCAATTAGAATGTGAAATTGCAGTAGCAGTATCTGTTGGCGTGAAACATAACTGTGGATAAGTTGAAGATGATGGAACTGAAAAGGTGGGTTGATCATTGTAGATAGTAGTGTTATCGACAGTTTCTTGGATTTGCTGTGTATAAATCTTGGTCATTTGTTCATTGTGATCTTTGATTTTAGGGATGCTGTACATGTTAGTTGCCTTCTTTTTAGTAAATATTGTATTTTCTAAATATAAGTATGAATTTTTGAAAAAATTTTGCCAACTTTTTGCGTATTAAATTGATGCCATTATAATAAATGCTAAGGGAAATTGAAGGGACAAGATTATGGACTACGAGACAAGACTTTTAGAAGAAAAGTAAGAGGGCAAAGAAGAAGGTAAAGAAGAAGATAAAGAAGATAAAGAAGAAGCTACTATTAGTGGACTTAAGAAGTTGATCACCGTATTAAAGAATTTAAGCAGTCCTTATGATCAGATATTGCATCAGTTAGAATTTACATATGGTGATCAATTTACTAAAAAAGAATTAGAAGATTTTATTAAGAAAGCTTAACTATTATAGATAATTTAATGAGAATAGCTAAAAGAGAGCAAAGTTCTTGGCATGTTTGCAAGCAGCTTGCCCATGCCCAACGCGTCTTGTCTCGCAGGCAGCGCCGGGTTAAAAAAAAAGGGCGCAATTTGCGGCTAGCAAAAAACTATCAAAAACAGCGCTTAGTTGTAGCTAAACTGCACGACAAGATCAGAAGACAGCGTAATGACTTCTTGCAAGTACTCTCAACTGCACTAATCAAAAACCACGATTTAGTAGTTGCCGAGGAACTAAGAAGCAGAAATCTGTTAAAGAATCATGCCTTGTCTCAAGCTATTTCAGATGTTGGTTGGCGCAGCTTCCTTAATATGCTGGCTTATAAGGCAGATCTATATGGCAAAGAATTTCTAACAATTGATCCTAAGTACACCACCCAAAGATGCCATCAATGTGGCAGTATTATGGGGCAAAACGGTTATAAGAAATTAACCCTTAAGGATCGGGAATGGACTTGTCCAATCTGTCGAACGCACCATATTCGTGATTGGAATGCGGCCGTGAACATCTTAGAAAAAGGATTAGGCAAGTGGCAGAATCCTAAAATAAAAGAAGCAGCCTAGAAAGGCTGTAGTCCGTTAGCAACTCGCGGACTCAAAAGGCTTTGGTAATTAGACGACCTCTATCGGCAATAGCCAAAAGATTATTGCTGGTAAGTCAAGTCCGTATCTAAGCAAGTTGGTGTTCTGGTTGGCGCAAGCTAACGAACCACTAAGCCCTAGACTTCAGTCTAGGGTAGTTGACCTGATTAAAAAATAGTTGAGTATGAGAAAAATGCGTTAAGGGTGGAGATTCTTAACGCATTTTTACATAGAAACATTAATTGCATGCAATCCGCACTTTTGGTATAATTCTAGTGTTGTGAGGTTGCTGAATTAGCTCAGTCGGTAGAGCGTCTCCCTCGTAAAGAGAAGGTCGGCAGTTCGATTCTGCCATTCAGCATCAGAGTACTAACAAAAGACCTGTAATGAAGCCCAGCTTTAGAAGTTGAGTATTCATGCAGGTCTTTTTTTGCACCAAAAATAACTGGTTATAACCACTTTGCAGAAAGCTCTTTCATGATATAATTTTACTCAAAGTGGTACTAACCAGTTAGAAGGTGAGTAAATGAAAAGCCCACTTTATAAAGAATTGATGAACCAATTGGCTTCACATATCAAAAAAGATTATCAACCTAATCAGAAGCTTCCGAGCGAACGAGAACTAGTTGAAATGTTCAAGGTGAGCCGTAGCACTGTGCGTTTAGCACTTAATGAATTGGAAGAAAAGGGTTTAATTTATCGTTTGCATGGTAAAGGGACCTTTGTTGCACCAACTTTTATCAAGCAGCCGAACTTAGGTAGCATGTATTCTTTTAGTAGCCAGATGGAAGGCGAAGGCAAGGAAATATCTACTAAAAATATTTCTCTTAAATTGTGTACACCAGAAAAAGAAATTGCACTGCAATTGAATCTTGCGTCAAATGATCAAGCATATGAATTGATAAGATTACGTTTGGCTGATGGTGAGCCGTTAGTGTATAACCGCACTTATTTGCCAGAGAAGATTTTTCCTAATTTAACTTTAGATGATTTGAATCAAGGGACTTTATATGGAACTTTGAAAAAGAAATATCATCAAATTAGCGTCTTGGCATTTGAAGATGTACAAACAGTTAATCTGACTAAAGAAGCGGCTCAACTTCTTCATGTTAAAGAAAATACGGCTAGTTTAAAAATTAACCGTAAAGCAATAAATGATAAAAACATCCCGATCGAGTTTACACAAGCACTCGCTCGCGGAGATAAATTTGTATATAGATCTAAGCAATATAATGAATAATATGGGGAGAAAAATGATGACATATTTCATTCATGCAGATAAATTCTTTTTAGAAAATAAAACTGAAATTGGTGGTTATTTAGAAGTTGATGATCACGGAAAATTTGGTTTTTATTATCCAGAAGATGAAAAGCCTGAAGGCAAGATTGTTGATTATACCGGTAAATGGATTGCTCCTGGATTAGTTGATACTCACATTCACGGTTTAGTTAATGAAGATTCTATGAAGAGTGACTGGGAAGGAATCAACAAGATTTCTGAAGGTTTACTTAAGGCAGGTGTTACTTCATGGCTTCCAACTACTATTACTGATAGTGATAAACATTTAATTGAAACTTGTGAAAAGTATGCAGCACATAAGGGTGAAGAAACTGGTGCTAAAATTCAAGGCTTACACTTTGAAGGACCTTACTTTACTCCTAAACATGCTGGTGCAGAAAATCCTAAGTATATGCGTGATCCTTCAATTGAAGAGCTTCGCCGTTATGAAGAAGCTTCTGACGGGATGCTAATTAAGATGTCGATGGCTCCAGAACGTAAGGGTTCCAAAGAATTTGTTCGTCAAGCAGTGAAAGACGGCATCATCATTTCATTAGGACACTCAGCCTCAGATTATAAGGATGCCATTGCATGTGTCGAAGCAGGTGCTACTATGTTTTGTCATACTTATAACGGTATGGAACCAATGTCACAACATGCTCCTAACTTGCTTGGTGCTGCATATTCTGCTCGCTTAGTAACCGATGAATTAATTTGTGATGGTCACCATGTATTGGAACCAACTGTCAGAGCTTTAGTACGTGCTAAGGGTCCAGAACATATTTGTTTGATTACTGACTGTATGCAAGCAGGACTCATGCCAGATGGTGATTACATGTTAGGTGAATTACCAGTTTATGTAAAAGACGGCATGGCTCGCTTAAAGGATGGCGATAACTTAGCAGGTAGTATTTTATTGTTGAAGCAAGCTGTAAAGAATCTGGTTGATTGGAACGTTGTTACTCCTGAAGATGCAATTATGATGGCATCATATGTTCCAGCACGTTCAATTAATAAGCTTGATAAATGTGGTTCAATTAAGCCTGATAAGCCAGCTGATTTCATTGTTTTGAATCCAGACATGACTTTGAGTGAGACTTATTTGGATGGTGTATCTAGATATAAGGCTTAAAATAATTATTAGATAGAAAAACAGGTATGCGTTGTCATGATGCATACCTGTTTTTGATTAGATTGATTTTTTAATTACTGCTTGAAGTGCACGTTCCTTCAGTTTATCAGTATCGATATCAGTCTTTTGTTCATAGCCTCGAGCTAAAACATCACACAAATATAATTGCGATACTTGTCCTGAAACCGAACCAATGTTGGTAAATTCACCAACTGTCGTTTGCAGGCGTGCATCCCCAGTTAAATAAATTAATAAAAATGCCAAAAGTTTTGACTGTAGTTAAAAAAGTTTGCTTTTGCATAAAACAAAAGCAGATTTTTTCATTATTAGCAGCGCCATTCAACGCCAGTCATTTTAACATTTTTGTTAGCCTTAATTAGGGCAGCACCGTTGCCGATTTCAACGCCGCCATCTAAGATTCCTTCATCGGAGCGAAGGTTAAGGCTGCCAGCATTATAATCCATCACCATGTTTGGACCCATCAAGGTCATATCATACTTAGAAGTATAAATTTTAAGTCCTTGATCATTGTCTAATTGAACAGGATAGTCCGGATCTTTTTCATCAACCCAAATAATTGAAAAATGTGAGCCAATACTGCAGCCGCCACCCTTGATGGAATATTTGCCGCCGCCATCATCGGTAATTAAGATCAAAGTCTTGTCAGCAATTTCTCTTCTTTTTAAATAATCTAATGCGGAGTCAGTAAATGTGATTTTTAGCATATTCGTTACTTCCTGTCTAAATCTCTTTACTTGTTAACTAGATTATACAAGTAAAAATTAGATAAGAAATTGATTTAGATCAAGAAAAGCCAACTTTTTAGTCGCCCCAGATGACGATCATTTCTTGCCATTCGCCACTTTGACCGATATTACGAAATTCTAAATTGAATACTTTGGCGTTCATATGGTTTTCTTGCCATTTTTCATAAGCTTCATTAGGCATATCTTCAGTTGATTGATACTTAAAAGAATCAACGTGTAAATTTTTAGCTAAAATAGCATTTTTATCATTAAACATAACAATCACTTCTTTTCATATATTATTGTAGTCGATTTTCTAATGGTTGATACAAAAGCAGCTTATAATAGAAGTAAGAAGAAAATGATGTAATAGAAGAGAGGAAGAGCGATGCCACTTTGCCAATTATTTATTGATAAAAACAAATCACAATTTATGTTAATGAAAATGCCTGATGAAGTTACACCTGATAATTATCAAGGTTGGGTAAGTCAAAAAGAAGCTGAGAGTACTATTCAAGCATTTGAATTCCCTCAAAAGTTGCTAGATCAAATTGCTATGGAATATTTAGACGATAGTCAAGGGAGCGCCCCATATGAGGCTAAATATGTCTTAATGAAAGCGTCTGATGAAAATGCATTATTTGTTTCTAGCTTGGAATTAAGTCGTAATGGCGATGAAAAAATGGATGTAATTAGAAATGGTTTATTAATTGTGTTTGATGAAAACGAATTGCAACATTTTAGTGATGTTTTGCAAAAAGCGTGGAATGAAACAAATTAATAGTCTAAAAAAAGATAAGAAGGGGTAAGAATGACCCGTAAAATTGTTGATCAAACTTTTGAAGATGATCAGAAAAAGGATAATTATATTTTTATTTCTGACATTCATGGCAATTTAGAGACAATTGATTTAATTGAACAAGCCAAGAAAGACTATCCATTAGCTCAATTAGTTACCGGTGGTGATTATATTGATGGACGTGAACATGTTAAAGAAGTTTTGGATTATTTAATAGATCAGAAAAACCAAGGTGCCCTTGTTTTATTAGGTAATCATGAACAAATGATGCTTAATTTCGCTGAAGGAACTGAGCATCAAGATGGAATCTGGTTCTATAACGGCGGTGGGAAGACTTTAACCAATATATTTGGCCGGACGCTTTTGCCCGATGAAGTTAGAGAAAGTAAATATTATCGTTTCTTAAAATCATGTCCGACAATGTATGATACACCGCAGATTATTTTTGTTCATGCGGGTGTGCGCCCTGATGAAAAATATAATGATTCCACTACATACAATAAGGTAGTTTATGGTTTGAAGTTTGATTATGACTTTTATCGGATTTGGGCACGAGAAGAATATTGGTATTCTGATCAAGCGGAAAAAATGATTGCCCATAATCGAACTGGTAAAACAATTGTGACGGGTCATACGCCTACAGCTGTTTTAGAAGGTAAATACGATGATGGGCGAAAAATGAAGCAACTGCAAAAGGATGACTGTATTGTTAGAAAAATGCAGTATCCAGGTGAACCAGCCAGAATTTTTACTGATGGTGGATCACATTCTGATCCTTTAATTTATCCACATAATGATGGCAATGTTGTAGTGCTTGATGGAAACGGTGAGGTTGTTTGCGTTTATAATTGGAAAAATCCACAAGGAACAAAGTTTGATGAATAAGAAAAAGCATCCCGATTGGGATGCTTTTTAGATTTAGAGATCAAAAATATTAATTAGTCTTCAACTTTCTTAGCTTCGTTCATAGCCTTCATGATTGAAGGGTTCTTTGAGTGACAATCTTTGATCATTTGTAAATCTTCTTCAGTTAACTTAACTTCGTATTTAGTCATGATTTATTCCTCGCTTTTATTTAAAAATACATTTTTACTATAGCACTTAACTTTCTAACTGGAAAGAATCTATTTTGTTTGCAGTAATATTTCAGCTTGTTAAATACGAACATGCTTTTGCACATAGCAAGTTAAAAATAAAAGTGCTAGAAACCTTGATAGATCAGTATTTTGTATTATCTAAATAAATTTACACTAATGTTACAAATGTTACAATAATGTCATATTAAGTAATATTTTCTTAATGATTGAGTGATATTCTTGTTATGGTTCTGAAACGAAAAGCTTGTAGTATATACGATGTCAATTGAATACAGACAGACGAATAAGTGAAAATTCGTTACTTATATTATTTTTTATAACTTTAAGGAGAGAATTTTTTTGAAGATTAAATCTATCTTAGTTAAGTCAATTGCAGTAGCTGCTATGTCAGTTACAGGTTTAGTAGTAGCAAACAACGCAGGCTCAAACACTGCACAAGCTGCTATCGTCCAAAACGATGCAAGCGTAGTAACTGTAAACTACGTTTCAGATAATTCAATTACTGTATATAACAACTATGAAAACCCAGTAGCAACTGGTCAAACTTTAGCAAGCGACACTTCATGGAAAGTTATCAAGACTGCATACGACTCAAAGGGCCACAAGTGGTACGACTTAGGTAAGAACCAATGGGTTCGTGCTAAGTACGTAACTATTGGTTACCACGCAGCTGCTACCCAAACTCAAACTACTGCTCAAGCTTCAACTCAAGCTCCAGCACAATCACAAACTCAAAATACTCAAACTGCTTCAAATACTAGCGCTTCATCATACACTTCAAACGCATCAGGCTCAGAAGCAAGTGCTAAGGCTTGGATTGCTAGCCGTGAATCAGGTGGCTCATACAGTGCTTCTAACGGTCAATACGTAGGTAAATACCAACTTTCAGCATCATACTTGAACGGTGACTACTCAGCTGCCAACCAAGAAAGAGTTGCTGACCAATACGTACAAAGCCGTTACGGTTCATGGACTGCTGCTAAGTCATTCTGGCAAGCAAACGGCTGGTATTAATCAGTTAAAAACTAAATAACGATTGAATAATAAAAAGGAGGCACTTTTCCAGATTCGGAGGGGTGTCTTTTTTGTAATTTAAAAGACTACGATATAATAAAACTATAATGATGACAGTGCCTAGAAAGTGAGGACAATTATGAAAAAGAAAATGATGGTGACATTGCTCACTAGTGTCTGTTTAATGGGACCAGTTGGCATGCTTACGCAAACTCATCCTCAAGTAGTGCAAGCAGCCAGCAAAGGTAAACTGCGAGTAAAAGGAAATAAGAAAGTACGTCTTTATACCAATCGTGGTAAAAAATCTAAATATTACGCTTATACAAGCAGAACATATTCTTATTCTGCTAAGAAATATCTAAAAATTGGCAAGAAAAAGCATTTAGCTTATAAAATTGGTAATAACTCACATTGGATTTTAGCTAAGAATGCCAAATTGGTGAAGAAGACGGTTGAAAGATATAGTCAAGCCGTTATTAAGTTGCCAAGTGGTTATACACGTTCTGAACTATTAGAAGCATATAAAGGCCACCCAAGTGAAGAATTCATTGCCGCTTCGATGAAGGGCATGGAAGAAAATAATTTCTCACGCGTTGCCACAGGTGAAACTGCAAGCGATAAAAGACTTATCAATCCAGACAAGCTTTCTGCAAGTGAACAACATGAATTAGCTGATTTTTCGTTAAGAGTAATTAATAGTGCTCGTGAACAATTAGGTCTTGAACCTTGGATTTATAGCACTGGCACGCAAGAATTAGCTGATGATATTGCTAATGAATATGAAGAACACGGCCGTAGCATTAAAGATCAAGGACATTATGTGGAAGGTATTGTTAAAGCTTGTCAAAAGCATGGTCTTGAACTAGATGATAACTATGTAGAAGATATGGCCGGCTTTACTATTAATAAAACTACTATGCCAATGGGTGAAATGAAGCGCAACGTTTACTTTGGCTTAAAACAAATGATTTTTGGTTTTGCCGGATCTGGTGAAGATGAGCGTAAAAACAAGTCTTTGTACCGCGAATGGGAACATGCAGGTGACTTGTTCAATACTCAAGGATCAAGTCATGATGGCGATCATAATTATTATGGCTTTAGTATTTCTAAGACGGGCAAGATTTATTCAATGCACTTCATTAGCGTTCCAACTTTTATTGTGGGAAGTGAAAAGTACAACACCAACTTTAGGCCGTAAAAGTTAAATTAAGCACGTATTAAGCGTGCTTTTTTGATATGATAGATAAAAAATACTACGGAGGAAGCAATGAAAAAAACTTTATATTTACTGCGACACGGACAGACATATTTTAATTATTATCACAAGGTGCAAGGAAGGTGTGATTCTCCATTAAATGAGATGGGAATTCGTCAAGTAGAGATGGCACGCGACTACTTCCAAAAAAATAATATTCATTTTGACAAGGCTTTTTCATCAACCCAAGAACGTGCTTGTGACACTTTGGAGATTGCTACAGATCATCAAATGCCATATAAGCGATTAAAGGATTTGCGTGAAAAATGTTACGGTATTTTTGAAGGTCGAGATGAATTTTTGCTTCCTTGGAATTACAATAATCCTAATGTTGATCCAACTATGGAAAAGGACGAAGATGTTGTTAATAGAATGCATCGTGCAGTTGTGGAAATTTTAGACAACATCAACGATGGCGAAACTGCATTGATTGTTGGCCATGGTGACATTTTGGCCAAATATGTAAGAGATGTTGCTGATCCTAACTTTGCTGGTTTTGCCAATGCTTCTATTGTTAAGTTGTCAGTTGATGGTAAAAATGTTCATTTGGATAAGTATGTATGGCCTGCGGAGGGTTTGAAACAAATTTAAATGGCGATAAATTTATATTTAGTACGACATGGACAGACATTATTCAATGCCCAACAAAGAATGCAAGGTAGCTGTGACTCTGCTTTAACTAAGTTAGGTATTAAGCAGGCTGAAGCTTTGCGTGATTATTTTAAGAAAAAGCAAATAGTATTTGATAAGGCTTATTGTTCAACGCAGGAGCGCGCTAGTGATACGCTAGAAATTATTGTTGGTCCTGAAATGGATTATGAACGTTTGAAGGATTTAAAAGAGAAAAATTATGGACCATTTGAAGCTAAGAAAAACTTTTGGTGGCCGCTTATGAAGTTTAGATCCGGTTCAATGGAAGATAATCGTGAAGTGGTTGAACGAATGGAGCGCGGAATTAATTTGATCTTGCGGGATGCCAAAGACGGCGAAAATATTTTAGTAGTCGGTCATGGCGATAGCATGAGTCGGTATATTCGTGAAAAGGCTGGCAACCACAGGTTCCATGGCTTTCACAATGCTGAATATGTTCAACTGAAGAGCAACGGACATGAAGTTGAATACGTAAAAAGCTGCTGGCCTGCTAAAAAATTAAAAATTGAACAATTAACTGAAAAATAAAGAGTTCATTTTTTTACATTAGCTTATAATTAAGTATGTAAAGAATAAAAAACGAGGCAAGAAAAATGGATGAAACACCAATTTTTAAAATTACTAAATTAAATATTGCAGAAAATGATCGCGATGAATATATTCGCAAGGCCGAAAAGTATATGCGCGATTCTATCCCAGCTGAAGAAGGAACTTTAGTAATTGGCAGCGCTCATGATGATGCTAAGGGTGAAGACAATTACAAGATCGAATTATTCCGTAACAAGGAAGCTGAAGACGTGCACATCGCATCAATGTCAGCAGTAGATTTTGAAGAAACTGTAGATAGCATTAGCACTGACAAGAAGATCATCAACTTAAAGCCAGAAGTAATCACTACTCATGCACAAAAGGCTTTGAACAGCTATGCAGATAATTTCGTTATGCGTCTGGTAACTGTTGAAGTTAAAGAGAAAGATGCTGAAAAGTTCTCACATTCAGTTAAGAAGGAAATGACTACCAGCATTGCATCTGAACCAGGTATGGAAATTATGATGTCAGGTACTAACAAGGATGATCCTAACGAATGGAACTTTGTTGAAGTTTATGCAAACGATGAAGCATATGATAAGCATGTACAAAGTCCTCAATATAAGGAATATATTGAAGAAACTGATGGTATGGTTATTAGAAGAGATGTTAAGACTCTTGTACGTGATGCATTGGCAACTCAAGGTGCAATTGTGTTAGATTAATTTTGAAAAAGGGATGCTGCCGTAAGGTGGTATTTTTTTGTAGGGTAAAATATGACAGAAACAATTATTTTTGCTCACCGAGGCTTGCCGGTGAAGTTTGCAGAAAATTCTTTAGAAGGGTTTCGCTATGCAGCAAAGCATGGTGCAGAAGGCGTTGAGTTTGACGTGCATATGACTAAAGATAAAGTCCCCGTAGTTATGCATGACGAAGAGATTGATCGGACAACTGATGGTAGTGGCTATATCAAGGATTATACGTTGAATGAGATCAGGAAGTTTCATCTGAAAAATGGTGAGCCTGTACCTATGTTGAGAGAACTTTTTGAAATTTTGCAGGATAAAGATTTGTACATTAACTTAGAGTTCAAGACTAATAAGATTCACGATAAGGGAATCGAAGCTATTGTTTTGGCACTAGTAAAAGAGTATCACTTCGTGCATCCCATTATCTTTTCGTCTTTTAATTATCAAACGTTAAAAAACTGCCAGCAAATCGATCCGCATCAGCAATATTGCTTTTTAACCAAAGTTCCGGTTATTTTTCCACAAAGATTTGTTAGAAAAAATCATTTTGCGGCAATTCATCCACATTGGTACTTGCAAAGCAAAATTACACAGCGCATTTGGACTGTGGATAATCCTAAATTGGCTAAAAAATATATGAAACGCGGCGTAGCAGGCATTTTTACCAACAATTTTGAATTAATGAATCAGTTGAAAAAAGATTATTGAAGTATAATGAAAAAGAAAGTGAAAAAAAGAGGTGATAAAAGTGGCAACTATGAAGGATGTTGCTCAAAGAGCAGGGGTAGGAGTAGGTACGGTTTCTCGTGTGATTAATCATGTGCCAGGAGTTAAAGAAAGTACTCTAGTTAAGGTTAATCAAGCAATTAAAGAATTAAATTATATTCCAGATGAATATGCTAGAGGATTGAAGACCAATTCCTCAAGAACCATAGCTCTTATTTTGCCTTCAGTTTGGCATCCATTTTTCTCAGAATTCGCTTATTATGTAGAAAAACGTTTAGATAATGAAGACTATAAAATATTATTATGTAATTCTAACGGTAATCCAGCAGAAGAAGCAAAACATATTAAGATGCTGAAGCAAAATAAAATTGATGCAATTATTGCGATTACTTACAGTGATATTGGTCAATATATTTATTCCAATATTCCATTCGTTAGTTTAGACCGTTATTTTGATAAAAAAGTATCTTATGTTACATCGGATAATTATGAAGGCGGAAAATTAGCTGCTAAAGAATTGCTAGAGCATGGTGCTAGAAACTTAGCTTATGTTGGTAGTCATAGTAAATATCTTAATGGGACTATGCTAAGAAGAGATGGTTTTAGAGATTATCTCGAGGATATGGGAATTGATTATAAAGAGATCTTTTTGCAAGAACCTGTAAAAGACTTTACACCGTATTTTTTAGAGATGTTAAAAGATAATCCAGAAATTGATGGAATTTTTTGTCATACTGATTTATTATTGTTGAAATTAAGAAAAATTTTAAATCAATATGGATATAGAGTTCCTGAAGATATTCAATTAATAGGATTTGATGGGATGAATTTGTCCTCAGATCTTCCATTAGGGATATCTACAATTGCCCAACCTGTTGAGCAATTGGCCAATGGTGCAGTTGACTTAGTTTTACGCAAAATTGCGGATCCTAGTTTGAAAAATGAAGCTAAAATGTACCCAGTAAGATATGTTGATGGAAATACCACAAAATAACTGTTGACAAGCTATGAAAGCGGTATTATTATTTAAATGTAAGTTGAAACGTTTCCAAAAAAGGAAATGAAAATAGTTTTGTGCTAATGATTATTTTTTAAGGCAAAAATAGAAACGTTTCAATTAATTGGAATTATGTTAGAGCTAAGAAGCGTTTTATTTTTTCGAATAGAATTGAAACGTTTCAAAGGAGAGATACTATGGAAAAGTGGAAATTAGGAGTTGCAACAGTTGCCGCTATTGCAGCACTAGGTTTAGCAGGATGTAGCAATAACCAAGGGAGCAGCAACAGTAAGAACGTGACAATGTGGGTACACGTTTCAAATACTGACCCTGAAGGTAAGGCTCTTCAAAAGAATGTTAATGACTTTAATAAAGAAAACAAACACGGCTATAAAGCCAAAGTTCAATTTATTCCACGTTCTGGTTCAGGTGGTGGTTATGAAGATAAAGTTAATGCCGCTTTGAACTCCGGAAGTTTGCCAGATGTTTTAACTTTGGATGGTCCTAACACTGCTGCTTATGCTCATTCAAAGATTATTCAACCAATTGATAAATATATTACTAACAAGAAAGATATCTTACCAACCATTATTAAACAAGGTACTTATAAAGGTAAGTTATATGCTGCTGGCTATTCAGAATCAAGCATCGGCATCTATTACAACAAGAAGATGTTCAAAGAGGCTGGGATTAAAGATTCAGAAATTGCTACTTTGAAGCATCCATGGACTTGGACTCAATTTAAAGATATTTGTAAGAGACTTAAAAATCACTTCCATGAACCAGCAATTAATATGAACTTGAATGACCACTCAGAAATGGCTCTTTATTCATTAGCACCATTTGTATGGTCAGCTGGTGGTAGCATTACTAATCCTGCTGGCACTAAGGCAGTTGGCTACTTTAATTCCAAGCAAACTACTTCAGCCTTCCAATTAATTCAAGACATGGTCAAAGATGGTTACACTACTATTTCACCAAAGGATAAAGGTTTTGAAACTGGCAAATATGCCATGATGATGACTGGTACTTGGGAAGTTCAAACTTTGCAAAACCAATACAAGAATTTGCAATGGGGCGTAATGCCATATCCTGTATCTCCAGCTACTCATAAGCAAGTTTCACCAACAGGCTCATGGCAATACGCAATGTCTTCTACAGCTAAGAACAAGAAGGCAGCTGGTGCTTTGATTAACTTCTTAATGAGTAAGAAGTGTATGTACCGCAGCGATATGGCTAACACTGTTTTGCCAGCACGTAAGAGTGTATCTAAGATGATGATGCCTAAAGTTAATGAACAAATGAGATTCTTCATTAAGCAAAACCAAACTACGGGTCATGCTCGTCCAGTTTTAGTTAACTACCCACAAGTAACTAGAACATTTGCTGATACTGTTCAAAACGTAACTTTGTACAAGAAGAATCCTAATGTTCAAAAGGTAATGAACGAACAAGCTAAAGTTATTCAAAAGTACCTTCAGAAATAGAGAAGTAAAGGGGAATCTTTATGCAGACTAAAGGTATAAAGAGACAAATCGGATGGCTGTACGTTTTACCAGCAATTCTGATTCTGTTAACGTTTTTAATCATTCCGTTCCTGATGTCATTTAGCTATTCTTTTACGAACTACAACATTTTGACACCATGGGCTAAACAATATGTAGGTTTTACAAATTACATTAATACTTTTAAAGATCCCGTATTTCTACAAAGTTTAAAAAACATTGCACAATTCGTCATCTTTATTATGCCAATTCAGGTTGGTGCAGCTTTAGGATTAGCTTTAATTGTTAATAAAAAGAGACCTGGAAATACATTTTTTAAGATTTCATTCTTTGCACCACAAGTTGTTTCATTAACTGTTGTTTCTATTCTTTGGATGTACATTCTTAATCCAGATCAAGGTTTGTTAAATGGTATTTTGGGTATTTTTCACATTAAACCACAGCCATTTTTAACTTCACCTAAGCAAGCTATGTTTGCCATCATTGGGGTATCTGCTTGGCAGGGTGCTGGTTATCAGATGTTAATCTTTTTAGCAGGATTACAAAATATTCCTGATTCATTGTATGAAGCAGCTGAATTGGATGGAGCAAATAGTTGGCAAAGATTTTTACATATCACTTTGCCAATGCTTAAACCTACTTCAATGATGATCTTAACGACGACTTTCATTAGTGCTTTCAACTTGGTGATTCAACCAATGATCATGACCCAAGGTGGCCCACAAAATGCAACTATGACACCAATCTATTACATTTATCGTACTGGGTTTACTGATCGTCAATTAGGCTATGCAAGTGCAATGAGTGTAATTTACGGCATTATCATTATTATCTTTACTATTATTCAAAGAAAGATCACAAACGCCGGAGGTGACGAGAATGCATAAATTTATGACACGTAGAAGATTTCACGTGATCTGGACTACAGTGTTAATTACAATTTTAGCTTTATTCTTCTTGTTCCCATTGGTTTGGATGATCGTTTCTTCAATGAAACCTGAATCTCAAATTTATGCCAACATCAGTAACTTTAAGGCATTCTTGCCTTCAGGTCATATTTCTGATTGGGGCAAAGCTTATGTAAGCATCTTCCATAGATTCCCAGTAATGAGATACATTTTAAACAGTGTATTTTATGCAACAAGTGTAACGATAGGTTCAATTGTAGTAAATGCTTTAGCTGGTTATGGTTTCGCAAAATTCAACTTTACAGGACGCAAACTACTCTTTGGTTTATTAATTGCATTATTGGTTATCCCAGGTACTACACTTTTAATTCAGCAATTCCAAATTGCTAAAACTATTGGTATTTTGAATACGCCTTTGGCAGTTATTTTGCCAGGTATATCTAGTCCATTCTATATTTACATGTTTAGAAATGCTTTCGCAGCAATTCCAGATAGTATTACAGAAGCTGCTGAACTAGATGGGGCAAGTAATCTAAGAATTTTCTGGAATATCCTTTTGCCAATGACGCTTCCTACAGTTGCGACAGTTGGAACGTTATCATTCATAGGTAGTTGGAACGACTATGTATGGCCATTAATGGTTTTGACCAATTCTGATCAATTCCCACTACAAGTGGCTATTACAAATATTAACAGCACGAACCCAGTTTACATGAATCAAGTTATGGCTATTTTGACCATTTCTACTGTTCCTTTGGTTTTAGTTTATATCTTCTTCCAAAAGTACCTTACTCAAGGAATGGGTTCTGCAGGTAATGGTGATAAATAATGAAAGAAAATTCTTACTTATATGAAAAAATAAGAAAAATTGATAATGATGAATTGCGACCACTTTTTCATTTCACTGCTCCAGTGGGTTGGATCAATGATCCTAATGGACTAATCCATTATAAAAATTATTATCAATTGTATTATCAATATAATCCTTATGCCCCTCATTGGGATAACATGCATTGGGGTCATGCTCGTAGCAAAGATGGTCTTCATTGGGAAGACATGCCGATAGCGATGAAACCTGATCATCAATATGATAAAACCGGTATTTTCTCCGGTTCTGCTATTGAAAAGGATGGCAAGTTATATGTTCTTTATACAGGGCATGTAGATGAAGATGGTCAAATTACTGAAACACAATGTGTAGCTGTTTCGGATGATGGTGTTGATTTTAAGAAATATGAAAATAACCCAGTAATGACGGTAGCAGATTTGCCTGGAGAAACAGACGAAAGCAACTTCCGTGATCCTAAGGTCTTTAAGCACGGTAATAAATACTATTGTGTAGTTGCCGCTGCACTTGAAAAGCATGGTAGCCTAGTTTTATTTGAATCAGACGATTTGCTTCACTGGTCATTTAAATCTGTTTTGCTTCAAGGTGAAGAGTACGGCATTATGACCGAATGTCCCGATTACTTTAATATTAATGGTCAAGATTATTTAGCCTTTAGTGTAATTTTAGGCGATGGCAGAAATAGTGTTGTTTATCTTGCTAAGGGATATATGGATTGGCAAAACTTTAAGTTTAAGTTAGAAGAACAACATCGTTTAGATGATAGCGATGACTTCTATGCTTCTCAAAGCTTTGTAGATGAAAAAGACAATCGAATTATTATTCCTTGGTTGAGAAGTGCTGATCATGTTAACTATCTTGAAGAATCCGGTCATCTTTGGAACGGTATGATGGGGATCCCAAGAATGCTGACTACAATTAATGGTCAATTAATCCAAAAGCCAATTGGAACAATAAATGATATGTCATTATCTGACAGTCGAGATATTGATTTAGGCAGTTATAAATTAACTGAAGAAATTCCTATTGATCATAGTTTGATATTAAAAGGTGATAATGGTGAGATTCACATTACTCGCAAAAAAGAAGATCAATATGTAATTGAAATTCATTCACCTGTATTTATTAAAAATGTTTCATGGCATCCAGATAATCATAAATTGACATTGGTGATTGATAATTCGAGCTTTGAACTCTTTAGTCAAAGTAAGACTTTAAGTATTGTTACTTTTGTTGCTGGAATAAAACAAGCAATGCTTAAAAAGGTAAATTAGCAAGGAAATGAAAAATGACAGAAGTAGATTTAAACCATGTTTATAAAAAATATGATGGCAATGACAAGTATTCTGTAAATGACTTTGATTTGCATATCAAAGATAAGGAATTTATCGTTTTTGTCGGTCCTTCAGGTTGTGGTAAATCAACAACATTAAGAATGATTGCCGGTTTGGAAGATATTACCGAAGGTACGCTTGAGATTGATCATAAAGTCATGAATGATGTTGCTCCAAAGAACAGAGATATTGCGATGGTTTTCCAGAACTACGCTTTGTATCCACATATGACTATTTATGACAACATGGCCTTTGGATTAAAGCTTAGACATTATTCTAAGGAAGATATTGATAAAAAAGTAAAGCACGCAGCTGAAATTTTGGGTTTGACTAGCTATTTAAAGAAGAAACCCGCAGCTCTTTCAGGTGGTCAACGTCAGCGTGTTGCTTTAGGACGTTCAATTGTGCGGGATGCACCAATCTTCTTGATGGATGAGCCTCTTTCAAACCTTGATGCTAAATTACGTGTATCTATGCGTGCAGAAATTGCTAAACTTCATCAAAGATTAGGTACGACAACAATTTATGTTACTCACGACCAAACTGAAGCTATGACTTTAGCTGATAGAGTAGTAGTTATGTCAGTAGGTAAGGTACAACAAATTGGTACGCCACTTGAAGTTTACAACAAGCCAAAGAATATGTTTGTAGCCGGTTTTATTGGTTCACCACAAATGAACTTCTTTAATGTTCATTACAAGGATGGCCGTATTTCCGATGGTAAAGGCTTAAACATTGGCATCCCAGAAGGTAAGGCAAAGATGCTTAATGAGAAGGGCTATAACGATAAGGACATCGTATTTGGCATTCGGCCTGAAGACATTCATGCTGAGGAAGCATTCTTGGAAACGTGGCCTGATGCTGTAATCAGTTCAACAGTTGTAGTTTCCGAATTGCTTGGTGCTACAATTCAACTGTATCAAAAAGTCGATGGTACTGAATTTGTAGCCGATGTAAATTCACGTGATTACCACAAGCCAGGTGATCATGTAAAGATGGGCTTCGATGTTAATAAAGCTCACTTCTTCGATAAAGACACTACAATGGCTATTTACAATTAATAATTTTCTCTCCCCCCTAATTTTTGAAAAACAATTCGACATAATCCTCGATGATCAAAAATATTTATAGGTTCGATCTTTTCTCGAAGATTGAACCTATTTTTGTAAAGAAGGTTTAAAAATGAAATTACAAAATAAAGCGATGTTGATAACTTATGCAGATAGTTTAGGTCATAATTTAAAAGATTTATCTTACGTAATGGACCATTATTTTAAAAAGGCGATTGGTGGCATTCACTTATTGCCAATTTTCCCATCAAATGGTGACCGTGGCTTTTCGCCAACACGATATGATGTGGTTGATCCTAAATTTGGCTCTTGGGAAGACGTTGAAAAATTAGGTCAGCAATATTATTTGATGTTTGATTTTATGATCAATCATTTATCCAAGCATTCAGCTTATTTCCAAGATTTTGAGGCTAAGCATGATCAGAGCAAGTATAGTGATTTGTTCTTAAGCTGGGATAAGTTCTGGCCTGCTGGTCGACCAATACAAAAGGATATTGATTTAATTTATAAACGTAAGGCTAAAGCTCCATATCAAGATATTGAATTCAAAGATGGCAGTCATGAAAAGATGTGGAATACTTTTGGCCCCGATCAAATGGATTTGGATGTAAGAACTAAGACCACTCAAGAATTTATTAAGAATAATTTGCAAAATTTGGCTAAGCATGGTGCTAGTCTGATTCGTCTGGACGCTTTTGCTTATGCCATTAAAAAACTAGATACCAATGATTTCTTTGTGGAGCCTGAAATTTGGTCATTGCTTGAAGAGGTAAATGATTATTTGAAAGATACTCCAGCAACGATTTTGCCAGAAATTCATGAGCATTACACTATGCCATTTAAGGTGGCTAAGCATGGCTACTTCATCTATGACTTTGCTTTGCCAATGGTCTTGCTATATTCACTTTATAGCGGTAATAGTACACAATTAGCTAACTGGTTAAAGAAGTGTCCAATGAAGCAATTTACTACGCTAGATACTCATGATGGGTTAGGGGTAGTTGATGCTAAGGATGTCTTGACCGATGAACAGATTGATTATACAACCAAAAAGCTCTATCAAATTGGCGCAAATGTTAAGAAGAAGTATTCAAGTGCTGAATATCATAATTTGGATATCTATCAGATTAATACTACTTATTATTCTGCATTAGGTAATGATGATAAAAAGTACTTCCTTGCTCGGTTATTGCAGATCTTTGCACCAGGTATTCCTCAAATTTATTATGTTGGTTTGCTTGCTGGTGAAAACGATATTCAATTGTTGGAAAAGACTAAGGAAGGTCGCGATATTAATCGGCATTATTACGAATTAGCTGAGATTAAAAAACAAGTTAATAGACCAGTAGTTAAGTCATTAATTAAGTTACTGGAATTCCGTAATTCAGCGGCTGCCTTTGACTTAGACGGATCAATTGATGTAGCAACGCCTAGTGATCATGAAATTGTCATTACTAGAATGAATAAAGCTAAGACTGACGTGGCTAGTGCTAAGGTTGATTTCCAGAATTTGACTTATCAAGTTAAATATAATGATCAAGTATTTGGTTTTTAAAAGGCGTTAGAAAATGCAAAGATTATAATCATGATACTTTTGAGCAAATGTGAAAAAATCAAAATTTTTTTGAATTTTTCCTTGATATTTTTTCTTCATTCCCCTATACTAATATCTGTTGGGTGATCGAGAGGTCATTCAAATAGAACCAATCAAGTAAAAGGTTTGAAGATTGGGTTATAGCCAAGTGGTAAGGCAATGGTTTTTGGTACCATCATGCGCTGGTTCGAGTCCAGCTAACCCAATATAAATTAGTTAGCTTTAATATCTAATGTTTAGAAACGTTGGTATTAAAGCTTTTTTGTTACCTTGAGTTTATTTCTGTTTTTCTGAGTTTACTTAAAAAGGTGGCAACATTAGGTGGCAATATTTTGAAAAATAGGGTAAAAATGCGACTTGCTAAAATTGGTCTACAGGTGGCAACATTGACCCGAAATAATTAGAACAATTTTGGTGTAAATAGGCTTATCAAAGGGCTTTAATGATATAATTAACTTAATATCATTGATTCATAGTTAAAAGGCTTATCTCATTTACGAGGTAAGCCTTTTTTTGTTATAGGGATGCACTATAGGGTAACGAATCGTTACGGCATTTTTTAGTTATAGGATGCATCCCTTAAAATGCTATTCTAAGTGGTTTTATTATTTCTAGTATGATTATGCATGTATGACTTTTAAACTCGTTAGAATCCAAAAGAGCTTATATAATTAACTCAATAGCAAAATGCTAACTAGTTTCAGGTAGAAAAATCTTATATGAAATGGTGAGGTAAAAAGCAATGAGTGGCACGACTGTTATAGTAAATGCGTATAAATTCTTTAATAAGTATTTTGATCGAATATTAAGCATTTCGGGGCTATTGCCTATGGATTTAATGCCCGAAAATATTAGTAATATAAAGCCGTCTAATGCTGAAAACTACCCACAAAGAATAATACAGGCTGAAACCATTGCATATTGCATAGCATTAGCTATAAATGACTGCAAAAACGAACCTAAAAAGCCCTATAAAACAATATTGATTGATGTTTACTTAAAAGAATTAAGTAATATAGATACGATGCAAAAGGTAGGCTATGAGCATTCAAGATATAACGTGTTAAAAAGACAAGCTATAAACGAGTTTGCGGGGCGTTTTAACATCTATGCTATTAAGGTGGGTGTTAGTTCGATAATTGAATTAAGCCTAGCCTAACCATTGCATCCCGTTTAATATTGAAAGATATTAATTCTCACTGCGCAAAATTGCGTAGTGAGTTTTTTAGTTGCTGAATATCTTTTTAAAGGTTCTAAAATATTGCTATGCCTTTTTTAGGGTGTCTCAAATGTCGCTATGTCTTTTTTAAGGTCTGACAAATATGACCTATATCTTTTTTAAGGGCTCTAAAATGTCTCGATACCTTTTTAAAGTGTCCGCAATGTCAGAATACCTTTTTTAAGGTCTTTGCCAATTATGCCCGTTTTACCCGATAACGGTTAAACCTCTACGACGGCATTATTTGTTAGTAAATAGCTTGTTAGGACGTTGTAAACCTTTAATTAATACGCTGAATCAGTTAATCACGAATCATAGTTCAGGTTTTTTCAGGTTCAGGATAGGTTTTGACAGGTTCTATTGAGGTTTTTTGAGGTTCACATTCGGTTTTATTCTCTTTTTACGGTTTTCACGTTAGCTATTGTTAGCTTTTTCTTGTTTCATGTTGGGTTTTGTTGGGGTGTTAAGAGCATATAGCACGGCTTAGCATCTACCCCAAATTGGGGACATCTGCTCAATTTTGAGCGCATTCCTAACACTTACCCAAAATTGTGGGCATCTTATAACATCTATCCAAAATTGGACGCATCTTTTCTGCATTTCGATTTATAGATACGCTTATAAAATGTCTACTTTGCTAACTTGCATTTAAGCTTGTTGTTTAGGTTTGTATCAATATTTTCAATAAGGCTAAAAGATACAAAGTTACATAGTTCAAAAATTGAACCTATAGCAGTATTTTTTACTAATGAGGGATGCATCCCTTTTAAATGCATTCTAAGAGGCTCTATTATTTTTAGTATGCTTATACATGTATGACTTTAAAACCTGTTAGAGTTGAAATTTACTTACATGGTTGCAATTTAATAGCTAAATGCTACTTAGTTCAAATTAAATAAAGTGAGGTATTAAGAACAATGTCTGATAAAACGGTTATGGATGCAAAAACCTTTTTTAAAACATATTTTGATCGTTTAATTAGAATTTCGGGTTATTCTTTTGCAGATTTAATGCCTACTAACATTAATAATTTACAATTACGGGATAATGGTTATTCAAATGAAATAAAACAAGCTGAACGGGTTATTCATTGTGTAGCAAAGGCAATCAATGACAGCAAAAGTGAACCTAGAAAGCCGTATAAAGCAATATTAACGGGCGTTTATTTGAAAAATGAACTTAATTGGGAAGTAAGAAATGAAATAGGCTATTCCAATACAAGATATTACGTATTAAAAAAGCAAGCATTAGAAGAGTTTGCTGAACGTTTTAATTATTATGCCGTTCAAGAGGGCATTAGCTCACTAATCGAACTAAGTTAAACTTAGCCCGTTAGCTCTAATATAACGATTTGTTCTGTTAGTTTATTGCATCCCAACTAAATAAAAATATTAATTCTCACTGCTTAATTTTATGCAGTGAATTTTTTATTATCTTAAATGCTTATTTATGAGTGGTTTTGTGGGGGTTTTATAGGGGTTATAACAATGGGTTTTGATAGGGTTTCAATTAGGTTTTCTTAGTGATTTTTCGATTTTACACTAAGGGAAATCTAACGGTAGTAAGTAGGGTTTTGTAAGGGTTCTAATGAACAAATAAAGGAGGGTAATAGGAGGGTTCAAACGCATTTAACACTTGGGGTAAAATTAGGGTTCTAGTTAGGTTTTCTTAGTAGTTTTTTAAAGTGAAACAAGGGGTTTCCATAGGGTAGTTAAGGCGGTTAATTTTAGTGAAACCTTTACATTATTTCTAAATAGGAGCATTTAACTAAGTAACTTACAAGGTCCATTGTTGAAATGCATCTAAAAAACGACTGTTCCAAAAGGTACAGTCGTTAGCATTTGTTATCAGAATATGTACAAGGGTGAACGTTTTGCTACCCCTGCTTTGAATCATTGCCTTAATTTAAAATAGTGATTTAAGCTGGGTCGATGTTTTACCGAATCAGATAATAAAGCCCTCTATCAATATTTAAAGATTAATAGGGGGCTTTATTGAGCTTTTTGAATGACAGGTACATTATTACATACTTTTTCAAAAATTGTGCTTTACTTGCTGAATCAGATAAATAAACCAGCGTATCTATAAATACGGAGGTTCAAAGTATATCTAACTCACTTACTTACAAGTGTACTTGTTGTACGGTTGTATGAATGCAATTACACATACATACGTTGAGGCTAACTACCAAAATGCCCTAATCCTTGTGGCTCAATGGTTAGTAAACATATAGGGTAACGAATCGTTACTCTATATTGTGAGGTAACCTGTAAGTAACCTCACATGTATATACCTAAAGTACCATTTTGGTAGTTTAGATTATAAGGGGTCATTGAAATAATGATGCCTTGTTAGGGGTCGATGAAACACCGATACCTTATAACCTAACGAGGTAACCTGTAAGTGATGCCTATGATTGATTATCTAACTTTGCATCCCTTAACAGAGTTTGACCTGCATACCTGATTCGGGTACGTAGCTTTTATGGTAGAGTGCGGAAATGTATTTCCATAGGTTATAGCAGAGGTGGTGAAATGCATTGTGCTAGGTGCTACTTACTGCATCTAACATAGTATTTAATAGCCCGCTATCGTGATGCCACCATTTAGCATGCTGAATCAGTCAATCACGAATTATAGTTCATGTTTTTTCAGGTTTAACAACTTTTAACAGGTTCTATGATAGGCTTTGTAAGGTTCATAAAGCCTATATACTATGAATTTTTTAATGCTTTTCTTGAATATTTTCTTGTTGTGATCTATTAATTAGCATCTATCTAAATTTGCTTATTTTTAATATGTACGTAGTTGTAACTACGCTCATAAGATGCAATTTTTATTCAAGATTATTGAACTTTTCTTTTCAAAATGTAAATTTTTATTTTCATGTTTGGACGTCCATTGGACGACCATATTTAATAGAGTGCGTATAATAATATGAGTTCAAACTTTGAACCTATAACGATGTTTTTTGGCTTTTTAGCGGGTACGGTAGTGCAAACTATGACAAAAAACTAGACCTCTAACAAGCTATTAAGGTGCGTCAAATAATGCAAAGTTCAAAAACTAGACTGTTAACAAGCCAATAAAGGGATGCAAAGCAAAAAGGCGAACTAGTTTATTTAACTAGCTCGTCTTTCTTATTTTTGCATTAATATTAATTCAAAGGTTCAATATTTGCACTTCTAATTTTAATTCATTAAAGGGGGTATTGATCTTTTTATCAATAGGGTATTGCTAAGCAAAATCAGCTTATTTAACTAGCTTGCCTTTGTTTTTCTGCATCAACTAACTTCTTTTAATTTATTAGTGCCTAAATAACTGTTTATTTCTCGCTCTAACGATTTAGTTTGTTTATCAAGTCTATTTATAGCTATTAGGGCTAAACTATTATCTAAGCCTTTATTTTGCCTTAATAACTTTCTATACTTAGCTAATGTACTTTTAGATAAATAGTTATTATTAAGGCGGTCGGGGTGGTTGATTAAATATTCTAGCATTGCCACTTTTCGCATATCTTTTTTATTTGGATTTAGCTTTACTTTATCGGGGCATTTAAAATAATTTAACGCTTTTTTGGTTTCATCTAGCCAATTAAGCGTCTTTTTTCTTCTTAGCCTTATTTCTAGGCGCTCCCAGTTCCTAATATTAGGCGGTATTCTAGCTTTTTTATTATTCCGCTCTTTTAATTTATCGTAATAGCAATATTGGACGCTTGAACCATAGCTCCCACAGTAAATAGTGCCTATTGCTCCGTTCCGCTCTGTTATCCTATACTGTTTTACATTAGGCTTATAAAACCTATAATTCATACCAGCATTATCAAAGTTAATAAAATCTATTGCTATATCTAATCTAGTTATATGCACCTCATCAAATAAATTAATAATAGCTAATATTTTTTGTTTTTCTTTGTCGCTATAAATATGGTTTGATGTATCTAAACGCCAATTCCCTTGATGCTTATTTTTCCCTTTATTTCTAACTAGCGTTGCTATATTGTGCTTTTCTAATAACTCACCATTACTATTAATCCTTTTTAATCCGAATTTGGTTGGGTGTCCGTCTAGTTCTTTCTGTAAAGCCCAGTTATTTTCATGTAATTTACTAGTAAACTGTTCAGCATGAAATACACCGTTCACCGTTACCCTATCTAAACTAATTTCACAAAGATTATTTTCTAAAAGGTCTAAAAAGTGAACCTCTAGTCGGCTTGTTAGATAGGGTTTTATTTTTTCTTTTTGCCTCATTTGTGAATTTATCCTTTTAGTAAAAAAGCATCCCTTTGTTGGGGATGCCGGCATTTTTATTTATGATAATTTACAGTTGTGCCTCCATTTGCTTTAAAACGCGTTTATATTTTTCACGGTTAACCGTTGAAATAGCATTTTCTTTTAAAGCTTGCTTGATGCCGTTTACTAAGTTGTGAGCATCAATTAACACATCTTCTTTATCGTGGGGGTTGGGCTGAAATGAATCTTTAGGCATTCGTTTAAGAACCTCTTGAAAGTCTGATTCATCTAAACTAACTTGAATATCATTTTGCGATATTCCATTGGGGTAGGTGAAAGCTTGACCGACCAAACCATTTTCCAATGCCCACTTAGTAGGGATGCCGTTTTTATCTATTATGTTGTCTTTTATCAGTTCATTAAGCATTTCATGATAAGTGAAGTGTAGACCTCTTTTTTTCATTGCTCTTTGAGCATCTACTACCAGCTTTATTTTTTGCATTTTTAAGCCTTTCAATCGTTCAATAAATTATAGTTATAGCCCTTTGACAAGCCTATTTGCACCACCAAATCTGCTATAATTTAAGTTGTAAAAATTTTACGGAAGATTTTTACTTGTTGCTCGTAACTACTCCAATAGTTACGGGCTTTTTTTCTTGCCCTTGTAATCGTGTCTCGTGAGCTTTTAGCCATTGAGTTATAGATTGCTTGCCGTACAGTTTGCGACCGTCTACGACAGCGACAGGCATTCCTAAACTAGCCCAATAACTGATAGTTGATTCAGAAACGCCAAAATACTTTGCAATGTCTCTACGGTTCAAGTAGGGGCGTTGGTTTTCAACTTGCTTAATACCGTCTTTGACCACACTAAACACTATCTGTTTTATTTCTGCTATTTGTGCATCGTCCAATACAAGTTGCATTGTCTTGATCCTCCTTAATTTTTCTTATTTTGTTTTCGATAACTTCAACGTCTCTTTCATTGGATAAAGCATTTTCCATTAAATAGCGTGAGGCTATACCGCTGTCTTCTTTGCTGATATAACCCGCTCGATATTCCGGCAACTGCATGCAGAATGAAAGAGTATTACACAATATCTGAATAGCTCGTGCATCATTCTTTAAGCTTTTAACGTGAGTTTGAATCTCATCAAGGGATGCAGTCGCATTGTCTAATGTCGGAAATACCTTTGATTTTTCTTGTAACTCGTTGGCATTGGATAATATGAATTGGTCAATGCTAGGAGAATAAGACGAATGCAACCGTATTTTTTTACGTATTTTCTTAAATAAATTCATGGTTTACGGTCTCACTTCCAAAAAGCACTGTTTTAATTCACGTCCTAGCATTTTTTTGGTTGCCTTATTCCACTTATTGAAGACTTCTTTGTTAAGGTCTGAATGATAAGGAGCGCCTTTAAAAATAAATCCAAACTCTTTGTTATCAAGTTTGAATATTGCTAGCAAAACTTGTTTAGCTAGCAATGTAACTACTTTGTTACCAGTCTTAATAGTTAGTGTTGTATTAGTGTTTAAAGGCTTGTCATAGCTAACAGCGCCAACGATAGGGTCAACGTCTTTGCTTAAAAATGTCATTGCATCCCTTAATACTACTGTCATAGTTATTGCTCCTTTTTTCTTGTTTTTTGTTTAGCCGTCTGATTCATTTCAACGGTTAATTTTTTTGCCATTGGAGTAAAGTGCATTGCGTTAATGACTTCACCTCTACCAAAATATTCTTTTTCGGCTTTGTTCATGTATTCCGCATATTCTTGTGGATCTTTGAAACGCCAATAGCCGTCGCCGTTGGTAGTACTGCCGATGTCATAATGTTTAAGTCGCATCTTTTTTACCGTATCTGTAATAGTACGTTTGCTAATTTTTAATATGGTAGCAATGTAATCAGCAGTCACCGCATTTTCTTTACCCAATGGAAGTAGGTCAAAAACCTTTTTTTCTAGCTTTGTTAACTCGATTTCTTTATCAGGGAACACTAAGCCGTAAAGGTTTAACTCAGTTTGAACGGATTTCATTTAGTTCACCTCCTTTACGGTTTTATGCTCTTGAATAAACTTTTTAAGGTCGTCTATATCAATGCGTTTAGAGTTACCAACTGTAACAACTGGTAAACCTTGTTGAATGTATTCACGTAAAGAGGCGGGAGACTTAAAACCTAAAAATCTTTGCGCCTCTTTGAATGAAAGCAATTGTTGTGTCATGGTTTCACCTCTATTCATCTAAGAAAATTAGATTTAATTTACAGTCATTATGTTATATCTAAGTTTTTTAGATGTCAATATCTAAATAATTTAGATTCTTTGTGTAAATTAGTGTTATTTTGTTATAAAATCAGTAGATAGAAAGATGCAAGGTGAACTATGTTGGTTAAAAATAATAATAGATTAAAGGAACTACGTATTAACCATGGTTATACATTAGACGATATTGAAAGCAGAACAGGCATAAAACGTGGTACTTATAGTAATTATGAGAATCATAATACAGAGCCAAAACTTGAAACGTGGCAAAAACTAGCAGATTTTTTCGGGGTTTCTGTTTCATACCTACAGGGTATAGAACCAGATTTTAGCGTTATTACATCAAAAACTAAGAAAGTATTATTTTCGTTACTAAGTGAATTTTATTTTGCTGATAGTTATGACGATTCCTTAAAAAATGGTGCTTCTAAAAGATTGAAAAGCGCTATAAATGAGTATTCTAAATATGCTGACTTTGTGCCATCTATTGACGAAATAAAACTAAAAAATAGTGAACAAAAAAATAAATATTTTGAAAAGTATTTTTCTTTTTTGCTTAATGATACAAGGACAGTGGAAAAAGTTAATAGATATATTTATCAATCTAATAGTAAAGCTGGTAGGCTGATATATGCATTGAGCTCAAAAATTCAAGCACATACTTTGCAAGAGTTTCAGACCGCATTAGGCTTATCCATTGAAAAAAGTATAGGTTCAGAATTGTTAAATCGATTTACAGCTTTTGAAAGAAATCTTTTATTTTGCAAAGATTCTAAAAGTATGAGGAATCAATTTGATGAATATATACATTATTTAAATAAAACAAGGGATATACTAAATAATAGCCTTGAAAAAGTTGATGTAAATGAGCTTTCAAATGAATTGTTAAATCGTAGAACTTATTTGGCAATAAGTAATTTAGTACAGCATGATGATGACTTATACAATAAATTATCTAAGATGGAATCACGTGAGCTTTTTGAGTGGGTTCCTATTGTAAAAGAGTATTTGGTTCAAAAGAATAAACCCGTGCCAAAAGAAATAAACGAGTATTTAGAACAATACAAAAATAAAAAATAATACAGTTGCAAGGCACGACCGTATTAATAAAAATCTTTCTGTTGTTGTGCATCCCTCATATGTGGGATGCATTCAGCATATAGAGCCTAGATAATCAGTAATACATTTATAAACGTAAATATATTATTTAGAAATATAAATTAATGCTTTATTTGAGCGGTTTTTCTCTAATGTGAGGCATCTTTTTAATATTGGTTATAGTTAAAGTCTTTTGACAAGTCTATTTGCACCACTGAAAAAATCAGAGGCTAAAAACTATGAACAATGATATTAAGAAATACAAAACTAAAAGCGGGAAAACTCGTTATCAAATTAGAATTTATGCTGGTAAATATAAGGCTAACGGTCAATCTAATTTCATTCGTAAAAAAGGCTTTAAATCGTTAAATGAGGCTGAAAATGCTTATATTTCAATTAAGCATGATTTAAAGAATGGTACATACGTAACAGAAAAGCCGAAACACGTTAGATTTAAAGAAGTCTATCGTAAATGGATTAATGTTTATGCTAATGGAGTTAAAGAAAGCACATTAGCAACTACTATTCGTATATTAGAAGGGCATGTTTTACCAGAATTAGGTAACATGTACGTTGATGAAATTACAGTGGTAAAGTGCCAACAAGCCGTTAATAAATGGTTTAAGCAAGCGCCTAAAACCTTTAAACGGTATATCCGTTATGCTAACGATGTATTTAAATATGCTGAACATTTAGAGTTAATTTCATCCAGTCCAATGGATAAGGTAATACGTCCAAAACAGAAAAAAGACGAAAAGGACGTTGAACGCCTATATACTGAAAAGCGCTCTAAAAAGTTTTACACGAAAAAAGAGCTAAAAATATTCCTAGAATACGCAAAAGAATATAAATTAAAAGCCTATGCATTCTTTCAAATACTAGGCTATGGTGGTTTAAGACGTGGCGAGGCGCTCGCACTACAGTGGCGAGACGTTGATTTTATTAATCATACGTTGACTATTAATAAGACTGTATCAAAAGGGCTTAATAACCGCTGTTTAATCCAAACACCAAAAACAAAGGCAAGTGTTAGAACTATTTCTCTTGATGATGAAACAATAGAGGTTTTGAAAGAGTGGCAACATGAACAATTAAGAGAAAGAAACGATGCTAACGTTATTCCTATTGGGATAAACAATAGCAAAGCCGTTAATAATTTATATTTGTTTGAGGGCATGAAACACAACTATCCAACTAATTTTCCAATGTCTGAAACAACTGCATTCACTTGGAATGATGCAATAGCTAAAAAGGCGGGCTTACCTCATATCAATTTACACGGATTCAGGCACACACATGCATCCCTATTGTTTGATGCTAGGATTCCAGTAGAAGAGGCAAAAGCAAGGCTAGGACATGAAAAAATTACAACTACCATTGATATATATACTCACCTAACTAAACAACGTGAAGAAGAAACGGCTATGGACTTTGCAAAATTTATGCATCGTGCTGAGTAATTAGGTGGCAACATTTTTGGACTAGGTGGCAACATTTTTTAGTTAAATTTTGGTTGGTTTTTATGTGAAAGGTGGCAACATTAGGTGGCAACATTTTAGATGATTATGCGTAAAGCTTAATATAATGCGGTTTCTAACGTTAGGTTATTGAACCCAGCTAACCCAATAGGTGAGATCAAGCGGTGAGCTTGATCTTTTTTGTATTTAAAATTGAAAATGCTTTGACAAGAAACGAAGAAGTGCTTATATTTAAGTTAACTTTAATTTTGCTCTTATTTACATTATGAGGTGACTAGTATGGTTGACTTAACAAAGCATATGAAAAAGGGATTAGTTGAACAAAAGCCAGGCCAGATTTTAGCTTTTAAGGTGCCTTTTACATTTTTGCCAAAATTTCGGCAGGATTAGAGCAGGCTGATACCAAGTTCATTTATGACTTAACTGAAAAGGGACATGTTGCCGTAATTGCTGGATCATTTTTTGCTAAAGGCGGTGCAGGATACATCCGTTTGTCTTATGCAACTTCGATGGAGCAAATCAAGGAAGGCTTGAAGCGATTAGAAAAATATGTTGTAGAAAATAAGAAATAGTTGCAAATCAAAAGGACCGATGTTCGTGCATCGATCCCTTTTTTTTAAATTCTAATTATTCCTCATTATCAAATGGATAAGTCATGCCCCAGGCAGTTCTAATACTGGTTAAAATATGGGCGATCATGCGAGATTTTTCTAATTCGCCTTCGTCATGACCTTGTTCAATATACTTTTGAAAATCAGTGACTTCATATTCAAGTGCTTGGTCAGCCTCCCCAGCAGTCACCTTATCATAGCTTTCTTCATGGGCACTCTGGGTGTAAGTAATGTCCGCTTCAGTGCCGCGTGGGTATTGATTGATTTCAAAATAACCTTTGGTACCCGAAACTAAACCACGCTTAGGCTGCTTCGCCCGCATTGAGAGGGACATCACTGCCATTTGACCTTTTGAATTCCTCAAAATGATGCCGCTTTCTTCGTCAACGCCAGTTTCAAAGAATTTCACCGTGGTGTTGATACTTTCAGGATATTCATCCATAAAGCTGATAGCAAAGGCTGTTGCATAGCCACCAATATCCAGCAATGCACCACCAGCAAGGTCTTTATTAAAGAAGCGATTCTGCGGATCGTAGTCCTTGAGTGAGCCAAAATTAATTTGGATCATTTTAATTTCGCCAAATTTGCCCGCTTTAATCAGATCTTGCATCTTTGGGTAGATTGGCATGTGATAAAGGGTAAAACCTTCCATTAAGATTAGTCGCTTCTCTTTAGCTAATTGAGCTACCTCATCAAATTGGCGCGCATTGACGGTAATTGCTTTTTCACAAAAGACGTGTTTGCCCGCATTGAGGGCCTTCTTAATGTAATCGTAGTGGAAAGTGTGCGGGGTAGCGATGTAGATGATATCAATGTTAGGATCGTTGATCATTTCATCAGGATTAGTGAAAGCATGTTGCACGTGCTTTTCTTGGACAAAGACATGCAGTGCTTCTTCATTGGGATTGGCGGCAGCATAAATTTCACCGTTGACTTTGTTCAAGGCGTCAGCCATGTCGTGTGCAATCCAGCCAGTACCGATAATTCCCCAATTAAATTTTTTCATGATTATTACCTCTCTTGAGTTCAATAATTTTTCCATCTTTTTCAGTAATTAATGAAGTAGCTAAGTCTTCAAATAGCGAAGAGCTGACTACGCCATTTTGTAAACAAATTTTGCGATTAAGTTCAGAAATATTGTGCCAATCTTCGTTAAATACATCAATTAAGTAGTTGCCCAAAGGCGTACGAGTGAAAATTGCTACTGACTTATCTTGGCGAATCTTGCTAGTCAAATGCAAATTGCTTAAATATTTCTGCACTTGATTAACACATGGTGGTGACACTTCAAGACAAAGCGGAATCTTCGGATTCAAAACAGGTTGTATTCTTTCACTAGGCAAGAGGAGGATAAACTGCTTGGCAATTTGGGCTGCTTGCTTTTCAAAAAGATGAATTCCACCTAAACTTTTTAAAACGTTAAAATTCTTATCGATACTGTCGCAGCCGTCGAAGGCTATATCGATCTTGGTTGCGACAGTAGAAGGAAGGAGTTCTAATCCGAGTTCTTTGCACTTAAAGCAAGTAAGTTCGGATGGAGAATATAATGTGATGTTCAAGTTATGCTGCGCAATAGCTTGAGCTAGTTTAAATACAGTGCTTCCGCCACCAAGAGAAATAGTCATTTTCGGCTTGATTTTACTCAAGGCTAGTTCACTTATTGAATTAATTTTCATTTTGTTTTCTCCTGCGAAAATTATTTACAAGCATATATTAACTTGGTAAATGATTTTCGTCAATCAAATTATAAATTTATTTTCTTGAAAAATAAAACTATGAAAATTAATTACAGAGATGATATAATTTTGGCACAGAAAAGGTGAAAATAATGACTAAAATTATCGATACAATCTATAGCGAATTATCTACAATGTCAGCCAGTGATCAAAAGATTGCTCAAGTAGTCCTAAAACAACCTGAACAGGTAGTAAATTACACGATTTCAAAATTAGCAACTGAAGCTGGAGTAAGTGATGCTTCGGTGACACGCTTTTGTCATAATTTGAATTTAACGGGGTTTCACGATTTGAAAATTCAATTAGCCCAGAATGCGACTGAAAGTGTTTCACTTCAAAATATGTCACGTGATGATGCTAGTGCTAACTTGGAATTAATTGAAAAAAATAAAGTCGCAGAGATTAAGGCGACTTTGGAGAATGTGACTGAAGCCAAATTAGATCGGGTATTGCGGCTTTTGACTGAAAGCAGAATTGTGCAGGTTAGTGCAGAAGGCGATACTTATCCAGTGGCTGCTGATGCAGTGTATAAATTTAATCAGATTGGCTTGTTAGCGATTGATTCGGGCGGCACGATTGAAACGGCGATTGCACAGACAATGAATCTGAATAAAAAGGATTGTTTACTGGTGATTTCAAATTCAGGTGAAGCGGCTGGAATCATTAAGCAAATTAAGGTAGCTAAACAAAAAGGGATGCAGGTGATTGCGATCACCAATCGTGCTGATTCGCCGATTGCGCTATTAGCTGATGTGCATTTGAAGACGGCAGTCCGGCAGACAGTGATGCAGTCGCAGTATTATTTCTCACGGGTGGCAAGTATGACGATGATTGAAGCGTTGTATTTGTTGCTTATTGCGAGGGATGCAGGACGAGTTGAACATATAAAAGAACATGAAGCGATCATTTCTAATCAAAAAATCTAAAATTACAATTTTTCAAGCGAACAGATGTGAAAATTACCCTTTCTTAACACACATAAAGTCAGTCAGAAATCAATAACTTGTTTAAAATTTCACAAAAATGTAACGCTTTGAATCTTAATTGTAAGAGTACGGTAACTACAGTTTAACAAATAGAAGGTACAGTGTTACTGGTGATTTTAGGAGGTATTCTTAAGATCACACACACGAGTCGATCCTGTTTTTAGTAATCAGGTTCGTAACATGCTATAATTATTTCACAAGCAGAAGGAGATAAAACCTACTGCTTAGGATGAATTTCTGTTTCAGAAAGGAAAGGCCACATAATTATGAAAAAGAATACAAGAATTGTAAGTATGGCTGCTGCTGCTTTGTTGGCAGTTGCTCCAGTTGCAGCTTCAGCTGTTCCGGTTAACGCTGCTATTAGTTTAGGTACTGTAACTAATACTACTGGTACCACAACAACTACTACAGCAACAACAGCTAAGCCAACTGATCGATCATACTTTACATATGGCAATCAAGTAATTGACGCTGCAAGTACTACCGATAAAACAGCTAATATTGTACCAACTACTATTTCTATTAAGGTTAAAGATACTGTAGCTAGCGTTACTAAGTCAATTAATGATTTAGGATTGGTTTTCTTCAGTACAAATAATGCTAGCGGAGAAAAAGTTAGCCTTAAAGATAGTGAAGTTGCTGCTATTCTTAAGAATGCAGGCGTAACTCTTGATAAAGATAACAAGAATATTACTGCAGTACCAACTAGTGATTTCAATCTTACTTTAACTGGTACAGGTTCTACTTCTACACAAACAGCTACTGTGCAAATCCCAGTTGTAGTTTCAGGTCCAAGTTCAACTACAGATACTACTCAAAATCCAGTGATCAATTGGTCATTGAATGGTCAAAGCAAGGGCAGTGTTAATGGTCAAATATTCCAAGTAGCCGTTGGTTCACAATTTAATCCAACTAATTTCGTAAATAGTAATGGTGAGCCAGTTATTATTTCAGCTGTACAAAACAGCAATAATAATACTGCTGCTTCACTCGAAGCAACTTCAAATCCTGTTAACACTTCAGAAGCTGGTCGTTACTACAATGTAACTTTGACCGCTACTGGTTTAACAGGTAAGAAGACCACTGCAACATATACTGTTTTGATTACTTCAAGTCAAAAGCAAACTCTATATGCTAATGGCGCAAGTTCAATCGCAACTTATAGAATTTATGCTAATAATGTTTTAAGTGGCTCAACCACCTTTAAGGATGGCGATCAAGTTTACGTTGCTGACCAAACTAGAACTATTGATAACGTATCATACTCACAAGTTTCAACTAAGTCTAAGTCAGATGCCAATTCAAGCAACATTTGGGTTAAGACCTCATCGCTTGTTAAGCCAGCTGGTGATACTAACACCAAGACTTTGCCAGTAATGGTTGACTCAAGAGCTTACGACAAGAACGGTAACTACTTAGGTCACATGTACTATGCTTACAATGACATTGAAATTGTTCCAACTATTGTAACTATCAACGGTAAGACTTACTACAAGGTAGCTAACAAGGACGAATACGTTCGTGTAACTAACATTACTGGTACTCAACGTAAGTTGCGTCACAATGCCTACATTTACTGGTCATCATACCGTCGTACCCCGGGTACTGGTAAGATGTACAAGGGTCAAACTGTAACTACTTACGGTGCTTCATACAGATTCAAGAATGGCAAGAAGTACTACAGAATTGAAGGTTGCAGAAACAACAACAAGCGTTACATCAAGGCTGTAAACTTCTATTAAAAAGTAGAATTTAAATAAACGAAAAAGTCGGTGTAAAAATGCATCGGCTTTTTTGCTGTACAATTAAAGAAATGTATTAAGTAATAAGAGGCAAAGTTATTAGCTTATGGATATTTTTAATTATCTTGATTTATTCTTTTTTGAAAACTACGCTTGAGTATGAAACAGCGACCAGATTATCATTGATTATCATTCCGCTATATTCTGCGATTATGATGATTTTAGGCATAGGTCAAAATTTTACACCTCTAACTATGCTTGTTACGTTGTTCTTGATTTTGTTTGGTATTGCAATAGGACTGTTTCAAACACGCAATGTTAAAGTTAAGATTAGTAATGAAAAAGATAAGCTAGGATTACCTAAAGTTAAAATTAAAAGAGGTGGGCATTACTTAGTTGGTTGGATTATTATCTTCATTCTTGGTATTCTGGTCGAATTGTTCTACGGTGCAGAAATGGATAAAACAGAACTATCAGAAAAACTGATTATTGAAATCTTACGAGATATTTCTAGTATTGTCATGTTCACCAATAAGAGTTCTTGGTTCATTTGGGTACTCAACGTTAGTTCTAGTTGGACTTATGATACATATTTATTATTGGAATATCCTAAGTTGCGGCAATATGTGGTTTTACGTCAAAAGGATTAATTTATTTGCAAAAAAATTGAAAATACCCTTGCATTTTACCTGGATATTAGTTATTATAATTAAGTCAGCTAACGGAGGAGTAGCGAAGTGGCTAAACGCGGCGGTCTGTAAAACCGCTCTCTCTGAGTTCGGCGGTTCGAATCCACCCTCCTCCATTGTTGAACGACAAGTAAAAAGTTCAGCTGGTATTGGGTTATAGCCAAGTGGTAAGGCAATGGTTTTTGGTACCATCATGCGCTGGTTCGAATCCAGCTAACCCAATAGTTCTAAAAGAACACCCAACCCAAAGAAAAAGCATCATATGGTGCTTTTTCTTTTTTGCGTTTTTAGTTAAAGCTGTTTGAAACATTTCTAACATAATGTATACTTATAAAATGTTAGCATTATACAAAAAGTAAGTAAAGGGGGAGATGGAAGTTAAAAAATTTAAGCGATTTTTTTCCGGATTAATGGTCATAGAAATGGGATTGGTGTTAGCTGCATGTTCCTCTAACAGTGGATTATCTCAAGCTAAGACTCAAACAATGAATACTTACGTCTCAAATGAAATTTCTACTTTAGATTCAAGTAAGTATGGTGATACTACTAGCTCAGAAGTATTACAGAATTCAATGGAAGGTTTGTACCGATTTGATAAAAATAATAAAGCTATTTTAGCTGAGCTACTAGTGTTAAGCATTCTAAAGATCAACGCGTCTATACGTTTGATTTGCGTAAGAATGCAAAATGGTCTAATGGAGATCCAGTAACTGCAACGGATTATGTAACTGCTTGGCGCAGGACTGTAGATCCAAAAAATTCTTCATTAGATAGTGATAGCTATGCGATTATTAAAAATGGTACTAAAATTACACAAGGTAAGGCACCAGTTAACTCTTTAGGAATTAAGGCGTTAGGTAAATATAAATTACAGATTACTTTGGCTTATCCTATACCATATTTACCAGAAATTTTAGAGGGTGCACAATTTTATCCACAAAATACTAAACTCGTTAAAAAGTTAGGCTCTAAGTATGGAACTAGCAGTAAGAATTTAGTTTATAATGGATCATTTACAGTTACCGGTTGGACTGGCTCCAACTTAAAGTGGGTATATAAAAAGAATCCTAATTATTGGAATAAGAAAGATATTGCTTTAAATAAAGTCAACGTTCAAGTGGTACAAACACCATCGACAGGAGTGAACCTCTTTAGAAGTGGTCAACTTGACTATGCGGCTTTAACTTCGGATTTTGTTAAGCAATATGAAAAGAATCCTAATTTTCATACGCGTATAACGCCAACAAATGGTTACCTTTCATTCAATATTAAAAAGAAAGTAACCGGTAATGTTCATATTCGTCGAGCTATTAGTCAAGCGATCGATAAGCGCAATTGGTTAAAACTATTTTGCATCAAGGTAAAGCAGCTAATGGTATTGTAGCGTCTTGACTTTATTACTGATCAGTCAACTGGTAAAGATTACCGCCAAGATGCAGGTGATTTAGTAACTTATAATCCTGAGAATGCTCGTAAGGAATGGAACTTAGGCAAAAAAGAATTGGGCAAGGAAAAGATTAACCTAGAATTATTAACCTCTGACGTTGATGATTCTAAGCGTGTTGGTGAATTCATTCAAAGTAATTTGATGAAGAATCTTCCAGGTCTTAATTTAACAGTTAAATCGATTCCACTTAAATCACGGTTAGCTAATACCACTAATCATAATTATGATTTTGTCTTTGGTACTTGGCGGCCTAGTTATGAAGATCCGCTTGATTTCTTGACGGTGGGTGGTTTATTTAACCTGCAACCAGATTATCATAATGATAATTTCTGGCATCAAATTGATATGGCTAAAACCACTTATGCTACTAACCCAAAGAAGAGATTACAAGCTTTGATCAATGCCGAAAATCAATTGATCAAGAAGGATGCTTTTGCGGCACCGCTTTATCAAGCTGGTGTATCATACCTACTTAATAAGAAAGTGACTGGTTTCCAATTGTCACCTTACGGTAATGTCGCATATTATTGGAATGTAAAAATTAAATAAGATGTAATTGAGCAAATGCTTCAAAGCGTTTGCTCTTTTGGTGTAAAATATAAAATTGCGCCTTAAAAGAAAAAACAGGTAAAATAGAGGCTGACTTTTGACTAGAAAGGATTATTTATGGCTAGAATAATTAGAGTTGGCGGCTCTAGCAGCGCTACTAGTTGGCATGATGCATTAAATGATTTGCGTGCCGATGATGTATTGATGTTGGGACCCGGATATTATTATTTGCCTAGAGGTCGAGAATTAACCGATATTACAATTAAAGGAACTGGTAGTTTAGCTGAGGATACAACTATTTATGGTAACATCAGCGTTTCGGAAGATAGTCGTTATGTCACATTAGAAAATCTCTGCGTGAATACGACAACAGATAATAATAGTATTTTTGTACCAATAGAAACTAACGGTTACGTTACTTTAAGAAACTGTTGTGTTAAGGGGTATGGTACAGATACGGCAGCTATTGCCATTAATGGTAAAGTGACTCTTGAACTTTATTCAACTAAGATAACTGGTGGATCTGTTTCTATGTACGAAAATGCAGATTTTCGTTTAGAGATGAATGATTCACAAATTGATTATCCATCTGAAAATTATTGTGCTCTAGCTCTTGAAGGGCACGGAACGGCAATTATTAATAATTCTAATATTCGCGGCAGTATCAATACCTTTTTGAAAACAAATGCGGAATTAGATCTCAATAACTCTGAGGTCGATTATGTGTTATTGCACGGCCAAACTTGGATGAATATGCTTAATAGTACTCTTACTGCTAAGGATGATTCATGCCTTTATCTAAGTGATGATTGTTGGAGCAACATCGTTAATAGCAAATTTAACGGTGGGATTTATATCGATAAAAAGACGCATACTATTATTCAAAATTCAACTATTGATCGCATGATCGTAGTTGATGAGGCTAAGGTGACAATGAATAATTCCATTGTGATGGAGCATGCTGATTTTCAAGATAAGAGCAGTTGTGAGGCTACGCGGGTAACCTTTATCGGAAATATGAATTATGAATATTTTTTAGCCTTAAGTGGACATGCTCAATTGAATGGCCATGATTTAATTCTTCATCCTAACCAGGCGGATTTGGCAGTGCAGGACGAAGCTAAATTAAAGACCAACGTCTTAGCTGCGCAAACTGATACATTGAATGTGGAATATAATAAGCGTCCAAACGTTTATATTTTAGGGATGCACTGGACCGCTAAGAAAAAATAATCAGGCAAAATTAACTTAGTGTATGAAATGCAATCTAGACCAATTTAGCATATAATAATAATTGGTATTAAACTTTGGGGGTGTAGTTATGGAAGAACCAATGTACATCAAGATCCACAACCAGATTAAACGCGATATTGAAAACCACGTTTATAAAGTAGGGGACCGAATTCCAGCAGAACGCCAGCTATCAGTGCGCTTTGGCGTTTCACGGATGACTTTGCGCCAAGCAATTAAAACATTGGAAGAAGAAGGAATTCTTGAACGCCGACTAGGTAGCGGGACTTATGTTGCCAGTCAAAAAGTGCAAGAAAAAATGTCTGGTATCATGTCGTTTACTGAAATTACCAAAGCTAATGGCCAAGTACCTTCAAGTAAATTAATTTCCTATCAAGTAGGGAATCCATCTTTATCTGAAAAAGAACGCTTAGCTCTTAACCAGGATGAAAATGTATTGCGCATGGAAAGAATTCGTTATGCAGATGATATTCCAATTTGTTATGAAGTAGTTACGGTGCCATATTATTTGGTTAAAGACTTTTCTAAAGAAGATATTTCTAGCCATTTGTATGAAACCTTGGAAAAGCGTAGCGGTTTTGAAATTGGCAAAGTAACGGAACACATTTCTGCGGCTATTGCTAATGAACAAGATGCGCGTTTATTGAAGGCCAAGAAGGGCGAAGCTTTAATTACTAGACGTCAGGTTACTGAACTGGCATCTGGACAACCATTTGAATATACGCGTGCTCGCTATGTTGCCGAAAGATTTGAATTCACTTTCTCTAAGTAGTAATAAGCATCTATCCTAATATCGTATATGTTAGTGATAAATGCTTTTTTATTTTTATCTTTAGCGTGTTAACATATAGATGATCGTCTATGCATTAAAGGAGATATAAATGGATTACCAAAAATTAGCAAACTTATTGAAAGTTGTTGCAGAACCAAATCGTCTTAAGATTTTGAACTTACTTTCATGTGGTGAGATGTGTGCTTGTGATATTCTTGATCATTTCGATTTTACTCAGCCTACACTTTCACATCATATGAAGGTATTAGAAAATTATGGGCTGATATTAGTGCAAAAGCGGGGGAAGTGGCACTACTATTCATTAAACCCAGAAAAATCAACGGTAATTATTAATGGATTAACTGAAATATTATCAGATTCTAAACAATGTATTTGTAAGGATGCTGAAGAGGACTGTTAATCCTTTTATTTTGAATTATACATAGACGATTATCTATATAGAGAGGGAGTTTTTAATTATTATGAATACGTCAAAAAGCTTATCCTTCATGGATCGCTGCATGACTTTATGGGTGTTTTTAGCTATGGCATTGGGAATCGTGATCAGTTTTGTTTTTCCATCATTTCCTAGACTAATTAATGGTTGGTCGGTAGGAACAACTTCGATACCGATCGCAATTGGTTTGATTTTGATGTTGTATCCACCTTTGACTAAGGTTAATTACGACAAAATGGGGGATGGCTTTAGAGATAAGAAAGAGCTTGCTTTTTCTTTAATTCAAAACTGGATTGTTGGTCCTTTATTGATGTTTGCATTAGCGATTATTTTTCTTCATAATTATCCTAATTATATGGTTGGCTTGATCATGATCGGACTTGCACGATGCATTGCCATGGTAATTGTGTGGAATGAGTTAGCACAAGGGAATAACGACTATGCTGCTGGCTTAGTTGCTTTAAATTCTATTTTCCAAATTATTTTTTATTCTGTTTATGCGTACTTTTTTATCAGTGTATTGCCTAAGTTCTTTGGAATTCAAACTAAAACCCTTAACATTACGATGAGTGAAATTGCTAAAACTGTCTTTATTTACTTGGGTATTCCGTTTATCCTAGGAATAGGATCTAGATATCTTATTATTAAGTCTAAAGGTAAAGATTGGTTTGAATATAAGTATGTTCCTAAAATTAGCAGAATAACAACATGGGCATTGCTTTTCACCATTGTATTAATGTTTTCTGTTAAAGGAGTTAAGGTTGTACAGTTGCCACTTGATGCCGTTAGAGTAGCTGTTCCTTTGTTACTTTACTTTGTATTGATGTTCTTTATTACTTTTTGGATTGCTAAAAAGACTCATACTAGCTATCCAATTTCTGCAACACAAGCATTTACTGCTTCAAGTAACAACTTTGAACTTGCAGTTGCAGTAACTGTTGGTATCTTTGGCTTAAACTCCGGTGAAGCATTTGCTGCAGTAGTTGGACCTATGGTAGAAGTACCAGTTATGATTTTGCTAGTAGATGTAGCATTGTGGATTAAGAGGAGATACTACAAATAATGAAGAAAATATACTTTTTATGCACTGGTAATTCCTGTCGCAGCCAGATGGCAGAAGGCTATGGCAAGATACTGTTAAAGGGTAAATACGAAGTTAGAAGTGCAGGGATTGAAAAGCACGGCTTGAATCCATATGCGGTTAAAGCAATGGCTGAAGATGGCGTAGATATTAGTAAACAAAAGTCTAAGATAATCGATCCAGATTATCTGAAGTCGGCTGATCTTGTGGTTACCTTGTGTGGGGATGCACGAGATCGTTGTCCAGCCTTGTCGCCTCAAACGACAAGTCTTCATTGGCCTTTGATTGATCCGGCGCAAACGCAGGGAACGCCTGAACAAAAGATGGTGGTCTTTCGTCAGGTTCGTGATGAAATTAAGAAGCTTGTAGCTAGTTTGGAATAGATAAAATAAAACTCCAACCTTATTCACAATTTGAAGTGAGACCTAAAAGTGAGACACTTTTAGGTCTTTTACTATGTCTAAATTTAA
>NZ_AZEL01000054.1 GCF_001434975.1 Lactobacillus gallinarum DSM 10532 = JCM 2011
CATTTAGTGTTATCTGTATCACTTACATCACGGTAAATGATTTGTGCAATTTGGTCCGCTACTTTAGTGTAAATTACTGTTAATTCAACATCCTTACTATTAGGCTTTACAGTTGCGCCTTCAACCATCTTGAGGTTTGGAGTATATCCGGTGATGTCTGGTGATACTTCATTGTTAAACGTGTGACTGTCAGAATCCCAGCCAAGGTCTTTAATTTGCTTACCTGTTACCTTGTCAAATACCAATGTATGTTTAAATGTAACGCTTTGTACACTATCTTTTGCTGCTGTTGTATTATCAGCGTAAACATAGTGAACTGTTTGCTTAACAGTCTTACTTAAGCTGTCTTTATCAGTACCTGCTGG
>NZ_AZEL01000055.1 GCF_001434975.1 Lactobacillus gallinarum DSM 10532 = JCM 2011
CGAACCCGCGACCCCCACCATGGCAAGGTGATGTTCTACCACTGAACTACTTCCGCACAACAGTTACTATTATAGCAAATGCATTTTTCATTGCAAGGTATTTTGCCAAAAAAGATAAATTTATTTTAGGCACAAAAAAAGCTCACTTCCGTGAGCTTTCATCTTGGAGCGGAAGACGGGATTCGAACCCGCGACCCCCACCATGGCAAGGTGATG
>NZ_AZEL01000004.1 GCF_001434975.1 Lactobacillus gallinarum DSM 10532 = JCM 2011
AATTGGATCATATCTATCAAGCAGCTTAAGTGTTCAATTTATTATTGCAATTTACGTCAAAGATATTTTATAATTGAGATTAAATTTAAGAAAAGAGAATAAATATGAAAAAAGCGATTGTTTTAATCAGTGTAATGGCCGCTGCGCTATTGACGGGATGCAATAAGCAAACAGCAAAATCAAATTCAAGTTCACAATCATCAAGTAGTTCAAAAATTGTACGTCATGAGACTAAATCATCTAGTGAAGCTCCTCGCATTAATATTCATAAAAAATATAAGGGCTTTAAACTTGCGACTGTACCTAGCCAGTACCGTGGTACCTGGTATCGCGGCGATCCTTATTCTAAAAAGGCTAGAAAACTCGTGATTACTGAGCATACGGTTAACGGCAATGTCACTTATCAGAAAATCGATCCAAATTTAAAATTGAATCGTCACTCTGAAAAACAAAATAAAAAATACTCTGGCAATATTGTTCTAATTGATACTCAAGGTAATTCGTTAAAAGTGCGCGGCTTCTTGGATCTGGTGAACTTGGATTATCAGCCTGGTCAATTTAAGAACCATGATTGTCTCTTCTTAAGCTATGGGACTGATCCTAGTGTCATCAACGGTGCGATTTTTATGGATAAAAATGTTGCACTTAAATATAGAAAGTATGATTTTACTAAGGTAAAGAAATAGTAAACTATTTTACCAATAAACGGCTGGACAAATCATTTAATTTCTTTAGCTATTTCACGATACTAATAAATAAAAGGTCTCTTAGAAAGTTTATGTCTTTCTGGGAGACCTTTATATTTGCTATACATTTTATTCGTAGTCTTCAGGATTAATATCAGGTTTCGGTAAATTTTGCTTATGATCAAAAGTCACACCTTGAATCCCATTCACATAAGTCCAATCCTTAAGTGTCTTCATGTCGCCGGACAAATAATATTTACTGATCAAATTATTCCAAACATCCCGCTTATCCAATGGTACGTTAATCAATCCTGCACCATGATCTATCATCAACTTATTCGCTACTAATATCGCCGTTCTTTTATTTCCATCCCCAAAAAGTTGATTACGCATATTATGATACATTAACGTCATTGCTTTATCTGTAACAGAAGTATCTTTTTGCATCAAATTATTAAAAAAATCTACTTCAGATTGATAATCTAATTCTTGAGGCTTCCATTCACCTTTATCATTACCAAGTTCTACAGTAACTGAGCCTGTTCTAAAACTGCCCGGATTTAACGAATCATACCTCGCAACCAACAGATTAATATTCTGCTCAATTTTTAACGATAGTTCTTTATTTTCCCTAATAACATACTGCCAGCCCCACTTCAATTGAACAATTACGTTCAAATTATTAATAGATAACACCAGCCGGACTCATGCTATCAATAATCGTTTGCGTTTGCGGTAATATAGTATTTACCCCTTCAAAACGTGAATTTGTAAAAACTAATCTAACTAAATTCTTTTTTGGCAAAACGTCTATTTTGTTCTTTTGTTAAGTGAAATTTATCAGGATACATCAATAACTCCTTGTTTATATTCTACTAAAAAGAAAACGACGCAACCAATAACAACAAACTAAGAATTACGAATTTAAAAAGCATCAAAAGTTAGAATTTTCTAACCTTTAATGCTTTTTTACTATGACTTTTCAATCGCATAAGCAATTACCCATATTACTACTATGAAGATAATTGCAATTAGCCACGCAGCTGAAGAAAATTGCCCACCTACTAAAATCATCAGACCAATTGCTACAGCATAGATACCGGCTAATGCCATTTTTGCTCGCTGATATTTTCCCTTTAAAGTATTTTTATACTTCTTTAGTATTTCAGACATAATCGTATAAATGACTATTGCGGTATAGATAAAGGCACTACTGAATGCCATCTCTTTTCTATAATACATTATCCAAAGGATAACCATTAATAGAAACATGAAAACATAACCTAAGATATTCAATACTTTTTCTAACTTAGCTAACTTTTTCTTCTTGGCATAGCTAGCTAAAAGTGCGGCGGCTACCAACACAACAATAACCGGCAAAAACCACTGTCCACCGGTTAAAACACTCGTTAAAAACATCATCTCACCCCTTAAATATTGAACAAGACACCAACAATTGAAAATAGTATCAATACCCAAACGAAACTTATAATCAGACCTAATGCAAAAGCCAACCATTTTTTCATTCTCTTTTGTAAAATTACATAGGTCAAAATTAATACAGCAGTCTGAGGCACAGCGGCCAAGAAATTAGTTAGCGATTCTATCCGCAAAGCACTAATTGCAACAAACGCCAGACTAGTAATGAATGAGATAATCGCCATTCGCTTAACGCTAATATCTTCTACAAATTCAAAAACCAGAAATGCCACAATGAATCCTCCACCAATGTAGGCAGATTTAAAACCATGAAGAGACAAATTCATCAATGAATTGTGCAAACTAAATCCATTTTTAGCAAAATACAATAACCCTGCAATTACAATCCCTAGCAAACTGCACCAAAAATATTTCTTTGCTAAGCCACGATTATTTTTAACTAAAAACCAAAACGCGATGACAAAACCAATTACTGGAATAACTAAACTCGCCACTATCAAGACATCTTGTATATATTCTTTTTTGCTTAAGTCTTCATTCATTTTCCCACCAGATTCCCTATATTTTTCTAAAATTATACACTCATAAGATGAATAAACAATAAAAAGTCGTATTTGAATCAAAGAAAAAATCAAATACGACTTTTAGTAAAAATATTCAGTTAAATCAAAAACAAGAATGCAATTAAAGCAGGAAGCAACTGCACCAGCCAAATCTTTTTAGTTGCAGTAAAACCACCAAAGATGGCCACAACCATGATCATCCCCAACAGTAACTGCCAAACTTTAATCACTGTACCAAATGGGAAAACAAAGTAACTCAAGATTAACAATAATCCCAGCATCCCATTATAAATACCTTGATTAGCCATCGAAACACGAGCTTCTTTTTGCTTAACAAAATTTTCACTCATATCAAAGGCCTTGGCTTGCTGAGCTGGTTTACCAAATATTTCTAATAGACAAATTCCAATATGTTCAATTCCGACAATAAAAACTAGCGCGATCTCAATCATCAAAAAAGTTGCTGCTGTTCCCATACTATCTCCTATCTATTTGACAATGTTGTCACCCGACACTGCGCTCATTTTTAAATGGCTACCATTAGTTTCTTTACCAATTTGCGCATGAGTAGCTTTCCCTCCAAAAATAGTGTTATCACCACTCAATGTTGTCAGGTCACATTGGTCAACTTCAACATTTTCTATTAGATTATCCCCTGAAACAGTTGTAACTGCAAGACTTTTCGTGATTTGACTATTCTTTAAAAGAAAACTACCACTAGTCAGATCCGCATTACCAGAATCGACTTTCAGTTGATCTAATTTTGCATCCCCTGAAACAATGGACAGCGATAGCTTTGCGACCTTTAATCTATCAATCTTCAAATCACCACTAGCAGAGCTAAATTCCAATTCATCTAAATTAACATCTTGTATTCTCGTATCTCCGCTAGCTAGGCCAATATATGCTTCACGTAATTGGTGATCTTTTGGAACAGTAATTTTTACTTTACCTACATCACTGCTTGTCACTACTTCTATTTTGAACAAGCCTTTCTGCCAGAATTTACCATTCTTACGATCAGTTTCAGGCTGCTTAAGTCGCAGCTGCTGCTCATTTTGTATTACTACTGGCTGTTTGTCTTCTGGGCCATGATAGTGAACCTCAAAATGATCCCCAGATTCAATTGCTAAATTTATATCCGCAAAATCTACTTGCAGTTCCTCAAATGCCTCATTAGTTAAGATCTTATCTACCTTTTCAATTTTATCGTTTTTATTAGAAAACATGTTACATCACTCCTTAACTAAGTGAATCTCACGATCAAACAACTGCCGCATGCCTTCATTAAAGTTATGTGCAATAAAGACAATGGTAGCTTTTTCTTTGACCAACTTTTGCAATATATTCATCGTAGCCTTTTGATCAATGGCGCTGGTTCCTTCATCGATCAAGATGATGTCGGCATCGTGAATTTTAGCTCTGGCTAGCACGATCTTTTGTCTTTGACCACCAGAGATATTCAAATTATCCAAATTCAGTTTTTCGTTAACGCCGTCTTTGAACTTGGCAATGTCGGGTGCAAAATTAACTTCATCAATGACCTGGGCAACTTTTTGATCTAAATGATCGTTAAACATCGTAATGTTGTCTTTAATAGTCCCAGGGAAAAGGTTAGGATCTTGCGGAATATAACCGATTTTAGTCATATCTGGGTTGACCACGTTGCCTTTTTTATCTTTAAATTCAACTTTTCCCTTACTTGGCTTAATTGAACCTAAAATCAGCTTGAACAAAGTGGATTTACCAGCTCCAGAGTCGCCTGTTAGAAGGATCTTTTCACCTTGATTGATTTTTAAATCAGGGAAACGCAAGCTTTCGCCATTGGGAAAATCGAGGGCTAAATCATGTGTCGCAATCGTTGCGGGTGCAGCTGTAGTATGTTTTTTCTCTACATTAATTTCAAAAGTGTCTGCACTAATATTATTCATCAAATTATGTGAAGATTTCATATAACTGATTGCCTGCAACATTTGCCGTAAACCAATCGAAATATTAGCTGCAAAATTTTGCACAGACATAATTGCACCGAAGATAATCAATCCCTTAGTGATCAAAGAAGCTGTCATTGCCATCAAAATTATTTGCATGACAATATTGCATACACCGTTAAGAATGATCATCTCTTGTTGTGCTGCAGTTTGCTTAACGTGAGCCTGCTCGACTTTATCAGCTGCTTGCTCTTGCACCTTAAATAATTTGATCCCGGCAAAATATCTTCTAATTTCTTCAAGTCCAGAAAACCACTGCGATAAGGTATTCAAGTACATCTTATTTTGTTTGGATAAATTATCGGTTGCCCGTTCCATCTTTTTCTGGACTAATTTCGGTACATAGTAAGCAAAAATATCTAAGATAACACTAGCAACAAATAATGACCAATGCACAGTAATTAAAGCAACTAAGGCTGCAACAAACATCGTGCCATAAAAAGGAATAATTATATACCACTCAAAATAATTATCTTTTACCAAGTTAAGATCATTAGTAATTCTGTTTTGTACATCTGCAATTGCATGATACTTTCCATCTTTGAAGTAATGATCAAAAAGTTTTTGACGCAGCTTTTGATTATATTCTTCCTCTTGAACCCTAACTTCGTATTGAATGTAATAAATCAATCCTTGTGCAAATATGTAAAAGATACCTAATATTAAAACGGTCCAAAGTACACCAGACCAATTATGATCTTTAACATAAGTCAGCCAATACATCTGAACATAACCACCGCCAATAGCGCCCACTCCAGCTAAGATGGAAAGAACATTAATGTAAATAAAACGGAAATAGTTAGTCTTAATAAATCCTTTAAAGCTCATCTGTTTCACCTGCCTGTCCATTGCTTAATACAATCTTGCGGTCAAAGGCATTTATTAATTCATTTGAAAAGTTATGAGCAATCATGACAATAGTCAGATCGGTTTTAAGCAAGTTCTTCAAAACTTTCTTAGTTGCTTCACTATCTATTGCGCTAGTTCCTTCATCAATAAAAAGCCACTTCGTTTGATAAACCAGAGCACGAGCCAAAATAATCTTTTGTTTTTGCCCTCCAGATAGATTATCTTGATCAAGGTCAACTGCTGTCCTGATTCCTGCAGAGAATTTTTCAATGTCTTTATTTAGATCAACCCACTGAACAGCTTTTTCTGCTAACTTATTCAACTTTGGATCAAACATTGTGATATTGTCTTGAATACTGCCAGGAAATAAAATCCCATCCTGAGCTACGTAGCCAATTTCATCAGAATTAATATTTAAATCTCCCTGTTCATCTACAAAAGAAATTTTGCCTTGAGTTGGCTTCAGTTTGCCCAAAATCAGCTTAAACAAAGTTGACTTTCCAGTTCCGCTGTCACCCAGCAATAAAACTTTCTCTCCCTTTTTCACTTCTAAGTCAGGATAAGTAATTTTCTCACCATTAGGAAAATGCAAACCCAAATTTTCAATTTTTAATTCAGCAATATTTTGATCACCGTGTTGATTTTTTGCAATTTGTACAGGCTTCTCCATCGCTGATATTTTTTGATTAAGTTCTTTAGTTGATTTGATTAAATTCCACTCTGAAACTAAATATGTAATCCCGTTCATCACAGTTGAGCTAAATGCAATCGTCGTCATCACAGCACCAAAAACAATTTGTCCTTGGAAATAGAGATAACCACACAAGAGCATCAAAATTACCTGACCAAAAGTATTAAAACCAGCACTCACTACATCCGCAATAGCTACAGTTTGTCCTTGTTTAATAGCAGCCTTTTTATACGCTGTTGTCGATTGATTTAAAGAGCTATTGAAAATATCAAAGCTAGCATATCTTCTAAGTTCATCTAGTCCATTAATCCACTTAGCAATACTATTTAATAGAGATTTGTTTTTCTCAGTAACTTGAATAGTGGCCTTCGATGTCATATTTTCAAAAAGCTTAGGCAACACTAATGAGATAATTGTCAGAATTAACGTTAAAATAGCTAAAATCCAATTAAAGTAGAATAAAATGATAATGGATAAAATCACATCCAAAGCATACATGTAGACATTTTTTAGTGGTGTCGCATAATTTTTAGTTAACTGATCAAGATTAGCATTCAAATCATTTTGAACTTTAGCTGTTTCCGTAATATTATTTTTAAAAATGAATCGACTAATTTTTATTCTAATTTTGTGCAAATAGTTTTGTGTTTGTTGACTAAATAAATAATCTGAACCAGAGATTAAAAGTAAGCGCATCAAATCTAATACTTGTGAAAGAATTAAAAAGAATAAAAAGCCGCTAAAATTCAAATTTTTCAAATTATTGTAGGCTGGCGTCATTAAATATTGTGTACTAGCGTTTATTGCCATGCCGATTGTTACCATGGCGAAGACTAAGATAAAGCGTCCCCTATGTATCTCGTAAAATCCCTTAATATTCATTCATACTCACATCCATCATATTATTGAAACTATCATATTTTTATTTATTTTTAATTTTACCCCCCTGTTTTTAATTTTCAACTCAATTTTGCCAAGTGGTCAAAAAATTACCCCAAGATGCAAAAAAAGCATGCCAACTTGACATGCTTCTCATCAAAAATATGATATTTTTTTACTTTTCAAACCAATCCCAATCGTTGCCCATAACGTGAACTTTGCTATCACTGTTATCAGCACTACTGATTTTTTCAGCTCTTGTAGGACGTTCAACTGTATATTCATCACGCGTATTCTTCTTCACGATGCCTTCAAATTGAATTACGTCGCCCTCTTCTAGATTTAAGTCTTTGAATGCCTTAGTCATATGAAGGGCAATTTGTTTAACTACTACATTATCTTCATTATCGACAGTTAACTCAGTAAAGATCCCTTTACGATCGTCAGGACGTAGAAACTTCGCAGTAAAGATATGACGATCTCCATCTGCATATTTTGCTAAACTCTCATTGTATATATCAATCATCTGAAAATTCTTCCTTCCGTGTCCACTATAACATTTTTTACTTGTATCGACGCATTTTCATAAGAAAAAGAGCGGCAAACGCACACAGTTGTCGCTCTTTAGCAAGATGATGGAATGAAGAAATTTTTTAATTGCTTATTTCACTTCTAAAGGAGGAAGGATGCTCATCCAGCCACCTGTTATAGTAGTTCTAAATTGTTGATTTGTTAAATGGTTTTAATCTTTTATTCAGCAAGTGCCTTTACTTTAAGTAGCAATGCAATTTTGGCAACATCAGCTTCGTTTTCTGCCACGATCATCGCCTCGTTTGTTAGCGGATAATCGATTGCCTGTTCATGTTCTAAGGCAAATAGTTGCAAAAAAGTTCTCGTGCTCCGACCATTGCCTTCTCTAAAGGGATGAAAGAAATTAATCTTGTCGATCAAACTCGCATAATTTTCAGCAGTCAACGGTCCTTTTTTCGGTAAATTAGAAATAGCTTCGTTAATATCCTCTTCGGCGTAGTCAAAGCGTTCACGTGGGAAAAAGACGGTATTTCCTTTACGAAAATCACCCTTGCGGTAATGTCCCGCCCATTCATATAAAGGTGAGAACATTATCTTATGAATTTTCTTTAAGTCCTCGATTTGGCCTACTTTAACTTTTTCCTTTAACAGCAATAATTCTCGCTCAGCTGAAATTTGAAATTCCAAGTCTGCTAATTCTGCTGCATCCCTAATCCCCAACTTATTCTTCATTGTTCCATTAGGATAAAGAGTCACTGAAATCCAATCTTCTGCCATTAAAATGCCTCATTGATTTCATCAATAATACTTTGATCTGGCTTATTTGCCTGGTCAACTAACCGTGCAATATCTTTAGTTTCCGGCTTCCAACCCTCTAAGTGATTATTCTTTACTACAAAACAAATTTGTTGAAACATTTGGGGATCAGGAATTGTTACTCCTTGGATTGTTTGTTTATCTACATCAATTTCTAGTTTATAATCTTGCATTTTATCTACCAATATTTCTCAAGTGGGCGTTCATCTCTGCCCTCACGACTTTGACGCAAGTGCTCTGTAATTATCATCGTCAACACTTCTGCCAATTTATCTATTTGTTCTACGGTTACATATTCATATCGGCCATGATAATTACCACCACCATTGAATAAGTTCGGAGTCGGAATGCCTTTTGGCGTAATAAAGTTACCATCAGTACCGCCTCTAAATGATTGAACATGTGGTGTCAGACCACACTTGCGATAAGCATCTAAAGCTAAGTTGACGATATATGGCTTATCCTTTAATCCATTATAGATGTTCTCATATTGACGACGAATCTTAACAGTAAAGCGATCGCTGCCATATTTTTCATTCAGCTTCTGAACGATTTCTTTAATTAAATTCTCTTTTGCAATGAATTTATCCCATTCAAAATCACGAATTATCATACTAATATCCGCATGGTCTACCGTGCTTGTAGCATCAGTAACTAAGAAAAAGCCCTCATGATTGCGTGATTTTTCTGGAACTTCATCTTGCGGTAATGCTGATAAAAATTCGTTCATTAATGTGGTGGCATTGACCATTAGGCCGTAAGCTTCACCGGGATGCACAACGGTGCCTTTAATATGAATAGTAGCTTCAGAAGCATTAAAGGTATCATAAGAAAAATCACCGGGGCGGCCATTATCTAAAGTATAGGCAAATTCTACGCCAGGAAAATCGTGCGGATCAAAATATTTACCGCCGCAGCCAATTTCTTCATCAGGGCCAAAAGCAATATATACGTCTCCATGTTTAGCATCGGGATGTTCTACCAAATAGCGTAACATGGAGAGTGCCCCAACAATGCCAGCTTTGTCATCAACACCCAATAAAGTATGACCATCTGAAGTAATTAATGTTTGGCCTTTTAAATTTAACAAATCCGGAAATTCCGCAGGATCGAGAACTATTCCTTCATCTTTGTCTAAATAAACCTTTTCTCCATCATAATCAGAATGAACTTGGGGCTTAATATTTTCAGCATTAAAATCTGCAGTATCAACATGCGCAAAAAAGCCAATCGGTGTAACCTCATCAATTGTATTTTTAGCTAATTTTCCAATAGCAAAGGCTGTTTTATCATTGTAATATGCGTCGAGTCCCATATCTTTTAATTCTTGTACCAACTCTTTAGCTAATACAACTTGACCAGGTGATGATGGAATTTGGTCATGATTTTCAAAGAAAGAACGCGTATTTTCCTTAGCATAATGAATAAATTTATTTTGTTCGTAATTTAAATTATAGAAACTCATATCTCACGCCGCCTTTTCATTTTAATTTCATATTGTATTCAGTATAATAGATTACTTTTATGAATTAAAGGATTTTTCACAAATCGCAACCATAAGTAGATTCAAAAAAGAATATAATGAATTGACAAGAATTATTTGAATGAGAATAGGAAAAACTTATGGATGAATTATTTGAAAAAGCACCTATTAAAAATAGTCCATTTTAAATTAGCCTTCCCTGTGGTGCTAGGGATGATTACCACAATGATTTATAACTTAGCTGACACGATGTTTGTAGCTAAGACTGGTAATACTGACTTGGCGGTAGTAGTCTAATTTCACGTCTTTTGGGTGAAAAGCGTTATGATCTAAGCAAAAGAATCAGCAGTTTTTGTTTATTCGGATCTGTGATTGTTGGTATTATTTTGACAATTTTACTTCTAGTTTTTGCCAAACCAATTTTGATCCTTCTAGGAGCCAAAGCATCTACTTATTCATATGCTTTTGATTTTTATCGGATTATCGCTCTGGGTTCTGTCTTTATTATCTTTTCTTTAGTTCCACAAAACTTAATTCGAACTGAAGGCTTAGCTTTTGAAGCCATGCTCAGCACAATGATAGGAACTATTTTATCTATTATTCTTGATCCCATTTTTCTTTTTGGCTTAAAATGGGGCGCAACCGGTGTCGGATTAGCTAATATCATTGGCTATTTGGTAACTGATTTATTATTAATCTTTTTCACCATCAAGAATGCTCATTACATTAGCTTAAATCCGAAAATTATGAAGATTTCTGGGCAAAATATTAAGAACGTGATTGCCATTGGTATTCCGGGTTCAATCACCAACTTTGCTCAAAGTTTCGGTATGGCTTTACTTAACTCATCTCTTGCCGCATACGGCGCTAACAAAGTTGCCGCTATGGGAATCACTCAAAAAATTTATAGCATCGTCATTTTAGTTATTGTTGGTTTTGCCTTCGGTGCACAGCCATTGATTGGTTATAATTATGGTGCTAAAAACTGGCAACGATTAAAAGACATTTTACGCTTTGATACTCTAGTTTTAGTAGCATATGCAATTATCGTTGGTGGCTTACTGATCATCTTTGCCAAACCAGTGACTGCACTATTTATGAATCAAGCCTCAATTGTTTCAGCTGGTAGCTACATGTTAATTGCCACGATTATTACTACCCCGTTTGTTGGAATTATTTTAGTTTATACTACAGTTTTCCAATCAATTGGGAATGCCTGGGGAGCCTTCGTTATGGCAATTACTCGTCAGGGCATCATTTATTTCATTGTGTTAGAAATTTTGAAGAGTACTTTAGGCTATCATGGTATCGTTTGGTCACAAGCAGCAAGTGATATTCTAACCTGGATTATCGGTTACTTCATGTTTAAAAAGAGTCTAGATCTAAAAGATAAGTTAAAGAAATAAAACAATAAAAGACCTGCAGAATTTGATATTCCGCAGGTCTTTTTTTATCGCAATTATTCATAAATAATAACTGGTTCATTCTTAGAAATGTTATTCCAAACTTTTCTAATCTCGCTAGGCTTAACATTGACACAGCCATGTGAGCCACCTCTTAAGTAGGCTTTCTTACTCCAATCGGTTCTCCAACTAGCATCATGGAAACCACAACCACTTAAAGTAAATGGCATCCAGTATTTAACTGGTGAAGCATAACTTGAACCATCGTCATTGGTACCACGCAAAGTACTTGGAGATTCCTTGTAGTGAATATACCAAACACCACGTGGAGTTTGATCACCCTTGCTACCTTCCATCGTACCAGTAACTACATCATCCAAATGTGCAGCTAACTTACCTTTTCTAACAAGCCAAACTTCTTGCTTCTTTAATGAAACAACTGCATAAGTATTGCCGATTTCATGATTACTCTTACCGTAACCATGAGCGTAAGTACTATAGCCTAAACCATAAATTGCATCAGCACCATCAAAAGTGGTTTTCCCATCTGCAAAAGCTTGTAAGATCAAACGACAAGCCTTTTTAACATAAACGCCCCAGCCCCAGGTCTTATTTTTAATGGTAATTGTCTTACCCTTAACCTTATTACCAGTAGGAACCGTAAACTTATAGCTTTTATGCAAAGTAGAAACTTCTTTATCAATTTGGTTTAATTTTTCAGTTAATTTAGATGTATTGCCAAATTGATATTTACCATCTCGGTAGCTGACATCATTTAAAAGATCTTTGGCCTTTAACTGATAACTCTTGCCATTAATTTTGTAAGTCAATTCAGCCTTCTTTAACGCATTCAACTTCTTCTTAGCAGTAGCTAAATTTTTAGTAGTAAAATTATAGGCTTGATCTGAAGGCGTCTTAGTTTGTTGCTTTTTAAACAGTGCTTCAGTTTCTGCCTCATCGATTGTCGGTGCGGTCGTATTATAGCTATAAACCAATTTTTCATTTCTTAATTGCACATGATTTTTAGCTTTTTTATTTACTTTGGCAGTTGCCTTAGCAACAGTTAATTTGCCAACCTTCACACCATCGATTTTAACATTTGGATTAAAGTGTGTTCGTGCATACTTCTCCGCTGCAGCTTGACTGGCTACACGATGATTGTGAATACCAAAACCTGCAATAATGCTGACCACAACTAAAATACCAACCATTAATATGATTAGATTGCTTCGTTTATTTTTTCTTTTTAGATCCTCGTTCATACTATTCTACCTTTATTCCCATAAGTAAGCTAATAGTTTAAATATAGCACCCAAGAACATATGTGTAAAATCTTATGTTTTTATTTGGCTTTTTTCATGATAACTCTCGTCGCATCCTTCAATGCAAAATATAATATTGGCGTACAAATTGCAGTTGAAATTGAGTTAATTACGGTTGCAGGCAAACTTACAAATGCACCAATATATGCTACTTGCAAGTTCGTTCCTACCATTAATGCTTCAACAATTGAAACGCAATATGTAGTAAAAATCTTAGTCACACCGGCAACAATACCTAAGATGATAATATTCTTCTTACTATCTTGATAATTCATCCCTTTAAAAATTAAGCTCAAAACTGTCGCAACCACAACAACTTCAAGCATAGTGAGCCATGATGTAGCAGCATAACCATTTAATAAATCAAAACCACCTAAACCAATAATTCCGGCAATCATCCCATTGCGATAACCCAAATAAAGAATAGCTACTGCCGTCAAAGTATTGCCAAAATGAATAAATGGTCGACCTACCATAGCAGGTACAGGAATTCGTAAGACCCAGATACCAATATAAATAATTGCTGCAAATAATCCGGTAAAAATCAATGCTTGTAAAGAATTTTTATCTGTTTTCATTATTTTCTATTCCCCACCTTTTCTAATAGCCAACTTAATCCTGCCGCATAATTCGGCCCTAAACGCGGATCTTGCTTAGGAGTATTCAAAATAGCTCGTTCCACAAAATCAGCCGCAATAGAGCAACTTTCTTTTAAACTATATTGATGTATAAATGCCGCTAAAAAGACACTCGCAAAAATGTCGCCGGTACCAAAGAAGCTTCCTAGCAATCTTCTCTGGGTTAGTGACCATTCTTTTCCTTCAGTAATGCCCACTTCTCCGATTTTTTCATCTGACAAATCTATTCCAGTGATAATTACATTAGGAATATCAAATTTAGTCGATAATTCTTGCGCTAAACTTGTAGCCGTTTGAATGGAATTCTCTTCAGCTTTTTTTCCTAATAAAAATGCGGCTTCAGTCATATTTGGCGTTAAAATTGTAGCCTTAGTAACCAATTGCCGCATTTTTTCAATATACTGCTGGCTTAAGCCACGATACATTTTGCCATGATCCGCCATCGCCGGATCTATTAAAATAATTTTTTGACTAAGTAACTCTTTATTTTGCAGCCAAAAATCTAATGCATTTTCACCTAAATAACCTAAATATGCTGCTTTAAAACTTATATCTAATTCTTGCCAATGTTTAGTGATTTGAGTCATTTCATGACTTAAATCTAAATATGTATTATTGCCAAAACCACCAGTATGCGTTGATAAAATTGCAGTCGGTAATACAGTGGGCTTCAACCCACATGCACCCAAAATTGGCAGGGCAACACTCAATGAAACTTGCCCCATACATGATAAATCTTGACTGATTAATACTCCCCCATCAATCATTTTTTCACTCCAATCAAAAAATCCTGCTATTAGCTTAACATAGTTAATAGCAGGAAACATTAAAATTTAACGTGCATTAAATGTATTTGGTTTGATATGATTTAAAATTTGGTAACCAATTGCTTTGTTTCTATTTTCGTCATTTTGAGTTTGATTTAAAAACATGATTAAGCCATTTTGATTATCAGATGTCATTTGAATCCAATTACCAAAGTGAGTGTTGTATAAGTTACCATATGCTGACTTCAAGGCACCGTTATTCTTGATATACATACCACCTGAATAACCATTTGGAGATTTAGAACTCAAGTTAGTCATGTAATTATACTCGGTTTTATTCAAAATCTTTCCATTTGTAAGTCCAACTTGAATACGGTAGTAATCCATTGGTGTAGAGAACAAATTACCTGCACCAACTAATTGAGAAGCTTGTTGTTTTTTAACATATTGTGCCCATTGATAATTTTTCTGATTCCAAGTATAAGAAATACCATCAGTCATACCAGCTGGAACATCTTCCAAGAAGTAAGTTCTCTTTAAATTAAGTGGATTAATAATTCGTTCTTTAACATTATCTTTATATGATTTGCCTGTAACTTGACGAATAATTCCTGCTAACAAAATATAGTTGGTATTATTATAAGAAAAATTGCCTGGTTTATTTTGACTAGTAGAATTTAACTTATCAACCACCCAATTGATGGCACTAGCTTCAGAAACTACGGACCCACGGTTAACCTCCGTGTCACTAGCCTTAAGTCCTGAAGTGTGCGTCATCAAATTACCAACGGTAATATCTGATGAGCCCTTTAAGTTAGGATACCAAGTTGAAATTTTAGTATCTTGATTAAACTTTCCGGCATAGATTAATTGTGTAATCATTGCAGCCGTAATTACCTTTTGCAATGAACAAACAGGATAAACAACCTTTCTATTTCCAGCACCAAGACGCTTGCCATAATAGCCATAGCCATAACTAATTTGTTGTGGATGACCATCTTTAATAATTACGGTAGTACCTCGTGCATAATAATTAGCCAGTGTACTTCTAACAAAACTACGCATTTCAGTTTGATTATAACTTGCGGCATTTACTTGATTAGCGGCTGCTAACCCACCTATTGGTAAAGAGGCAGCCACAGTAAGTGAAGCGGCTGTTTTAATTAATGCCTTTCTTAAATTAATTTTTTTCGTTTTAATTCCCTCCAGAATCGATCAGTTCTTTATAAAATATATTAGCAATTATTTTTTTCAGTGAAGTTACAGATTAGATAAAAATTATTCATACTTAATATGGATAGTCATCTAAATGATCTTTTTCCGTGATTTTGCGGATAACTTTAGCTGGAACTCCCACTGCTAAGGAATTATCTGGAATATCATGCGTAACTACAGCACCTGCTCCAATTACACAGTTGTCGCCAATCGTCACTCCTGCACAAACAGTAACGTTGCTGGCCAACCAGCAATTATTCCCTACCTTAATAGGTGCACCATATTCAATATCTGCCATTTTGCCATCTGCTTGCATTCTAGGATTTCTTTGTTCAGGTAGTAAGGGATGCAAAGGTGTGGCAAAAGTAACATTAGGGCCACACATCACATTATCACCAATGGTAATTGGACAAGTATCCAGAATCGTTAAATTAAAATTAGCATAAAAATGATCACCTAATTTAGTAAAGCGACCATAATCTACCTCGATCGGTCCTTGCAAATAAACCCCTTCTCCGTGATCCGGAAAAAGCCGATCAATAATAGCTTTTCTTTCTAACTTATCTTCATCAGTTGTCAAATTATAATCTCGTGATAAACGATGTGCCAAACTAGAAAAATGTTCCAATTCTTCGGTATCAGGGCGATATGGTTTACCAGCGAGCATGTTCTTAGTATTTTCTTCCATAATTATTTTTCCGCATTCTTTTTAATTTTTTGATCATTAATAATAATTATATGATAAACTCGTTACTGTTGTTAAAAAATAATATATTAAAGAGGAAAAAATGCAAAAGAAAAATATTACAGCTATTTGTATTGGATTGCCTGTCTTTTTGATCTTGGCAATCTCAATCATGATTCATGCCAGCTGGATTAATGGTTTTGACAACTTCTTTGAACAAATTGTTCATACCATTCCTAATCTACAAGGCATTATGAAAAAGATTACTTTTTTAGCAGATACTAAAGTTGATTTAGTATGGATGATTTTAATCGCCATTATTTTATGGATTAAAAAGCAACGCCCTCTTTCGCTTAGTATCGTAATTACTTTAATTACTGCAGATGCTTTTGGATGGGTGGTAAAACACATTATTCAACGTGCCCGCCCTGTGCAACACTTGGCCGTAGATGATGGCTTCAGTTTTCCTAGTGGTCACACATTAGGAATGGCAATTATCGTCTTTTGGTTAATGATGATTTTAATCCCAGCATTAGTAAGAAATAGAACTGCCAAGATTTGGTTGAATGTTTTATTAATCGTTTGGCTGATTTTAGTCATGATTTCAAGAGTATATCTTTATGCTCACTTTCCATCAGATGTTTGTGGCTCTGTTGCTCTTGGAGCAATGTGGGTTGGCATTATCGATGCTATCTGGGATAAAGTTACTCCTAGAACTTCTAAAAATAACTTTTAAAACCAAAACGCTAGTTTTCTAGCGTTTTTTTATGCACAAAAAAAGTCACTAAGGAAAATGTCCTTAGTGGCTTTTCTACACCTTCAAATTTCTTCCTATCAGCAAATGCCATAAGAGACATCTTGCCTAGCCTTTTCATCCTCGGAGCGCTCATCACACGCTCCGCTATTATGATAACAGATTAAATAAGAAATATAAAGTGGTTTGTTTTGATTTTATTGAAACTAAAATTAATTTACCCATTCAGTGATTTTACTGTCATTTTCAGCTACGCCAATCACATTTAAATCTTTAGCCCATTTTTTAAAGTGGTTAACATATGCCTTGCGATTAGCTCCTGCGGAAGTAAAGAATGAGGCTACTTCTCCTTGATATCCCTTCATTTGATCTAATAAGGTCTTGATTGGAGTTGCTGGATAGCCTGACCAAACAGGACTACCAATTAAAATTAAATCATAATTATTAAAATCAATATTATCTAGCTTAATATCTGGAAAACTATTGGCTTGGATTTGATCTAAAGCGATATCATTGGTTTTATATTGATCCGCATCAAAAGTGCCGTCAACAGCATCGACTTCCTTAAGATCACTATCTGAAATTTGAGTATGAATCTTTTCTGCTAATTTCTTAGTATTGCCCGACCATGAATAATACAAAATTAACGTTTTCTTAGCCATAATTAGCCCTTCCTTTAATTATTTTATAGATATAAATAACCTTATAATCATAATTTACCAATTATAGCCGCCAATGTAAAAAGAATAACCTATTAATTTATAAATTGTCTAATTACATTAAGCATTGTGTGACCATATTTTTTCAATTTAGCTTGACCAACACCACTTACCTCTAAAAAATCATTTTCATTTTGTGGCTTAATTTTGGCCATATCATGTAAACTACGATCCGAAAAGATCATAAATGCAGGAACTCTTTGTTTTTTAGCTAGTTCTTTGCGTTTTTCTCTCAAAGCGTCAAATAGACTCACATTTTCATCTTCATCAAAAATTTGCTTCTTCTTTTGAATCTTACTGATCCGCCGTTTTACTATAGCTTTTCCATCTAAAACATCCCAGCCGCGGTTAGTTACATGGAGCAAAGGGTATTTTGTCCCTTCAATTTTTAAATATCCAGAGGCAATTAAATAGTCAATCAAACTTACAGCCTCTTTTTGACTGACTTTTAAGCTATTAAAATGTTCGTATTGCTCCGCATGCATTTCCTGCATCCGCTGATTAGTCGAACCAACTAAACATTGAGCTACGACATTTTTACCAAAACGTCCATCAAGTTCATAAACTAACGCAATAACCTTTTGGGCATCAGTAGTGATATCTTTCAAATCACCTTGATTAAGACAATTTGAACATTTACCACAAGGCGGACAATCTTGACCGAAATAGCGCACAATAAATTGTTGCAGACATTCACCGGTATTTACGTAATCAGTAATCGCCTGGAATTTTTGATATTGTAATTCCTTATATTTTTGATCTGCATCTGATTCTTCAATAAAATAGCGATACTGGTGCAAATCCCCTGGATGGTAAATCATCACTGCTTCACTTTCTTCACCATCTCGGCCGGCTCGACCAGCTTCTTGATAATAGCTTTCAATGTTGCGAGCACTTGATGCATGAACTACAAAGCGGACATTACTTTTATCAATTCCCATACCAAAAGCGTTGGTCGCCACAATTACTTGAAATTCATCAAATTGAAACGCCTCTTGCACTTGTGATCTTTCTTTTGCATTCATCCCGCCATGATAAGCGCCTACTGAAATTTCTTTTTTAGCAAGATAATCCGTTAAAGATTCAACTTTTTTACGAGTATTAGTATAAATAATCCCGGCTTCATCAGGATGAGCCTTAATGTATTGCGCAATGTAAAGCTGAGTATTTTGCGGAGAATTAACCACCTTAAAACTGATATTGGGACGAGCAAATGAAGTAATAATAAAGTTCTCTCGTTGGATATTTAACTGTTGTCCAATATCATCTTGAACTGCTGGAGTGGCGGTTGCCGTCAATGCTAAAATATTCGGCTTACTTTTAAGAGAATTAATTCCTTCAAAAATTTGTCTATAAGCCGGGCGAAAATCGTGGCCCCACTGTGAAATACAGTGCGCTTCATCCACTGCGACTAAATCAACATCCAAGAAGTTAAGCTGATATCTAAAATAATCCATCGTCAAACGCTCAGGCGTAATATAAATTAGTTTGATTTTTCCCTCATATGCCTGACGTAAAATAGGATTTACTTCTTCTTGCGGGGTGGTTGAATTCAATGCCGCGGCGTTAATACCATTTTGTTTTAGAGAATCAATTTGATCTTTCATTAAAGAAATTAACGGTGAAATAACCAGCGTAATACCAGGATTCATTAAAGCAGGAACTTGATAGCAAAGCGATTTACCTGCACCTGTTGGCATAACTGCCAAGACATTTTTTCTATTTAAAATTAAATCAATTACTTTCTTTTGACCGGGACGAAAACTAGAATAGCCAAAAGTTTGTTTTAAAATTTGTTCTGGATTCATAAATTTTCCTAACTTATTTGAAACATTTTCTTTATTTTAGCAGAGTCCATCAAGGATTATAATTGAAGTATTATATGTAAGAAAGAAGGAAAAAAATTGATACATCTTTTTCATCGACGTATCACATTCTCACTCGCTTTAACTATTGGTTTTTTAACTCTGATAATTATCGGAAGCATTTTATTATCACTACCTTTTGCAAATAAAGTAGGACAAACAACTAATTATTCTGATGCACTTTTTACTGCTACTTCAGCGGTTTGTGTTACAGGATTGAGTACAGTTACAACAGCAACACAATGGTCATTCTTTGGTCAATTAATTATCATGATTCTGGTCGAAGTGGGCGGTTTAGGGTTCATGACTTTTGCAGTTATGCTCAGTAATTTTGCTCATCAACGAATGAGCTTAGGCGCAAGAATGCTAACTGGAGAAGCATTAAACCTTAATCGTCCTTCTCAACTTCGAATAGTACAATTGATTATTAAACTTTCCTTGGTCGTTCAACTGATAGGGGCAATATTACTCTTTATCGCTTTAAAGCCGCGATTAGGGATAGGAAAAGGTATTTGGTATAGCATCTTTCATTCGGTAACAGCTTACTGTAATGCAGGATTTGATTTATTCGGACCATCTCTTGAACAGTTTAATAATAATCCCTATTTTCTAACTATTATTATGCTTTTAATCGGTGCTGGTTCATTTGGTTTCTTAGTATGGCGTGACTTGTTAACATATCACATTCATCATAAGCTTACCTTACATACTCGATTGGTATTAACAGTTGGCATAATTATTTTAATATTATCAATAATCGGTTTCTTAATTAGTGAACAAAATCTTAAACAATTTGATGGCAATCTCAACGCTGTTCAGAGATTTTTCAACACATTATTTTTAGCAGTAACGCCAAGAACAGCTGGTTTTGCTTCAATTCCTTATACTAAGCTTAGTGCAGCTAGCATTGTAATTACTATTATCTTAATGTTCATTGGTGGAGCTCCTGGATCTACTGCGGGTGGTGTTAAAACGTCAACAATAGGGATTTTATTCTTACAGAGTTTAGCAACCTTTACTGGAAAAGAAGCATCATTTTCTCATCGTCGCTTCACTCGTAATAATATTAATCGTGCCCTAACCCTATTTTGCTCTGCAATTTTATTAATTATTTTTGCGACACTATTGCTAACTATGACGCAACCACTCTCACCTCATAATGGCATTATCGAAGCAGTTTTTGAAGCAGTTTCTGCATTTGGTACCGTTGGATTAACTCTCGGTCTTACTCCACACCTTAATTTATTTGGAAAAATTATTATTATTGCTTTAATGTTTATCGGACGAGTTGGCATTTATACTTTTATGTATTCTATTTTCAAATCTCATCCTGCTAAACAAAGTTATCGTTACCCAGAGGAGGAAATTATCATTGGCTAATTTACATCAACAACAAAGTTTTGTAGTTTTTGGTTTAGGAAAGTTTGGCATGGCACTGACCATGGCGCTTTTACAAGCTGATCAAGATGTTTTAGTAGTAGATTCAAATGAAGAGGTCGTTAATGATGTCGCTCATTTGGTTACACATGCTGTAATTGCTGACGCTACTGATGAAGAGGAATTACGTGATCTTGATATCGGTTCTTTTGATCACGTTTTCGTTACTATGGGCGAAAACGTGGAAGGTAGTATTATCACTACTATGTTAGCTAAAAAGATTGGTGCACCAGATGTTACTACCCGAGCTAATAATCATAATCACCGTTTAGTTCTAGAAAAGATCGGAGCTGATCACGTCATTGAACCTGAACAAGATATGGCCAGACAATTGATTTTTCATCAGCTTCATCCTAATGTCGTCAACTATTTCAATCTTTCTAAAAACGTATCTTTAGTCGAAGTTAGCGTTGAAAACCCTAGCTTTTTTAACAAATCATTAGGTGACTTGGACTTCCGTAAAAATTACGATGTGAACATCATCGGCATCACTCATAATGGTAAATTGAATCAAGTTCCTCTTGCTACTGACATTATTAATCCGCATGATCGGATCACTTTGATAGGGTCAAATGAAGCCGTGCAGAAGATTAATGAAATTTTACAAGAAGATAAATAAATATAGAGCATTACAAAAAGCCTTGAGAATTTCTCAAGGCCTTTTAATTTGGTCAAAACTTTATTTACTTATAAAAGGTTTCTTCAACGGCATGCGTAATCGCAATTTTATCATGTGCATAAGACAAACCGCCTTGAATATAAAGCATGTATGGATCACGAAGTGGACCATCTGAAGAAAGTTCAATAGTTGAACCTTCGACAAATGAACCTGATGCCATGACAACTTCATCTTCATAACCATCTTGGTGATATGGAATTGGATCAACAAATGAGTTCATTGGTGAGTAATGTTGAATAGCCGCACAGAATTTAACCATTGGGTCTGGTTTACCAAAGGTTACGGTTTGCACAATGTCGCTTCGTGGATCACTCCACTTTGGTGATACTTGCATCCCCATTTCTTCTAACAATGCAGCTGTAAAGACCATTCCTTTTTGTGCCTCACCAGTTGTATGTGGTGCCATGAAGAATCCTTGGTAGATATCACGTAAATAGCCCCAAGTTGCGCCTTCACCTTTACCAGCACCAGGAACAGTTAAACGCGAACCTGCTCCATCGATTAAGTCTTGACGACCAACTAAGAATGCGCCACCCTTTACTAAACCAGCACCCGCATTTTTGTAAAGTGAACCTGCCATCATATCTGCGCCGTAGAAAGTTGGTTCTTCACATTCAGAAAATTCACCATAGCAGTTATCAATAAAGATGTTAACATCAGGACGAACTTCCTTGATGAACTTAAGCATCTTTTTGATTTTGTCCATAGTAAAAGTTTTACGAGTTGCATAACCCAAAGATCTTTGAATGGCTACTACTTTAATTGACTTGTCTTGCAAATCTTTTTTAGCATTTTCATAGTCAACTTCGCCATTCTTTAATTCAGTTGTCTTGAAATTGATGCCCCATTCCTTCATGTTGCCTGGTTTATTACCAGCAAGACCAATTACTTCTTGGATTGTGTCGTACGGGGTACCTGTCAAATAGTAAAGAGTATCGCCTGGGCGCAACATACTAAAGAGACCGACAGTGATGGCATGAGTACCTGAACCGAATTGTGGTCTAACTAAGGCATCATCAGTCTTGAAATAATCGGCATAAATATCTTCGATCTTGTCACGGCCAATGTCGTCGTAACCATAACCAGTTGAAGGCACGAGATCTTCTTCACCAACATGATGCTTTCTAAACAAATCAAGTACACGTTGTTGATTATATAAAACTTGTTCATCAATCTCATCAATGCGAGGTTGGATCATTTTTTCTACTTTAGTAACTTTATCACTTAATTCTTGTGGTAAATTTTCTTTCCATGAAAAACTCATTTCTTACTCCTTAATTTATCTATCCTTGATAACTTCAGCTTGCACTTTTATGCTGCCATCTTCTTGTGGTTCTAAGTAAACGCCCTGAATTTCTGGTACAAAGCCTGGAAATTTTTCAATCGCATGAGCCAAAACTTCAAAGTATTTTTGATCGATCTCTCCCCACTTTTCACCTGGTGCAACGATAAAGACTCCTGGTGGATATGGCAAGGCACCCTCAGCTGCCGTTCTGCCCACTACATCTTCAAGATCAACTAATTCTGTTTGATCTTTCTTAAAGAGTTGGTCAGCTTCAGCCGGTGTCATTTGGTAATTTTGCATATTAGGCTTAGCAAACAACTCTTGCTGCAGGACAAAAGTTTTATTTTCTTTATAATACTCATGCATTTCCTGGCAGAGCTGCTTCAACGTATAACCATGATAACGCTCAGGATATTCTTGATATAAAAATGGTAAAACATCCTTTACCAAAGCATCTTCATCATAATACTTTTCAAATTTTAAGAAGGCATCCAGCAAAGTATCTAATTCTTCTTGTGAATCACCAGGTGTTAGAAGAAACAGCAAAGAATTCAAATCATTTTTGGCACGAATAATATGATTTTCCATTAAAAATTCTGCAACTACCGCACCAGGAATACCGGTTTCTTCATACTTAGCATTTTTGACATCAATGCCCGGAGTTTTAACTGTAATCTTGAGTGGATCGATCATAGCTTCACCACTGCCCATTTTTCTAAAGCCATGCCAATCGTCATCTTGACTCATGTTCCAGTATTTAGCTTCATTCATTAAATCAGTAGTAGGAATTTCAGCAAAATTGTCAGGTACTAATGGCTTAAACAATTTAGATTGCTTTAATAACTTGTGGCGCCATTCAATGCCCATGCGTAGGGTGTCTGCCCACCACTTTTTGTTTCCTTCACCAGCAGTGACATAGGAATTTACTGTAAGGGATGCATATAACGGATATGCATATGAAGAAGTAACAAACTTCAAATAAGCATGATTGAAATGTTTGTGGTCCACATAACGCTTTTGCCCTTTAATATGCGAATCCTTTTTCAAAATTTGTGAAGCTTGAGCCATCCCTGCTTGTTGTTTATGCAAGGATTGAGTTACTAAAATTCCCGGATCATCTGGTCCCAGATTTAAAAGAAGCGGTGACAAGTGTCTCATAATTGGTACAAATTCTTCAAACCCGCCCCAAGCACAGTCAAACAAAATATAATCGCAAAGTTTACCAATTCGATCTACAATCCATTTTGCATCATAGAATACGCCATCATAGGTTTCTGCCTGCACTATTGCTAATCTAAATGGACGCTTAGCCTTGGCTTTTTCTGGATCAACTTTTGCTACTTCAGCTCTAATTTTGTCTTCAGTCAAAAAGTCGGGATCCATCTCACCAATCAGCCCCAAAGCATTACGATCAGTTGAAATGTAAACCGGCTTAGCACCGCTCATGACCAATGCGCTGTTATACAAGGACTTGTGGTTATTACGATCAAATAAAACCAAATCCCCTTCAGATAAAAGTGCGCTGGCACAAATTGAATTAGCACTAGTTGTACCGTTAGTACAGAAGTAAACCTTATCTGCATGATAAGTTTTTGCAGCTAATTTTTCAGCATCAAGTGGTGTACCTGCATGAGTCATAGTATCACCCAGCTGAGGCACAGTATCACTAGTATCAGCAAACATTAAATTCTTACCAAAGAACTTATTGAAAACAACACCTGCTGGATGCTTATCATAATACTGACCATTATGGTGACCTGGGGTAGTAAAACTAATCGGTTTTGCCTGCGCAAAATTAATTAGATCAGTCAAAAAACCTGGCACCATTTTCTGTTCATAATTTTTTGCCAGATCAACAATTTTTTCTCGATCAGCTGTTGAAACTTGCCTATCAACTTCAATTATTGGAATAGAAAAGCCAGATTGATCTCTTAACGCTTGGGCTTGCTTTTGCGCATTAGGATCTTTATTTTGAATTACAATTGCAGCTATTTCTGCACTATTTTTAACTCGATCAATAGGAACTGATTCCCAATTTTTTATTTTGCTTAAATTAACGCCGCTTCCGAACGCTATTTTCAAAAAATCCATGCTTTTCCTTTCCATTTTTATTACAAATTACGAATTCAAGTTGCAAAACTTAAATAATTCTTTATAATCTTTTTACAGTATTATGTAGTTTCTGAATCACTTCACAAATTACGGTACATATTATATAAATATTGGAGGTTTTAAACAAGTGCACTTGCCCTGTTCGCCCCCTGAACATAAAGATATTTAAATGTAATTGAATAAATACTTGGAGGAAAATATTTTTATGTCAGAGGAAATAGAAACCATTAATTTTGAGCCCGGCAAAAAACATTATATGAGCTGGCCGGTCATCGCATTAATCGACTTTGTTACTATCATCAGTTTTGAAAACATCTTCTATCCATTTCAAAACCAAGGGTTATCTGTAGTTGTATCTTGGATTTTCCTTTTATTTGCCTACGTTATTCCTTATGCTCTTATGTCCAGTCAAATGGGATTAACGTTTACAGATCAGGCCGGAGGTTTAGCATCATGGGTACGTCATTCATCTAATGACACTCTCGGTTACTGGACTTCTTGGATGTATTGGGTTCAAACTGTACCATACTTAGTTGACGTTTCTAACTCAGTCATCGTGTCATTCTCCTGGATTATTCTAGGAAACAACACGCTAGACAAGCATATGTCTACTTTCTGGTTTGGAATTCTTACTTTCGTAATCATTTTAGTCTTTATCTTGATTGAAAATGCCATTAAGAATTCACTTGAACTGCTCTCATTAATCGGTGGTGGTGCAATGTTCATCATGTCCATGCTCTTTGTTTTACTTGCTGTTTGGGCAGTAATGCATGGTCATCATATTGCCACGCAACCATTTAACTGGGGTGCATTCAAACCATCATTTAGTTTGCGTTACTTCTCTACCACCGGATTATTAATTTTTGCTATGTCCGGTGCTGAACTTGCTGCTCCTTACATTGTGCAAATGCGTGATCCTAAGCACGAATTTCCTAAAGCAATGTGGATGTTGGCATTAATGACTGGTTTCTTAACTATCTTTGGTACCCTAGCTTTAGCAATGTTCTTTAACGCACACCACATCCCACATGACTTCAAGATGAATGGTCCTTACTACGCTTTCCAACTTTTAGGTGAAAGTTTAGGCTGGGGCAAGGTCTTAATGTACATCTTTGCAGTCGTTCAAGCTATCTTCATGATGGCCCAACTTGCTGTTTTACTTGATGCTTCAAGTCGTGTATTTGCTGGTGACGTTGCCGACAGATACATGCCTAAATGGCTTACTGGTAAAAAGGACAAGACTGGTCGTCCAGTTCACTCTTACACTTTGACCTGTGGCTTGGCTTTATTCTTGCTTTTACTTACTGGTACTTTGCCAAACATCAACTCAATTTATAACTGGTTGTTAAATATTAACGGTATTATTTCACCATACAAGACCTGCTGGGTATTCTTCGCCTTTGTTATGCTTCGCATGCACCAAGAAAAGTTCCATTCAGATTATGTCTTTATCAAAAACAAGACTGGTGCTCTAATTATGGGCTGGTGGTGCTTGATCTTCACTTTCATCTGTGCAACTTTAGGATTCATTCCTCAAGAAGCTGAGGCAACATTTGGTAGTGCTGCATTTAACCACCAATTACTTATGAATATCATTACGGTAATTGTTCTCTTCGGTTTAGGATTCTTGCTTCCATGGCTACGTAAGCGCGAAGAAAAACGTGAAATGAATATATAATAAAAAAGGAGATGGCTCTAAGCCATCTCCTCTTTGTTTTGGTTGATAAAATCGAATTGCTTTTGAAAAACTTTTTTATCACGTAAATCATACACTGATCCAATCACAGGTGTTAATGCAAAAGCTCTTAATGTATCAAAGTCTTCTGTCTTATTTGCATAGATATGATGCATTTCCGGCTTAATTTCAAAAATTTTATTCAAATAAGACGGACTAATTTCATCAACATATCCTTGCAAAGTAAAACCTACGCTAGTTAAAGTTTTTCGACCACGTAATGCTGTGATAGATACACGATTATGTCTTTTTAGATTACGGTAAAAACTTTTTTGATTCGTAGTAGCGAAAATTAAGCGACCATTTTCATTAAAATCGATGTCTATAACATTGGTATGTGGCTCTCCGTTTTCATCTACTGTACCAAAAATTGCTGAATGAAAGCAATCTACAATTAAATCCAAAAATTCATCATTACCAATATCATCAGTTAATTCAGGAACGTGTTGTCTCATTGTTTTTTCCATTTCTATATCACTCTATTACATCTTTAATAAAGATTTTATTTCTTAAGTGACATATTATTAATGAATATACTACATATTTAGAATAACTTAATTATTGAATCTATTTACACAGTTGTCCTATCCAAAAGCCTATGAAAACTAAAATTACTCCCCCCAGATATGAGGTCACTGCATAAAGAATCAAGCCATGGTAATTTCTACTTTTATATAATTCAACTAATTCAGTATTCATTGTCGAAAAAGTTGTATAACCGCCTAATACACCGGTTCCAACTAAGGAATAGAAAAAGACATTGGTTCCAAGACCAAATATAATGCCTAAAATAAGTGCCCCCGTTAAGTTAATAAGCAATGTGGGAGTTGGCAAATTAGAAAACTGTTTACCTATCCATTCCCAATGTTTTTTACCATAATTAGTTATTGCATATCTAATCATCGCACCAATTGACGCACCAAGTCCTGCTAATAGAATCTCCACTTTAATCTTCCTTTCTAAGCAACATTCCCACGTTTTTGCCGATTCTCATACCTAAAAAGGCAAAAATAAAGCCAAAAATAATTGAACTCAAAAAATAAATTAAAGCAGTCAATGGTAAACCGGCTTGAATATTTTTTAAAATATCTAAATTAAAAGTAGAAAACGTTGTAAAAGCCCCCACAAAGCCCGTACCAATTCCTACAGTTAACCATTGACGGAAATCTTTAAATTCCATAAAAAAGTAAGTGAAAAAGGCTAATAAAAAACAACCTATGATATTTCCCCAGAAGGTACCATAAAAACTCCATTGAACATTTAAGCTATAGCGCGCCATGCCACCAAAAAAGGCAAAACAGGCTATACTAATATAATTGCTAATTTTCATTAAAAACATTCCCCCCAAACGAAAAACGTCTACTCCGCCCCTTAAGGCAAAGTAGACGTCATTAGATTTCTCGGTTAATGGTGAACGTCATCACCTATTTAGTTAACATATTGACTATACAACAAGCAATAGAATCTATCAAGTCAAAATTGTAAATTTAGTAACAATATACTTGAAAATGATATAATTTAAAAAGAAAGGATGATTTTATGAACTTCCCTTATGAAAAAGAATTTCGTACATACTGTAAACAAAAGAAGAAATTAGCGGATTCAACTATTTCTTTAGCTGCAAAATCCATTACAACTTTTTGGAATTACTATGCCGCAAATGTTGGACCAGACGCCAACGTTAACGATGTCAGAGCTGGCGATATTCGAAATTTTTTAGACTCTCTTGAAACTAAATTGAATTTTAAGAGCAACACAGTTAACAAATATCTAAGCCATATTAAAATGTATTTTGTTTTTCTAAGTGAATATGGCTACATTATTACATACCCATTATTAACGATGCGCGGGAACAAGTTTGATCGCAAGCAAAAATATATCATCAATTGGATGCCTTACTTGCCTGATTTAATTAAGGTTGAAGATATTCATCCTGAAACCATTAAAATGATGGCGGCTATTGCAGCTGGCTTTAAGCCAAAAGAAATCATCGTTTTAAAAACAAATGACCTACTTAAACACATAGATAATGATGAAGTCAAAGAATACATTAAAGTTCATACAAATTATGAAAAGAGCAATAATCCTTATATCTTTGCTCGTAAAAACGGTGAGCCTTATGCATCAGATTTCAATATCAATCAAAGAATTGCACCAGATCGAAAAATCATTGGTATGCCACTCACAACGCACAAATTACGCATGAGTTTCGTTTACTCCATTCTTTCTAATCATCAATTATCTGACAACGACATATTGAAGACTTTACGAATCACACTTAAATCACTCACCTACTACCGTAAAAATATGACTCTTTACGTAGAGACAGAAGATTTTACCCTATCAAAATAAGCTAAGAAAGTTTTTCTCCTAGCTTATTTTTTCTATCTTCGATTATTTCTTAGACCTTTGTTGCCGGTCAAAACATATTCTTCAATTAATTGAAGGACTTGATTGTTTTGTGGCAATTCTGAGTGCTGTGCTAGACGCCCGGTAACCGTAATTTGTATGTAATGTCTAACTGCACCCTGATAGATATATTTACCAGCTTCTACGCTTGAAACAGGCACAATTCCATCAGCCACGTAATTTTTAGTCCCAGCTACCGAATACATTGTTAAATACTTAGGTAATTTATTTCTATTCTTAATAAAGTCCTTGAGCATTTGCGTTGGACGATTAGAAGTTTCCGCAAAATTATAAGGTGAACCGATTGTCATCAAAACTTCAGATCCGAGTAGGAGATGCCGAGCCTCTTGAAGAGCCCAGGAGAAACATCGATAAAGGTTTGGTAACCCAAGCTGTTGCCAAAGCCAATGATTTTTTGGTATTTGGCTTTGGTTTCTTCAACGCTTCCTTGAACTTCCAGCATACTCATAAAGATTCTTCTAAAGCCGTATTTATGGCCGAGTTCAAGATACTCGGCATCTTTTTGATATTCACTGTGGTCGGGATAGATTGATAATCCCAAGTTGCGCATTGTCATCTTTTGCTCCTTTTATGTCATCGCTTACATTATAAAGTTAATTATGGCGAATAATATAAGTAAGTGCAAATGATAAAAAATAAACTTGATTCGATAAAATATACCAAGATATCAAGATTAATTGAAAAATGTATAGCTTTTGTCTTTACCTTTTATGTGTATAGAGTAAAATATGTACAAATCGAATAAAACGGTTTCAATTTTATTTTGTAAGGTTAGGTATTGCCATGAAGCTTTTAAACCGATCAGACAAAGAATTAATCATTCTAAGCTGGCCAATTTTTATTGAATTTCTCTTCAATGTGATGGTGGGAAACGTCAATGTATGGATGATTTCTCACTTTGATGAAGTGGCTGTAGCTGCTGTTGGTGCCTGCAACCAATTTTTTGGCTTGTCATATAATGTTTATGGGTTTGTAACGGTAGGTACACAAATCATGATTGCGCAATTTCTTGGTGCCAAAAAAACACAAAGAGATTCCTAAGGTAATGAATACAGCAATCTTTGGAGCAATTGGAATTGGTTTGCTTTTAGGAGCTATTTTTATTCTTTTGCCATACCCTCTGTTACGCTTCTTGAACATTCCAGATGATGTAATTGCAATTGCGATCCCTTATATGCAGCTGTACGGAGCAGGAACGATTATTTTGGCGTTAAATTCTGTCATGTTAGCCTGCTTGAGAACGCATGGTTTAACCTTGCAAGCTTTGATTGTGCCAACTATCGCTAATATTCTTGCGGTTTGTGGGAATTATGTGGTGCTGTTTTCACCATTCGGCTTACCTAATTTTGGCGTTAGAGGGATTGCAATCTCAGGTATCTTTGGCCAATTTTGTGCGGGGATTGTAGCAATTTATTTAGTTAAGCGATATGTGAAGTTCAACGTGTTAAAAGTTAACTTCAAACGATGTTCGATACCATTTTTAAAACAAATTCTTAAGTTAGGATTACCTTCATCAGGTGAATCAGTCTCTTATTCTGGGGCTCAAGTGGTAGTCACAATGATTGTTGCTACTTTAGGAACTAATGTATTGATTACCAAATCGTATGTTTCAGCGATTACCCAATTTGTATTTTTAACGGCTTCAGCCTTATGTCAAGGAAATCAAATTATTATTGGTCGTACTGTTGGCGCCAAAGATTTCGAAGGAGCATATCAAAGAGGCTTTCGGTCAATGGTGCAAAATGTGGGAATTTCAACTTCAATTTCAATCGTGACCTTTATTTTTATTACGCCAATTATGCATATTTATACAAATAAACCTGAAATCATTGAATTGGCACGCTGGGTTTTCTTGGTCGAAATTATTCTTGAAGCAGCAAGAGCGGTTAATATGACTTTGGTAGGATCATTAAATGCGAGTGGGGATGTTAGATTTCCGCTTGCATGTAGTTTAACTGTGCTATGGCTAATTAGCTTGCCATTTTCATATTTATTGGCAATTGTCTTTCATATGGGGTTAGTAGGTGTATGGATTGCGTATGCGATCGATGAAAGTTTGCGCGCAATGTTGATGATCTACCGGTGGCATCATGGTACTTGGAGAACCAAGGCACTGTTTGTATAGTTGTTACCACATATTTTCCCTGTGATTTAATTAAATTACTGAAACTTGAAAGCACCAAAATCAAGCTCAAGTCTTGTCGCTGTTGAGCTTTTCTGCGCTTTATTAGTTTTTATATGATCTGTTTCAGTGCAATTTGAATGAATCGTGGCAGTTGGTTAATAAAGTCATTGATTGCTTCATCTATCTTTTCAAAACTAGTCTGCTTAAGCTCTTTTAATTCTGAAATCAAGTAGACCAATGCATCTACGAATTTAATATCAGGCAAGGATTCGTTCATTAGATAGAATAAATCTCCGATTGTCTTATCATCTGTATTTTGTCTTTCCTGCCAGGCCAATAGATCATAAGTTATTGCTGTAACTGCGATATAGCCACATTGGCCGTCATAGCTTTGAACTTGAGATTTATCTAGAGCAAGATATTGCTTAGCCGTCTTAAAATATGTTTTAATTTGCCATCTACGGCCATAAAGTTGGACGATTTCTTCAGATCTAAGCTTGGTTTGAGTAGTAGCTAAAACCAAATACTTGTTCTTGCTTCCACGGTTGGAGACAAAGACCAGCTTTAATAAAAAGCTATGCCCATGATATTGAACCTCTACTATGCTTGAATAAAGATAATGATTCTTTTTACAGATACTTGAAGCAGCCAATGAGCTGGGCTGCAATCAAACATAATAGTTTTTACCAGTTAATTCCGCCATCGTTAAGTACATTGCGAGCAGTTCTAACGGAAAAACGTTTGTCATCTTTAGCTCTGAATAAAGAAAGCCGAGCAAAATGTACCGACATCAGCCCAGAGATAATCATAGTTAATGAAATGGTAGATTTACGCTTGAAGTTGACTTGTTTAGTTAGCTTAGCTAGACCAATTAGTTGTCAGCAAACTACTAGTAATTCCCCAGCAATAGGAACCTATTAAAGCAATCGGAAACAAGGCAATCATCGTTTGCTGCAAAATTTTAATAAAAGTCAGTTGTTTATATTTGACTAGTAAATCAACTATTTTGTTCTCATTCATATTCCCACCATTTTCTTTTCCTTACAAGTATACATTCCGGGACGAAATAGGACAAAAAAAGCGTTTAAAAATTTAAACGCCTTATAGTTTAAGTTATTCAGGATCTGAATCTGAGTGGTAAGTAATACTGAAGCCTGCTTGGAACTCCTTGCCTGGTTCCAAATGATTCATGCCATATTTATCTTCTAGCTTGCCATCTGCATCGTCTCGGTCTGCAATTCCCCACCATGGTTCGATACATACGTAGTTAGCAGTCTTTGGATATTGTGACCAGATACCAACAAATGGAGCGTTTCTGGTCCAAACATTAATGTGGAACTTACTCTTGTCAGTTCTAAGTGATACTTTATTATCGTGTCCATGTAATTCATAAATTAAAGCATCATTCTTAAATAATTCATCACTCAAAGAAATAAAACTATCAGTTGAAGCTAATGAGCGGTTATTCCAATCAAGGAATGCGTTCTTTAAAGGAATTTTCACACGAGCTACAGATGGATGCATATCGAAGAAGTAATCTTCCTTCTTTTCATCATCTTTTATTGGCAAGTTAAATCCTGGATGTCCGCCAACACCAAAGATCATAGTGTCATCAGATTTATTCAAAACGCTAAAGTTTTCTTCAAGTAAATTATTCATCAAATTATAATTTACTCTAAATTCAAATTTGAAAGGATAAACCTTATGGGTTTCTTCGTTATCTTTTAACAAGAATGTGATACTTTCTTGAGTATGATTTTCAACCTCAAACTTAGAATCTCTTGCAAAACCATGTTGTCCTAAATGGTAAGTCTTACCCTTATAAGTATATTCGTCATTCTTCAGTCTACCTACAATTGGGAAAAGAACCGGTGCATGTCTTCCCCAAACTTTAGGATCAGCTTGCCACATAAATTCTTCACCAGTATGAACACTTTTAACACTTTGAATCTCAGCACCTTGATCTGAGATTACAACTTTAATCATATTATTTTCAATAGTATAATCCATAACTTAATTTGTCCTTACTTAGCTTATTTAGTAATATCAAAAATATAATGTAATCGCTTTGATCACTTATATTTTAACATTAATCATTAAACAAAACAGATGCTTTTAACAAAAAACAGCTGGATAATCCAGCTGTTACTTAATTTATAAATTATAAAATGAACTTAGTTAAGTCCTTGTTCATGATAATGTCATGTAATTTTTCTTCAACGTATGCTTCAGTAATGGTAATTTCGCCCATTTCCATATCAGGACCTTCATAGAGAACATCTTCAAGTAATTTTTCAAGAATAGTAGAAAGACGTCTGGCACCAATATTGTCTGTCCCTTGGTTAACATCAAAGGCAATTTGAGCAATCTTATCAACTGCTTCTTGAGTAAAGATTAACTTAATACCATCAGCCTTCATTAAAGCAATATATTGCTTAAGCAATGAATTTTGTGGATCCTTTAAAATCTTGACAAAGTCATCCTTAGTCAATGCATTAAGTTCTACTCTAATTGGAAAACGACCTTGCAATTCCGGAATCAAATCACTTGGCTTGCTTTCTGCAAAGGCACCAGCAGCAATAAATAAAATATGATCAGTTGAAACAGGACCATACTTAGTATTTACGGTTGAACCTTCAACGATTGGCAAAATATCTCTTTGTACACCTTCACGAGAAACTTCACCAGAATTACGCTTGTTACCAGCAATAATTTTGTCAATTTCATCGATAAAGATAATACCATTATTTTGGCTTCTCTCAATAGCGCGTTGATAAATAGTATCATAATCTACCATCTTGCGTGATTCTTCTTGAATCAAGACTTCACGTGCGTCACGAACAGATAAAGTACGCTTAACCTTCTTCTTTGGCATAATGTCATTAAGCATGGAGCCCATGTCCATTCCCATTTGTCCCATCATGTCACTCATTGGGTTAGCTTTAGGAGCTTGTTCAACTTCAATGGTTACTTCACGATCTTCAAGCAAACCTTTATTTAGCTTTTCAGCAACATCCATCCGCTGATTTCTAACTTCATCAGTTACTTCTTCCTGATCGCCATTTTGATTATTTGGATTTGCACCGCCCATTAGCATAGACATCATGTCTTGCATTTGTTGCATTTGGTTTCCACGCTTTTCACGCTTAACACCAGGAGCAAGCAAACGAACCAATTGCTTGTTAGCTTCTTTAGTAGCTTGAGGCTTTACACGCGCAAATTGATCCTTTTCTTCCATACGTACGGCTTCGCCTACTAAATCACGGACCATTGATTCAACATCACGACCAACGTAACCTACTTCAGTAAATTTAGTAGCTTCTACCTTAACAAATGGTGCTTCTACAATTGAAGCTAAACGACGAGCAATTTCAGTTTTACCAACACCTGTAGGACCTGCCATTAGCAAGTTTTTAGGTGTAATTTCATGTTGCATTTGCTTAGACAATTGCATTCTACGATAACGGTTATAAAGAGCAATTGCAACTGACTTTTTAGCTTCATCTTGACCGATAATATATTCGTTTAAGATCTTAACTATTTCTTTTGGTGTTTTAATAGCCATACTTTACTCCTTAAATTTCATCGGTAACAATATGATCATCAGTAAAGACATCGATTCCTGAGGCAATTTTTACAGCTTCATGAGCGATTTCATCAGCTTGCATATCATTTGCATGACGTGTCATTGCAATAGCTGCTGCCTGTGCAAAGTTACCTCCTGAACCAATTGCCACAACGTTTTCATCTGGTTCAAGAACTTCACCATTACCTGAAATTAGTAACAAATCTTTATCATTAAATGCGATTAACATTGCGTTTAATTTTTGCAAAGTTGGATCCTTACGCCATGCTTGAGCCATTTCTACGGCTGCACGACGAAGATCACCACTATATGCTTCAAGCTTGCCTTCAAGCATATCTTGCAAGCTAACAGCGTCAGCAACACCACCGGCAAAACCGATAATTACACGATCATGGTAAATACGACGAATCTTACGTGCAGTTGCCTTAGCGATTACCTTTTCACCTAAAGTAACTTGTCCATCACCTGCAATTGCAGTTTTTCCATTAAATCTTACTGAACAAATTGTTGTCATATTAGACCTCAACTTTCTTTATTACGAGGGAAGTATTTTTCATAATCTGATTTTAAATGCGCCATTGTAACATGCGTATAAATCTGGGTAGCAGATAAACTACTGTGTCCTAATAGTTCTTGGACGCTACGTAAATCCGCCCCATTATTAAGCATAGCGGTTGCAAAAGTATGACGCAACTCATGAGGGTGAACTTTTCCACTTATTCCAGCCTGATTAAAAGTTTTTTGCATCACATATTCAATTCCGCGTTTGCTCAAAGGCTTGCCTAAATTACTTAAAAAAACATGCTGTTCAGCATCATCTTTTAATAAATTAGGTCGTGCATCTTCAAGATACTTAACTAGCGATTTTTTTGTATGATCATCAAAAGCAACATAACGATCTTTATTTCCTTTACCATGGACCAAAATCGTTTGTAAATTAAGATCTATTTGATGCAAGGTTAAATTGCTAACTTCACTTACACGCATCCCCGTAGCGTAAAACAGTTCAAATAATGCCAAATTACGCACTGTCAAAGGTTGATTACCTTTCAGTGAGTCAAATACCTGCTTCAGCTCGTTCTCGTAAAAAAATTCTGGTAATTTTTTCTCCCCACGTCTTAGGGCAATTCCCTGTGTGGGATCAATCTGGATAAATTTTCTTCGCGTTAAAAAGCGGAAAAATGAATGTAAACTCGACATTTGTCGCGCTTGACTGCTACGTGCTAATTTACGATCAGCTAAATTTTGTAAATAAATCTGAATATCACGTTCTTGCACATTCTTCCAGCCATCAAAGCCACCATTATTTTGCCAAAATTTTTTAGCTTCTAACAAGTCGGTTTGATAAGAAGAAATAGTTAAATCACTATAATGTCGCTCATTTTGCAAATAAGAAATAAAATGAGTTAATTCATCTTGTTTTTCTGACATTAATCTAAAACTTCCGCTTTAAATTTATCTATGCTTTCGATACCACGTTCACTAATTTTTTCGTGACGTTCACGCTTTTTACGGATCTTCTTACCTTCCCAGGCAGGTAAAAGCGCAAAACTAGCATTCATTGGTTGAAAATGCTTGGCACTAGTAGTAGTAACATAATTTGCCATTGACCCTAATGCAGTGTCTTTAGGAAAGGCAATTGGCTCCTCACCTAAAGCTTCACGTGCAGCGTTAATTCCGGCTACTAAGCCACTTCCTGCACTTTCAACGTAGCCTTCAACACCTGTCATCTGTCCTGCAAAGAACAATCCAGGACGCTTCTTAGCTTCGTAACTAGCAGTCAACACGTCTGGAGAAGCCATATAAGTATTTCTGTGCATCTTGCCGTAACGAACAAAACGAGCATTTTCAAGTCCAGGAATCATAGAAAAGACCCTCTTTTGTTCACCATACTTCAAGTGAGTTTGGAAACCAACGATGTTATACATTGAAGCAGCAGCATTATCTTGACGAAGTTGGACTACTGCATATGGTGTTTCACCGGTATGAGGATCTTCCAGACCTACTGGTTTAAGCGGTCCGAACAACATCGTCTTAGCACCTCGAGCGGCCATAACTTCAATTGGCATACAACCTTCAAAAACATCATTCTTTTCAAAACCATGTAATTGAGCAGTTTCTGCTTTAATTAATTCACGAGTGAAGTTTTCATATTGTTCCTTGTTCATTGGACAATTTAAGTAAGCAGCTTCTCCGCGATCGTAGCGTGATTTTTTATAAACAATATTCATATCAATTGAATCCGCAGCTACAATTGGAGCAGCGGCATCAAAGAAGTGCAGACTATCTGTACCAGAAAACTTCTGAATTTGCTCAGCCAATGCGTCACTGGTTAAAGGACCAGTGGCAATAATAGTGATGCCTTCTGCCGGAATTTCAGTAATTTCTTCCTCATGAACTGTGACATTATCTAAGCCACGCAAAGTATCAGTTACGTATTTACTAAAACTGTCACGATCCACTGCTAATGCTCCACCAGCAGGAACTTGGGTCTTATCAGCGGCTTTCATAATCAATGAATCAAGATGACGCATTTCTTCTTTTAAAAGTCCTACTGCATTAGACAACTGATTAGAACGCATGGAGTTTGTGCAGACTAATTCCGCAAATTCGCCGGTTTCATGTGCAGGCGTCTCTTTTTGAGGACGCATTTCGTACAGGTCAACGTGAATTCCACGCTTAGCTAATTGCCAGGTTGCTTCACTTCCAGCAAGACCTGCTCCGATTACAGTTACATTTTTGGGCATTAAATCACCTTATTCTTAATCTTATTTATCTTCATTTTCTTGTGGTTCCTCACGGTAATCACCATTTGGACACAAGATAACTGGTCCTTTTTTCGAATGCTTTTCTACTAAGAAATGACCATCGTTAGGGCAGTTCCTGCCAATTGGTTTGTCCCATGATACAAAATCACATTCTGGATAACGTGAACAGCCATAGAATTTGCGATTTCTACGTGATTTCTTTTCTACCACTTCACCTTTACCACACTTAGGACAAACCACACCAATCTTCTTCACAATTGGTTTAGTATTACGACAATCTGGGAAACGTGAACATGCATAGAACTTGCCATAACGTCCCATCTTAATTACCATCGGTGCACCACAGATATCGCAGTTAAATCCAGCTGGTTCGTCTTTAATTTGTACCTTTTGAATTTCGCTATCTGCTTTGTTCAATTCCTTCTTAAATGGTTGGTAATATTCGTCAACTACACTTACCCATTGCTTTTTACCATCTTCGACTTCATCTAATTCATTCTCAAGATGAGCAGTATAGTCTACATTAGCAATGTCTGGGAAAAATTCTTCAACTAATGTATCAACAATTTCACCTAATTCAGTTGGAACAATTGAACGACCATCTAACTTGACGTAATAGCGACGTTGAATGGTATCAATTGTAGGTGCATAAGTTGATGGACGTCCAACACCATTTTCTTCTAGAGCGTGAACCAAGCTAGCTTCAGTATAACGAGCAGGGGGTAAAGTAAAGTGCTGCTTGTTATCTGACTTGGTCATTTTAACTTGATCGCCTTCTTGCAAGTCTGGCAATTCAACATTCTTTTCTTGCTGATTATCATAAACTTTAGTAAAACCAGCAAATTTCATTTTTGAACCAGTAGTTCTAAAAATTACGCCATTTTGCACAATATCTGCTCTAACAGTGTCATAAACAGCAGGGGTCATTTCACTAGCTAAGAAACGTGACCAGATTAGTTTATACAAACGGTATTGCTCTTTAGTTAAAACATCCTTTAATGATTCAGGAGTTCTATATACGCTAGTTGGACGAATTGCTTCGTGGGCATCTTGAGCATCTTCCTGATTCTTAAAATGTCTTTGACTCTTAGCAGCAAATTCTGCTCCATAATTTTCATGCAAGAACTTTGAAGCTTCTTGTTGAGCAACTGGAGAAGTTCGTTTAGAGTCAGTTCTCATATAGGTGATTAAACCAACAGTGCCCTGCTTGCCTAGACTAATTCCTTCATATAATTGCTGTGCAATGCTCATAGTTCTACGAGTTCTATAGCCTAAGCGTTTATTAGCTTCTTGTTGCATAGTTGAAGTAGTAAATGGTGCAGCAGGCTGTCTGCGACGTTGACGAGAAACAACTTTTTCAACAATAAAGTCTTTCTTCTTATCAATCTTTGCTAAAACTTCTTTAACTGCATCAATATTTGGCAATTCTGTCTTCTTGCCATCAACACCATAAAAAGCAGACTTAAACTTTTCTTTGTCTTTTGCAAACTCGGCATCAATTGTCCAGTATTCCTTAGGCTTGAAGTTTTTAATCTCTTTTTCACGATCAATAACTAGCTTCAAAGCAACAGATTGAACACGACCAGCACTCAAACCTTTTTTCACTTTAGCCCATAAAATTGGGGAAAGTGAGTAACCTACAATTCGGTCAAGAACACGACGAGCTTGTTGAGCATCAACAGTATCCATATCGATTGTTCGTGGATGCTTAAAACTTTCTTTAACCGCATCTTTGGTAACTTCGTTAAAAGTTACTCGGTTTTTGGCATTCTCATCTAAATTAAGAGCATGCGCAACGTGCCAAGCAATAGCTTCCCCTTCACGATCGGGGTCGGATGCCAAGTAGACTTCTTTAGCTTTTTTAGCTTCGCTTTTAAGTTCTTTAATTGTGTCACCTTTGCCACGAATGGAAATATACTTTGGCTTATAGTTATCTTCAAAGTCAATCCCCATTTGAGACTTAGGTAAATCACGAATATGGCCTTTTGAGGCAATAACGTGATAATTTCTACCCAAATATTTTTCAATAGTTTTAGCCTTTGCGGGAGATTCCACAATGACTAAAGTTTTTTTACGTTTTTTAGTTTTTGATTTACTTTTTGCTTTAGTAGGCATTAAATGCCTCCTTATTTAAATATTTTTTTTACTTTATACAGTCCAAAGATAAATAATACTTTGTTAATTGTCAAATCTTTTCGTTTTTGAATTTAAAATCAACAATTGGTGTAGCGCCCGCTTCAATCAACTGATTAGGACCTGCAGACAACTTACTAGTAATTGGACCAGGGACTGCATAAATATCTCTATTTTCTTGTAATCCTAAGCTCGCAGTAATTAGTGAACCAGACTTTTCTTTGGCCTCTGTAACAATGATACTTTCACTCAAACCAGCAAGAATCCTGTTACGCTCGGGAAATCTATAGGGCCTCGGCGGCGTATCTGGCAGGTATTCACTAATAATTAAACCATTATTTTTTATTTGCTCTTGCAAGGAATAATTTTCTGTAGGATAAGAATGGTTCAAGCCATTGCCAACTACGGCAATAGTACGACCTTCATTTTTTAAAGTGGCTTCATGTGCCAAGGCATCTACTCCCCTAGCTAAACCGCTAGCAATTACTTTATTTTGATCAAGCAAATTTGGAACTAATCGATTAATTACATCCCTACTGTAGCGTGTCGGATAACGCGAACCAACAATCGTTACGATATCCTTCTTTAATAAAGACAAATTTCCCTGTGCAAATAAAATTAAAGGCGGACGATAAATCTGCCGGAGTTTTTCAGGATACTCTTCATCAAAGAAACTAATTACAATACATTGCCGCTCAATTTGGCTAGTCAGTTTGGCTAATTTATCATCATTAAAAGCCAATTGACATGCATTTATCAATTTTTCTGATAAATCCATCTCGTTTAAATCATCAATTTCAATTTCTAATCCCGGCTTCATTTGATTGGTAATCGTTAATAATTTTACGTAGCCGACACCCTTTTGCAATTTTAGTCTTAATAAAAATTCTTTTTTTTTCATAAAAAGCCTCCACTATTTATTACGCAAAAAAAGAAGCTTTTTTCTTTTAAAATCGAATTTTATTTAAAAAAATCACTTACAGGAGCAAAAGTCTTACGGTGAATCGGAGTTGGACCATATTTCTTTAACGCTTCAACATGTTCCTTAGTGCCATAACCCGCATTTCTAGGAAAACCATATTGTGGATAAATTTTATCATAATCATCCATCAATTTATCCCGAAATACCTTAGCAACAATAGACGCAGCTGCAATAGAATTGGATTTAGCATCCCCCTTGATCAACTCAATTTGGGGTATATCTATTGGTACATTCATAGCATCAACCAAGAGTGCATCAGGTTTTACATCAAGAGCTTTTACTGCTTGAGCCATCGCCTGACGGTCTGCTTCATAGATATTAATCTGATCAATTACAGCGGCACTTTTGACGCCAATTCCGACGCTGACAGCTTCTGACAAAATCTTAGGATAAAGTTGCAGTCTTTTTTCAGGGCTTAATTTTTTAGAATCATTCACTTCTAATAAATCAAAATTATGATCAATAATCACAGCAGCTGTGACTACTGGCCCAGCCAAAGGTCCACGACCAACTTCATCAACGCCAGCGACTAATTCTCCTTTTTGCCAAAATTGTTTTTCATATGAAAAGCGTTCTAAAAAAGCTTCTTTCTTTGCTAATAACTTAGCTTGCTTTTTTCGATAACTAACTATTAATTTCTGTACGCCCACCCGAGGATCTTTTTCTAATTCCGCTAATTGAGCCTCAGTTACATCATTTGATGATAATAATTCTTTTACTTCTTTAATCGTCATTGCTTGGCCTATCTAACGTAATTCTTCCAATTGCGCCCTTACGTAATCGCTGCAACATAAATAGTGAAAATCTATCATAATCATCACGCATACCATATTTTTCAGTCATTGCTAAAAGAATATCCGGATCTGACAAATTCTCAATATCTGCACTATTTAACTTAGAAAACTTAGTCAAATCTTTCAAATAGTGCTGGCGTAAATTCTCAAGTACATATAAAGCCACATCATCAGCATGAAATACGCTATCCTTAATTGCACCAAAGGCAGCCAACTTATAACCAACTTCTTGGTCTGAAAACTTAGGCCATAAGATACCCGGTGTATCCAAAACTTGAATATTACTACTGGTCTTTAGCCATCTTTGGCCTTTCGTAACGCCCGGCTTATTACCTACTTCAGCCACATTGCGTCCTACTAAGCGATTAATGATGGTCGATTTGCCGCAGTTAGGAATACCTGCAAGAGCTATTCTAATCGTAGGATTTGAGGCACCTCTAGCTTCCAGTTTTTTAGTCTTTTCTGCAGCAGCTTTTTTAACCATTGAGATTAACTTTTGCATATTGGTATTATGCAGTGAATCAATAGCCAAGACATATTTACCTGGTCCACTTAATTTAGTGGCCCACTTTTTAGTTAAAGCAGGATCAGCTAAATCTGCTTTATTCAAAATAATAATATGAGGCTTATTGCCTACTAATTCTTCTATCATTGGATTTCTTGATGATTCGGGAATTCTAGCATCAAGAACTTCAACTAAAACATCGATCAAGCCTAATTTGTCTTCGAGCTGATTTCGAGCCTTATTCATGTGACCTGGATACCATTGAATTGTTGCCATATTATCTCTTCTTTCTTTAATATTATTCTTCTTCATCACCTAAGAAAATTACTTCCGCAATCAAAATTTCTCGATATAATACCAAAAAGCCATGCCGATACTCTTGTTCTTGCTGTGCAATTTTTCCTAAATAATTACGTTCTTGTCTAAAAGCATAGCGATAAACTTCCGCTCTAAATTCTTTTTGATCATCTGTTAATTCTTTTTGTTTAACAGTATATTTAACTTCTCTAATAAAATCCTTAATAGAAGTTTGATTCATTTGTGTTCGCAAATCGAACTCTAGCTGCTTGCGAATCTTTTTAGGCAAATAAACCTGATTCATCTGCTTTAGTGCATAATGAACCATCGCCTTGCGTACACGATTTACTTCTTTCCTTTGATCTAAATCAGGCTTGTTTTTTTCAAAAATAAATCTAAACACAACTGTAGGAACTATTAAACTTAATAAAATCAATACAATTTCACTAACTAAAATCAAATGAAAATCAGCAATATTAACGCTCATTTCACTTAAAGTATAAGCCAAGGCAAAAGTCACTGCACCATGAATTCCACCTAAACTAAAGATTAATGCGTCCTTTGAACTGACTTTTCCTTTAATTGATGGTGAAAATCGACAATAGAAAAAGCGCACTGCCAAATTCGCAACATATAAAATTATACCAATTAAAATTGCCTCAATCGTCTGTTGATTGAAAATCATCATCGCGCATTGATCGAATAATAATAATTCCTAAAAGCAAAAAGACAGCACCATTTAAAATATCAATTATTAATTGTGAAAATTGGTGATTACTGTAAAAAATCGATGCATTCGTTAAACGACTACGCTCAGATTCTACGTTGTGAAGTAAACCTGCAGCTACCACAGCTATGATCCCTGAAACATGAATTTCTTCAGCTACAAAATAAATAATAAAAGGTGTCAAAAAGAATAAAACTTCCATGGGCATCTTTACATCAGATACCAAATGGTGTTTTGATCTGAAGCTCTTTTGCCTCAAAAAGACTAGAATAGCCGCGATTAAAATTCCTAGCACAATTCCACCACCAGCAGAATAAATGAGGTCAATAATCGCTTCACCAACATGAAGCTGCTTATGAATATACCAATCTACTGCCATATTGAGCAGTATAATACCGGACGCATCATTAAATAAAGATTCATCTTTAAGATAAAAACTAATTTTTTTAGGCAGCTTTAGCCCGTGAATGACTGATTCAGTTGCCGTTGCATCTGTTGGTGTAGAAACAGATGCCAAAATAAATGATAGTGGCAGAGAAAGTCCTATAGCATAAACTCCCAATCCTGCTACAACTGTTGCTAACACGATCATTACTACCGTTAAGCCAACGATTGCACGCCAGCTACGTAAAATACTATATAGCCGAGTTCTTTGGCCCTCAAAAAATAAGAGCGGTGCGACAATCAAGCCCAAAAAGACTTCTGAATTAAAATTTTCAATTAAAAGATTGGTCTGCGGCACTAACGCAATCGCCATCCCAATAACTAGGGCAATATAATTAACTGATATTTTTTGTAAAAATCGTTGCTGGATCATCGTTGCCATGGCAACAGCAAAGACGAGCACTCCAATAAAAATCATTACTTCCATTTTATTTCTCATCCAATGAAAAAGCCCAGGCAACAGAGGCTTGGGCTTAATACATCATTTTGTCTTCATACATTCTATATGCACGATCAAAAATAGACATACTTGGTAAATAACTAGCATTAAGTTCTAAATAATCTGACAATTTTTCATAATCTTGTTCCTGCTTAGGAAAAGTCAGATCATGCTGTGCGTTATTCGCAAATTGTGCTATTTCATCTGAAGAATCCGCATCACGCTGCGTCATCAAATAACGATAAAAACTTTCTCGATAAGCCATTTTTACTCCGTATAAAACATAACTGCGTAGGCACCATGACCTGCATGAGTAATAATAATTGGACTAGTTTCTCGAATCAAAATATCTAAATTAGGATTTACTTCCTTAAAACGAGCAGCTAATTTTTCCATATCATCTAGTGTATCAACATATGAAATACCTACTTGCTTAACCTGATCGCCCAATTCCTTCAATTGGTCAACCAACATATCATTAAACTTTTCGGTGAATTTCTTGCCCCGTCCCTTTTTAGGTACTAAGACTTTCCCATTCTTCATTTGCAAGAAGATTCTAATATTTAACATGCTGACTACACGACTAGCCAATTTTCCAAGTCGGCCGCCTTTTACAATATTGGTTAAATCAGGAATCATCATTTCCAAATACATATTGTCTTCCATTTTCTTCAGATGATCCAAGATTTCATCAATAGACTTGCCTGCTTGAGCATCTTTAGCTGCAGCAAGGACTTCATAGCCTTCGCTTCGATCTGTATAACCAGAATCATGGCATACGACCTTAGCATCAGGAACCATTTGAGCTGCTTGCTTAGCGGCATCGATTGTTCCACTAAGAGACTTAGCCAAAAAGATTCCTAACACTTCACTGCCATCAGCAGTCAACTTTTTAATTGTTTCTACAAAGCGACCAATTGGAGGCTGACTGGTCTTAGGCACATCACTGCCTTCATCCATTCTTTCAATAAAGTCGCGTCTAGTAATATCTACACCGTCAACATATGTCCTACCATCAATAGTTACTGACAAAGGTACAACAGTAATATCATATTTTTTTATTTCTTCTTCAGTTAATTGAACTGAGGAATCTGTCATAATTTTAATTTTTGACAATGTATTCGACCCCTATTCTAAGATGCTCACTTTAATTTTTATGATAAAATATGAGCAAGTAACATATAGTTAGTATATCAAAAATTTTCCAGAAGAAAAAAGGAATGATTGGATTGTTGGATTGTTGCATCACAAAAATGAAAAAACTTTGGCAGGAGCCAAAATTAAGATCGGAAAGATACTATTTACTTGATAACATTTTTAGTGCTATTACACATGGCATCGGCTTTGGTCTAGCTGTTGCAGGCTTAGTAGTTTTAATTGTTAAAGCTGCACATACTGGCAGTCCCATGCGCATAGTAACTTTTACTATTTATGGTTCATGCCTAGTCTTGTTATATTTGTTTTCAACTTTATATCATAGTTTAGTTTTTACGCGAGCTAAAAATGTCTTCCAGATTTTCGACCATTCTTCAATTTTTCTCTTGATTGCAGGTTCATATACCCCATACTCTTTAGTTGCAATTGGCGGTGCATGGGGTTGGACATTATTTGGCTTGATCTGGGGATTAACGATCTTTGGGATCATCTATTATATTTTCAACCGGGGAAAGCATGTAATTCTCGACACCGTACTTTACGTTGCTATGGGCTGGTTAGTAATTTTATCCGGTTCATACTTGTATGTGCGTCTTAGCCCAACAGGCTTTTGGCTATTAGTCAGTGGTGGTATTGCTTATACGGTCGGAGCGATTTTATTCAGTATGCGTAATGTGCCATTTATCCATACGGTTTGGCATTTATTCGTCATGTTAGGTTCAATTTTAATGTATTTTTCCGTTTTACTTTACGTTTAAAAAGGATGTATCAATTCTGATACATCTTTTTTAGTTAATCTAAATTTTCTAAATACTTTTCTATTGCATCTGGACTATTCTCTAATCTGCTTGAAACTACTAATTCTCTAATTTGATTAAGAGTATGTCCTAATTGAGCACCAGGACGCATCCCATGCTTAATTAAAAAGCGTCCATCTATTGCAAGCTCAGCTGGCTTTTTAATCGGCAAAGCCATATAACGATCAACCAACGCTTCCGAAGCAACAGGCTGTCCCAAAATATGAGCCACATCGATAGTATTAATTATTGTCCTTTCACCTGCTTGGAATAATTCATAATCATTCGGAGTATAATCAGAAATAAGGTCAAAGAATTTAATAATACGTCCTACCTGTTCAGTCATAGCATTAGAATTTTTCCAATCTCGCATAAATCGACTGATTTCTTCATTAGGAAGCTTAAGTAGAATAATAATCAATGACCACAAACTTGTTTCAAGAGTTGGACTAAACTGCAAACGTGGATAAATTTGCAGTAATTCTTTTTTTCCTGCAAAGTCAGGAACATCTTCACTTAATTGCGTATCAAGGAAAATCTGAAAAGCTTGTCTTGAATGAGGACCCAATCCCATCTTTACAAATTCATCCCGAATTCGTTCTACCGAAATTTTCTTTAAAAGTTCATGATTATCCTTAATTGCTTGTCCAGTCTTTTCTTCCAAATTGAATTTTAATTGACTGGTAAAACGAACTGCCCGCATCATTCTTAATGCATCTTCATGAAATCTCTTTTCAGGATCACCAACCGCACGAATAATATGATTTTTTAAATCTTCTATACCATTAAACAGGTCAACAATTTGCCCATGAAGATCCATTGCTAGTGCGTTAATTGTAAAATCTCTGCGCTTTAAATCTTCATCAAGGTTTTGTACAAATGTAACATGATCTGGTCTTCTAAAATCTTGATAACCAGATTCAGTTCTAAAAGTGGTAATTTCATAGCTTTCACCGCCATACAAAACGGTTACCGTACCATGCTTAATTCCTGTATCAATCGACTTTTCAAAAAGCTCTTTAACTTCTTCAGGATAGGCACTAGTAGTAATATCTACATCATGAACATGTCTATCAAGTAAAAGGTCTCTCACTGAACCACCGACAAAATATGCTTCAAAGCCGGCATCTTCTAAAATCTGTAAAACCGGCATTGCTTTAATAAATACTTCTGGTAATTTATCTACTTTAATCATTAGCAAAATCTCAATTCTTAATTTCTTTATTTATAACTTTTCACTTTTAGTTTGTTAAAATGAAGGGAAAGACATAAAGGAGGTAATCATTATGCTTAAAATCAATAAATCTACCGCGATTGATATCTTTATGATTGCATTAGGATGTGCCATCTATGGACTAAGCTTGGAAATCATTTCAGTTTCCAATGAATTAGCCGACGGTGGAATAAGTGGTATTTCACTTATCTTACGCCATTTTTGGAATATTAATATGGGACTTTCCACCCTAGTACTTAATATCCCATTAATCATATTAGGTTATCGTTTTATGGGCAAACGCTTATTAACCTATACAATCTGGGGAACGCTCTGCCTTTCCTTTTTTCTTTGGTTTTGGCGTTCAGTACCTATTATAAAACAATTAGATTTAGAACACGACCTCTTCCTTTCTGCAATTTCAGCAGGTGTACTCTCAGGTATAGGTTTAGGGCTGGTTTTCAGATATAACGGTACCTCTGGCGGGACTGATATTATTGCTCGAATTTGTCAAATCAAATTTGGCATTTCATCTGGCAAAATGCTGCTATTCTGTGATGCTGTAGTTTTATTTGCATCCCTGTCCTATCTAGATCTCAAGCATATGATGTATACTTTGCTTGCTTCTTTTGTCTTATCACGCGTAATGGATACTGTACAACAAGGTGCTTATAGTGCACGTGGTTTATTAATTATTTCTAATAAGTATGAACAAATTGGTAAAATGATTGATTTAAAACTTGATCGTGGTTTTACTTACTTTAAAGCTCTAGGTGGTTATAAACAAGATGATAAACGAGTAATCTACGTAGTCGTGTCTCCTAGAGAAATAGCGACTATTAAACAACTAATTAGGCAGGAAGATCCTAATGCATTTGTGTCAATTATTGAAGTTCACGAAGCGTTAGGTGAAGGATTTACATATAAGCAAAAACGGCATCACTTATTAATCCGTAAATAAAAAGCGTCCGAGAAAAGCAATTTTCTCAGACGTTTATTTTTTACAAATTATTGTACAAATCTTGCATTTCCATATCTTCGGGTACTAATTCAAGATATTTTTGCAATAACTGTTTAGTAATATCAGGATTGTTTTGAACACTAAAGAACATAATCATTTGATGCAAGAAATCTGGATTCTCTTTAAAATCTGGATAAGCCAATAAAAATTCACTTTGTGCTTTTTCTGTATCATCTAGACGTTCATATGACAAAGCCATATTCCAGTGAGCTTGAGCATCAATGTTCTCATTATCAAAGTCTTTGAATAAGGCAATATTTTGCTTATTCTGGTGTCGATGCAAATATAGGTTAGATAGTTGCATCCGTAATTCACTGTTGTCAGGCGCCTGTTTAAGCCCCTTCTCGAGCAAATCTGCCGCAGTGTCCAACTGATTCAAATTTGCGGCTGCACGCGCCCCCATTGAATAAAGAGTTTCATCTAATTCATTATAGGCTAATCCTGCTTGTACGCTGCGCAATACTTGCTCGTTATCATGCTTATGTTCATAAGCTTGAGCAAGTAAAGGATAAGCATTGACATAATCAGGACTTTGATCTATTACTTCGTCTAATAGCTTAATAGCCTGATCATCATCACCAACAGCTAGCATTACTAGCCCAGCTTCATACTTGCTATCAATATCTAGCAGGCTACTGCTGTGCTCTCTAATAATTTTTGCGGCTGCTTCGTAATTGCCTAATTTTGCGTTAGTAGCAATTAATCTTTGATTTAGGTTAACTTCACCAAAAGTTTTCTGGCGCTGAATTAAATCTTGGTATAAAGATAAGGCTTGTTCATAGTTTCCACTTAAATAGTCAAGTTCAGCTAATCCGAATTTAATTGCATCCTCTTCTGGAGCAAGTTTAAGAGCTTGAAGCAATTTATCTTTAGCTGTCTCAATTAAGCCGCTTGTTTGGTAGTAATCTGCTTGTACAAGTAAACTATCCAGATAGGCTGAAGACTCTTTAGAAACGCCATACAGAAGCGAGAGACCATCATCTTCATCTCCATCATTAAGCATAATTTCTGCCAAATAGACTTTAAATAAGTCTTCCTGAGGAAATTTTGCAATTAAAGCGCGATAAACTTCTTTAGCTAAATCTGTAAATCCTAAATCGGTCAGATTTTCCGCTAAAGAAGATAAAATTTCAGGGTCATCTTTATCTAATGCTTCTTTTAAAAGATGTTTGCTTTGTGAAAAATCATGGTTTTGAATTGAATCAAGTAATTGTTCTGAATAACTCATTATTTTGCCTCCAGTCAGACTTTAATTGTACTAAAAAAAGACGCTGGAACAAAGTCCAACGTCTTTTTAAACTAAGGTTAAGTATCTTACTTAACAGCTTCTTTAAGAGCCTTACCTGGCTTAAATGCAGGTACTTCACTAGCTGGGATTTCGATTTCATCACCAGTTTGTGGGTTACGACCCTTACGTGCTGCACGGTGACGTACTTCAAAAGTACCAAAACCGATTAATTGTACCTTTTCACCCTTAGCAAGGTTGTCTTGAATTGAGCCAAAGATAGCATCAACAGCAGCAGCAACTTCCTTCTTGGTTAACTTAGTCTTTGAAGCAACTTCAGAAACTAATTCAGCTTTATTTGCCATAAATATTTCACCTCCTGAATTTGAACCCGAAGTTCAAAGTTTTTTCTTTGTTTTGAAAAAACAAGGAATAATGATCTAGATCTAGACTAATCATTGTTTCCTAGAAACCAAAATATCACAAAACCCCTGTTACAACAAGGATTTTTACAAAATATTGGTGTTTTTTTCATTATTTTCTCTTACGTGGAAGAATTTTGATCGGAGTTCCAGCAAAATTAAAGTTTTGTCGCAATTGATTAATCAAAAATCGTTCGTAAGAAAAGTGCATTAATTCTGGATCATTGACAAAAACAACAAAAGTTGGTGGATTGGTACTTACCTGTGTCATATAGTAAACGCGCAATCTCTTTCCCTTAACCATTGGTGTTGGAACTAACTTACTTGCTTCAAGCAATAAATCATTCAACACGCTTGATTGAATACGTTGATTTTGATTGTCATAAACTTCCTTAACCATTGATGGAATTTGATCAAGACGTTGACCAGTTTTAGCTGAAACAAACAAAATTGGAGCATAATCCAAATATTGAAATTCAGCTCTAATCTCGCGTTCAAATTCTTTAGCACTAGTACTATTTTTCTTTGGTAAATCCCACTTGTTTACAACAATGATAATTCCGCGCCCTGCTTCATGGGCATATCCGGCCACGTGCTTGTCTTGTTCTCTAATGCCTGTACTTGCATCAAGAACAAGTAAAACCACGTCTGAGCGTTCAATAGCAGCCATAGCTCGCAAGACAGAGTACTTCTCGGTTTTTTCGTAGACTTTTCCACGTCTTCTAATACCAGCAGTATCTACAACTTTAAATTTAATTCCGTCTTTAGTAAATGGCGTATCAACTGCATCACGAGTAGTACCTTCTTCATTTGCAACAATTACTCGATCTTCACCCAATAATTTATTAACAATTGAAGATTTACCTACATTTGGTCGTCCAATTACGCTAAATGAAATGACGTCATCAGCTTCGCTATCTTTTTCTGCTGGAAAATCATTAACTATTTCATCTAGCAAATCACCGATTCCCGTACCATGACTACTAGAGACAGGAATTGGATCACCTAATCCTAAACTATAAAAATCATAAATATCATTTCTTTGCTCAGGATTATCTGCCTTATTAACCGCTAAAATTACCGGTTTTTTAGTGCGATAAAGAAGATGTGCAATTCTTTCATCAAGATCAGTCACATGATTTACTACATTAGTTAACATCACGATGACATCTGCTTCTTCAATTGCAATCTCAGCCTGTGCACGGATCTCTTCTTCGATTTTTCCGCCTTCCCAGGTAATACCACCTGTATCGATCAAATCAAATTTATGGCCCATCCATTCAGCTTGAGCATAATTACGATCACGAGTAACACCGGGTTTATCTTCTACGATTGCTAAGCGTTGATTGATTATTCTATTAAAAAGTGTAGATTTACCTACATTTGGTTGTCCAACGATTGCAACAACTGGTAAAGCCATATGCCCCTCCTTTAAAAATATAAAAATAAAAAAGCCGACACAGAGTCGGCTTTTTTAACAGAAATGACTACTTACGGTCCTTTAATTGGTCACCAATGATGTCACCTAATGCAAAGCCGTTATCGTTGTCACCCATGTACTTCTTGTTAACTGAGTTTTCGTTACGTGAACGATGTGGACGAGAACTGTGGTTATCTGATGAAGAAGCGTTTGAGTCAGCAGCCTTGATTGAAAGTGAAATTCTTCTGTCACTTGGGTCAATGTTCAAAACCTTAACCTTAACAGTTTGACCAACCTTCAAAACATCGCTTGGCTTGTCAACGTGCTTGTTTGAAATTTCTGAAACGTGTACTAAACCTTGAATACCGTCAGTAACTTCAACAAATGCACCAAAGTTAGTTAATGACTTAACTTCGCCTTCAAAAATATCGCCTTCGTTTAAGTCAGCTGTAGCTTGTTCAAATGGTGAAGGTTCAGTTTGCTTAATAGACAGGGAAATACGATGTCTGTCATTGTCAATACCAATGACCTTAACCTTAACATCTTGACCAGCCTTCAAAACATCACTTGGCTTATCAACATGCTTGTAAGAAATTTCTGAAATGTGAACTAAACCGTCAACACCACCGACATCGATAAATGCACCGAAGTTAGTTAAGCGTGAAACCTTACCTTCGATAACGTCACCAACAACTAATTGTGATGCAACCTTATCAAATGCTTCTTCACGTTCTTCTTCAACTAAATCCTTGTGTGAAAGAATCAAACGGTTCTTGTTAGGATCAATTTCAGTAATCTTAAGCTTCATAGTCTTACCAATGTATGGCTTAAGATCTGAAACGTAACGGTTTGAAATTAATGAAGCTGGCAAGAAACCACGTGTACCAACATCTACAAGTAAACCACCACGAACTGATGAAGTTACAGTACCTTCGATAGCATTTCCTTCTTCGAAGTCCTTTTGTAACTTGTCGTAAGCTTCTCTTTCCTTCAAGCGAGTAACTGAGAAGAAGAATTCACCATTTTCCTTATCGCCACCGGCTCTTCTTAATACCAAGGCCTTGAACTTGTCGCCAGGCTTAACTAAATCATGTAAGTCTGTGTTACGATCTGAAGTGTATTCACGACGAGTAATAACGCCTTCAACACCAGCGTTTACAACGCCAACATCGATTTGGCCGTCTTCAACGTCTAATACTTCGACATCGACAATATCTCCGACCTCAACTCCTTGCATTTGCTTTAATGCGTCTAAAAATTGATTACTGTTTTCTGACATATGTACCTCCCAATATCATGTCCCATTTTAAAGGAAAGTTTGATATTTTTCTACTATTTTGTGCTGTTTTTTTAAAAATTTTTTTGACTTTTTTCGATTTCGGCTAAAATTGCGTCTACAACCTGCTCAATTGACATATTTGTAGTATCAATTTCAATTGCATCATCTGCCTTTTTTAATGGTGAAATCTTGCGGTGTGAGTCTTTATAGTCCCTTGCTGCAATATCTTGTTCGATTTCATCCACTGTCTGATTAGATTCAATGCCGCGCTCTTTAAAATCTAAAAGTCGACGCTCAGCACGAGATCTAGCAGAAGCCACTAAGAAGATCTTTACTTCCGCATCTGGTAAAACGGTCGTACCGATATCACGACCATCCATGATTACATCAGTTTTACCTGCCATTTGACGTTGTAAACTAACCATTTTTTCTCGTACTTTAGGCAAGGCAGAAACTTGTGACACATTAGCAGAAATTTCTGGTGTTCTAATTTCTTTAGAAACATCTTTTCCTGCTACATACACCTTTTGCTCACCATGTTCAGATTTCAATTCAATTCCATCTTCATCAATAGCTTGCAAAATTCCTGCTTCATCCCCGTAATCTAGCTTATGATTACGAGCAATAACTGTACATGCACGATACATTGCACCAGTGTCTATATAAACGTAAGACAGCTTTTTAGCAATGATTTTAGCAACCGTGCTTTTACCTGCTGATGCAGGTCCATCTACTGCTACTTGCATTTTAATAAAAAAGAGATCTTACTGCTCGACCTCTTTTACCCTTTCTGAAAGATTATCTCAATTTAAGTGTTTGGCCAACATTGACGTTTGAAGAATCTTTAAGATTATTTAATCTGGCTAATTGATCAACAGTCATGCCATATTTTTCTGCAATATTAGTTAAAGTATCACCATCTTTAACTAAATAAGTCTTAGGTTCAGTCTTTTGAGATGAACTTGAACTAGTCTCAACAGAATTCTTCTTAGCTGAAGATGAAGTCTTTTTAGCTTTACTTGATGATTTAATTGCCTTAGATGACTTTTTAGAAGAAACCTTCTTAACTGTTTGAACTTCTTCAGCTTTTTCAGAATGGCCTGATGACAAACGATGAACAACTGGGATTAATGCAATTAATATAACAACTAAAATCACAATAACTGCAATCCATCTAGCAGATCCACTGGGCTGCTTATCCTGTGAACTTCGCTTTTCAGTTGGCCGTTCATAGTGTTGATATGGCCCTGTTGATTTTTTATCCATCTGTAAATTCCTCCATTCACTTAACGGATTAATTCTAGCATACTTTAATAGTCTTTGAATATGAAAAATCCCATCAACTTAAAAAGTTAATGGGATTTTACTTTAATTCAAATTAAATCTTTTTCGTACAAATGGCTTAATCGTCTTAATAGTTGCCTCAAAAAGCAAATATACAACGACACTGTTAATTACACCTTTTAATAAATTAAATGGCACTATAATCGTAAAAATATAAGCTTGCATAGATGGTAAATGTAATAACTGACCTAGATATACCTTTTCAGTGAAGTGATACAAAGCACCATAACTATTAATCGCAGGTAAATTAGGAACCGCAGTTACTGCATATACTGGAGTCAAAATAAATGCGTTAGTTAAAGACATCACACAGGTCATTGCCAGAATACCAATAATTAATCCACACATTGGTTTAACTATTCCCATCTTAGTTTTTCTATTCTCAACCGTAACATTCTTACTAAAGAAATAAAATGGCAAAGAGAAAGACATCGAAGCAAGAAAAGCTGCAATTTCACCTACTACACTTGGTAAAGCAAAACCAGCAAAAATCAAGCTTAACACCATTCTAATTAATGCAATAATTACACCTGGAACAGCTCCAAAGATAAACATTCCAACTGTAATAATTACATCTGAAAAATCAAACTTTAAAAAGCCTACGCCAGGGATAATTGGAAACTCAAATTTCATTACCACAAAGGCAATACACCCAATTAACGCATACGCAATAATATTAGCTAATCCTGTAGCATTTGCTCTAGATTTACTCATGACTTACTTTCCTTCCTACAAAAAAGGTCTATTGCTCCAGCAACAGACCTTTATAAAGTAAAGTAAGATTTACTTTATTGATCTGTCTTCTTCCATCTAGACTTTAACTATCGGTATCAAAAGATTCAGCCACTTGCGTGGGTCGCGGACTCTAACCGCCGGTCGGGATTTTCACCCTGCCCTGAAGACAATAACCTATATATTTAATTTCTAAGTATAAGTTAATCTAATCTCATTAATTTGTCAACTTCGCGCTTTGACAATTCGCGATATTGTCCAGAAGTAAGAGAATCTAAGGTTAAAAATGCATATTTTTCACGGGATAATTTTTCAACTAAATGTCCTACAGCCTTAAACATACGCTTAACTTGATGATAATGTCCCTCGTGGATAGTCAATTGAACAATTTGAGTATCTTTACGCTTATCTGTTTTAAGAATCTTTACCTTTGCTGGAGCAGCCTTAAAACGATCCAATTTAACCCCTGTAGTTAATGTTTTAATCTCATCAGGAGTTAAAATCCCCTTGATTTTAGCAACATAAACTTTAGATACTTCATTTCTAGGGTGCATTAATAAATTAGCTAACTTACCATCGTTAGTCATTAAAAGCAAACCTGAAGTATCATAATCAAGACGGCCAACTGGATATAAACGATATGGCACATCTTCAAAATAATCAACAACCGTTTTTCTACCCTTATCATCATCTGCAGTAGAAACAACACCACGTGGCTTATAGAAAAGATATGTATGCAAGCTTTCTCTTTCAATTGGTTCATCATCAACCGTAATATTACTGAAAGTTTCAACCTTGGTTCCTAGCTTAGTAACTACCTTACCATCCACTTTCACGCGGCCAGCTACAATCATTTTTTCTGCTTTTCTTCTGGAAGCAATTCCTGCTTCTGCTATTACTTTTTGCAGTCTCTCTACCATTATCTTTCCTCTTTCTGCATTTGCTTATCTGCGGTTCCTTTTGCCTCAAACAAATCTATTTCACCATTACTATCATTATCCGCAAAATCTTCTATTAAAGGCAAATCTGCTAAACTATGATAATTAAAATACTGTAAGAAATAATCCGTAGTTACATACAATTTAGGATGTCCAGGAGCATCTTTTTTGCCATCGGCTTTAATCAAACCGCGCCAAACTAATGTCTGCAATGCTCCAGATGAATTAACCCCACGAATATCATCAATTTCTACCCTAGTAATAGGCTGACGATATGCAACAATTGCCAAAATTTCTAGAGCTGATTGACTTAAGTTTTTTGTTAAATCTTTTTGAAAATATTTTTCAATAATCTTGGCTGTTTGCGGACTAGTAGTCAACTTGTATGTATGAGCAATATGAATTAATTGCAAGCCAGAATCTGAATTCTTCGTTAGCTTTCGTTGCAAATTCTCGGCAACCTTATCTAAAGTTTCACCATCAATCTCTAGCATTTCAATTAAATTTTGCTCTTCTAATCCATTATCACCAGCCGCATATAAAAGTGCTTCTAAATTTGCCTCTTTACTTGCCATTTACATCAATTCTTTCTAAATTTAAATCACCAAATTCTCTTGCTTGTAAAATTCGAATTTCGTGTTTTTTGCCCAATTCAAGCATTGCTAAAAACAAACCAATCACATCAGAAATACTATGCATTTGATCAGTACAACTAAAAAAGCTGACTTGTCGTTTTTTTGCCAAACGCTGATGCAAATAATCAATCATTTCGTTAATTGGAGTCTCAGCCACTTTAATTGAAGCAGTATCCGGTTGACGCATCTTTAATCTGCGGAGAACCATGGAAAAAGTTGTTGCCAGTTCATTTGAAGTAATTTGTCCTTTAGGCAATGGTTGAACCTTAACAGAAGTTGAAACACTTGCTTCCTTTGACACAACAATTGGTACTTCTTCATTTCTTTCTTTAAAATATGCAGAAATCTTTTTAAAAATTGAATATTGTACTAATTGCTGTACTAATTCATCCCGAGGATCATCTTCAGCTTCCACTTCATCTACAAAATCATTTTGTGGCAATAAATATTGTGACTTTATTCTAAGCAAAGTTGAAGACATCACAAAATATTCCCCAGCAATTTGTAAATTCAGACTTTGCATTTGCCTCAAGTACTCTAAATATTGACTAGTAATTTGAGCAATGGGAATATCATAAATATCTATTTTTTGCGATTGAATTAAATGGAGCAATAAATCTAATGGCCCCTCAAAATTAGGTAACTCTAACTTTAAATTACTTTTATTCATTATCTTCTTCGACAGTTTTTAATAAATTGGTATATTCAGGTACAGCGGTAACTCTTTTATCAGGGTATTCATTTTTTAACTCACTGACAATTTCTTTTTCATAACTAATTTCACGAAAACCGGGAGCTAAAGAAAGATATCTGATCACAACAAACTGCTTAGTTACTTGTGTACCCAACACTCCTACAATATTATTCTGTTTATTACGGTACAAATAAAGCAGAAAATCATTATCTTCTTGATTAAGTCCTACTTCTTCTTTTAGATTTTCAATATTTTTAAAATCAGGCAAATATGAGAGTAATCCCATTGCCGTTTTTTCATAGTCTTTTTTATATTGTATTAGCATTATTAATCACCTAAAGACGAGGATGTGTCTTTTGATATACTTGTAAAATATGTTTTTGAGATAGATTAGTGTAAATTTGGGTAGTACTAATATCTGAGTGTCCCAAAATCTCTTGCACTACCCGTAAATCTGCCCCATTTTCAAGTAAGTGCGTTGCAAACGTATGGCGCAATGTATGGGGAGTAACATCTTTAGTAATTCCAGCAGATTGACAATATTTTTTTATCATTTGCCAAATTGCCTGCCGTGTAAGTTGCTTGCCTCGACTATTCAAGAAAATATGCTCATCATTTTGACCAGCTTTTAAAATTAATGGATCTCGCACATCTTGTTGATATTGCTTTATCCAATGCAAAGCAACTGAACTAATCGGTATCAAGCGCTCCTTAGAGCCTTTACCCAATACTCTAACTAAACCCAAATCTTCATGTAAGTCTTGTAATTCCAGATTAATCAATTCACTTACACGCATACCAGTCGCATATAAAGTTTCCAATATTGCTCGATCTCTTAAACCCAATTTTCGTTTAATATCAGGTTGTGCAAGCAAATCATTAATTTCTTTCTGATTTAGAGCTACAGGAAGACGTCGCTCTTTTTTAGGTAAATCAATTTCAAGCATTGGATTTAACTTCTGAATGTTTTGACGCGCAAGCCATTGATAAAATTTACGCATACTAGAAATGAGCCGACTAATTGAACTAGTAGCTTTATTTAAATCGTATTGTCTTGCTAAAAAGGCATCTACATCGCTAGCCTCTGTTGGCCAAGAATTCATACCCTCTTTTTTTACAAAAGCCAGGTACTCTTCCAAATCTTGACGGTAAGCAGTAATCGTATTATTGCTTAGGCCACGTTCAATTTGACTATAGCGTAAATAATCATCAATCTGGTCTTGTAGTTTATTCTTCTCCATCAGTATTCTCTTCTGGATCTTTAATTAAAGTGATAGCACCGGCAGTTTTATCTTCTTCGATTAAGCCTGCTTTGAGCAAATGACCTAATGCGCGCTTAAATGCGGATTTAGAAATACCGAAGTAACGCTTTATATCTTGCGCATCAGATTTATCGTAAAATGGTAAAGTTTTAGTCTCTCTTCGGCGCAAACTCATCAAAATCATCTGAGCATCATCGTCAATTTCTTCAAAAGCACGTGGCAAAGTACTTAAATTTAATCGACCATATTGACTGATACCAATAACTCTGCCCTTAAACTGTTCACCTAAGCGCATTGGACGAGGCATTTGTGATTCGTGTACAAAACCTAAATAATAATCATTAGTTAAAACAAAGGCACCAATTTCACGACTAGCATAAACAGTTCCGAAAACATTTTCATTATTCATTCCATTCGGAAAGTTTGCTGCTAACTGATCAAAAATATTTTCATCTGCTAACTTAGCCCAAATTCGATCCTTATAGTCGGTTTCTAATCGCACCAAAAGACGATCATCACGACGAGGCCATCTTTCCTTTTCTCGTGGCAAGTCATCCATAGATACTACCACATCTTTATCGGGTAATCCGACATCAACAAATACACCTAAACCCGGTCGAACTTCTGTTACCTTGCCCCAGCCATATTGATCAGGCTGAGCAAAAGGTAAAAACTGGGTCATTTCTCGATCATGAGACTTGTTATCATAAATAAAGCCTTCTATTTCATCACCGATCTTAGGAATTTCGTCTTGGGTAAGCTCTTGCTTTTTTAGTTCATAAGTAGTGCCATCAATTTGTACATAATAGGCATTATCATTTTCATCAATTATTTTTCCTTTTGCAACAGTTCCAAGCATGTTTATAATCTCCTACTTTACATATTCTTTCATATACAAGTATAAAAGATATTTGCGCAAAATAAAATAGCCAGCTCGAAAGCTGACTATTTTTTTGATTAGCTAATCTATTTTTATTTTATCTTTTAATTAAAGGTTTGAGATTTCGCCTTGGTAGATAGCACCACGACGAGCATCAACAGTAATAGTTGAACCATCAGAAATCTTTTCAGTAGCGTTAGTTGCACCAACAACAACTGGGATACCTAATGATAAACCGATAACTGCTGCGTGTGAAGTCAAACCTGAAGCTTCAACAACTAAACCTGAAGCCTTCTTGATAGCTGGGTTGTAGTCTGGGTTAGTAGTCTTAGCAACTAAGATGTCGCCTTCCTTAACCTTGCTGTTAGCTTCTTCAGCTGAGTTTGCTACAACAGTCTTGCCGATAACTGAACCGTTACCAACACCTAAACCTTGAACAAGCTTGTTACCGATGATTTGTAACTTCATCAAGTTAGTTGTACCTGAGTCACCAACTGGAACACCAGCAACGATGATTACAAGGTCGCCATCCTTAACAAAGCCCTTTTCCTTAGCTACCTTAGCAGCTACTTCAAACATATCATCAGTTGACTTAGGCTTTTCAGTCAATAATGGTTGTACACCCCAAACGATACCCAATGAGTGTTGGATCTTTTCATCGAAAGTCAAAGCAATGATGTCTGCGTTTGGACGGTACTTAGAAATCATACGTGCAGTGTAACCTGAGTTAGTTGCAGTAATGATAGTCTTAACACCTAATTCTTGAGCAGTACGTACAACTGATTCACCGATAGCTTCAGTTACATTTGAACCCTTGTAAGCTTCGAATCTTTGAAGTGCTAAAGTGTTACGCTTAAGCATTTGCTTTTCAGTACGTTCGTCAATTTCAGCCATTGCCTTAACAGCCTTAACTGGGTAAAGACCGTTTGCTGATTCACCTGAAAGCATAGTTGCGTCAGTACCATCAAGAACAGCGTTAGCAACGTCAGAAACTTCGGCACGAGTTGGACGTGGGTTTTCTTGCATTGAGTCAAGCATTTGAGTAGCAGTAATAACTGGCTTACCAAGTGCGTTAGCCTTGCGGATTAAGCTCTTTTGTACAAATGGAACTTCCATGAATGGAATTTCAACACCCATGTCACCACGAGCAACCATCAAACCATCTGAAACTTGTAAGATTTCGTCAGCGTTGTCAATACCTTCTTGTGATTCAATCTTAGGGAAGATCTTAACGTAATCTGCACCAGCTTCTTCACAAAGCTTACGGATGTCTAAGATGTCTTGAGCCTTACGTGCAAATGAAGCAGTAATGAAGTTAATACCGTATTGTAAACCGAACTTAATGTCGTCAGTATCCTTTTCAGTGATACCTGGAAGGCGAATTTCAACACCAGGAGCGTTAACACCCTTCTTTGAGCCGATAACACCAGTGTTTTGAGCTTCACAGACTAATTCTCTCTTTGAGTCGTCCTTTTCCTTGATCAAAAGGTCAACCAAACCATCATCGATTAATACGTGACCACCAACGTGAGTATCATCGTACAAACCTTCGTAGGTAACGTGGATCATGTCCTTGTTACCCTTCTTAGTGTCGTCCATTGATACACGGATCATGTCACCGGTATTAATAGTAAACTTACCACCTTCTTGTTCAGTGGTTCTGATTTCAGCACCCTTAGTGTCAAGGTCGATACCAAGAAGCAAACCAGTATCCTTTTCCACTTGACGAACCATCTTCATACGAGCAAGGTGTTCTGGGTGGTCACCGTGTGAGAAGTTGAAACGGAATACGTTTGCACCAGCTTTAGCTAAAGCAGTAATAGTTTCAATATCGTTTGAAGCTGGTCCTAAAGTACTAACAATCTTAGTTTTCTTCATTATTAAAAAAATCCTCTCCAAAAATCAACTAAATTAATATTTAGTCATTTCTTCATTTACATCCAACAACGCATAATCGCCATGGTGCTTTCCGTCAAACAGATCAAGAATGTCGTGGGTACCAAGTTGACCATTCTCCATGCCGACAGCTAAACCGCCCTTCCCATCGAGAAGCAACTTAACAGCATAGTTACCCATCTTAGTAGCATTTACTCTATCTGTGACAGTTGGTGAGCCACCACGTTGCATATGCGCAAGGACATTAGCACGAGCATCAAAATCGCCGTATTTAAGTAATTCATCCTTAAACTTATCAGCGGTCATGACACCTTCTGCTAAAACAATGATACCATGATCTTTGCCATCTGCAAAACCACGAGTGATAGTTTCTGCAATTTCTTTTACGTCGTATGGACGTTCAGGAATAACAATTGCATCTGCACCACTAGCTACACCAACACGCATAGCGATGTCACCACATTCACGTCCCATTACGTTAACAACGAAGACGCGGTGGTGACTACTTGCTGTGTCGCGAATCTTATCGATTGCGTCCATAGCAGTACGACAAGCAGAATCAAAGCCAATCGTGTAGTCAGTATAAGGAATATCATTATCGATAGTTCCTGGTAAACCAACTGAGTTTACGCCGTGGCGAGTCAAGGCTAAAGCACCATGGTATGATCCATCACCGCCAATAACGATAACAGCATCAATACCATGCTTCTTTAATTGCTCAACACCCTTTTGTTGCACTTCTTCTTGTGCAAATTCAGGGAAGCGAGCACTGTACAAGAATGTACCGCCTTCACTTATCTTGTGGTCAACATTTTCCGTAGTAAGCGGAACAAAGTCACCTGCAACCAAACCAGCGAAACCATAACGAATTCCAAAGACTTCAAGTCCATGATGGATAGCAGTCTTGGTGACAGCTCTAATTGCTGCATTCATACCAGGGGCGTCTCCACCACTAGTTAAAATACCAATCCGTTTCATGAATTCACCTCATCATGATTATTTTGTGTAATTTCTCACATCAAATAAATATTAACATTTTTTCACCCAAAAATCTCACAAAAATTGGGCTAAATTACGGTTTATTTTTATTTAAAAAATGTTAGCACTTACATGTATGGCAAGAAATAAATTCCTCTTGTCTAAAATTATTCTTTAAAATTTACTTTTCGCAAATTGGTAAGTAAATATTGCTTTTTATTTTGATCAAAACGGTCTCCTTGTACACGTAATCCCAATAAATAAATATCTCCTACCTTTAACTCTGTGCCAAATTTTTCATAAATGCGGGGGAAAATCACAACCTCTTGCTCTCCAGAAGTATCAGCAAAGCTAGCAAAAGCCATATTCTTACCGTTTTTAGTTCTAATTTGTTTAAATCGGATCAATTTACCAACTCCAACTCCCGATTCATTTAATTGGAATTGATTGAGCGGCCTACTATTGAATTTTTGAGCAAATTTTTGAACAGCAATTAATGGTGACGTAGTTGTGGCAAAACCTAAAACTTTTTCTTCCATTTCAACTTTTTCTGCACTCGTTGGCTCTTCTGCTGGCTTAAGCGGAGCATCCCCCAATATCTCAGATAAAGAAATATTTTGGCCTGTCAATTGCACATTAGCAATTATTTCATCGCAATTAATCAGCAATTCGTTACGATTCTTTTCAAGCTGATCAAAGGCTCCGGCCATGATCAAAGCTTTAATAGCATCAACCTGCAAAAACTTAGGATCTATTCGGCGAAGAAAATCATTTAATGATTTATACGGCGTGGTGTTATCGGCAATCTCTTTAGCAAAATCAACCCGCAAGCCTTTAATAGCCTTTAACCCTACTAAAATCTTTTTGTCTTTCAAGGTATATTCAAGGCTGCTGTAATTAATGTCAGGGGGCAGAATTTTAATATTAGCTTCCTGTGCATGCATAATATAATCCTGAGCTTTAGCTCCAGCTGCTGAATTTAGCATTGCCGTATAAAACGCAGCAGGATAATGGACTTTTAAGTAAGCTAGCCAGTAAGCAATCTTAGTATAAGCAACAGCATGTGAACGATTAAAACCATAATTGGCAAATTGCTCTATATATTGATATACCCGTTCAGCTACGGCCTTGGTATGACCTTGTTTAATTGTTCCAGCAATAAACTTACCTTTTTCCTGTTCAATTACATCTTGCTTTTTCTTAGACATGGCCCGCCGCAAAATATCAGCCTCGCCTAAAGAAAAGCCAGCTAAAATTTGCGCTGTTTGCATTACCTGTTCTTGATAAACCAAGATGCCATATGTTGGCTGCAATATTTTTTTTAAACTAGGATCAGGATATCTAACTGCTTCTTGCCCATTTTTTCTTCTGACAAAGGCATCAATATTTTGCATAGGACCCGGACGATATAAGGCATTCACCGCTACTAAGTCTTCAAAATTATCGGGATGCAATTTGCGCAAAACCTGGCGAATTCCTCCAGATTCAAATTGAAAGACTGCATCCGTTTTTCCTTGTTGAAATAGCTGCAAAGTTTGCGCATCATTTAAAGGAATTTGATTAGGATCGATCTTTATTCCTTGCTGGCGAATCAAATTCAAAATATTGCCTAGCACAGTTAGATTACGCAACCCTAAGAAATCGATCTTAAGGAGACCCAAAGATTCAACGTATTTTTTAGTCTGTTGCGTAACCGGTATCCCTAACGGACCCGCTTGCAATCCTGAAATTCCTGCGATTGAATTATCGCTAATCACTAATCCTGCAGCATGAATAGAGTAATGGCGCGGCAATCCTTCTAGACCTAAAGCTGTTTTAAAGAGCAATTTGTTTTCGGGTGTAGCATCGACTAATAAACGCAACTCCCTTGACTGTTGATATGCATCTTTTAACGTAATCTTGCCCTTTGAATATGGAATCGCATCTGCCCATTTCTTAATTTCGACCATTGTTAAGCCAAATGCTCGGCCTACATCACGCAATGCTTGCTTTGCTGCTAGCGTACCAAATGTCAAAATCTGTGCCGCATGATCCATGCCATATTTTTGATACATATACTTAATTACAGTATCTCTTTGAACATCAGGAATATCCAAATCAATATCCGGCATTTCATGACGAGCTGGATTCAAAAAACGTTCAAACAGCAAGTTGTATTCAATTGGATCAACTTCGGTAATTCGTAATGAATAAGAAACTAACGAACCACATGCTGAGCCCCGTCCTGGTCCAGTCGTAATTTGAACACGATGACAATAATTAATCACGTCCCATACAATCAAAAAGTAGTCATCAAACCCCATTTGATTAATGACGCGCAGTTCATAATTCAACCGTTTTTGATATTCTGCTGGAATTTTATTTTGACCAAAGCGTTGCTGTAAGCCAGTTTGAGCCAAGTAATGCAAATATTCTTCTGAAGTTGCAAACCTTTTTTGGTGATATTTAGGCAAAACAGGCTTCTGAAAAACAACTTCTGCATTGCATTTTTCAGCAACTTGCCATGTATTATTCACTGCATCATCCAGATCAAATTCATGGTATCGCTGAAGCAATTGCTCTGCTTCAACTAAGTAATGTGATCCTTCTTGCTTAGCTAAAGGCAGCACATCCTGAATTTTATTTCCTGTAGCAATAGCACGCAAAGTTTTTTGTAAAAATTGATCATGTGGATTTAAGTATTCGCTATCTTCAGTTGCAAGTAAGGGTAAATCAAATTGCTTGCTTAAACTGCGCACATAATCAATATAATTCTGCATACTTTGATTAGCATACACGCCTAAATAAAGATCAGGCGTTAATTCTTTCAAATCTCGAATTAAATCACTACCTAATTGCTTATTTGTCTCAAATAAGTACAATAATTCGCTTTTAGTATTTGCAGGCACAACGAGCAATAAATCAGTCAAATACTTGCTTAAATCTTTTAGAGTTAAGACATTATTATTTTGTCCATTTTCAGTTAGTAGATTAATCGCACTCGATAAACGCAATAAGTTATGGTACCCCGCATTTGTTTTAGCAAACGCAAGCAAGTCATATTTCTGCGTACTATCAACTAAACCATTTAAACGCAGCTGCATCCCTAAAAGTGGCTTAATTCCCGCTTTTTTAGCCAATTCATAAAAATTAACCAAGCCATATGTTACGTTTACATCAGCTAATCCTACTGCCTGATAGCCTCGTTTCTTGGCCGTTTCGATTAAATCTGGAACTTTTGTAGGACTATCTAGCAAAGTAAACGAACTTAGGTTTTGAAGTGTTGCTACTTGCATAAAATAACCACCTTTCACTGCAGAAATTTATCAAATTAAGTATAACAAATTGCATTAATCTCGTTTGAAATTGCGCCTTATTTTTGATAAAATTCTATCCGAAAGAAGGAATCAATATGGGTCGATATCTAGTCACAATTGTATGGAGCATAATCTACATGTTTGTTGTAGGCTTTATTGCTGGTCCTTTAACTCAAAGTGCCTCATTCAACACTAACGATGTCAAAACTTGCTTGGTCGTTGGCCTTATCTTCGGCATTCTTTTCTCAGCAATTATTGCAACTATTACTGCTCATTCACACAAAGACAACAGTAAATACAGTAAGTTAAAATAATGGCTCTCTGTCAAATCGTGTTGATAGAAGTCAACTATAATTTAATAATTGGATT
>NZ_AZEL01000056.1:0-7759 GCF_001434975.1 Lactobacillus gallinarum DSM 10532 = JCM 2011
AATTAAAAAATCAATTTGCGAGAAAGAACTATTTACACAAAAGATTTGACAGTCTCCGAATAATAGTTACTCTATTCTCATGTTTTTAGCATTTTCATTCACTTGCAAATCGTGACTTATGATAATAACCAAATTAGTCTGCGCTATTTCCTGCAATAACTTTAACAAATCATTTTGTAGTTCAGGATAGATATTCGCCAATGGCTCATCTAGTAAAAAGCATTGTGCATTAGTTTTCAAAATAGCAGAATATAATTTCACTAATTGTATTTCGCCTGTTGATAGTTCACTCATCTCTCTATCTAAAACTTTCTCAATTTTAAATTGTGATGAATTAAAGACTTTTGCAAAATACTCATTTTTATCAATCTGACTTTTATTAGGATATGATCCTAAATAGTCTCTTACAGAACAATTAGGAAGCGGTGTATCTTGAAATAGACAACTTATATTCGATTCTCTCAGTTTTCTTTTATTAATCAAATCAGCATTTACACCATTTATGGTGATTTTTCCTTCTTTTTTTGGTGTATATAATCCTATTATTGTTCTAAGAAAAGTTGATTTTCCGATTCCATTTCTACCCCTTACAACATAAAATCCAGGAGCAACAAAAGTAGCAGAAATTTTTCTAGTAAACAATGGTGTTTTTCCATCTAAATAAATATTAAAATCCTGTACCTGAATCGAATTTATTTTGGAAACTGCTTTTTCACCATCTTGCTCATCTTTCATGGATAGTAAATTGTTGATTCTCAGCCGGGCTACCCTGAATGATTCAAAGTTAAACAAAATAGAAAAAGCTTCATCTACTTCTCCCAAAAGTTGGTCAAAATATTGAAAAATGATTGAAAAAGAACCAATTGTCATTCTTCCAGAAATGACTGATAAACCACCATTAATGAACAATACTAATTGAAAAATCAGTTGTAAAATAATTTCACTATTAGACATATTCAAATTAAGAAGAAAATCTCGTTTGGCAACGCCTAAAAGCGTTCTTTTTGTACTGCTCCATCTTTCATTTTCTATTTTCTCTCTTTGATTACCCTTTATTTCAATGTATCTACTTAACCATTCGGTAAAGCCTGAAAAGTATTCATTATAGGCTTCTTTCAACTTCAAACTAACTTTGAAAATCTTAGGCCGTAAAAATAAATATATGACACTATATGCAGGCAACAGGATCACTATCAGTAACAAAAAACTAGAGCCAGCTGTAAATAAATACGTAAAAATCAAGACTGAGGAAAGCACGATTGAAATTATTTGATTTACAGTTTGGAAGAAAAAAGTCAACACTTCAGTAGTGTCCTCAGTAATTCTGTCTGCCATTCGAACTGAATTCATTTTTGTGACTTTCAGTGTATCCTTTGAATACAATTCCTTTATTATTGCATCGTTAACTTCTATATTTATTTTTCTGAATTCTAGAATTTGAATTTTATTCATGAAATATGACAACAAAAGTCTTATAAGACTTAGGGTGATTATTAATATAATGCTGCGTATAAATGAATCTCTATCAGCCTTATACACTAAAGAATTTAGCAGCATTCCTTCCAAATAAACATTAAAAGTTAAAATGCCAGTACTGATAATATTCATTCCTAATAGAAGCCAATATTCAACTTTATACTTTTTATCAATTTTGCTAAAAATTATATGCATAGCGTCACCTAATTCTGAACAGCAATCCAAGATATTAAAATATGATGAATATAAAATTAGACAAATTCTATATTTTTATTACTCCTATGTCAATACTAAAAAGATTGATTTTATTTCACTTTCCTGCCTGTATCTGATAATATGTAGTCATCAACTATCTAATAACTACATTTTTACTACACAGAGGTGCAATTATGACTGAAAAAGCTGCAATCAATGTCCGTGTTAACCAAGAAACTAAACAAAACGCAGAAAAAGTATTAAACAAACTTGGCATCCCGATGTCAGTTGCAATTGACATGTACTTACGACAAATTGCATTGACTGGAGGAATTCCTTTTGATTTGTCCTCAAAGAAAAGAAAAAACAAAAACGACCACGACACCGCTATGATGGTCGCCGAGGCCACTGCTCAGTATGAAGTCGTTAAATCCAACTGGGAAGATAAATTAGCCGAACTTACTCCTGACTGGATGAATATGAATAAGATGACTAAAGAGGAGCTTGAAGCAAGGTTGGCTAAGCATGCCCAAGATGCAAGAGATGATAAAAGTGTCGAAATTAGTAAAACTTTTAGCGAACTGAATAAAGAATTAGGAATTTAAATTTCATGCAAGAATATACTGTCAAATCAACTCCTAACGTATCTGTAGAACTTAAAGAGATATATAGCTCTATCTTGCAATTATCTCAATCTCCAAAAACTGCTCAAAATTATGTAGAAGATCTTGAGCAAACTATGCAAGCGTTAAATTATTTTCCAGAAAGATATAGAAAAACTCCTTCAAGAAAATACCGACGAGTTAATTTCAAAAAAATATGCTATATTCTACTTTATCGAAAACGATACTGTACACATTATTGATGTCATACTAGCTTCATCAAGTACAGTATTCAAATATTAATCCTTTGCCCCATTCTAGCTATTAAGCTATACTAGACAGAAGAAATTAAACGAACTAAGGGACAATAAAATGAGCGATAAATTAATTAAAATTGCATATCTCTACGAAGATTTAATGAATACTTACGGTGACTCAGGCGATGTTAAAATCTTGAGCTTTTTACTAAAGCGTGAAGGCTACGACACTCAAGTTGATAATATTTCACTTGGTGACGAATTCAACGCCTTTGACTACGATTTCGTTTTCTTCGGCGGCGGCCAGGACTTTGAACAAACTGTTGTCGCTAAAGACTTGCCACGTCACAAAGAAACATTGAGAAAATACATCAACGATGACAAGCCGATGCTTTGCATTTGTGGTGGTTACCAACTAATGGGTAGTTACTACAAGACTAATTCTGGCGTAACTATTCCAGGTTTGGATATTTTGCCACTACACACAGTCTTCAAGAGCGACAAGCGAATGATCGGTGACACCCGTTACATGACCGAATGGGGTGAGGTTAAGGCTTTTGAAAACCACTCTGGTCAAACTTACTTCGATAACAAGGACAAGTTGCATCCCCTCGGCGATATGATCGAAGGCTACGGCAACAACCCGCAAGACCACGTCGAAGGCCTGCGCTATCGCAACTTTATTGGTTCATACTCACATGGTCCACTACTCAAGAACACTAATGTAGCTAATGCCATCATGAAAATGATTATCGCTTGGCATCAAGAACGTGTTAGTGAAGCCAAAAAAGTCACAGAATAAAAAATGACCCAGTCAGAATTTCTGACTGGGCTTTTTCATTATCAAATTAATTTAAAACACGTTTAGCAGCTGAGGGATAAAAGTAGGCACTGATAGCCTGCTTTCTCACCCCTTGACTAGGAGTTGCAGCATGCACATATTGTCCATTACCAACATAAATACCAACGTGGTAAGGAGCTGAAGCTGAACCCCAGAATAATAAGTCGCCTTTTTTAAGATGGCTTAACGAAATCTTTTTACCCTTAGTAACTTGACCATAAGTAGTTCTTGGTAATGTCTTTTTAGCGGCTTTTTTATAAACGTATTGAGCTAAGCCAGAGCAGTCAAAGGCTGAAGGACCGGTAGCACCGTAAACGTAACGCTTACCTACTTGCTTTTTAGCAAGACCAGCAACTGCTTCACGTTTTTCTGTAGTGCTTTGATCTGCTGCGTGCACAGCTTGTGTTTGATTAGGAACATTAATAAAAGAAATTCCTGTGAAAAATACTGATAAAACTGCGGCAAACTTAACTAAATTACGTCTAAAACTCAATTGACATTTCTCCTTAATTACTTTTTATCTTTCGACGCTTTATATATTACCTGAGAAATATTACAACTATGTTTTAAAAGTAATACTATCTAATTAAGCAAAACTACAGAAAATGTCTTATTTTGTAATTTTGATAAGAAAGAGCTTATGTTTCTTTTCTCAACTTGAAAAATTTTTCACTTTTCTATATGCTATTAACATTGATTACAGGAGTTGAACAAACAATATGGAGAAAATAGACAGTTATGCACGACATTTTTTAATACTTATCGCCTTAATTCTGGGGCTTTCTTTGGTCTCAGAATTCCGTGATTTAGCGAACTACGCCCCATCAATGATCGACCTAGTCTGCCTATCTATCGCAACTGCCTGCACCTTTGCTTCAGGAATCACCTTACAATTCAAGAAGCTGAATCTAGTAACTATCATTCTAGCAGGCATCTTAATCTCGGTTTCCGTCTTCTTTTGGATTGAGTTTTCATCTCTTGCCTTAATCATCGTAATTTTTATTATTTACGGTATTATTACATTACTTGTCTGTTTAACTAATTTAATTTATTTCAAAAAAAGAGAGGTCGATTAAAACCTCTCTTTTTTATTCATGTACTTTATGTTTCTTTGGCTGTTTTGGTGTTAAGTTCAAAGCCATAGCTGCTAGCACAACCAGAATTGAACCTACCCAGTCCATTGGCATCATAACTAAACCAAAACAGAGAACTGAGCCTACCGTTGCGGAGAACGGTTCAAATGCATCAAGCAAGCTAGCTGTGGATGGAATAACGTAACGCAAGGCGTTAGCCATAATCTGAAATGGGATAATCGTTCCAATGATAATTACGGCACTGGTATATAACCAAACAGCTGGCTTATTAGGAATAGCTTGGAATTGCGGATGGATAATCACCAAACTGATTCCTGCAAACAGCATCCCCCAGCCTGTTACAACCATGCTGGATACTCTTTTAACAATATTAACTGGAATCAGAGTATATGTTGCTTCACCTACTGCTGAAAGCAAACCCCAGAATAATGCTACCGGCGTAATGGCCAAATGATAAAATTGTCCGTGCGTTGACAGCAAAAAGACACCGATGAAAGCCGCAATCGCAGCCAAGATATCCAACCTACGCATAACTTGCTTATGAGTAAAAGCCAAATATCCTAATACGAAAAATGGGCCGATGAATTGTAAGATAGTAGCGATCGAAGCGTTAGCTACCTGAATACACATGAAATAGAATAATTGCACGGGCAATAATCCGAAGATTCCGTAAGCGAAAATTACTAACGCATCATGCTTATTCTTTAATGTAGCAAGTGGCTTTTGCTTTAAAGCTCCTGCCAAAAGCAGAAGTACGATTCCTGAAATAATCAACCGAATTTGGGTCAACCACATCGGCGTTATTTTAGCACTAATATTGAATAAACCTTTAGCAAAAAGACCGGAGATTCCCCACATGACAGCGGCTAAGGCTGCCAGAAAAGTCCACAGTCTACGTGTTTTTGGATCAATCATTATTCAATTTTCCCTTTTTCTTTCTTGGAGAAATATTCAAAGCCATTGCAGCTAAAACAACTAAGATTGAACCGATCCAGTCCATTGGTGCCATAACCAAGCCAAAGCATAAAACTGAACCTACCGTTGCAGAGAATGGTTCAAATGCATCAAGCAAACTTGCAGTAGATGCCTTGATGAAACGCAATGAATTAGTCATCAACTGGAATGGAATCAAAGTACCAATCACAATAACGGTAGCCACATCAAGCCAAACGTGTGGTGTATTAGGAATATGTGGCATCTGTGGGTGAACGATTATCAAGCAGATTCCCGCAGATAAAAGGCCCCAACCTGTAACGACTAAGCTTGAAACGCGTTTTAAAACGCCGATCGGAATCAAGGTATTAGTTGCTACACCACCGGCTGAGAGCAAGCCCCAGAATAAAACGCTTGGCGTAATGGCAAAGTGATTAAAACGACCGTGTGTTGCAAGCAAAACAACCCCAATAAAGGCACAGATCGCTGCAATCACATCAATCCGGCGCATTACTTGTTTATGCGTAAAGGCTAAATATGCCATTACGAAAAATGGACCGATGAACTGTAAAATTGTGGCAATTGAAGCGTTAGCTTGTTGCACAACGATAAAGTAAAATAATTGCACGGGTAATAAACCAAAAATACCGTAAGAAATAATTACCCAAGCATCATGTTTATTCTTCATCGTGGCGATTGGCTTTTGCTTTAAAAATCCAGCTACGATCAACAAGATAATACCAGATGTGACCATTCTGATTTGTGAAAGCCACATTGGCGTGATGGACGGACTCGTATTAAATAAGCTCTTGGCAAATAAACCTGAGATTCCCCACATAACACAGGCTAGGGCAGCCAAAAATGCCCAAAGACGACATTGTTTTTGTGTAACCATTCTTCTTAACCCTCAACTATACTAAACTAGCAACCTATATCATAACAAAAACGGACTAGCTTAAACTAGTCCGTTAATTTTTTATTCATTTTAAATTTTTACAGTTTAGCTTGTAAGGAAAGCACGATTGCACTAACACTACCAATAATTCCTATAATGACAGGAACCAACATCTCATGCTGGATAAGTAAAACTGCGAGTAAAAATACTATTGCTAAAATCGCAGAAACACGCATCGTCTTTTTATTTGCAACAATAATAGCAATAAAGACTATTGCTAGCAAGATTACACAAGCAAAATCGCCGTAAAGTGACGCATTCTCAAGCGCCGTCGCGTGTTGGATTTTTAATGGTGCATTCAAAATATCGTCCCAGAGTTTACGTCCAAATGCAATGTCTGCTGCTACGTTTACCCAGAAAGTAACTATTTCGAAAAATCTAATAAAGAATAAACGATTAAGACGAATGCTAGTGATCGTTTCCCATAATGTATCACGTTTTTTAAAGCTAACAGCTGAATCACCTTTATCGAAGATCCAACCGACTAATAAATAAATGAAAATTGCTATCCCTTGAAATACTACTAAATGCATGAAAACAGAAAAGTTAAAAACTAGTGTCAACATCAGAATTACTACATAAACGAATTCTGAGATCAACAATATTCTCTTCCATTTACGACTATGTAACCAATGATTAAGCTCTTGCTTGTTCATGTGGTCGTCCATTTGTCCATTCATATTCTCACTCTTTTTTAATCCTTTGTCTAATTAACTAGAATTATATTCCTTCTTTTCGATTTGTCCATCATTTTTTCTAAAAAAATAAAAAGGCGTAAAATCCCTATATTTTTAGCCTTTTCTACGTGTTATTTTCAACTATATATACATTTTTAATAACTTAATTTAAGTATTTAAATCCAGATATATACATCTGATAGCTCGATATTTATTCTCATTTTGTTCTAATTGTGTTTCTTAAACAAATACATAGCTATATTTTCTAACGCGTGGTGCTAGTTAAATCGTTCTAGACAATAAGCCAAATTATAAGCTAAAATTGCAATTTCCAACCGGCTTTGAAAGCCTATCAGACTACGTGCTCGATTGTTCTCGGCATTGTAATAGGTCAGAAGCGAAAAGTCGCTTTCAATTGTTCTGCGAATAGCCATCAATTGATGATCATTGTGCTTTTTAGCTCCTGTCATATTTTTAGGATATGGTGTCCAAAGTTCGTAACCCATTTGTTTTAGCTGTTGATGCAGTTCTTTGCCTAAATAGCCTTCGTCGCCAAGAAGATAGTAATTAGATGGATGGGTATTTTCCATCAGTTCAACTGTCTCCCTGGCATCATGAACTGATGCCTTTGTTACGACATAATCAAGAATGTAACCGTCATCGCTAACAATGGCATGAACTTTGAAACCATAGAAGTAAATTTTCTTGGTGGCCTTATAACCAATGTTG
>NZ_AZEL01000056.1:7769-8108 GCF_001434975.1 Lactobacillus gallinarum DSM 10532 = JCM 2011
GCGAATTGGTTGGCAAACAGGTACCGGAAAGCTGTCAATGATCAAGAACTGTCCATTCAGGTCAACCTTTTTATTCATTTCTTGCCATATCTGATAAATCAATTGCAATAGCTGACGTGAACGCCGATTAAAACGTGAGTGTGATAAACAATTGAAACATTCACAGAATCTTCTTTGTGATTCAATTCCTGTCTTAGCTTGCCAGATAAGTAAAGCCAAAATCAGACTGTCCGTAGTTTTAATTTGATCAATATTTCGTCGATGAGTAAACTCAGCCGGTGCATGCATACAAACGATACCAGTGCCGACAAATTATCACTAAATCTTTAAAACTAACTT
>NZ_AZEL01000056.1:8238-110553 GCF_001434975.1 Lactobacillus gallinarum DSM 10532 = JCM 2011
TGTATTATGATTAATATCTTTTTTAGTTCGTAAAATTGTAAATCTCACGAACTAAAACCTTTTTCCAAATCGATTGTCAGGTAAATCTATAAAGTATTTATGCCCACCTAGATCATTTTCGACCCTATCATGAATTTCTATTAAAATATAATATGTTATCACGTACATGATGCCAATAATTGCAAAATATATAAAACAAGCTATTATACTAAAACACAATAAAAGTAGATATATACTGGATGAAACTGTAGTACCTATTACAACCAAAATATAAAATTTCTTCCAACTATCAAATGCAATATGCAATATTACTTGAAAGTTTTCAATTAAACGACTTACGAAGTAAATTTCACTAATAAAGCAGAGCCCAACACAAAAACTAATAAAATCTTGTCTCTTTAACAATATTAAAATAATTGTATTAAGTACAGCTACCACTATACTTACTATCATAACTAAACGATTAATACCCATTCTTTTATTTGCTATCAGCCTTTGAGAATCAAATGATATTCTTTCAATCAACCAATTATACTCATCAATTATGTAATAAAAATTTGCTATAAATCCCAAATTAATTATAAATGCTAATAATCCATGCATAATCAGCGAAAAGACCAAATACAACATACCCAACATTCCTATCCAAGGAAGAATGGCAGAAATTCGTCTTGATCGAATAAATTTTTTAGTTTTATTCACCCAGTTCACCTCCTTATATAAAAATGGACATAATTAAATTAAAATTATGTCCATTTCTATTATTAATTTTGCACATTATGTTGACCACAATCACCACCAGGAAGTGTATGAATGAAACGATTTACTCTATAAGTTGCAGCAGAAGCCTTTGTCTGAGTCCCAGCAAAAAGACCTGCACCAACAGATGCCAACACGAGTAAAGACAAAAACACTTTTTTCATAAGATTACCTCCTGGAATTTTTATTAAAATTATTATAATTCTTTTTTAATAAAAATCAACACCAAATTAATATTTTTATTATTTTTAGTCAAATTTCCTCGTAATCCTTTGCCAAAGTGATGCATTCAATCTTATCAACTTTATTTTGCAACTCCGAGCTCTTCTCAGCACTAGTTAACAACCTTTGTTGACATTGGTTATAAGCCCACCAAGAAAATTTAAGGCAAAGAACTGCATCAACAGCTAAAACAAATGGGTTACGAACTTTGGACACCATATCCTAAAAATATGACAGGAGCTAAAAAGCACAATGATCATCAATTGATGGCTATTCGCAGAACAATTGAAAGCGACTTTTCGCTTCTGACCTATTACAATGCCGAGAACAATCGAGCACGTAGTCTGATAGGCTTTCAAAGCCGGTTGGAAATTGCAATTTTAGCTTATAATTTGGCTTATTGTCTAGAACGATTTAACTAGCACCACGCGTATACATAGCTATATTTTCTAAAAAATTTCTTCATCTTTATTATCTAAATTGAAGAAAATTACATTAGGTGCTGGTATAGTCTTTCCAGTTCGCTTATCATACTTGCCACCAAAGTATTCATAACGAAATTTTCCTTTACCAAATGGATCTTCACGGCATAAAAACACAACATAAGCTGCCTTGAATTCTTCTTCAGGGCAATCCAATCTACCGAAGATAATTTCTTCCTGATAGCCATTAGCCACTTCAAGAATGTTTTCACCTGCTCGTTGTGAACCTACTTGGATGATCAAACCATACTTGCTGCGTTTTGCATCCCGTGCGATTACATGAACCACTGCTCGTTCTCCCAAAGCATTTCTGTTCACGTCATCAAGCGATTGCACTTCTTTGATATCAAGCTCTGGAAACAATCGCTGCACCGCAGAAAGTAATTTATCATTATACTTCTTCAAAATTCCAGCGGTTAAATGGTCCACCATCTCTGCCGACAGTTCGTTGTTTAACATATCAAAACCTCATTCCAAAAAAAGTAGTAGAGTTTTTACTCTCTACTATTTATTACGCAAAAAAGGTGCGAAATTTTTTCGGAATTTGTTTTTTTAGTCTTCTTTTCTAAAAAATGGACTCAATACTGAAACTAGCAATCCATAAATAAAGTACCAACGATAAATATTAGCTAAATCTTGATTTTGCACCCAGAGAATTAGAGCAATTACTGTTAAAACTGCTCCCAAGAAAATAGTTGAGCCTAAATTTTTATCTGTAAAGAAACTAGCTCCAGCACCTAATGAAATTAATGCAATCAAACTGTAGATTACGACAATAACTGGACCCTTAGTTTGAACATCTACGTCAAGTAAAGTGGCATCAGTGAATAATTGCCAAACAAGAAAACCCGCTAGGGCAATACCAGCAAGCAATACGATTAATCTAACAACAAATGAACCAAATTTTTTCATAAATATGTCCCCTCTAACATGTTCCCATTGTACCAAAAAAGCGCTTGGAATTTCTCCAAACGCTTCTTTATTAGGTATTTTATTAATTAGTCTAAACCACACTTCTTGAAGATTTCGTCCACATGACGCAAGTGATAGTGATAATCAAAGGCATCATCAACGTCTTCTTTAGAAAGGTAGTTCATAATTTCGCTATTTTCTACTAGAGGTTTAAACTGTTTTTGCTCGTTCCATGACTTAGCAGTCAACTTTTGAACCATATCATAGGCCTTTTCACGAGAAAGTCCTGCTTCGTCAATCAACTTAAGAAGCACACGTTGTGAGTAAATTAAACCGTAGGTACGATCCATGTTCTTGAGCATAGTTTCTGGGAAGACATCCAAGTTGCTCAAAATACGGTTGAAGCGGTGCAACATGTAGTCGATACCGATTGTGGTATCAGGCAAAATTACACGTTCAGCACTTGAGTGAGAAATATCACGTTCGTGCCAAAGGGCAACATCTTCATAAGCTGTAACGACATGACCACGCAATACCCGGGCCATACCACAAAGGTTTTCTGAGCCAATAGGGTTACGCTTGTGTGGCATTGCAGAAGAACCCTTTTGACCTGCACGGAAGTGTTCTTCAACTTCATGAATTTCACTTCTTTGAAGTCCACGAATTTCAGTAGCCCAGTTTTCAATACTGGTTGCAATCAAAGCAAGCATTGCGATGTATTCTGCGTGCAAATCACGTGGCAATACTTGGCTGGTGATTGGTTGTTGCGTTAAACCGAGTTGCTTCATAACACTGGTTTCGATCTCAGGTGGAACGTTAGCAAAAGTACCAACAGCACCAGAAATTTTACCTGATTCTACCCCTTTGGCTGCGTGTTCGAAACGTTCAATATCACGGTTGATTTCGGCATACCAGCGAGCGAGCTTCAAACCAAAAGTAGTAGGTTCAGCTTGCACACCGTGAGTACGACCCATTTCAACAGTGTACTTATATTTTCTAGCTTTTTCTGCAATTGTTTCTTTTAATTCATGCAAATCTTTACGAATGATTTCATCGGCTTGCTTAAGTAAAAGTCCCTGAGCAGTATCAACAACGTCAGTAGAAGTAAGACCAAAGTGAACCCACTTCTTTTCAGGTCCAAGGCTTTCAGAAACTGTACGAGTAAAGGCAACAACGTCGTGGTGCGTTACTTGCTCAAGTTCTGCCACACGTTCTGCAGTAAATGATGCATTCTTAGCAATCTTTTCTGCATCTTCTTTTGGCACTTCGCCTTGTTCAGCCCATGCTCTAGTAGCAGCAATTTCTACTTTAAGCCAAGCTGCGTATCTATTTTCATCAGTCCAAATTTTGCTCATTTCGGGACGAGTATAACGATTAATCATAAATTACATTTCCCACGGATTCTTCAATACGATAGTTTGTTCACGGTCAGGACCAACTGAAACAGTAACAAGTGGTACACCGACCAATTCTGAAACACGATTCAAGAACTTCTTAGCATTTTCTGGAAGAGCATCCCATGTCTTAACTTGAGTAATATCTTCATCCCATGCTGGAAGTTCTTCATAAACAGGTTTACAACGGTAAAGTTCCTTCAAACTTGCTGGGTAGTAATCAATCTTCTTACCATCAAGTTCGTAAGCAGTAGCAATCTTAATCTTGTCAAAGCCTGAGAAGACATCAAGCAAGTTCAAGCTTAAGCCGTTAATGCCTGACACACGCTTAGCGTGACGAAGGGCAACGGAGTCGAACCAACCAACACGACGTGGACGACCGGTAACAGTACCGTATTCATGAGCAGTGTCACGAATTCTGTCACCAACTTCATCAAGAAGTTCAGTTGGGAATGGACCTTCACCAACACGAGTGGTGTAAGCCTTGCAGACACCGATTACAGTGTTCAAACGGTTAGCACCCATACCAATACCTGAGCAGATACCGCCTGAGATAGTGTTTGATGAAGTTACGTATGGGTAAGTACCTTCGTCAATATCAAGCATAGTACCTTGTGCACCTTCAAAGAGGACCTTTTCGCCGTTATCAAGTGCATCGTTAACCAAAACTGAAGTATCAGTAACGTACTTCTTCATCTTTTGGCCGTATTCATAGTACTTGTCAAAAATGTCTTCAAACTTAAGAGCTGGCTTACCATAAACCTTAGTAAATAATTCGTTCTTAAGTTTCAAGTTAAGGCGTAATTTTTCTTCAAAAGTATCTTTTTCAAGTAAATCACAAACGCGAATACCGATTCTTGAAGCCTTGTCCATGTAAGTTGGTCCAATACCATTCTTAGTAGTACCAATCTTGTTAGCACCCTTAGCTTCTTCTTGGTATTCATCTTGCTTAATGTCGTAAGGCATGATGATGTTAGCACGGTTAGAAATTCTTAACTTGCTGGTGTCGATTCCGTTCTTTTCCAAGTTATCAAGTTCACCAAACATAACTTCTGGGTTGATAACTACACCGTTACCAATTACTGCACCCTTAGATGCGGCAAAAATACCGGAAGGAATCAAACGCATCTTGAACTCTTTGCCATCAATATCAATTGTGTGGCCTGCGTTGTTACCACCATTTGAGCGAACTGCCATTGCGGCTTCTTTACTCAAAAAGTCAGTAATCTTTCCTTTCCCTTCATCGCCCCATTGACTACCTACGACTGCAACTGCTGTCATTTGAAATTCACCTCATAAAAAATTTCTATAAATATTACGTAAGCTAGTCTAGCAATTTGTAAATTATTAGTCAATGCAAAATCCGAATTATTTTATTTTTATTTTCTTTCATAGTTCGATTTCTATATTGACAAATTAAATTTTATCCCATATAGTAGTTTTCGTTTGGTAAAGCACTACATAAGGAGCAAATCAAATTGAGTAATTATTTTAGTATGGAAGCCTTTGATTATGATGATATCCAACTTATTCCTAATAAAGGAATCATCAAAAGCCGTTGTGACGCGGATACTAGCGTAAAGTTCGGAAGCCGAACATTTAAAATACCGGTTGTCCCAGCTAATATGGAAAGCGTCATTAATGATGACTTGGCCGTTTGGTTAGCAGAAAACGGTTATTACTATGTAATGCACCGTTTTGAACCAGAGAAGAGAATTCCTTTTATCAAGATGATGCACGAAAAGGGCCTCTTTGCTTCTATTTCAGTCGGTATTAAAGATAGTGAATATGATTTTATCGACGAATTGGTTAAGCAAAACCTTAAGCCTGAATACATCACAATCGATGTAGCCCATGGTCATTCAGTTTATGTAATTAAGATGATCAAGTACATTAAGGAAAAATTGCCTGATTCATTTTTGACTGCTGGTAACATTGCTACACCAGAAGCCGTACGTGAACTTGAAAATGCCGGCGCTGATGCCACTAAAGTTGGTGTTGGTCCTGGTCGTGCCTGCATCACCAAACTCAAGACGGGCTTTGGTACAGGTGGATGGCAACTGGCCGCACTTCGTATGTGTAGTAAGGTGGCTTCAAAACCATTAATCGCAGACGGTGGTATTCGTCATAACGGTGATATTGCGAAGTCCGTTCGCTTTGGAGCAACTATGGTGATGATCGGTTCACTTTTTGCTGGTCACGAAGAATCTCCCGGCAATGTTATCAAAATTAATGGCAAAACTTATAAGCAATATTGGGGCTCAGCCTCTGCAGTACAAAAAGGTGCCTACAAGAATGTAGAGGGTAAACAAATGCTTGTGCCCTATCGCGGATCAATTAAAGATACTTTGCGTGAAATGAAAGAAGATCTACAATCATCAATTTCATATGCGGGCGGACGCAATTTGAACTCCATCAAACTCGTTGATTACGTCATCGTCAAAGACAATATCTTCGATGGGGATAGATAATTAGACATTTTTAGTACAAAATATTTGCATTTTGATTATTTTTTGTTAATTATTTTGTAATAAGATAGTTTTATTATCATTTTTTCGATAGAATAGTATAGGTCTAGTTACTGGAGGGTAGACAGTAACTAGGCTTTTTTTCTTGCAAAAAAATATTGGACATCGTTTATATTTATGTTATACTAATTGAGTTGATAGACGCGCCCTTAGCGCAACTGGATAGAGTGTCTGACTACGAATCAGAAGGTTGAAGGTTCAAATCCTTCAGGGCGCACTTAAAAACGGGAAATGGCTCAGTTTGGTAGAGCACCTGGTTTGGGACCAGGGGGTCGCAGGTTCGAATCCTGTTTTCCCGATAATATCTACTTTTTGAGATGAATCTTTGATTCATCTCTTTTTTTGTACAAAAAAGAAGTATTTCCTAAGAAATACTTCTTCACTAAATACTATTTGCATTCGCTTTTCTGAAAATGACCCGCATATCAGCACCAATATAATCAAGCAATGGCAAATCATAGTCTTTTACTTGTGCCAGCACATTAACCTTTTCATTTCGCGGCAAATCACACTTAGTTACTTCAATTTCACCCTTATATCGCTGATATAAATCATTATCAACTGTTACGCTGCCTTTAGGCCGAGCATAAATATTGTCTTGTGGCTCTGTCGACAATAATTGCTTTTCTCTACTTTCCTTTAGCCGTACTACATCTCTTGCCACATCAGGACGATTATGCCAGTCATCTTCAAATAATTCTGGAATTTCAGTATCCAAATGCAATGTAATAGCTTTTTCTTTTTGGTAATTGGTAATCGATTCAATTGTATCCTTAGTCAATTGCGGATCACCTACAAAAATATCATCACAATCTAGTTTTTGTAATTCTAAAATTGCTGCAAGTGGATTTTCATTTCTTTGTTTTTCAAGTGTAGGCAAGCCCGCAAAGATCGGTCCACGCAACTTACCATTTCCCGAAATAAAGGCTGACGTTTTCAAATTATATTTATGGAGCCATTTATTCTTTTCTTGCATCCAATGTGCATCAAGTCCCGTTTCAGGACGCGGATAAAAATTATGCCCCGCTGTCAAATTATCAAAGTTAGCATTGCTATATTTCAAATTATCAATATCATCTTGCGTAATCGTGCTGGCATTCAGAACGATGGGCATTTCCTTAGATAATTTGGCAATGGTTTCCATACTAAAGCCATCATCCATCCGCAAGCCTGTTAAATTTAAGCTTTTAATTTGATCTATGCCATTAATACTTAGCTTATGCAAAACTTCTTCTGATACATCTGCCACAATTTTTAAGTCTAATTTTTGGCACCAATTAACTAAATTAGCTAGCCGCTTTAATACAATATCATTTTCTGTATCAGGAACTTCCAGTTGGGTGAATACGCACATAAAACCACTATTGCGCATCATCAATAAATAATTATAATTCTCGGCTGTTAAATCATGTCCGAGATAAACAGAAAAACCTAACATTTTAATCCTCTAAAGTAATATTATTTTCTTTTATGTCTATAAGTAAACCGCTTTCTAAATTATCATATCACATTTTTGGCTTGCTTTTTTTAGGGAAATACTGTTAAATATATATCAAATAAATTAAAAAGCTATGATAAAGACGAGTAAATAATCTATTTCTCTCCAGTGAATTAGTGTTAGTGCGAAACTAATAGACCCTGGATTATTGAAAAACACTTTTAGCAGCTCACCGAAATAACAATTCTTAAAGTAGGTTGAGACGTCTCCGGCACGTTACCACACCGGTGGAGCATGATGGTGCTTCATTAAGAGGTCTATATAATTAGACAATGTGGGTGGTACCGCGGAAAAAAGCCTTTCGTCCCTAGATTACAGGGAGCGAAGGGCTTTTTCTTTACTCTCAAATATTTTCGAGAAAGAGGATTTATTATGACACTTATTTTACCTAAAGATTACCGTCCAACATTGACAGTTCGTGATACTGAAGCAGCAATTGTTTTCATCCGTGAAACTTTCCAAGATAAGCTCGCTTCTATTCTCGGCGTACAAAGAATGTCTGCCCCAATGTTTGTTGAACAAAAGACTGGTTTAAACGACAACTTAAACGGGGTTGAACGTCCTGTTGCTTTTGATATGAAGTCAATGCCTAAGGACGACACCATTGAAGTAGTCCACTCTCTTGCTAAGTGGAAGCGACTCGCCCTTAAGAAGTATGGTTTTGGGATGCACGAAGGTCTTTACACTAACATGAACGCCATTCGCCGCGATGAAGATTTAGACAACTTCCACTCCATTTACGTTGACCAATGGGACTGGGAAAAAGTTATCCGCAAGGAAGAACGTAACACCGATACTTTGGAAATCACTGTTAACAAAATTTTTAGAGCTATTAAGGAAACTGAAAAATTAGTATCTGCGCGCTACCCTGGTTCTACTTATCGCTTGGCTGATCACGTTTCATTCATTACTACCCAAGAGCTTGAAGACCGCTGGCCTGAGCTTTCACCAGATGAACGTGAAAACATGATTGCCAAGGAAGAAAAGGCCGTCTTTATCATGAAGATTGGTGACAAGTTGAAGCGTAGCGGTAAGCCTCATGATGGTCGTGCACCTGACTACGATGACTGGCAATTAAACGGTGATTTGATTTTCTGGTATGAACCTCTTCAAAGTAAGATTGAAATTTCATCAATGGGTATCCGCGTCAGCGAAGAAAGCTTGAAGGAACAACTGAAGAAGGCACATTGTGAAGAACGTGCTAAGTTGCCATTCCACCAAATGCTTTTGCAAGGCGCATTGCCATACTCAATCGGTGGTGGTATCGGTCAATCACGTCTATGCATGCTTTTACTTGGTAAGGCTCATATCGGTGAAGTTCAAGCAAGTATTTGGCCAGAAGACATGGTTAAAAAGTGTGAAGAAGATCATATTGAATTATTGTAAAATTTTTCTACTACACAAAAGGGATGCAATTATCTTGCATCCCTTTTACATTACTATTTACTATTAATTCTTCCGTTCACTTCTTGAAATCCATGCCATGATTAAAGGCAAAATCACGAAACCGAAGATCATCATCGCAATGGCATACCAGTTAACGCCAACGATTTGACCAGCGCTATTAGCAACACCGAACTGTGCCTTCCAGTTATATTCGATCAGCAAGAAGATCACAATCACAATTGATAAAATTGGTACAACTACATCAGTTAAAACATTCTTATCAGCGTTAAGAACACCTTCCTTAGCCTTGCCGCGATAGAACTGAATAACGGCAATTGGTACAACGATGAAGCCTAAGAATCTAACCATCGCACTCAATGTAATCAAGTTAACCATGTTATATTCAAACGCCATTGGAATTAAAACAGCTAATGCGACTGAGATAAAGAATGTTCTAATTGGAAAATTATTCTTAGTTCTCTTAGTCAAAGCCTTAGACATTTGGCCTTCACGTGCCATTGCTTCCAAAATACGCGGTGCGTTAAAACTAGACGCAACGTTGATCCCAAACATAGAAACCAGCGCACCAACTAAGATGACATCCCGTAAAATCTCATTATTAAAGATCGCAGCTACAGCTACTACTTGCTTAGTAGTCATCAAAGCCTTAGGATTCATCACCATCGCTACCGCTACAACGCCGATATAAACTACTGCGATAATAAAGATTGCAAGTGGAATCGCACGTGGCAAATTCTTTTCCGGATTCTTCATATCTTCTGAACCAGAGGCAACTGATTCAAATCCAGTAAATGCATAAAACGCTGAAACGATGGCCATAACGAAGGTGGTAGTAGTCAAAGTAGGTACAATCTTTTGACCGTTTTGCGTAATTTGATCAACCTCAGACAAGTGACTTGATGCACCGGTCGTAATCAACAACACAACACCCGCTACAATAATTAAAATCAAAGCGGCCAACTTACCAATAGTGGCAAGGTTCATCACCCACTTTAAAACGCGTTGACCAAAGAGATTGATGATCGTAATGATCGCCATCAAAACTAAGAAACCAACCGTTACGCTGAGTGCCTTATTAGGATCGCCGCCAAAAATAGAAATAGTCGACTTAATAACCCCAACAGCCATTACACCCCAAGCAACACTAGCTGAAAAGTAACGCAATACACCCATATAAAAACCAATCTTATCGCCAAAAGCTGCCTTTGAATAAGCATAAGCGGCCCCTGACTTAGTAACGTACTTTGATGCAGCCGCAAATGAAATGGCTAAAATTGCCGCAAAAATCGCAGCAATAAAGTAAACAACTAAAGCTTTTGAGCCTGCTTGTTGTACCACACTACCAGGTGTCAAAAAGATACCTGAACCAATAATGGCATTAATAGCTAGCAGGACTATCGACCAAAAGCCTAGCTTATCTCCCGTTTTCTCGTTCAATATTTTTCTCCCCTATTTTGCATTATCAATTACGAATTTGAATAAGTTATTCATAAATGCGACATCTGGATTACGATGTAACATTTCGGGGTGCCATTGAACTGCAATGACGTTACCCGCTTTATTTTCCAAACCTTCAACCACACCATCTGGAGCCTTTGCAGAAGCAATCAAATCTGGTGCAACATCCTTAATTAATTGGTGGTGGAATGAATTAACTTTAAACTCTGTCTTCCCTAAAATTTGAGCTAGCTTGCTGTCAGCCTTAGCCTTCATCCCATGAGTTGGCAAATCTGGTGTATGACCTTGCATATGCTTTAAAGTCAATTCCTTACGGTAAGACAAATCTTGATATAATGTTCCGCCATGGGCAACATTAATAATTTGAGCGCCACGACAAATACCAAGCACCGGAATTCCATTTTCTTCTGCTAACTTGAGCAGACGCATATCAAAATGATCACGTGCAGGCCAAGTAGCACCTATTTTTTGCAGAGGTTCTTCCCCATATTGATGTGGATCAACATCATGACCACCTGAAAGAATCAAACCCTGCACATTATCGAGCTGTGCTTTAACTACTTCATCATTTTCAGTAAATGGAATAATGTAAGGCACACCACCATTTTGAACTACAGAATCTACGTAATCCTCATTTACATAGCTGCGGTGATAACCGGGGAAAATCCCTCCATCATCAATAATTACTGAACCTGAAATACCAATAATTGGTCTTGTCATTTATGCTCCTCCTCACTTACTTTTAGTATGTAATATTATATAAAAAATCTATTACATATACAAGTAGTGGATTTTATTATTTTTTAATTTTTATTCTAAGCCTTGTTCAAAACGATATTGTTGTAAAACATATTCTTTAAAATAAGGCAGAGTAAATGCGACCTCACCATAATTAGTTGACTTAATGATCTGATCATCCAGCAATCGTCTGCGGTAATTAGCCACAAAATTGCTTGGACGTCCTAATTTTTCTCGAATTTCTTTGATCAAGACGCGATTGTTTTTGCTTTGAGCCATTGCTAAGACAAATTTTTTATCTTGTTTGGATAGACTACTAAAAATTTTAGTATAAGCATTTTGATCTAGTTCAATTAAATATTCAATTTTAACCTGATCAAGTAATGCTTGATTAATTATCTTACTCTCCTTAGCTGCATTCCAAACTAAATATCCTAGCAATTGAAATGCATATGAATAGCCCATAGTCATCACAACCATCTTATTCAAAGTATCTGCATTAACTTTATATCCAGACTGATTAAACACTTTACTATAGCTCAATTCGATTTGTGATAGATTTAATGATGACAACGGTATTCTTTTTCCGCGTAATAAGAACGTCATTACGTCTTCATTTTGTAATTCAGAGATATTCTCTGGCAAGCCTGTCATCATCAGTGCAACTGGATAATCTTCCCTGTTTAAAATCTGATAATATGCCGCAAAGTTCTTTAATTCAGAATTCGATTTAACTTCATCTAAGGTGATTAAAACCTTAATCCCCTTTTTTCTCAACTTAGCAAACATATTTGTTAAGATTCCTTGATAAGTGGAAAGTGTAGGTTTGCTTATATCTGCACTCAATTGCAATCCAAATGCAGAGAAACTAAGACCACGAATCGATTCAAATGTTTTTTGCAAATCTGAGTTAGCTTTCATATAAAGATTATCTACTAAGGTAGCCATCAAGTTTGATCCCATTGCCAAATCAACAACCAGCCAATTTGGCTCTTGTTCTACCTTTCTGCCAACTTCAGTTAAAAAAGTGGTTTTTCCCACTCCACGCATCCCGTAAACAATAGAAACTTTATAGGGACTATTAGGATTATCAAGCTCTTCTACCACTTCATCTATTAGTTGACCACGATTTAAAAAAATTGTTGGTATTCTACCAAAACTAGGATTAAATGGATTATTCATTTGCTCACCTACCTACTACAATACGCTTACTTTATTCTATCATTTTTTGTGTATCTTTATGTATCTTTGTGTATCTTAAATTGCTTTTATGTATCTTTGTGTATCTTAAAATATAAAAAAAGCAGTGAAACGATGTGCTTTACTGCTTCAATTTTAATTTTTCTTACCATACTTTATCACGTATGCTAGTGCAGCTACGATTAATACTACTGCACCAACTGCTACTGAAATACGAGTCTCAGGATTAATAAACATGAAAACTACGATCAGTACCAACATGAATAAAGCAAAATAATTTGAATATGGATAAAGTGGTAACTTAAAGGGATGCTTCTTCATTAGCTCCTTATTTTTTCGTCTAAAGCGTAATTCCGCTAACAAAATTACAAACCAGGCTACCATTCCCGGTAAAACTGATGAACTATAAACTACTACGAAGACATTTTCTAATGACTTACTAAAGAATTGCAACAAAACATTCATCATAAAGCCAATGAAAATACCTGAAGTAATACCAATAATTGCATGACTAGGAACAATATGCTTTGAGACATAACCAAAGGTCTTAGGCGCATATTCTTCATGTGCCATCTTATAAAGCATTCTACTTGAAGAATAAATACCTGAGTTAGCCCCAGACAAAGCAGCTGTTAAAACTACAAAGTTAATAACAGAAGCCGCAGCGGTAATCCCAACTTTAGCAAAAGTAGTTACAAATGGAGAACCAATATTACCCAATTCATCCCATGGATAAATCGTTACAATTACGAAGATCGCACCCACGTAGAAGATTAAGATTCGCCATAAAACCGACTTAACACTCTTAACAATTGCTTCCTGTGGGTTAGCAACCTCACCAGCTGAAATACCAATCAATTCGATTCCTTGATATGACCCCACAATGATTGCCATTGAGAACAAGAATCCTTTTATTCCGCCAGTGAAGAAGCCGCCATGACTCCATAAATTAGAAAATCCTACCGGGTGACCGCCATTACCAAAGCCAAATAAAATGACCATGAAGCCAAGAATAATCATTAAAATAATGGTTACAACCTTAATCATTGCGAACCAAAATTCTAGGGTGGCATAAGCCTTGGCACTAACCAGATTGGCTAACAATAAAAAGGCAATGATGATTAAACCAGCTACCCAATCAGAAGTACCTTTCCACCAAAAGCGCAAGTATTCAGTCGTGGCAACCACTTCAGAAATACCTACAACCACATACTGGAAGACATTAGCCCATTCAGCTAAATATCCCGCGATCGGATGAACATGTTCGGCAGCGTAATCCGCAAACGATCCAGTACCCGGATCCACGTAGAGCATTTCGCCCAATGCTCGCATAACAATATATAAAATTAGTCCTACAAACATATAGGCTAATAAAACTGAGGGCCCTGTCCATTTAATAGTTGAAGCGGAACCCATAAAAAGTCCAACCCCAATTGCTCCCCCAAGCGAAATCATTTCCATTTGACCAGCCGTCATTGACCGCTTTAATTCAGGTGCTTTTTTCGCCATATTCAACTCCCCTTTTTAGCATCTGCAAATATTACCTAGGAAATATTTATTATTTATTCTTTGAGATAAAGCTATAGCTAATTGCTAAGATCAATACAAACAAAATTGAAATGATCAAAGCTAATTGTGTCGTAGGAATAAAGAACAACAAAACTAAAATGGCAAAGTAAAATACAATTGTTAACCAGCTAGTTAAAGGATAACCTGGCATTCTAAATTTGCCCAAGTTGTCTTTATTCTTTTTACGATAAACAATGTGTGCAAACATAATCATAATCCAAACGATTACAAAACAGATTGTTGACACTGTTGAAACCACATCAAAAATTTGAGCTGGTATGATGTAATTCAAGATTACTACAACAAACAAAATAAGTGATGATGTAGTTAAAGCATTCATCGGAATAGCTTTTTTATTAAGTTTGCCTAATCTTTCTGGTGCGTGGCCGTTGCGTGCTAATGAATACATTGAACGGCTAGTAGAAAAGATCGCACTATTAGTCGCAGACATTGCGGCTGTTAAAACAACAAAGTTAAGTACACCAGCTGCAGCCGTTACACCGATACCGCTAAATACTTGAACGAATGGACTAGACGCTGTTGTAATTTCATTCCATGGGTAAACTGACATGATGGCGATCATTGAGCCCACATAGAAAAGTCCAATTCTAACTGGCAAAGTATTGATTGCCTTGGGAATATCTTCTTGCGGATTTGCCGTTTCACTAACAGTTTGTCCAACAATTTCTACCCCAACGAAGGCAAACACTACCATCTGAAATGAAAGTAAAAAGCCCCATGGTCCAGTAGGGAAAAAGCCCCCATGATTTACCAAGTTGACTAATGATACTGTTCCACCTTTAACATGTGTCTGCAACACTATCATTATGACACCTGTGACAATTAAAGCAATAATAGCAATTACCTTAATCATAGAGAACCAACTTTCAAGTTCTCCAAATAACCCTACATTTACCATGTTAATTAACATTAATAAGACAACGATTACCAATGGTCCAACCCATTGTGGTAACCATGGGAACCAATAACGCAAATAAATTCCCGTAGCTGTTAAGTCCGCCATTGCTAAGGTAAGCCAACAAGCCCAATAAACCCATCCTGCAACAAATTCAGCTCGCTTACCTAAATATTTTTTAATTGATTCCAAAAATGAGTGGCTTTCAGGGTCAGCTAAAATCAATTCTCCTAAAGCTCTCATCATAAAAAACGTAATAATACCTACAATTAAATAGGACAAAATAATTGAAGGGCCGGCGCTACGAATGGCTGAACCGGAACCCAAGAAAAGACCTGTACCGATTGCACCACCTATTGCAATCATTGTTACGTGACGACTTTTCAATCCCCGCTTTAATTTCGGTTTTTCATTCACAGTTATCCCTACCTTCCTTATGAATAAAGAAATAGAGCGTCTATTTCTATACAATGAAACAGACGCTCCATTAAAATTATCTTTGTTTTGAATTATATAGCCTACTTATTTTTTGTGCAATTGTTTTTTGCTTTTAATGCGATTATTAAGATAAGCAGTAAAGATTACAATCGCCAACATAATGATCACAAAAATTATTACAGATACTGTAGGCATCCCGAACAAAGGTAAACATGCAATTATTTCAATTACAAATAAAGTGGTAGTAATCCAAGTCACTTTACCACGATAAAAATTCAACCAATTAATAATGGCATAGATGATATCTAAAATAGCCAACAACATGATGCCGTAAACAAATAGATATTGACCCCACTGCGGCAATGACCAAATCATGGCACCGGAAACTTCCAGCATGATAATAAGCATGAATGCTACAATCCCTACTTCAAAGCTAAGGATGATTTTCATGAAAACAAATAATAAATCCCAGTTATCATGATGGATATTCAAATTAAAGTAAATTAACCCTAATACGCCTGGTGACACTAATAGAACCATCATCCACGAAAAAAGAATTCCACTTCCTTGAAATACTCCTAATGGTATCCCAGCAATAGATTGGGCGATAGTCAATACCAGCGTAATCACCAAAGGGGCAATCATCACAATTTGAATCCATGATTTCCTATCTTCAAACCAAAAACTGATCGCCGCAACGAAATATAAAACGCCATAAATTGAGGACAATACCACAGAACGTCCTGGCATTTGTAAAACAAAAGCCATGATTCCCCCAGCTAATGCTAACAGCGTTAAAACGACTTTAACAATTAAATCGAATGTTCTTCTACTCATATTCCTATCCCTTACTCGAATCGTATTACTTTTCATTATACAAAAAGATAGAAATTAAACAAAAAAGGATATTTCCTCGGAAATATCCTCATTGTTAATAAACTTTAAATTGATTCAATGGCCAATATCTCAACTTCACTACGCCCACAATATTTTTGCGTTTAATCGTACCAATGTAACGACTATCTTTTGACACGCTGCGGTGGTCACCCATTACAAAGTAAGTACCCTTAGGGATTCGATTTGTTTTATTAATATAATTCAATTGGGACTTAGTGTAGAACTGTTGATATTGACGTGATCTAGCAAGAGATTTCATAGTGAAGTTTTGGGTAGCTGAGTAAAAAGTATCAGTACCATTATCAATCATATCTTTTCCCTTAGTTAACCAAGGTTGAGCAAGCTTTTTGCCATTAATATAGATCTGATTATCCTTGCTGACAATCTTTTCGCCAGGCAAACCGATCACACGCTTAATGTATAAAGCCCCCGGTTCATCCGGAGCCTTCACGATTACTACTTCCCCACGCTTAATTTGTGCATGACGAACGGAGATTAAACGATCACCGTTTTGAAAAGTAGGCTGCATTGATGGACCTGAAACTGTATCATTACTCAATACGAAGCGAAAGAGTAAGAAAAAGACTCCCATCAAGACTGCCCAAATAATTAAAATATCAAGGAAGAACTTCCCCCATGATTCATTATTTTCTTTTTTATTTGCTTTATCCGCCATTAATAAACCTCATTCATAATAATGCTTTTTTAAACATTTTATATTATACATCATGCACAAAAAAAGGATATTCCCTCGGGAATATCCTTTTAATTTAACTAACTAATCTTAGTCTTCCTTTTTGTCTTCAGCCTTAGCTTCGTCTTCCTTAACCTTTTCTTCTACCTTTGGAGAAATGTCGAAGATTGCTTTGCCGTTCAAGTACAAGTGCTTGTCATCAGCGGTGAATTCAATCTTCTTAGTGTCAGGTTCTCTTAAGATCAACTTAGCAGCTGGAGTTTCAAGGTTTTGTTCAACAACTCTTCTAAGTGGACGAGCACCGAACTTCTTGTCGTAACCCTTTTCTGCCAAGAATGCCTTAGCTTTGTCTGAAACTTCAACAGTTACACCCTTCTTAGCAAGTACGTGGGACATCTTCTTCAAGTAAATGTTGATAATCTTGCCCATGTCTTGTTCAGTAAGTGAGTTGAATGGAACGATTGCGTCCAAACGGTTCAAGAATTCAGGTCTGAAGTAGTTTTCAAGAGCTGAGATTAACTTGTCTTGATCAACCTTACCGTCTTCAAGCAATTTGTCTGAGAAACCTGCGTTTGAAGTCATAATCAAGATAGTATCCTTGAATGAAACAGTTCTACCTTGAGCGTCAGTCAAACGACCGTCATCCATAATTTGGAGAAGTGCGTTGAAGACTTGTGGGTTAGCCTTTTCAATTTCATCGAACAAAATCAATGAGTATGGTTGGTGACGAACTTTTTCAGTTAATTGACCACCTTCACCGTAGCCAACGTAACCAGGAGCTGAACCGATTAACTTGTTAACAGCCATTTCGTCTTGGTATTCACTCATGTCCAAACGGATCAAGTGATCTTTGTTACCAAATAATTGGATAGCTAATTGCTTAGCAAGTTCAGTCTTACCAACACCAGTAGGACCAGTAAGTAAGAATGAACCAGTAGGACGATCGCTGTCTTTAAAGATTTGCTTACGAGCAATAGCGTCAGTAATTACATCAATTGCTCTGTCTTGGTCAATAACGTTTTGCTTTAACTTCTTAGCAAGGTCTAAGTTCTTTTGAGCTTCGTCAGCGTGGAGTTCGCTCATAGGAATCTTAGTCTTTTGCTCAATAATTTCGTAGATGTCTTTCTCAGTTACTTCTGGAGTATTCTTAGTGTCTACGTTCTTAAGTTGCTTTTCAAGGTCAGCAATCTTGTTCTTAATTTCTGAAGCCTTGTCGTAGTCTTCAGCCTTAGCAGCTTCTGACTTCTTAGCTTCAAGAGCATTGATTTGATTCTTCAAGCTCTTTTCATCAGTTGGTTGTACAAGCAAAGCCTTCTTAGCACCAGCTTCATCCATCAAGTCAATGGCCTTGTCTGGTAAGTAACGACCTTGAATGTATCTTTCTGATAATTCAACAGCTAGTTTAAGACTGTCATCACTGTATTTTACGTGGTGGTAATCTTCGTACTTCTTCTTTAAGCCTTCCAAAATCTTGATAGCTACATCTGTAGTTGGTTCAGGAACTTGTACAGCTTGGAATCTACGTGATAATGCTGGGTCTTTTTCAATTCTTTGGAATTCGCTTGTAGTAGTAGCACCGATTAACTTCAAGTCACCGCTTGCAAGAGCTGGCTTCAAGATGTTAGCAGCGTCACCGTTGTTGTTTTCTGAATCAGTTGAACCAGCACCTACAATGTTGTGTAATTCGTCGATGAATAAAACAATGTTAGGATCGCTCTTAGCCTTGTCGATAACCTTCTTTAATCTTTCTTCAAAGCTACCACGAAGACTTGAACCAGCAACCATGTCATTGATGTTTACTGAAATAATATGCATGTTAGCCATCTTAGCTGGCACATTGCCTGAAGCAATTCTTTCAGCTAAACCTTCTACAATAGAAGTCTTACCAACACCAGCAGGTCCGATTAATACAGGATTATTCTTCTTACGTCTTGATAAAATTTCAATAACGTTATCAATTTGTTCGTCACGACCAATAACCGGGTCAAAATTATTCTTCTTTGCTTCTTCAACTAAATCTACGCCAATTGGTTTTTCATTTGGTTGTTGTGGGGTTTGTTGAATGGTTTGAGGAGCTGAACTCATATTGCTTGAGTAATTAATAGGAATTGAACCTGAATTACCGTTGCCACTTCTTCTGCCAAAGTCGTCATTAAAGAATGAGCTGTTCAATTCGTTAAATAAGTTGTCAAAATCATTGTCAAAGTATGCCATATCTGCAAACACTCCCATCATAAACTTGATTTTTAGCACTCAAAGCATTTAAGTGCTAATTCATTACATTTATAAGTATAGCAGGTTATCCACAGATTGCAAGCATAGATTTAAAAGTTTTCCACATTTTTCTTTTAATTTGTGATGTTAATCTAAAAAAGTAATAAAATCGTTGATATATAAGCGTTTATATTACTTCACAATATATAAAGATTTTATTAAGAAGGATGAAATTATACGCTTTAAGGATTATTGGGTGTAAAAGTTTTCCACAGGATGAATATTAATCCTGCTCATTTTGTCCATTTTTATCGTTATCTGACTTTTTTCCTTGTCGCGATATTACTTGATTATTCTTATTCTTAATTGGTTCTAATAAATATTGTTGAATAACCTGGACTACTTGTTGATTTTGAGGCAAATCAGAGTGATCAGCCTTATCACCAGTGATTGTCATCGCAGTATAACTCTTTACTTGCTTTTGAAAAATATACTTTCCTGCTGCAACACTAGCTTCTGGGACGATCCCATCTGACTCATAATTTTTGCCTCCAGATACAGAATACACCACTAAGTTCTTAGGGAGTCTATTTTTGCACTTAATAAAATCTTCCAACATTTGCGTTTTATGGTTGATATTCTTTTCGCTAAAATTATACGGCGTTCCTACTGTCATTAAACGCTTCATGGTAATTTCATCCGAATAAGTTGAATAATAATGTTCTAGCCAGTATGTCCAAATTAGACCACCATTAGAATGACCAAAGGCCTTAAAATTATTAAATTTATAATCCTGTGAAATAGCTTCAAAGGCTTCATCTAACCATCCTGCTTGTTTTTTGATATTGCTATAACCGTCCTTATTGTTTTTAAAGCCAATAATAATAAATGGTTCATTATCATTTTTATTAATTGAGCCCGAATACGACAGATTACCATTAGTTGAAACGTTGATTTTCAACACGCTATGTTTAGTTGGAGTGTTTTGATTTAATAATTTAACCAACTCATTAAAACGTTCAGTACTCGCACTGGATCCAGGCACCATGATTACCGGTGACAAGGCAGATTTCATTCTTTGTGCACGAGCTTGGTTATCTCTTTCCATCCATTTATAACCAGGAATAGCGAAAACCATAACTACTAATAAAACAAGGGCAATCCATTTTAAATTAGGATTTTTAAGCAGTTTGTTGGCCTTTTTCATATTCATAAGCTTTAAGTTTCCTTTCTATCCTCTGTCCCAATAACGAAATAGGTATTAACATCAAAATATCTAAAATAAATAAACAAATAGAAAAGACTAAATTACTCCAGTTGCCGTTAGAACCGAAAAACGAAATAAGAATTCCTGGGGTCCCTTTTAATACTGGATAAACACATGGTGTAATAATATGAAGAAAAATTGCTAATGAAGCAATCATGATATTAATTACAGGGATCAATACCATAGGTAAAAAGAGCACGGGGTTTAAAATAATTGGCAACCCTATCATGAACCCCCACGTAGAGTTAAATGCTGCAGGCAATAAATTAGCCTTGGCAATATTCTCTGTCTCTTTATTTTGATGTGACAATAAAATGATTACTATTAATGCTAAAACAACGCTAGCACCGCCCATTGCACCGTAAGGATAAACAAGCGAACTACCTAAAAACTTATAAGGAACATTCCATGAACCGCCATGTTTTAATGCATAATTGAGGTTAACAGTAGCTGCCCCGCTTGTAAGTGCTGCAGCCGTAGATAAAGAAGCTAAAGGATAGCCAATCCCAATCCAACTAAGCAGCATAACGACAAACGCCAATGCAATAATTTCAAATATATTGTTGGAATTTTGGATTTGAATAACCAATTCTTTAAAAGTACTGGAGCTCAATATCTTGATTTGCAATTCATAAATAATAATCCCCAAAATCATCCCCGCAATAATAGATACAGATGCAGGCAAAAGCGCATTCCAGGCCCGAGTTCTAACTCGATGAACATGTTCAAATTCTACAGGCTGGTGATTTTTACCTAACCAATGGAAAATTTCACCAACTGCATATCCCACTAGTAACGCAAGTAACAAAGCATTAATTTGCAATACACTAGATGAAAACATTGACTTATTACTAAGCTTATTTCCCACATTACTTGCATACGCACAAAACATAATTATCATTACTGCAGTCATACCGGCTAACGTAGAATCTTTATGATATAAACGTGCTGTATAACGTGCCGCAAAATATGCCGCATATAAACCAAATAATCCAAAAGTTACCCGCACAAAGCCGTTACAAATAAAGGAACCGGCATACCATATTTTGTCGGACATAGTTAAATCAAAATTCAGGATATTATAAATAAAACTGTCTGGTGAAAAAACAGCATCACGTAGCAACTTAAAATAAGAACCAATAATTGCAATTGGCATCAGCATCCCCAAAGTTCGCTGAAAAATTCTAAATATTGGTAATCTTCTTATGATAAGAATAAAGTTGGTTATTCTCTCTCCCATAGCTTTTCCCTTTACCTATCTTCAATAAATATGATTGAATGAGTTTATATTAATCACATTATACAATGATGCTAGGAAGTTGATAATTATGGCCTATATAGAATTAAAAAATAATACTAAAATTTATCAATCTGGGGATACAACTATTTACGCCAATAAAGATATTACTTTTTCTATTAATAAGGGAGAATTAGTAGTTATCTTAGGCTCTTCAGGAGCCGGCAAATCCACACTGCTCAATATTCTAGGCGGAATGGAACCTAATACAAGCGGTGATGTGATCGTCGCAGGCAAAAACATTGCATCTTATAACGCCAAACAATTAACAACTTACCGCAGAAATTATGTGGGATTTGTCTTTCAATTCTATAATTTAATCCCCAATCTAACTGCAAAAGAAAACGTAGAACTGGCTGCGCAAATCGTGCCTGATGCAATGAATCCAGATGAGGCTTTAAGAGAAGTAGACTTATCTGATAGAGAGCAAAATTTTCCCGCTCAATTATCTGGTGGTGAACAACAACGTGTCGCTATTGCTCGTGCTATTGCGAAAAAGCCAGAGCTATTATTGTGTGATGAGCCAACAGGAGCACTCGATTACAAAACCGGTAAACAGATTTTAAAAATCCTACAAGATATGAGCCGAAAAAATGGCTCCACTGTGCTCATCGTTACCCATAACGCCGCTATTGCACCAATTGCGGATAAAGTAATTCGTATTCGTGACGGCAAACTAATGATCAGCCTGCGGATATCAGCAGCATTGAATGGTAGGTGTTGATAATGCACAAATCAATTTTATGGAAGGACGCTTTCCAAGCCATAACGCATTCGCTTGGTCGTTATATCGCAATTATCTTACTAATTGGTTTAGGTACTTTTGCCTTCGTAGGACTAAAAATAGCCGGCCCCGATATGCGTGCAACAGGTGCGGACTTTTTTACTAAGCACAATTTAGCCGATGTCACCGTTAGTTCCAACTACGGAATTAATTCAACTGATCGAGCAACCATTCAAAATCTCCCTGAAATTAAGCAGGCTACCTTTGGCTATCTGCAAGATGTAAAAGTCAAAAATAAGCAAGATGTCTTGCGGGTATTCTCTCAATCAAATAATCTCTCAAGCTATGAATTAAGGGCCATTTCCCAGAAAACAATAAAGAAATTGCTCTTTCTTATTTGCTAAAAAATAAGTATCACATCGGAGAAAAAATCAGTTTCGTCAAACCGGGAATCCTAAAGAATAAAACATATAAAATTGTCGGCTTTGTTAAATCAAGCGAATTTTTGGATAAAACACAATTCGGTCAGACCAATATCGGCAATGGTCGACTAATTGGATTCGCTGTAACAACGCATAATGCGTTCGCTTCACCTGTGTATCAAGTTTCACGTGTAACTTTTAAAAACATCGCTAATCTGAGCCCATTTAGTGTCACTTATCGCAATCGCGTTTACCATGATCAAAACAAATTGCAGAAGGCTTTAAACAAGAATAGACAAGACAAATACGATAAATACGTTCAGCTATATCAAAAACAATATCAAAAGAAGGCCGCTGAGCAATTAATCAAAAAAGGCATCCCTATTACGCCTGAGCAAATTGAGGTACCTAAAAATAAAATCCAAATCGATTATCCTAGCTATACCATTAACAGTCGTGAGGAAAGCCAAGGGTATTCATCCTATCGTGCTGATTCTGAGCGAGTCGAAGTTTTAGCCAACGTCTTCCCTGTCTTTTTGTTTGCCGTTGCTGCATTGGTCAGTTTGACTACCATGATGCGCTTCGTAGAAGAAGAACGTACTAATATTGGAACATTTAAGGCACTCGGTTATAGCAACGCTAGCATTGCGTTCAAGTTCTTGCTTTACAGCACTTCTGCGGCAATTTTAGGCGTGATCTTAGGTGCTAGCTTAGGTTATACTTTCTTGCCTAACATGATTATCAAGGCTTACCTAGCTAGTTCCACATTGGGAAGTGATTACCAGCTTAACTTTGCTTGGTGGCCATTGCTTATTTCGTTAATTATCGCACTACTTGCTACTACTGCTGTTTCTATGTTGACGCTTTATCAAACTCTAAAAGAAAAGCCAGCAGCATTGCTTTTACCTAAACCACCTAAAAATGGTTCTCGTATTTTACTGGAACACATCCCCTGGTTATGGAAACACATGAGTTTTTCTGCCAAAGTTACTGCACGAAACATCTTCCGCTACAAGAGTAGAATGTTAATGACCATTTTTGGCGTAGCAGGTTGTACAGGCTTGCTAGGTATGGGATTCGGCATTCGTGATTCTCTTCAGGGAATTGGCAATATTCAATATTCCGCTGTCCAAAAAAATGACATCATTGCTTTAAAGAGCAAACATGTTACTAAAAAAGAGCAGCATGAATTAGATAGCATTTTTAAAGAAAAAGATATTACACAAACAAATGCCGTGCAGTATCAGCAATTAACCAAGCATCTTAATCAAAGCGGTTCAACTGAAAACATCATGATGATTACACCAGAATCAGCCGCTAATTTTAGGAAATAAATCAATTTAAGAGAAAGGCAAAGTAAAAAGAAACTCACTTTGCCTGACGATGGCGTAATTATTTCTGAAAAATTAGCTACCTTGTTAAACGCCAGGAAAGGCTCAAGTATTTCTCTAAAAAACAGCGCTGGAAAAACTTACCGCTTTAAAGTTAAAGGAATTTGTGAAATGTATTTGGGGCATTACGTCTTTATGAATCAAAAAGAATACGCCCGCGCTACTGGTCAAAAATACGCTGCGAATGCCTATCTCGTTACTATGAGAAGGCATGAGCTGCAAGAAGTTAATCGTATTAGCAGGAAGTTAGTCAAAACGGCCGCAATTGAAACAGTGATTTCCAATTCTTCGAATAGAAAAATATTAGGCAGCTACACCGGTAGTCTGAACGAAGTTATCTTTATCTTGATTTTGATTTCAGGGATTCTCGCCATTGTCGTTATCTACAATTTGACCAACATCAACGTTGCAGAAAGAATTCGGGAGCTGGCTACTATCAAGGTGTTGGGATTTTATGACAATGAAGCTACCATGTATATCTATCGGGAGACTATTATTCTCTCTGCATTAGGAATTATTGTTGGCTTTGGTTTCGGTTGGTGGCTGCACCACTTCATTATCACCAGCTTGCCGCCAGATGCCGCAATGTTTGATCCAAATATGTATCCATTTAACTTTGTATTCTCCGCATTGATTCCAGAAATCATTACTGCTGCCTTAGCAGTTGTAGTTCACCACAAGATTAAAAAGATCAATATGCTAGATGCTTTATCATCAATTTATTAGCAAGCATTATGCTATAATGCCTTTATAGAAAAGGGTGGGAACAATTATGCCAAGAAAACACTTTGAATTAAATAGCGATATTGCTAAATTAATCGACAAATATAACGAAATTAACGATACTGACTTTAATGACTTAGTTAATACAGCATTGAGATTCTATCTCGTTAACCAAATGAGCTATAAAGACGTTCAAGAGGCTTTGAAAGAAGCTGATGTTGAAACGTCAAGATACGTTGATGAAGCAATGCGTTCCAGCATGGGCGACATCAATCGTAACTATTAAAACTACTAAAAAAGGCGGCAGGAAAACCTGCTGCCTTTTTTAATGATAATGTTTATAACGGTAATAACGATAGCCGATTTTTTTACCAAAAATTTCTTGGGAAATACCCATTAAGTTCGAAATTAATACGTATAATCCTAAAAAGATTAAACCAAAAATTGCTAAGTAAATAAAACTCCCCACTCGTCCTAAATGATTAAAGTGATTTCCTATCAGCAATTGATAAATAAACAAGATAACTATATAAATCTCATTAGTAACCACAATTGGCAATAAGCTAGTAAGACGAATGCCATAGGTCTTGTTAAGTTTATGATAGCTAAGCCAAATTACAATCAAAAATGAAATGTCCGTAGATAAAATTGCACCGTCCGCATTCATAAACATAGTCATTGGGACTTGCAAAATCACTTTAAACACAACGCCCCAAACCATGTAAATCACGGCTAGTTTATTCATATTCAAAGCAAGCAGTAGAGTCAACGAATTCATTACTAGTCCAGCTAACAAACTCTGGACAATATTTTCAACTAGATAATATGCGCCGAGACTATCATGAGAAAACAGCACCGTATAAATTGGTGATGCCGCAAATGCACCTAATGCTACTACTGGTAATAATACAAATAAAAGTAAACGGTAGTTTTCTAACAATAATTTTTTAATGCTTTCTTGTCGATCCTTACTCTTAAACTTAAGTCCGGCTAATAATGGCAAACTTGTTTCAGATACAGCCGTCGCTAAAGAAATAATTACCGTAGTAATCTTACTAGGATTAGCTGAAAAAATCGTATAAATGTAGCTAACGTAAGTGCTGCTGAGATGATTAAAATTAATTAATACCTGCTTGAACAATAATTGATCTACTAATTGAGTAACGGTAATAAAAGAACCTAATAAAACAAAAGGTATAGAAGCATACCACAGATTAAGCAAGCTTCGTGTTACGTTGTTTAAAGCACGCTCTTCGCTATTTTCAAGAAGCTGCTTATAATGACCCCACTGCTTGCGTAAATACGCAAAGAGGTACAAATAACTAGCAATAGCGCCAACACAAGCACCGAAAACGCTAAAATAAACTGCGATTACGTAATTATGATGAAAAACCTCAATAACTAAAAGAGTTGCCAACAAAATAAAGAGAATTCGCGCAAATTGTTCCCATAATTGGGAAATTCCGTATGGCTTCATATCATTATTTCCTTGGAACCATCCTCTTACCATACTCATTGATGGCAAAATAATTACGGCTGGAACTAAAACACGAATTGAAATCGTTGCACTAGCTACAGAATCAACCGGACTGTTTTTAGCAATGATTGGTGCAGTTACATATAGCAAAATTCCGCAGGCTAGCCCCATTACTAACATGATAATGAGTCCCAGCTTGGTAATATACAAACTATCTTTATATCTATTTTGCGAATTTAATTGTGATACTTCCCGGGCAATAACTGAAGGAAGTCCCGCGGTTCCGACAGATAAAAATAATGCATAAGGCGTGTACGAAGAATTAAACAGAGCTTGCGCATTCAATTGGTTGTGATAGCTCCCCAACATAATCAACCAAGGAATTAAATATACAACTCCTAGAATTCTCGATACGATACTACCAAACGATAGCCAAAACGAACCCGATAGGATCTTTTTATTCAACAGTAAAACCTCAAATCTACGTTATCTCATTGTGCCTCATTAATTATACGTGGATTTTTTCATTTTTGGGAACAAAGGGGCTTCTTTTTAGAGAAATTTAGTCGAGAAATAATACAAATTGGTTACATTAGTTACCATATTATTACCTATAGTTTAATTTATCGTTAGGAGGCTTGACCCGCCTCAGAATAATCATTATGATTGAAATGTTTCTATGTGAAAGTTACTGATTATTTATAATTCTATTAATAAAAAAATCATGGGGGATTTACGTTGTTTTTTAAGAAGAGATTTATTACTAAATTAGCATGCGTTGCTATTTTTTCAACTATAGGTATCGCTGCAGTAAAGGCTCAAGCTCCACAAACTGTGCAAGCTTCAACTACTTCCGTAGCTGCACGTTCACTTGGGATTGACGTTGCTAGTTACCAAAGTGCTGACTTGTCTGCTCACGCTAGATCTGGCGCTAAGTTTGCTGTAGTTAAGGTTAGTGAAGGTACAGGCTACAGAAACCCTAAGGCTAGTGGTCAAGTTGCTAGCGCACGTCGTCAAAACATGATGCCAATGGGCTACCACTTCGCTACTTTCAGTGCAAGCACTTCAGCTGCTAAGCGTGAAGCAAATTATGCTATTGCATCAGCCAAGGCTGTAGGTCTTAACCCAGGTTCATACCTTGCTTGTGATTATGAATCAGGCGATGGTAACAACATCAACATGGGTAAGAACCCTACTGCTAACGCAATTATTGCTTTCATGAAGAAAGTTAAGGATGCTGGTTACAAGCCACTTCTTTACGCTAGTTCATCTGTATTGAGAAACAACATTAACACTAACAAAGTAGTTAATGCATTTCCTAACAGTTTATGGGTTGCTTCATACGCTATTTCAGGTCGTATCGACAATCCTAACTTTAACTACTTCCCATCAATGAACGGTGTTTCAATTTGGCAATTTACTGATAACTGGCGTGGCCTTAACGTAGACGGTAACATCAACGTTTTGCCACTTTCATCATCAGGTAATGCAGTTTCTCAAGCTCCTAAGAAGAATACCGGTAAGGCTCGTGTATTGAAGCACAACGCTTATGTTTACGATAAGAACGGCAAGCGTAAGAAGCACAAGGCCTTGAAGAAGAACCATTCTGTTACTGTTCACGGTAAGAAGACCATTCATGGTAAAAAGTACTACAAGATTGGCAAAAACAAATACATCAAGGCTGCTAACCTTTACTAAAAAATAATTAGCTATCAAAAAATGCACTAGGTAAAAACTTACCTGATGCATTTTATTTTGCTTTTTTTACTTTAAGAACTTATCGCCTGCAATGTGACGGTAAAAGTTTGCTTTAGCAGTTTGGTAATATGGAGTAACCCATAAATAGCCAATTCCGCAGGTTATGGCGGCCAAAATGTTCCAGCCTAGGAAACTTAAGTCAAAGATAAACAAAGCCATCTTGTGGCCCTTCATGAGCTCTTTGCTGGCATTAATTCCGTAAGTTGCACTGACTTGCTTACCGCTGGCTACCATGTCCTTCACGATATACGGTGTCATGGAATAAGAATAAGCCTTGATAATACCTGGGATAATCAAAAGTCAAGTCCATAAGAATGTAAAAATAGAAACCAGCACGAAATTAATCAATTCTGGACCAAAGCGATTCTCAGTAAAGACTGAAAATGCAGCCATATATGGTTTTTCTTCTTTTTGATCGTCTCTTAATTCTAGAAATGCAATGTTTCTACTCAAACCAATGAAACTACCGATCCAAAGGAGAATTGATCCAATTGGACTAGCAAATTGGTAAAAAATATTGGTTCCGTCATAATTTATGTAAGTTTCATCTAACCAGTGACCAGCGCCAGTAAAAATGCCAAAGATAATTGCGGTAATCAAGAAGACAATTATTGCCCAGCCCCAATTTCCAAGTAAGGATTGCTTGGCATTGTCTTTTAATTCTTTTCTTGTAACAGCCATTTTCCCACTCTTTCTATATCAGTTACATAATTAGTGTCGCCTAAACGTAGATTATAGTCGATAAAAAATGGCATCAAAAAAAGCCTAATTCCACCAACACGGAACTAGGCTCACACAGTGTTGACCGCCGTCTCTGACCACATATAGAAGATAACATTTTCGCTACCGGAGAAAATGACTACTACTAGCGGCGGTACATGAAAATTCTAGCATTCAAAAATATAAAAAACAAGCAAAATGACACGGATTGATACAGATTGTTATTTTGATAGTTATAATCCACAAATAATTGCGATAATACCAAAGATAATTTGTAATACTGCTATTGCAAGATGACCTGCGTTTTTACCTTCTTTGAGGGGATGCTCAGCATTAATAGATTTGTGAATTTGCCAAGCGTTATAAATTCCGATAATTGTTACAAAAATTCCTGCAACAATTGCAGTCCACTTATAGATAGCACCATTATTGGCATTGCCAGCAGACCATAAGATGATTAGCCCAATGCCTATGATAATTAAAGCATAACCGATTCTTCTACTATTGCGTCCAACGTTGGCAGCATTATATCCTTTATTACCAGCAGTTTGCTTCATAACAGAATTACTAATTAAAATTTGAACAATACCCATTATTGCAATAAAAACAAATACACCATATGTAACTAAAGTTGCCATAATATTCGCGCTTTCCAATTAAATCGCTTTTATGATTCACTTAAATTATAGACCATAAGCTGTTTTTTATTCTATATATTTATAATTTAAAATAGTATTAGCTATATATTAAACAAATTCACTTACATACGCAAAAAAGACGAGGCTCAACGCCTCGTCCTTTCTCTTTAATTAAAGTGCAGCATTATCGACATAATGCGGTTTACTTTCTTTTTAATCTTACCAAATTCGCCATGAGTAGTGTGATTATCCTGAATAATAATCATGTCCTTAGCACCTTTGGTAGTACGCAAGAAGGTGTAATAACCTTCACCAGCACCATTAGCTGCCTTGTACTTCTTCAAGTTATAAAAACCACCATTGTAGTATGACGGTGCCTTACCCTTGAAAAGCACTTTTCTGCTTTCTTTAGTCAGTAATTTACCATGTAGGATATACTCAATCGTTTTTGCTAAATCAGCATTAGACATCACAATAGAGCCTGCACCTAATTCATTATGTGCATCCTTCACAGCCTGATCATGATCAACTCTCACGAATTGACCAGAACTTCTTTCGTAGCCTGGAACCCAGCCTGCAGATTTCAACTTAGTCATGCTTGACCATAAAAATTCGGTTTGCTTTAACTTAAGCGGCTTGATGTAAGTCTCACGGAATAGCTTTTCATAAGACTTATGTTCAAGCTTAGACAAGATACCACAAAGGTAAATGTAGTTTACAGCTGTATAATGCCACTTGCCTAACTTTCTACCATCAAACACAGTGTATTTTGCATCGTGAGCAATATTGGCTTCATCTGAAATAAATTCCGGTGTCCCCAATTGTTGATCAGTTTCTAGATCTAATCCAGAAGTCATGGTTAATAAGTTGCTAATCTTGACATTATCTGCACCATCTACGTTAGGGTAAAACTTAGAAAGTGGATCATCTAAACTCAGCCTTCCCTTTTGTACCTCACGCATGACCATCGCAGCAGTCATTGATTTTTGCACTGAATTAATCAAATAACTAGTGTCAGTACTATTATTTGTAGCGTACTCAAGTAAAGGTTTTCTGTTGCTTGTTACCAAGACAGATCCTTTAATGCCTAAACGATCAATAGCCTGGCGCACTACTTTGCTTTTAAACTGTTCTTATTAGTCAAATCGACGCTCTTAACATCGTCTTTATTCTGCCACTTCTTGGAGTAGTAGTAGTTAGACATGTAGTAGTTGTAACGTCTATTTGGTAATTCCATGAATGGCTTAACAGCTTGATCAACTGCAACCCATCCTTTCCAACCTAAGTGAATAGTATCTTCCATGAAGTACTTTTCATTACCACGTTTTGAAAGATCTACTACATTTTCAAAACCTTGGTTAACAAGTTGGTGTTCAATCTTAGCAACAGATTCCTGGTACATCTTTTCTGATAAACCAGTGTACTTCATCCATTTTCCGTTAATTGGAGGAATAATGAACAATACATTAGTATGTTGCTTAGCAAATTGTTCCAGCATTAATTGGAAGTCACCATATTCAACTGAGTGAACATAGTCGAAATTACGTTGACTACCCTTCAAACGCTTCAATACCTTCTTAGGCAAACGAGTTCTATAGAAAGTATTGTCAATTCCTAAGTTATTTGAATTAGTATGCATTGCAGCTTGTTCTGCAGCGACCTTATTCAAAGCCTTAACAGAGTATGCACTTGGTAAAACTTTAGCTTTCTTTTGAATCTTATTTACACGATCGCGCAATTGGAATGCACTGAAGAAGTTATCTTCATTACTGAGCATTCTACGACGATTGTTTAAGTAAAACTTTTGGAAAGTGGTTAGTTTCTTACCTTCCGCAATTTGCTGAAGACTATTCTTAATTTCGCCCTTAACGTCTGGCATTTCAAGCAAACGCTTAGCAGCGTAACGATCAGTCTTATTATTCTTAGCACTTAACAAGAAATTACATGCTTGAAGTGGTGAATAATACAAAGCAAAGGCATTAGGATCTTGACCCTTTTTGGTAAACCATTGTGGTGAAATAATCACAACAGCCTTTTTATTCTTAAGTTGCTTAGCTGTGCCTTGCATCCCTAAAAACTGAGCCAAAGATTGACTACCTGGACCACCAAGCAAGAATGGACGGTAATTTCTATGATACTTTTCCGCAATTACACTAGGGTGCAATGGATCAAATCTTGATAATTCACTTGAACCATAGAAAGGTACATAGCCGTCATCAAAAGCTTCTTGCTTCATTGTACTGCCCTTAAAGACAGTAGTATTTTGTGAAGCAGCAGCTTCATAGATTGTTTGCTTAGAAAAAGTTCTTTCCCAGGGAATAAGGAATACAACTAATAAAAGGATAAAAGCGCAAATAACTGGGCCAAAAATTTGCCACAGCCGGCGTTTATTACTCATTTTCTAAGCTTTCCACCTTTGCAACAATCTTATTTGGAGTATCCCATTCAGCACGCTTGAATTCTGAAACGGGAACATCAATATCAAACTTTTCTTGTAAGCTCAAAAGCATTTGTACACTTGCCATTGAGTCCATCAAACCATTGTCAAAGATGTTTTCATCCATTTGATCTGATAAATCTTCACCAGTTAAATCGTTTAAAATGTCTAATACGCCTTGTTTAGTGTCCATAATTAATACCTCTATTCAACACAAATACTTAATTAATATCATTCCATATTATATAAGCTTATTTCCAACCGAACCATAGTTGACTAAGAAATCCTGAGAAAATCAAGAAACTGAAGCAAACTACGTTAAAGGTTAAGAAAATGGCGAACCATTCAGTAAACTTGTTAGATGGAATTTGCTTCTTATGCTTTCCCTTAAATCTAAGCCACATATCGTTGATACAAATAGCTGAAGCGTGGAAGATACCATAAACAATATAATACCACGTTAAGCCGTGCCAGAAACCCTGGATTAAGAACAACAGGAAGTAAGAAACTTGTGACAATCTAATTCGATTCTTAAACAATTTTTTCTTCATTGCAAAGAAAGAGAATCGCATATAGATGTAGTCACGGAACCAGAATGACAAAGTCATATGCCAACGATTCCAGAAATCTTTAATGTTCTTAGAAATAAATGGCTTATTGAAGTTCATTGGGGTATGAATACCCATGAAGTATGAAATTGATACGGCAAATAATGAATAACCTGCAAAGTCAAAGAACAAGTACATGCTGTAACAATACATGTAAGCAAGTACCCACCATGAAAGCTTCAAACCACCATTTGCATTGCCGACTACTAATGCAGAGGCAGTGATCTTTGGTAACCAATAAGTACCAAAGAACCAACCAATAACAAACTTATATAAAAAGCCTTGGAATAAATATCTTACTGCATATTGCAAATCAGTAATATATGCATCCCTTGTAGGAACCTTTTCATAATCCTTCTTAAATCTACGGTAACGATCAATAGGACCTGATGAAATGGTTGGGAAGAAGAGCAAGAATCTTGCATAAGTTACAGGATCTACCTTCTTAATCGCACCATCACGCATTTCCATAATAACTTGAACGGTCTTAAAGGTTACATATGAAATACCTAAGAACCCAATTACAAAGCCGATGGAATTATCAGGAAAAGCAGTTAAATATTTAACTGCAGCTAATGGAATAATTGCCAGAATTACTGCTAAGCTAAATACCCAAGTCTTATTTTTACCGTGATGACGATAATACTGATAAGCAAAGGTCAAAATAAACTCATAAACCAGCCAGATTAATAAGTTAACCCCTTGTTGCCAGTGACTACCATCAAAAATCAAGAATAAGAAAACAATTGAGAAAATTGCTTCATATGTCTTGAAACGATGACCGAAGTATAACCCCAAAATGATTGGGATTAAAGCAATCATCAAATAAATGAAATATTGCGGATTTGAATAAGGTTGTAAGTTAATGAAATTAAAATTCACTACTTATTAACCTCCTTAATAACCGCTTTGATATCTACCTTGCCATTTTGAGAAATTGGCAATTTATCTTGGTAAACAAAACGTTGTGGAATCATGTAAGGCATAACGTTCTTAGCTAAATCTTCACGAATTTCCTTAGTTAAAGCAGCTTCTGAGTGCTGACGCGCTACGCCTTCCTTTAATTCGATTTCTGCAACGATTTGCTTAACAGTGTGGTCCTTATTGTATTTAGGTGCCGCAACGCCATAACGAACGTATTTATTCTTAGTTAAGTAGAAGTTGATTTCTTCAAGTTCGATTCTGTAACCATTGAACTTGATTTGGAAGTCAATTCTACCGCGATAGAAGAGCATGTCGCCGTCATCAAAGAATCCAGCATCCCCACTGCGGTAGCTACAGTACTTGTCGTCATCCTTTTGGAAGAAGGCAGCTTCAGTTTTTTCAGGGTTGTTCATGTAACCCTTTGAAACGCTAGGACCGCTAATGATAATTTCACCTTCGCCAGGCTTATCACCCTTTGAAGTATCAATAGTGATCTTGGTGTCTTCCTTAACCTTACCGATTGGTAAACGGTCATACTTCTTAAGAATGTCGTCAGTAATTTCAACTTGCGTTACGGCAACAGTTGTTTCGGTTGGACCGTAAGTGTTGAAGATATGGCTTTCTGGGAATCTCTTCTTAAGCATGTCTGCTTCGCTGTGTGGTAATTCTTCACCACAGAATAAGAAGTGACTAAGGTCTGGATGATGTTCAGAATCAAAAGTCTTATCCAAGAAACACATTTGTGCAAATGATGGGGTTGATACCCAAACATTAAATTGCATCTTTGGCAAAGTTTGGAACAATTGACCAAAGTTTTGCGTTACATCGTGTGGCAATACAACAAGCTTACCTGCTGAAACAAGTGCAGGGTAAAGACTCATTACTGACAAGTCGAATGAGTATGGAGCTTGGGCCAAGAAACTTGGGTGTTCTGGCAAATTAAAGTCTGATAACTCCCAGTTTACAAAGCTGAGTAAGTTATCGTGACTGATTTGTACACCCTTAGGCTTACCAGTAGTACCTGAAGTGAAGATGATGTAGTAGTTTTCATCGCCTTCAACAAATTTGCTTTCGTCAACAGTGAAGTCGCCATCTTCAACTTCACTAGCCTTAAGTACCTTAACGTTGTCTAAGTTAACGTCTGGCAATGGGTCAATTTCCAAAACCAATGGTGATTTTGAAACATCTTGAATCATGGTCAAACGTTCAGCGTTTGAGTAACTAGCAATTGGAATATATGCGTGCCCTGACTTAACACAGCCAAGGAAACTAGCAACCATTTCAAAAGTTTGACCACCCCAGATCATGATTGGAGCATGATCTGGAATATCCATCGCAGCAATCTTGTGTGCCCACGCATTGGAACGCTGCTTAAGTTCGCCATATGTATTGGTTTTACCAAGATAGTCGTAAACAACACGATCTGGTTCTTGTTCAGCTATCTCATCTATTCTCTTAATAACATCTTGAATCATGTGACAACACCTACCTTAAAATTCGTTATAAATGAAATGAACTGAAGTAAGTCCACTATATTCATACAAATAAATAAGGGCCATCAGGATTCCAAAATAAACAATCGTTTTCAAGACAAACATACCGACGCGTTTGCCTCGAGAATCAATTTTCGACTTCTTATCCATTGTTTCTCCCTCAAGTAATATTTTTGTAACATTTTATTACTTTGTCTTATATTACTACAAATAGCAACAATCAGCACATCATCGCTATACATTTTAACAAATTTAAACTTTTTCTTAAATTAAGGCTGCATAAAATATACGGAAAGCGTTTTATTATTGTATTTTTTTGCAATTGCGGTATGCGAAGTACAGCGGAATGGCTATAATTACCGCAACAAAAATTAAAGCAAAGATCAATAGTCGCATCATATTTTTAGGATCAGTCCAACGATCGCTTTTTGCCGTGGCCAAAATATACGCTGCAAACAATACGATAATGATTAATTCACCTAAACAAAACCATGAGTGTAGATTTTGATACAAATACAGATACGTTGTTGCAGGCAGCAGGCAAAACCAGCCCGCAAAACGCAACCAAAAGATTTCCTTTTGACGGTAATTGAGATTCATCGCTTGTTTCCTTTCATCCTAATTGCCAAACAACGCATTAATATTGATGGATAAAATCCGATCCATTACTACAACATTCGGCTTAGCATATTGCTGCGACGCGGATTCAAATAGACAAAGTAGTTGCCCTTTATAAGCTGTAATCTGCTCCAAATATGGCGGCATTTCTAGTTCTAACTCCGCATTCTTTTCATCTAATGCATTTAAGGCAGAAGTTGGGAAAACGTACAGATTAGAACTACCGCTACCGTATGACTGACTCAAGAAGATCTTATTTTGATAAATTGCAATCCCTTGAATCTGCTTATCCATGCTAGTTTCGCCAGTTGGATCTGACCACTGCAGCGTACCCGTAACAGATTTCACTTCATTATTAGTAATCGAACCTTTGTTTTTGCCGCTACGAGCAATTCGATATGCCGCAACTTTGCCGCGTCCATACATATTGAAGAATCCAACAAATAATTGACTGTCATAATAGGTAACTGCAGATGCTTTTTCAACTGCTGGAATTGCAATCTGGTGATCATATTTAATTGGAATTCTGCTTCCTGGCTTATATTCTTTCATTTCTTTTAATGAAAATGCGGCTAAAGCTGAGGACTTACCTAATGAACCTGTAATCCAAATATTTTTAGCAACGGGATCATATGCAATACCGCCTAAATGCGGCCTACCTGGGACTTGAATTGTCTTAATATATTTACCCGTCTTTTTATCTAAAACATAGATAACGGAAGCATGAACATGATCCCCGTCATAGGCAGTAATTAAAATGTACTGGCTCGCTACCGCGATTCCTTGAGGCGTCATTGCAGTTGCTACATCGTATTTTTTAGTTTTAAAATTGTAGGCCTTAGTTGAAATCAGTCCTGGAATAATAAAATCTTTTCCGTCCCATGTCCTCGGCGGAACATAAGTAGATACTTTATTAATAAAAGGATAGTTTTCACGTAAAGCTTTTTGATAGTTTTTGAAATTATGCCAAGCTGCACTCGTATTTGTTCCATCATTAGCTTTTACTACTTTAGGACGCTCTCGCAGCATCTCTTGTTTCTGCAACCATTGATAGCCAAAATAGCCGCCTGTTCCGACACCTACTAAGATGAGAACAGTTATTATCAATTGCAAAACAAACTTTCCAAATTTTTTCACCGAACTGTTCCTTTCTTTACCTTTTTGACATGCCTAACATTATAGCCACATTCATTATACTTTTACTAATCTGCCACGAATTTTCATTAAAAATATAGATTTTTCGAAAATAAAGTTTATTTCGTCACACTTTTTTCACAATTTAAGGTTATACTACTTAATGTAGTGAGGAAGAAAACAATCTTTCTTATTACAACTCAACTTTTTTGTTTTTCATTCATACTCCTCCAAGTAAATAATGAAAATAAAAAGAATTGACTTACTCCAATTAGTCAATTTCATATCTATCCCTTTCGGCTCACGTGCGTTGCGTGGGCTTTTCTTATGTCCAAAATCAATTTCTTAAATACTTCACAAGCAAATCTTTACCTTTTCATAAGAATTTGAACATTTTTAATTCACATTTAGCCTGTATTATAAAAAATGTAACAAGGCGGTAGAAACTTGTTACATACTCCCACTTTTTTATTTCATTCATTCTTACTCCTCCAAAGTAGATGAAACTAATAAGGTCCGCAAAATCTTGCGGACCTTTTCCTTTTTTCCTGTATACTTAAGATAGAAAAGAGGCGCAAATATGTTTTCACCATCGATTAAACATTTAATTCAAGAAAAATCAGGTTCGTTTTTAATTCCAGCTAGTCGGATTGCCTTTGTTCAAGATGACAATCCTTTATATCATGCCTTTTTAATCCTTACTAAAGTTAAATATTCTAAAATTCCAGTTTTAGATAAAGATAAAAAAGTGGTTGGTCTGCTTAGTTTAGCGATGATTACAGACAAGATGCTAACGAATGAGGAAATTTCTACCGCACCTTTAGATCAATTAAAGGTTAAAGATGTCATGCAAACCAAGTTCGATAAAATAAATTTTGTCGAAACTACGCTAGAGGCGCAGCTTCATTTATTGATTAACAACGCCTTTTTACCGGTCGTCGATGACCGCGGCGTTTTCCAAGGATTACTTACTAGACGTGAGTGGATCAAAGCCTTTAACTATGTTACCCATACATATGATAAGCACTACAAATCAATCAAAATAAAATAACCCACGGGCAGTCTATTATGGGCTGCCTTTTTTAATGAAGAAAAATAGAATTCTATTTACGTATTATTATGGTAAAAGAATGTTAGAATGTTTTGAGTAGAGTGATATATTTACTTTTTTGGAGGCTATACATATGAAACGTCAATGGAAATTTATTGTCGTTTTAATTGCCGGGGTAATAAGTTTAATTTTTGAATTTGGTTTACATGCTTCTACTCTATTTGTAACGCCAATTCTTAAATTGCAAATGAATCCCCAAGCAATTATCATCGACATTTTGGGTATTTGGATTTCCGTTCTTTTGTTAATGGAAATATTCAATGACTGGAAATCCGGCCGTTACGGTGTCGATATTTTAGCCGTAATTGCGATTGTTTCTACTATTTTAATCAACAATTATTGGGCTGAATGGATGATCTTGGTAATGTCTACTGGTGGTGAAACTCTGGAGGACTACGCTACAGGTCAAGCCAGCAAGGAATTGCGTTCCCTTTTGAACAATACTCCTAGAATCGCCAACAAGTTAATCAACGGCAAGATTACCGAAGTCAATGTTGATGATTTGAAAATCGGTAACATTGTTTTAATTAAACCAGGTCAACAAGTTCCAGTTGATGGTGAAATTGTTAAAGGTGAATCAAACTTTGACCAATCATCATTGACCGGTGAATCTGTTCCTGTTGCTAAAAAGCCAGGCGATGACTTGATGTCTGGTTCCGTTAACGGTGATGCTGCCGTCCAGATGAAGGTTACTAAGGCTGCTAAGGACTCAGAATATCAGTCAATTGTCGCTTTGGTTAAGTCATCACAAGCTCAACCAGCTAAGTTCGTTAAGATGGCCGACCGTTACGCCGTTCCATTTACCATCATCTCATTGATTATTGGTGGTGTTGCATGGGCAGTGTCTGGGGATGCTACAAGATTTGCAGAAGTTATGGTTGTTGCTTCTCCATGTCCACTTTTGATCGCAGCTCCTGTTGCTTTAGTCAGTGGTATGAGTTCAATGTCAGCTCACCACATTATTGTTAAGTCAGGTCCAACTCTTGAAAAGTTAGCTCGTGCTAAGACTTTTGCCTTTGATAAGACTGGTACTTTAACTGAAAATCAATTGGTGGTTGACCATATCATCCCTGAAGGCGATGCTCTTTCAAAAGAAGAATTACAAAGCTTAGCTGCTAGTGTTGAACAACAATCTAGCCACGTTATTGCCAGTTCTTTGGTTAAGGCTACTGACAGCAAGTTAATCAAGCCAGTTACCAACTTAAAGGAAACTACCGCTCAAGGTGTTGAAGGTGACGTCAATGGCAAGCATGTTAAGGTGGGTAAATTAAGCTTCGTAGATCCTAATCATGAAAAGATTGACATAACTTCAACTGCTGTCTTCGTTTCAGTCGATGGCAAGTTTGCCGGTTACATTACTATGATGGATGAAATTCGTCCAGAAACGGCTGATACAATTGCGAAGTTGAAGCGCCAAGGTGCAGAAGACATCATGATGCTTACTGGTGACCACAAGCAAGTTGCTGAAAAGGTTGGTAAAAAAGCTGGCATTACTGATATTCGTGCCGATCTTTTACCAGCTGAAAAGATTAAGGCTATCAAGGAAGTACCAAAAGACTTGCGTCCTGTCGTTATGACTGGTGACGGTGTTAACGATGCTCCAAGTTTAACTGCCGCTGATGTCGGTATCGCTATGGGTGCTAAAGGCGCAACAGCTGCCAGTGAAAGTGCCGATGCCGTTATCATGGTTAACGATTTATCTAAGGTTAATGATGCGGTTGCTATTTCTAAACATACAATGAAGGTTGCCAACATCGATGTTTTAACTGCTATTGGTGTGGTTATCATCATCGAATTGATCGCCTTCACCGGTGTCATTCCTGCCTTTTGGGGTGCTATCTTACAGGAAGTTGTCGACATGATCACTATCAGTTCGGGACTTCTTGCTAAGACTAAGCCAAGCAATAAGCAATTTGGTTTGGAAGAGTAAGTAAAAATTAGATATTAACAAAATAAAAAGCTCTAGAATCGAGATGATTCTAGAGCTTTTTATTTTGTTAAATTGTTTAACTCTAAAGGTATCATATTATAATCTTAAAGAAAGAGACCACATCATTATAAGTAATTCTCTTAGCATAATTTCTAAACATCACCAAGGAGTACCATATCTGAAGATGAAAACTAAAATAATATCAATAATACTTTTAATACTCATCGTCCCACCTATTCTTTTCTGTGTACTTAATTCTAGTTACGAGTTATACGTTAATCATCAAGAAAATATTGCATACAGTAAAATGCAACAAGCTGTAGACAAACATGGCTATAATGCAATTAGTCTTGAGCCCGTAAAAGCTCGAATAAAATTCTTTCACATTTATGAATATAAAAGTTCATTTTCTAATCAAAAAACATTGAATAAGAATAGACAACTCTTCAACAAAGTTGGATATAAGATAGGCAAACATGATGATCTAGAAACGCCTTATAAATATTCAATCAGTGCCCTAAAATCAAACGAAAAATGGACAGTTTATATTAAAGAAGAACCGTTTGGCAAAGAAAAAAGTTATCGCGAAGATTGATTTAATTGCAACCTAATTTGCATCTAGTTTAGGAAAATATTAAAATTAAACTCAACTGAATATTTCATTTAGTGGTTGGGTTTTTATCAGAATAAAAGCTTTCAAGATTTGCTTCTTTGGGTCAAGAGGCACCTTGAAGGCTTTTTGCTTTTTTATAGAAAGGGAATACATGCATTTTTTAGGGGAATTAATCTTAATCCTATTAACTACAGTCTTATTAGGTCAGCTCTTTGCTCGCTTTAATATGCCTGCAGTTATCGGACAATTATTGTCAGGAATCTTACTTGGACCAGCTATCCTAAATTGGGTAACGCCAAACGATATTGTCAGTCTATTCTCAGAATTCGGGGTTATCCTGTTAATGTTCTTAGCAGGCCTGGAAAGTGACCTCGATTTACTAAAGAAATACTTCAAATTAAGTTTCACCGTCGCTAGTGTCGGGGTTATCTTACCAGTTGTCTTCATGGGAATTGCCAGCTACTTCTTCGGTATGAAGCCACTTGAGGCACTCTTTATCGGAATTGTCTTTGCGGCAACCAGTGTTTCAATTTCGGTTGTAGTATTGCAAGAAGCACGACAACTCCATACCCGTGCTGGTACGGCAATTTTAGGTGCGGCTGTAGTTGATGATATCTTAGCCGTTGTTGTTTTAAGTTTGTTCACTACTTTCAGTCACGAAGGCGGTAAGAGCGGTTTAACTAACAACTTCTTTATCAATATTTTGATTGAAATTGTCTACTTTGTAGTTGTTTGGGTCATCTTTAAGTTCGTTGCCCCATACTTTATGAAGGCTTCCGAAAAAATCGATGTTGACTACTCTGTAGTTATCGGTTCGCTTGTCTTAGCTTTAACTATGGCTTGGGCTGCCGACTTTGTTGGATTATCTGCCGTTGTAGGTGCATTCTTTGGTGGCTTGGCTATTAGACAGACGCCACAATATAAAGAAGTTCACTCTTCAGTTTCCGCAATCGGTTATGCGATCTTTATTCCGGTATTCTTTGCCGACATAGGTCTTTCAATGACCTTTGAGAGCTTCTTCAAGGATATTTGGTTCATTATCGTAATGACAATCTTAGCTCTCTTATCTAAATTCTGGGCTGGTAAATACTCAAGTGAAGTCTTCGGCTTTACTAAGAATGAGGGTAACATTGTAGGTGCCGGTATGATTTCTCGTGGTGAAGTTGCCTTAATCGTGGCACAGATCGGGATTACCCATCACCTCTTCCCTGAAGATATTTACTCAAGCTTGATTTTGGTAATCATCGTTACAACGGTACTTTCACCATTTATTTTGAATTATTTCATTAAGAAACAAAAAGATAGTAAAGAATTTATGTAAAAGAAAATCCTCGACAAAAACGTCGGGGATTTTTTCATGTTCGCTTATGAACGAATACTAGATTTTTTAATTATAAAACGTAGACACAATTTAGCCTACATAATATAATACTGTTAGGAGATGATGGAACATGTTACAAACACCAAATAATATTAAAGCAGTTACTGCTCGTGACTTACGTAATAACTTTAAAAAAATTGCTGATGACATTAATGACTATGATACTACAGTTATCGTTGCTCGTCCTAAAGACAAAAACGTCGTAATTATTTCACAAAAAGAATATGATTCATGGCAAGAGACCTCATATCTTCTAGGGACTAAGGCAAATCGTGATGCATTAGCGGAAGCTAAAGAATCGTTTGAAAATAAAGACACCCGAAACAAAATCTTAACTCCAGAAGAATTCGAGGCTCTAACTAAAGATGATGAAGCTTAACGTAAATTTTAACTATAATGCCTGGGATGAATATCTAGAGTGGAAGAAAGAAGATAAAAAAACTTCCAAGAAAATTGATAGCCTCATTAAAGATTGTCAACGCCATCCATTCACTGGAAAAGGAAAACCCGAAACTTTAAAGGCAAATTTAAGCGGTGCATGGTCTCGACAAATTAATCACAAAGATCGTATGGTTTATTCAGTTACGGCAACAGAACTTCAAATATGGCAACTAAAATATCACTATTCTAAATAGAAAATCCTCGACAAAAACGTCGGGGATTTTTTCATATTCTTAAACAAACTGTTCTAAATCGATTACTTGATCATATCTCTGTAACTCTTCTGGTTCATAATGGTGAATTACTTCCACAAAGGTCAAATCAGACTCTAACAAGTAATCATGAATCTGATCTGAGGTCTTTTTATCAAGGGATGCATTAATTTCATCAAGTAGCAACACTGGCCGCTTCATTAAAATGGCCCGAGCTAATTCAATTCTTGCCAGCTGCCCGCCTGATAATTGATCCGCATTATCCCCTAAAGAATAATCCCATCCCTTCTCTTTCACGATGGTGTCTAGTCCCAACTTGGTGCAGACTTCCATTACCATTTCCCGGGAAATATCTGCGCCTAGTGTCAAATTAAACCACAAGGTATCTGCAAAAATCACTGGACTTTGACTAGCGTATGAAAAGATATTAGCAAATTCTCCAGCCTTAGCTTGGCTATTATTCAAAATAATATCTTTAGCCTGACCGAATTCTCCTGTTATTAAATATTGCAAAAGCGTTGATTTCCCGGTACCCGATGGCCCAATAACTGCTACTTTTTGTTCAGCCTTAATCTTTAAATTAAGACGTCTAGCCAACTCCTGATCTTTTCTAATTAAAGTTAAATCATCCACTTCCAATTCACTAAAATCATTTTCAGAAACGTCTTCAGTTTTCTTGCCTTCGGCAATATACTTTTCAGCTTTAGCAACAATCTTTTTAGTAGTTGATAACTTATTGCGACCTTCTAAAATTGTCAAAATTGGATTAACAAAAGAATTCGACAACTGCACAATTGCAAATAATGCACCCAATGTAGTTTGTCCATTAACTACCATGTAAATCCCTACTAAGAATGGCACTGTAAAGGTAAACAAGTTAGCAATCAAGCTGACCCATGAAACTGTGTCCAAGTTCAGTAAATTCATCTTGCACAGTGCTGCTTCTAATTGGTTAACAAATACCCTACTCTTCTTAACAGCATTATCTTGCTTGCCATACAACTTGAATGTTGAACTACCAGCTAAAAAATTCTTGATATGACTAACATACTTATCATTGGCGTTGGTCCAATTTTCGGAAGCAGTTTGAATTTTCTTTTGAAAAAGGCTGGATACAATCATCGGTAAGCATGAACCTATTAGAAAAAGCAAGGTTACTAACCAGTTAACCGACAATGCATAGCCTAATGCAAAAATAATCATGTACGCTTGCATCATAATTTCAATTTCTGCATCAAAGCGATTAGTTTCTAAGAGCTTAAAATCTGTAGTTAGATAAGCTAAGCTAGTAGTATTTTCATCACTAGATTGTTTAAGCATCCCTTTTAAGATGCCAAGCCGTAAAGTAGTATTTGCTTCCTGAATCGCACCTGTTTTTAAGCGATTGAAAATAAGTGAAGCTAAAAAGGTAATCAATAAGCCGCTAACAGCAATTAGCAAAATTTGCGGTAAGTCATTAAAGCTTCTTTGCGTAGCAATATTAGTCAATGCCTGCACCATATAAGCCACGATAATCTGTTGCATACTGGCAATTAAGCCGAAGATAATCATGCTGATGAATTTAGAATGTGAAGAGTATTTGTAAATCATATTTCTATCCCCCGTAACTTACCGTTATGTCACCATTTGAATTATCAATACTTAATACTCTTCGCGCCTTGTCATTTTTGCTGTAAGAGTCGCCTTTATTTGAACCATTTATCTCAACGTGTCCATTCGACGTATCCAGATCATAACCGTCGGCTGTACTATGACCGACCATAATATTACCATTTGAAAGATCAATTTCACCTTGACTAACAGCAATGCCTTGAACCGTAACGCTACCGTTAGAATCATCGATTTCAATATTTTTCAACTTTTCATCTGGCAGTTCAATCGTAATTTGCGTTACTACAGAATGTTTTTTGAATAAGTCAAAGAGATTTCTATTAACTACCTTAATACCATCTTTATCTTCAACAATTAATTGCTTATTCTTGACTTCAAATTTTGGAAGCAACTTATGTCTTCCCTCAAAAAGAACACGGTAATGATTGCCTTGTTTGACTTTAATATTGGCATTACTGGTATCAACTTTTACTTGATTAAATTTGCGGTTGGTTAAAACTTTTTGTACTACTTGTTCTGAACTAGCTTTATTCATATCCTGCACCTTTAAAATTCCTAAGATAACTAACATAATTACAATAGCCAAAATTAACATTTTCATTTCTATCCCTCGCTACTTGAATTGTTCTTAGTATCGCAGGATAATGAATGAAAATGTAAGGAATTTGCAGATCTGCAAATCGAGGTATGACATGTTTAAATATGGTTCAGTTTATAAAGATTTACGCAAAGAACAAGAAATCACGCAAACTGAGGCGTGCCACGGAATTTGTTCAATTTCTAAACTTTCTCGCTGGGAAAACAACCAGGTAGAAGTAGAATTCAGTACGGCAATTGCGTTACTTAAGCGCATTAACATTACGCTAGATGAATTCACCGAACGTGCAAATATCGAAGCGGAATTTGAACTGCCTGATGAAATAATTGCGGCAATCAAGGATGAAGACGTTCCCGTATTACGTAAATACGTGCAGGCTCATTTAGCTAAATATCACGCTAGCAAAAACATCCTTGAATTAAAGAATATTATGCTAGTCTGTAACCAACTGCTTTTAATTGAGGGGAAGAATTACTTGACCACTGCTGATATTCAAAGAATTCGTTCTTACTTACTGCACACAACAGTTTGGTCAAAATATAATATTATCTTGTTTGCCAATTCACCTTTCTTGTTGAATTCCGAAATTGGTTTCAAGATCGCTATGCGAATCGTTCATAACTTTGACCAAGTGAACGATTTGAGGGATAATCTCACAACCTTTATGGGCGGTCTCTCGGACACTGTTATTGCTTTTATCTTTAAAAAGAAACTAGACTATGCACAACAGCTATTAGATGAATTGCGTAAGGTTGAACTTCCGCCTCATTTCATGTTCTTTGATCTCTCCTTAACCTTTTTACAACGGGTCATCGACTATTGTCATACTGGAGATGAACAGCCCGTTCTAGCAATATTCAATAATTTGATACAATTAAACTGCTCACAACATGCACAACAATTATTAGAAGCCTTCAAGGATGTTAAACAAATTTGGGAGGACGATGAATGAATTCTACAGAGAAAATACGCTTAGCTAAAAAGATTTCCGCAATCATTTCAATTATTGCCTGGGTCATAACTATTATTTTCATGGCAGTCAAAATTTACGGCTGGATGCAAGATCCACACCTACCTGCTATCCATGATCAATTTGTTGCTATTATTGGCTTTATTCCATTAGTTAGTGGTTTTCATCCTGGCATTTGGAGCTATGGAAAAGAAAATCGTTCCCACTAACGTGAGAACGATTTTTCGTGTTCGCTTGTGAACGTATATTTGGATTTAGTATAATTTTATCTGTAGAAAAGCTGAAGCGGTGGCTATCCTTGAAGGAGATGGTGCTTATGAGTGATTTTTGACTCATGCCAACATCCTAATAGAAAGGAGACGCCTCGTGTCTGTATCAGACGCGTTGCAACTAATGTTAGATTTTGGCTCATTATATACTTCTAAAAAATACTTTATGATTGAGGGATAGGATGAAGAAAATTAAAGAAGATCTATTAGGCAGTATCATCGGTGGTGTAATTCTATTAATCGGTCTTAAGTTTATCAATTTAATTCCCTGGTCATGGCTACAAACTGGCATTAAGATTGGATTATTCTACATTGTAATTGATATTGTTTGTCTGTTATGGAAGCTTTATAAGTTCAAGAAAATATCTAAATCTGAATTAATCAATGACAAAATTGAATAACTAAAAAGGCTCCAATTGGAGCCTTTTACTATGGAGTCAAACATTATTTCAATAATTTTACCAGATTCTTACTCGTTGCTCTGGATCTAGCCACATACCATCGTTTTCACTGACATTGAATGCTTCATAAAATTCATCCAAACATTGAGCCGCAACGTTAGCTCTCATCTCTCCAGGAGCATGTGGATCAAGTTCTGCCAAGGTCTGTCTAACCTCAGGTCTCATCTTTCTACGCCAGATACGTGCCCAATTTTCAAACAATTCGGTCAAATTACCTTTTTCTTCGGCACATGCCTTAACGGCAGCAGTCAATCCACCGAGATCTGCGACATTTTCTCCCACGGTTTGATGACCATTGACTTTGGTTCTTCCAATCTGGATTCCATCAAATAGCTTTACTTCAGCTTGTGCTAATTCAGCAAATTTTTCGAAATCTTCTTTTGACCACCAATCACGTAAATTACCTTTTTCATCAAATTTAGAACCATTCGGATCAAAAGCATGACTAATTTCATGAGCAATTACAGCACCGATACCACCATAGTTTTCACTACTGGTATTCTCAGAACTGTAAAATGGTGCTTGAAAAATGGCAGCAGGGAAAGTAATGTCATTATTAGTAAGTGCATACCCAGCGTTAATGATCATCGCAGGCATATCTTCAGCCCAAAGTTGACGATCAAATTTTTGGTTCAATTTTGTAATGTTAAATGCTTGCTTAGTTTGTCTAATCTTACGAATGCTATCGTACAAATTATTACCGAGAGTAATTTGATCGTAGACCTCTGGCAGCTTAGTAGGATATCCGATTTTAACTTTAATAATACTAAAACAAGTAATGAAGAAACTACCGTAACTGTAGATGCAAATTACAGTACTCCAATTATTACTTTTGATAATTCTGGTAAAGTAATTGAAGTTAGAACAGCGACTCCAGGAGAGAAGTTTACTGTTGATTATCTAGAAAAAGGCAGTCGTGCTGATAAAGTAGCTAGTTATATTGGACAATTTGGTGGAGATCAGGCAATTTATCGGATTAAGGGAACCAATAATTGGTTATATTCAATGGGAGTTACGCCGGCATCTAAGATAACCGCTCATAACTATGATTTAGAAAACTACTCACTTGTTAAATTCCCTAAAGCTGCCGACCTGTACAATGGTAATGGTGTATCATTGAATGCAAAAATGAAGAAGAACTATGAGTGGTGGAAAGTAGATAAGCTAGTTTACATTTGGATTCCAAGTGAAAATAAAATAGAAGAATTTTACCACCTCTCACCGTTTACTAAAGGCTACGAAATAGACTATATACAATATGCATCATATGAAATAGGTGCCAATACAACCATTTATGATAAGGGAGCATACGTCAAAACAAGTGATGTTCAATTGGTTGAAAATAGTATTAAGTTAACCCCATCTAACACTCCAGAAGAAGCACAAGCCGCTGCAATGAAGAAGTAAATTTTACTAGCAATCAAAAATCCCGTTACGTTTGATGTAACGGGATTTTTATATACTCTAATTTTCACTCTATCAAATAAAGCCCAGAGCGTTATAACACATATGCACCAGCATCGAGTAACGTAAGTCCTTCGTCTGCATGTAGACCCAAGCTAGCACCATACCTAAGCCCCAATATACAAAGATAAACTTGCTAAGCATCGGATCATGCATATAAGCGAACAAGTAGCCACTAAAAATGATGCCGAGCCACTTATTCGTAATCTTTTTCTTCGTGAAGAAAATATTGAAAAACATCCCTCTAAAGACGACTTCCTCACAAAACGGCGCAATAAAGACTACCATAATTTCAAACAAGCCCTTACTATGCAGCTCAATCTTATTCAATGCTTGTTGATTATTCGAAACGCCTCGGCCAACCAAGCTTAACATCACCATTGAGACAATAAGAATCAGAACAAAACCAATTATTGCAATGGCGATTCTTCGCATATCCCAGTGTGGCGCCTGATTAAAACCCCAATCATTGTGCTCCTTCAATTGCCGCTTATACAGATTGAAAATTACGAAGAGTACGATCACCGTTACCAGCGCGGTCACTAACGCACGCATATGATCTAATCTAATTCTTTGTGGGTAAAAATAAAATACTTGCAATTCGATATATAAAGCGAGCGACAAAATAGCTCCCGCAATATTTCCCAGGTAATGCCAAAATTTCGCCATTTTCTTATCAACACCTTGATTCTTTCATCTTTTAACTATTGTTTCCATTATAATAGAAATAACTCAAAATGACTAAGGAGGGGGCATCATGTTGAATGAAATCATCGCCTTTTTTGGGAGACGAGGCGAATTTTTCTACATCTCAGTTTTCATGCTAGTCATGTTCTTTGTCTTTTTAATCTCATGGCTAGTTGAACCACGTCGTTTAATTAATGGCGTGTTCTTTACCATTTTTCTTGCTTCAGTAGTAATTTGGATCACCGTTATGGTGCATAAAAGCACGAGTCACGGTTTGCAACGAGCCTATGATTTATTAGTCTTAGCGGCATTTTTCTTAATTACTGCTCTATTAATCTTCGCTTGGCTTTTTCTATTTTGGAACGCCTACTTTGTTTGGAAATATGAGAGTCATACGTTGCCTAACCTTTTAACATTAATTTTCGGATTCGTTGCTTTAATTCTGAGTCTGATATTTTTATTCGGCCCAGGACAATACTTACCGCGCTGGCTCAGCGTCTTACTTGCCTCAATTCCAGCTATCGCTATTTACCTAGGCTTAGTTTTATACAATTTCTTGGTCAATCTGCTCTTATATCAAATCTACCCACGCCGTTACAAGCAAGATTATTTAATAGTACTAGGTGCTGGATTAATTAACGGTGATCGCGTTTCTAAGCTCCTTGCAGCTCGCATCAACCGGGCTATCCAATACTCTAACCGCCAATATCAAAAAGGCAGGAAGCGCCCTATTATCATCATGTCAGGCGGTCAAGGACCTGATGAAAAGATACCCGAAGCCGTAGCAATGGCAAAATTTGCCCGAAAACGGGGTATTAAGACTAACCACTTACTAATTGAAGATAAATCCAAAAACACCTACCAAAATATGCTTTTTTCTAAGAGATTAGCTACTAAAGACTTTGGCGGTAGTAATTTTAAAGCCAAATTTTTTAGTAACAACTACCATATTTTTAGAGCGGCGCTTTTAGCTAAAGAAGTGGGCCTAAAAGCCAACGGTGTCGGTGCTTTTACTCGTTTTTACTATCTGCCTAACGCTATCATTCGCGAATTTGCCGGAGTGTTTGTCATGCATAAACGCCGTCATTTCGTTATCATGGGAGTAATAGTTTTATTCTTTATCTTACAAGCTATCTTAGTTGCGACAGGTAATATTAAGTTTAGTGTGATCTAAAACTATTTAGAAGAGAGGGACTGAATGCTACAACTAAAACACATTTTTAAATCATACAAGGTTGGAGACAATATCACTCATGCCCTAGATGATGTAACGATCTCGTTTAGAGATCAGGAATTTGTCGCCATCTTAGGACCAAGTGGTTCTGGTAAGACGACAATGTTGAACGTGATTGGCGGACTTGACCGTTATGACAAAGGTGATTTGATCATTAACGGCAAATCAACCAAGAATTTTAAGGAAACCGATTGGGATGCCTACCGCAACAACAGCGTCGGCTTTATTTTTCAAAATTATAATTTGATTCCCCACCTATCAATCATTGCTAACGTTGAATTGGGGATGAATTTATCCGGTGTTGGTAAAAAGGAACGGCATGAAAAAGCCATTGCCGCATTGACTGAAGTTGGATTAAAAGAGCATATCAACAAGCGCCCTAACCAACTATCTGGTGGTCAGATGCAGCGTGTTGCCATTGCCCGTGCGATTGCCAATGATCCCGATATCTTGCTTTGTGACGAACCAACTGGTGCGCTTGATACGGAAACTTCTGTACAAATCATGGAATTGATCAAGAAGCTTTCTAAGGATCGTTTAATCATCATGGTTACGCACAACCCGGAATTAGCTGAAAAATACGCTACTCGAATCGTCAATTTCCAAGATGGCAAGATTCAACATGATTCCGAACCCTTTAAGCCAGAGGATGAAAAAGATACTTTCAATCTAAAGCGGACCAAGATGTCTTACTGGAACGCAATTAAGCTTAGTTTTACCAACATTATGACCAAGAAAGGTCGAACTATTTTAACTGCTTTTGCCTCCAGTATCGGCATTATTTCTATTGCTGTCGTGCTTTCGATCTCTAACGGTTTTCAAAAGCAAATTAATACAACCATGAGTAAGGCTTTAGCCAAGTACCCGATTGCAATCTCGCAGACGGCTACTGATATGACTTCGATGAATAACCACGAAGATTCAGATAAAAATGTTAAAAATCGGGGCTATGTCACGGCGAAAAAGGATCCTAGTGAGGAAGCGCAGCATACTAACAAGATCACTGAAAAGTACGTTGATTACATTAAAAAGATCAATCCTAACTATGCCAACAATGTTTCCTATCAAAGAGCAGTTAATTTAAACCTGCTTTCTAAAGTCAATGGCAAGGTAGAGCGCGTTCAATTCTCAAATGCAGATCCTGATCAAAGTGCGTCGATATCAGCACTGCGCTCACAGGCAATGAGTTCGATGGGAATTGGTTCCTCTGTTTTTCCTACCGCTTTAAATAAAAATAAGAGCTCATTCTTGAAGCAAAATTATCAGTTGCTCTCTGGTCATTGGCCAAGCAAAACTACTGACCTCGTTTTAGTAACCGACAATAAAAATACCATTAACATTAATTCTTTGAAGAACCTTGGCTTTGATGTCGACAACAAAGAACGTGTTAAATTTAGTAAGCTAATCGGTAAAGAATTCAGTATCGTTGATAATAATGACTACTACCAAGAATTACCTACGGGGATGTTTGTTCCTAAGAAAGCTAATTCAGCAATGTACAACGGCGGTACCAAGCTGAAGCTAACTGGGGTAATTAGACCTAAGAATGAAGATTCGATGGCTCTTTTATCAACGGGAATCGCATATAGCGACAAGCTTTCTCAAGATGTCATCAACGACAACAAGAATTCTGCCATCGTGAAGGCTCAAAAGAAGTCTAACCGCAGTGTTTTAACTGGACAAAGCATGAAGGCTAATGAAAAGAAGATGATCATGCAAACCTTAGGCGGTTCAAGCATCCCTACTGGCATCATGATCTACCCTAACAACTTTGATGACAAGGACAAGGTTCTTGATTACCTTGATAAGTGGAACAAGGGCAAAAAGAAGGCCGACAAGATCATCTACACCGATATGTCTAGTGCCGTAACGACTATGACTGGTGGTTTGCTTGGCGGTATTACGACTATCCTAGTTGCCTTTGCCGCAATTTCATTGATCACTTCAATGATCATGATCGGTATCTTAACCTACACTTCAGTTCTCGAAAGAACCAAGGAAATTGGTGTCTTGAAGGCTTTAGGTGCTCGCAAGAAAGATATCACTCGCGTCTTTGACGCCGAAACCTTCATCTTAGGTGTCTTCTCTGGTGTGCTCGGTGTCTTCATCGCTTACCTATTAACATTTCCAATCAACAGCGTGATTTATAAGATTACCGATTTAGCTAATGTTGCTCAGCTTGATCCAAAAGCTGCGTTGATTTTAATTACTATTTCAACCGTATTAACTTTAATTGGTGGTCACATCCCTGCTAGAATGGCAGCTAAAAAGGACGCGGCTATCGCGCTTAGAAGCGAATAAGAAAAACAGCGTTAGAATTACTAACGCTGTTTTTTACGCTCTTTTCAACACTAAATTAAGTGGTGTAACAATCACCGGCACTACTAATGCAGTGAAGATTGCTTCAATCACACCATTTGCACCTAGCGCTGTAATCAAAATCAGAATCAGCGGCGTGCTAGAATTATAGTTGCCTAAATAATGGAGCAGACTAGCTGGATCATGCATAAAGAAAATACTTGTCAGTAAAATTACCATGATCGTGTTGGTCAATGAAGTTACTGCTCCACTCAAAATGTAGCCTAACTTGGCATAATTGGTTTTGCCCATTGCTCTGGAAATTACGCCTGGAAAAAAGCCTGCTAAAACACTAGGCACAACAGAAATTACTGGATTTTGGAACAGCATCAAGCTGACCATATCTCCAGGTTGCGTATATGCAACGATTAATCTGGTAATTCCCCAAAATAATCCAAATCCTAAACCTGCCTTAGGGCCCATCAAAGTACCATAAATCGCAATTGTCATCGGAATCGTGGTAATTGCAGGCAAGGCCGGAATGATTCGCACATAACCAATATTCGGTACGAAAGTTTGCATGATCAAAATAGCTGCAAAAACTGCAGTAATGGTCATGCGTCTCGTTTCTTCTCGTCTCATTTTTATCCCCAATTCATTAAAAAGATACTACTAATTAAACCATAGTCAGAATTTTTTCTCAGCAAAAAAGGCCTGTTTCACATGAAACAAGTCTTTTATTTTTTACTTAAATTACCGCTAAAGGAGTTTTCTCCGTTGGAATTGGAAAATCACTATTAATTAACCTTAACTCGTCATCAGTTAACTTTATTTCTTGAGCAGCAATATTTTCCTTCATGTGTTTAATACTGCTGCTTTTTGGAATGGCCAACACATTGCCATTGCGCAAAGTCCAAGCAAGCATAATTTGATGCGGTGTTACACCATGATCACGAGCCACGATCTTCAAATTCTGCGTAATTCTAATCGTGTCTCCTGCTCCAGAATTAAACGGAGAATAACCAATAAAGCTGACGCCATGCTCTGTTTGCCAGTCTTGCAAATCAAACTCTGTGCCTCGTTCCTTAATATTATAGAGATCTTCGTTAGCAAAACATTTTGTTCCACCAGGCACACTAAATAATTCTTTCATATCAGACGTATCAAAGTTAGAAACGCCCCAGTGACGAATTAATCCTTCTTTTTGCAAAGCTTGCAAACCGCGAATCGTGTCTGATAAACGATGATTACCGCGCCAATGCAATAAATATAAATCTAAATAATCAGTACCTAATCTCTCTAAGCTAGCTTCCAGACTCTTTCTCTCTAGCTCAGGAGTCGCATGATAGGGATAGAATTTTGAAATTAAAAACAATTTATCACGATCGTAATCTTTAATTGCCTCGCCTATCAGCTCTTCACTTTTGCCATCACCATACATTTCTGCTGTATCGATAATGTTCAAGCCATTATCTAAACCATAGCGAATGGCCGCAATTTCATCTTTTTTATTTTTGGGATCTTCACCAATCCCCCAAGTACCTATACCTAAGCCTGTTAACTTTTCAAAATCCATCCGTATTCACTTCCTTTACTCAAATTTTAACATAGTTCTGCGATTTTCATTTTACCAATTGACAAAATGGTCTATTCCATTTTATAATGGACTAGACCAGTAAAGGAGGGCTTTAAAATGAAAATTATTGTTACTGAAAACAAAATTCAAGGTGGAGCAAAAGCATTCGAGATTTTTGAAAATGAAATCAAAAATGGTGCTAAAGTTTTAGGTTTAGCTACCGGTTCTACCCCTGAAACTCTTTATCAAAACTTTACTAACAGTGATCTTAACTGTTCAAACTTAATTAGCATTAACCTTGATGAATATGTTGGCTTAACACCTGATAATCCTCAAAGTTACCACTACTTCATGCGCAAGCACTTATTCGACAAAAAGCCTTTCAAGAAATCTTACGTTCCAGACGGCATGACTAAAGATGTTGCTGCTACTTGCAAAGAATACGATCAAATTATCAAAGATAATCCAATTGACGTGCAACTATTAGGTATCGGCCGTAACGGTCACATTGCCTTTAATGAACCTGGCACTCCATTTGACATTGGTACTCACGAAGTTAAGTTGACTGAAAATACAATCAAAGCTAACTCACGTTTCTTCGACAACGAAGATGAAGTACCTAAGAGTGCAATTTGTATGGGTAATGCCAACATTATGCAAGCCAAAAAAGTAGTATTAATGGCCTTCGGTGAAAAGAAAGCACAAGCAATCAAAGAAATGATTGAAGGACCAGTTACTGAACAAGTGCCTGCATCAATTTTACAAAAACATCCTGATGTAACTATCATCGTTGATAAGGCTGCAGCTCAAGAACTAGACGACAAATACAAGAACTAAATAACAATTTATCCCTAAAAATGAAAAGCTAGGCTTTCTACAATCGTAGAAGACCTAGCTATTTTTGTGAATTATACTTCACTAAATCGCATTTTTGCTCTAAATATTGAAGTATAATTCATTTTTTATAATTTCTCTGCTCTAATTGAATTATGTTTCATTCCTATCCGATTTTTCATTTCTACCCTTGACTTTTTCGTGTGAAACAGAATTAAAAAAGAGCTTGTGTGCCACAATATCTCGTATTAAACTTATTAATTGTACAATATCTGGTATTTAAGAAAGAATGTGATTCAAGTTATTGTTTTAAGCGGGCCAATTGGAGCCGGGAAATCCAGTTTAACCAGTATTTTAGCAGAGCACCTAGGTACACAAGCATTTTACGAAGGCGTTGATAGTAACCCTGTTTTGCCGCTTTATTATAAGGATATGAAGCGTTACACTTTTTTACTTAACACTTATTTGCTTAACCACCGTTTAGCTCAAATCAATCAAGCTATTAAAGATAAGAACAGCGTATCCGATCGTTCTATCTATGAAGATGCGCTTTTCTTCAAGATGAACGCTGACAGCAAGGTCGCAGATCCTACAGAATTTAAGATCTATGATGACTTGCTTGAAAACATGATGGAAGATACGCCAGGCAACCCAAGCAAGAAGCCCGATTTGCTTATCTACATCCATGTTTCACTTGATACCATGCTTAAGCGCATTAAAAAGCGTGGTCGTTCATTTGAACAAATCAGCACAGATCCAGGCTTGAAGGATTACTACGCTAGATTGCTCAGATACTATGAGCCTTGGTATGAACAATATGATGCTTCTCCTAAGATGGCTATTAATGGTGACAAACTTGATTTTGTTTCTAGCATGGATGCCCAAAGAGAAGTATTGAAGGAAATTGATGAGAAGTTGCACGAAATCGGTAACTTATAAGACTGAATAAAAAGAAGGAACGTGATGACAGTTATTGTTTTAAGCGGGCCAATTGGAGCCGGGAAATCCAGTTTAACAGGTATTTTATCCAAATATTTAGGTACTAAGCCATTTTATGAAAGTGTTGACGACAATCCAGTTCTGCCACTCTTTTATGCTGATCCTAAGAAATATGCTTTCTTATTGCAGGTATACTTCTTAAACACGCGTTTTCACAGCATTAAAGATGCTCTTACTGAAGATAATAATGTACTCGATCGTTCTATCTACGAAGATGCGCTCTTCTTCCAAATGAACGCTGACATTGGTCGTGCAACCTCAGAAGAAGTGGATACTTACTATGAACTTCTGCACAATATGATGAACGAGCTTGAAAGAATGCCTAAGAAGAATCCAGATTTGCTTGTTCATATTAATGTTTCATATGACACCATGATTAAACGGATTAAAAAGCGTGGTCGTCCATATGAACAATTGAGTTATGACTCAACTCTAGAAGACTACTATAAGCGTCTGCTTCGCTATTACAAGCCTTGGTATGAGAATTACGATTACTCACCAAAGATGGAAATCGATGGCGATAAACTAGATTTCATGGCTAATCCAGCCGACAAGCAAGTAGTCTTGGATCAAATCACAGACAAATTAAAAGAAATGGGAAAGCTTCCTGAAGATTGGAAAAAGCCAACAGATATCCAAATCGAAGCATAATTTCCTAGGAAATAATAAACCGCATAGAAATTCTATGCGGTTTTTCTTTATTCAAATTTTGCCAACGCTTCAGCAATTCCATCATGATTATTATCGAGCGTCACATGATCTAAGCCAATCTTCTCTTTTAATTCTGCGGGTGCATTACCCATTAAAATTGGATGACCTACTTCTTCCAGCATTTCTTCATCATTATAGTTATCACCTAAAGCAATGCAATCTTTTAGTGGTATCCTGTATTCTTTCGCTAAAATTGCTACTGCACTGGCCTTGCTTACGCCTTTTAGTACGACTTCTAGTAGTGTTTTTGAGGATCTGACAAAGCTCAAATCTGGGAATTTTTTAATCAATTCTTTTTGCATACGATCAAGTTCTTCTGGTTTGCCCATGATCAAAGCCTTGTGTACGCCCTGCAATTGCTCAATTTGATCAACAGTAACCGGAGTGGCCTTAACATCGACAATTTTCTCTTCATGTTCAACCAGCGGACTCTTTTCTTTAGCGCAATACCACACATAGCCGCTATAGATATTCCAAGCCGAGCCATTATTTTGCTCATCTACATAACGACAGATTGCGGCAGCTTTTTTTGCATCAAAGAAGCGCGTAATTAAGGCTCTCCCCGTTTCATCCAAGGCTAAGGCACCGTTATAGGCAATCATCGGGAAAACCTTCAGAATCTGCCCTACTGCAGTGGTAATTCCCTTAGGAAGGCGCGCAGAAGCTGGAATAAAAACATTTCCTTTAATAATCTGTTGGCGGATTGCATCACGCGTTTTTGGCGTTACCTTCAATTCATCATTAATTAACGTGCCATCAATATCTGAAAAAATAAGTTTTGCGGACATTTGCTCACCCTTAATCTCTTTAATCTATGTAATTAAGAATAATGCTAAAAAACTGATAATGAAAGTAATTTGGTGCTTAAAGTCTATCTCTGTACAGCAAATTATAATAAATCAGTATAATCTATTGATAATAATTCGTGTTTACAAATTTAATCATGAATGCTAAAGTATAATAGTTGCTTTAAAAAAGTAAAAACACGAACAATTATTTGGAGAGAGTTTTATGAATTTTATTAGGAAATATTTTCAACTAGATAAATACAATACCAGCATTAAAGTCGAATTTATTGCTGGTTTGACTACTTTCATTAGTATGTCATACATTTTGTTTGTTAACCCTAGCGTTTTAGGTGCCAGTGGCATGAACACAGGTGCTGTCTTTACTGCTACTGCTTTAGCCAGTGCGCTTGGTACTGCAATCATGGGTATTGTTGCTAACTACCCAATTGGTGAAGCTCCTGCTCTTGGTATTAACGCATTCTTCGCTTACACCGTTTGTGTTGGGATGCATGTTTCATGGCAAACTGCCTTAGCCAGCGTTTTCGTTGCATCAATCATCTTTATTTTGATCACTCTGTTCAAATTACGTGAGAAGATCATTGATTCAATTCCAGCTGACTTAAAGTTTGCTATCTCATCAGGTATCGGTTTGTTCATTGCCTTCTTAGGTTTACAAAACGGTAAGTTAATCGTCGCAAATAAATCAACTTTGGTTGGCTTAGGCTCACTTCACGATCCACTTGTTTGGATCACCATCTTTGGTTTGCTTGTAACTGTTATCTTGATGATTTTGGGCGTTCCAGGTGCGATCTTCATCGGTATGGTTTTGGCCGCTATTTTCGGTATTTGTACTGGTCAAATTGCATTGCCACACAAGGTGATCTCAACTGCTCCAAGTTTGGCTCCAACTTTTGGTCAAGCTATCTTCCACGTTAAGGATATTAATTCCGTTCAAATGTGGGTTGTTGTCTTAACCTTCTTACTTGTTACTTTCTTCGATACTGCTGGTACTTTGATCGGTTTGGCTCAACAAGCCGGCTTTATGAAGAACAACAAGATGCCACGTGTTGGTAAAGCTTTAGCTGCTGACTCAAGTGCGATGGCTGTTGGTTCAATTCTTGGTACTTCACCAGTTGGTGCGTTCGTTGAATCAAGTGCCGGTATTGCCGTTGGTGGTAGAACTGGTTTGACTGCCGTCTTTGTAGCAATCTTCTTCTTGATCTCAATGATCTTCAGTCCACTTTTGGGCGTGTTCACTAGTCAAGTTACTGCACCAGCTTTGATTATCGTTGGTGTCTTGATGGCACAAAATACTGCTCATATTCACTGGAACAAGTTAGAAATTGCGGTTCCTGCATTCCTTATTATTTTAGGTATGCCACTTACCTACTCAATTTCTGATGGTTTGTCATGGGGGATGATTTCTTACCCAATCTGCATGCTTGCAGCTAAGCGTGGTAAGGAAGTCACACCGATGATGTGGGTACTATTTGTAGTATTCCTGATCTTCTTATGGGTTTTGAATTTCTAACCGAATAATAAAAAGAAAGACTAGTAATCTTCGTTGAAAAGCGTTGATTTACTAGTCTTTTTTACTACTTGGATTCATATATTTATGTCGATTATAATCGATATAAATGCAAAAATCATCAGCCTTATCGATCATAATCGATAAAAACATAAAAATGGAGTATTTTCTCGACTATAATCTATACAATACTCCATTTCCTAGGAAATATTATCGTGCAATTTCTAAACAATATGACTTCTGGTGACATTTTGGACAAGCTAGTCTTCTAAATTTTGGTGTATGAGCTGAAAAAATAAATGTAATCAATGCCGGAATAAATTTGGTCCCACAATTAGGACAAACATATTCTACTTGGTCATAGTAGTATTTTGTCAAAAAAGCAGTTACCCCTAAAACTAAGATCAACATAATCGCTATGCTCAGCCACATCGCAGATAAGGCATCACTTTGTTTAAACTGGTATGCACTGAAGATGCCAACTACTTCAATTAATAGAATTGAAAAACCAAACAACCACATTTTTCTTCTTAAGTTAGCTAATCTAGTTTCTTTTTTCATAATTTTCGCAATGTCTGTTAAACCATCTGCATCTATTTTTCGTGTAGCAATTGTCTTTGCTAAATGACGTAATTTTGTTTGCCTTCGTTTTAAATCTGCAATCTGCTCATCATTTTCCTCAATTTGTTTTTGAAAGAGCAATAGCAGTGAATCTGGTCCTTTTCGATCATTAAGTAATTGCTTGATCTGTTTAATCGAAAAGTTTAATTCTCGTAGGTAATTGATCAGCTCTAATTTTTGAATCTGCTCTTCGCCATAATAGCGATAGCCGTTTTCACCAATAGATTCCGGCTTGACCAAATCTTTTTGATCATAGAACCGAATTGCACGCGTCGTCATGTTTAGCATTTTTGCGACATCACCAATAGAATATTTCTGCGACATTGCTGTCACCTCCTAATTTAAATATACGGTTTTACCCTAGGTTAAGGTCAAGTTTTTTCTAAAATGAAGCGTATTCATTGATAAAATCGAACAAAATCTGTATTTCATATTGTAATTATTAACTATTTAGGTATAATTTTAAGTAAATGTTCATCTTATATAAATTTTGGAGGTTTAAATGAACGTTATTAGCCAATTTTTTCATCTAAAAGAGAACAATACCTCTTTTAAAACCGAACTATTAGCCGGCCTGACTACTTTTGTTAGTATGTCATACATCCTTTTCGTTAACCCAAACGTTCTGGGAGCCAGCGGAATGGATAAAGGAGCATTATTCACTGTAACTGCTCTTTCTGCCGCATTCACCTGTGTGGTCATGGGATTGGTCGCCAATTACCCGATTGCCTCGGCCCCTACATTAGGATTAAACGCATTCTTCACCTATACCGTTTGCCTTGGTATGAAGGTGAAATGGCAAACTGCATTAGCCGCCGTTTTAGTGGCATCTATTCTTTTCATCATTTTAACTGTTTTTAAAGTACGTGAAATGATTATTGATGCAATTCCTGCAGATATTAAATATGCCATCTCTGCTGGTATCGGTCTCTTCATCGCTTTTATCGGTTTACAAGGCGGACATTTAATTCAAAATAGTGATTCTACTTTAGTAACTATTGGTTCCTTGAATAACCCTACAGTTTGGATCACTATCTTCGGATTGATCATTACTATTTTCTTGATGATTGCCCGTGTACCCGGTGCCATTTTCATTGGGATGATTTTAGCAGCGATCTTCGGTGTCGCAATTGGGCAAATCCCAATGCCTAAAGGAATTGTTTCATCTATTCCAAGCATCGCACCAACGTTTGGTCAAGCCATCTTCCATATCGGTGAAATCAATACCGTCCAAATGTGGGTAGTAGTCTTCACCTTCCTCTTAGTAACTTTCTTCGACACTACTGGTACCTTGATCGGCTTAGTGCAACAAGCAGGCTTGATGAAAAATAATAAAATGCCACGAGCTGGTGAAGCATTAGCTGCCGACTCTTCCGGTATGTTAGTTGGATCTGTTCTTGGTACTTCACCAGTCGGTGCTTTCGTCGAATCAAGTGCAGGTATTGCCGTTGGTGGTAAAACCGGCTTAACCGCTGTATGGGCTGGTATTTTCTTCCTTATTTCTACCATCTTCTCACCTATCTTGAGCGTCTTCACTACCCAAGTTACTGCACCAGCCTTAATCATCGTCGGAGTTTTGATGGCTGAAAACTTAGCCCATGTTCACTGGACTGATCTTGAAATTGCCATTCCATGCTTCTTAATCGCATTAGGGATGCCTTTGACTTACTCAATTTCAGACGGTCTTGGTTGGGGAATTGTTGTATATCCAATTTCCATGATCGCTGCTAAGAAGTTCAGGAAGATTACACCAATGATGTGGATTCTATTTATAGTCTTTGTCATTTACTTCTTTGTTTTGAATTTTAAATAAACCTTTTACTTCATATAAAAATCTCTTTGTTAAAGATCAATTTAGGTCAAAAAATCTAAGTTGATCTTTTTATTTCCGGGGAAATAGCCACATCCTGTTCCTCCAACACATTGCATAAAAAATAAAACTCTGCTAGAATACGACTAACGTGATATCTATATATCGTCGAAATAAGGTCGACAGTTTCTACCCTGAACCAGAAATTCAGGACTATAGGTAATTGAGGTCATAATTTGTAAGGCAGCTTTTACCATACTATAGTGATGGGAGAAGTTGTCTTTTTGTTTTCTATTGTTTTTTTACACGGAGGAGTCAATCGAATTGTTAAACAAAATCTTTCATTTACAAGATGCTCATACTACCGTTAAACGTGAGTTAATCGCTGCGTTAACCACCTTTGTCAGCCTCTCTTACATCTTGTTTGTTAACCCAAATATCTTAAATGCGGCTGGTATTCCTAAGGGTGCAGCCTTCACTGTTACTGCAGTTGCGACTGCAGTAGGGTGCTTCTTGATGGGTTTAATCGCCAATTATCCTATTGCTTTAGCACCAACATTGGGTAGTGGTGCTTTCTTTGCCTACAACGTTTGTGTAGGGATGAAGATTTCTTGGGAAACTGCATTAGCTGCCGTTCTTGTAGCTTCTGTTTTATTCATTTTGATTACGATTTTCAAATTGCGTGAAATCGTAGTTGATGCCATTCCTCAAGACATGAAATACGCAATTTCTGCCGGTATCGGCTTGTTCATCGCCTTTATCGGTTTAAAAAATGGCCAAATTATCGTTAACAGCGATTCAACTTTAGTTGCGTTAGGTAAATTCAGTAATCCTGCTGTATGGATCACTTTATTCGGTTTAGTCCTAACTGTAGTCTTGATGGCATTGAATGTTCCTGGCTCAATCTTTATCGGAATGATCGTGACTGCCATTTTTGGTATGATCATTGGTCAAATTTCATTGCCACACGGTATTATTTCAGGTGCACCAAGTATCGCGCCTACTTTTGGTCAAGCAGTTTTCCATATTAAAGACATCAATACAGCTCAGCTTTGGATGGTTGTTTTAACCTTCTTGTTAGTAACTTTCTTTGATACTGCAGGTACTTTAATTGGAATGACCGAACAAGCTGGCATGGTTGATAAAGATGGCAAGATTCCACGGATCGGTCGTGCTTTCTTAGCTGACTCAACTGCTATGGTTGAAGGTGCCATTTGTGGTACTGCTCCACTTGGTACTTCAGTAGAATCAAGCGCTGGTATCGCTATGGGCGGTAGAACTGGTTTAACCGCTATTTTTGTTGGTATCTTCTTCTTAATCAGTATGATTTTCAGTCCGCTTCTTCAGGTTATTCCAACTACAGTTACAGCACCTGCCTTGATTATTGTTGGTGTGTTAATGGCAAGCAATTTAAAGAAAATCGATTGGGATAAATTTGAAATTGCCGTTCCTGCATTCTTGACAGTTGTAGGGATGCCACTTACTTACAGTATTTCTGATGGTTTAGCATTAGGCTTGATTGCTTACCCTATTACGATGATTGCTTCTAAGCGCTACAAGGAAGTAACGCCAATGATGTATATCCTGTTTGTGGTATTTATCATATTTTTCTTGGTAACGAATTTATAGAAAAATGAAAAGACGGTTAACTATTATTGGTTATCCGTCTTTTTTGGTATGATAACTATATTAAGTTTCACATGAAACAGAGTTATGGGAGTAAATTATTAAAATTGACTGTTTTATCGAGATTTAAACTCAATCTTAATAACTTTTTCGCCTTTACTAAACTTTTTCATTGAATGTAAATTTAAAAGCGATTGCGGAATCACATCAGAATTAATACGATCTATTAGTGTTAAAGCTAATATTTCTTTATTAGTTCTTAATGCATAATCAAAAGACAGTAGTAGATATTTATAGCCACGTGTTACTCTAACATTTTTACCAATCAGCTCTTTAAATTGCGGTAAAACTTGCAACTTTTGAAAAGTTGTCCCATCTTTTTTTATATAAATACTGTTCTCATCAATGTTCTTATTTAGTGCATCCGTAAAAAAAGCAGCAGCTCCTTTTCATATTTTATGCCACATAAATGCATGAAATTTGATTTCCTAGCTTTTACTTTTAGGCAAAGATTATCGGTTTAATAGATCACATTTTGGTTAACAAAATATTTATTAAAAAAGTAAGCTGCATTATATATTGCACCATAATAACGATTTAGTCTTAAATGCTCTTTATAATTTAATCTTTTATATCCCTTTACATTTTTCATAATTCCTCCAAAAAAAATGAGTTCACAAAAAATTTGCGAACTCATATATGGTCGGTTTAGTTTCGGTGTCTGCCACCAATAGGCCCTTACGTCCTACATGAAATATCAGATTGACCATGAGCCGACCGCTCATTCAGATATTTGAACATATATTTTACAAGTAGCTATTTTTTAATCACAACAATAAATTTATAACACGAGGAGAAAACATTATGAAATTAAGCAAAAAAGCACTTTGGATTATCGGTACCTTAATCACCTCGGCAATCGCAGGAATTTTCTTTTATTTAAATATTCATAATAGTTCCGCAACTACCGTTGCAGTAATTCTAGCTGGAGTGGCATTGTATTTTCTTTTTGAAACTGGACAGTTATATAAGAATATTTGGATTAAGATTTTAGTATATTTAATTGATGCCGTTTGGATCGCGTTTGTATTATTAATAATCAGCTTATTTATTCATTAATTTGGAAAGATTTTGACAATCTTTCTTTTTTTATTGCATCAAAGTTTACAAATGTAAATTTAAAGTGTATATTTACATTTGTAAACTAAAGGAGGAGAAAATGGTTAAACTTCAAGAAAAAGAAAGTACGATTTCCGACAGTGAGTGGGAAGCCATGCGTATTATTTGGACACTCGAGCCCGTCAGTTCTACCAAAATAATTCAAGAATTGCAGGCAAAAAAGAACTGGTCCGAATCGACAATCAAAACTTTATTGCGACGTTTGGTTAAAAAGAACCTGCTGAGCACGAAAAAGGAAGGTAGACGCTTCGTTTATACTGCTAAGGTCAATCAGACGCAGGTAATGGCGGAAGCCGCACAGGAGCTGTTAAACCGCATGTGCGACATGCACAAAGGCGAAGTTCTATTACAGTTAATCGCCAACTCACCTATTTCAAAGAGTGATTTATCTAAAATAAAAGAAATTATTGCTACTAAAGAAAAAGATGCGCCTTACATGGTGCCATGCAATTGCCTACCAGGCAATGAAAAGATGTGCTAAAAGGAGAAGTTAAAAATGACTATAGCTCAAATCATCACGCTGATTGTAGCGGTTGTCTTAATCGGCTTTATCCTCTGGTGGTTCTTCGGCAAACACCAAGAAGCCGTTGGTACTGCCAGTGTTGATCAAGGCGTTCAAGAAGCAAATATCGTTGTTAAAGGCGGCTATTCCCCTTCTACCGTTGTTTTAAAACAAGGAGTTCCTGCAAAGGTTAACTTCGATATGAATGATTCAACAGCATGTTTGTCTCACGTTGTTTTTGAACAACTTGGTGTTGATAAAGATTTAACTAAGCAAAAAATTACTACTATTGATATTCCCACTGACAAGAAAGGCACTTATAACTTTGCTTGTGGTATGGATATGTTTCATGGAAAGGTTGTTGTTAAATAATGAGTATTTTTTCAAAGAATCAAACTAAAAAAGTTGTTGTTAATGCTAAGAATCATGGCTACAAGCCAGAAGTTGTTACCTTTAAGCAAGGTAAGCCAGCTCAATTAAAATTTATCCCATCAGACAACATGGGCTGTATGAATGAAGTTGTCTCAAAGGATCTGAATTTCGATACTAAACTCGACGGTCAAAAAGAAGTAACGATCGATATTCCAACTGATAAACCTGGCACTTACAACTACGCATGTGGCATGGACATGTTTCATGGTAAAGTGGTGGTCAAATAATGAAGCTTTCTAACATTAAGCGGTTCTGGATTTCCTTTATCCTTTCAATCCCAATGCTCATCCAAATGTTTGCCATGCCGTTTCACTGGATGATGCCGGGATATAATTGGATCGCTTTTATCACGACCACTATTATTATGACAATCTCGGCTGCGCCTTACTGGTCTAGTGCTTGGGCTGCTTTTAAGCATCACCAGGCAAACATGAACACTCTGGTTGCAGTTGGTACTTCTGTTGCCTATTTCTACAGTATTTTTGCCATGTTTACTAGCCGTGAAGTTTACTTTGAAAGTGCTGCGTTTGTAACGGTCTTCGTTTTACTTGGGGATGCAATGGAAGAAAAGATGCACAACAATGCATCTAATGCCCTAGCCAAATTGATCGATTTGCAAGCAAAGGATGCCGAAGTTGAGCGTAACGGTGAATTTGTTAAGGTGCCACTTGATCAGGTGAAGCCAGGCGACATTATTCGCGTTAAGCCAGGTGAAAAAGTTCCGGTAGATGGCGTGATTGTTGACGGTTCAACTACTATTAACGAATCAATGGTTACCGGTGAAAGCATGCCTGTTACTAAGAAAAAGGGTGACGAAGTTGTTGGTTCAACTATTAATACCAATGGAACTTTTACCTTTAAGGCAACTAAGGTCGGCAGCGATACTATGCTTGCTCAAATTGTCGATTTGGTGAAAAAAGCGCAAACTAGCCATGCACCTATCCAGAACTTAACAGATAAGATTTCTAACATCTTTGTACCGGCTGTTTTAATCATCGCGATTATTACCTTCGTTATCTGGTACGTATTCTTAGGCGCTACAATCGTTAATGCCATGCTCTTTGCCGTTTCTGTAGTAGTGATAGCATGTCCGTGTGCATTGGGTTTAGCAACTCCAACAGCTTTAATGGTTGGTACTACACGTAGCGCTAAGATGGGCGTTTTAATTAAGAACGGTGAAGTCCTTGAAGAAGTTAGCGATATTGATACTGTTGTTTTTGATAAAACCGGTACGATCACTGTTGGTAAGCCTCAAGTTACCGATATCATTGGTGATGAAAAACAAGTATTAACGATCGCTGCTAGCCTTGAAGAAAACTCAGAACACCCTCTTGCTACAGCTATTGTTAAAAAAGCTAAATTAGATAATATTGCCCTAGCAGCCGTAAAGAATTTTGCTGCAATTGAGGGTAAGGGCGTTAAGGCTAACTATGGTAAGCAAGAAGCTTTTGTAGGTAGCGATAAACTGCTTGAAGATATCATTATTTCCCAGGAAATGAAGAAAAAGGCTATCCAGTTACAAAAAGAAGCTAAAACTGTCGTTTACGTTGGTCTAGGTCAAGATATTATTGGCTTAGTTGCTATTCAAGATGTACCTAAGCCTAGTTCAAAAAAGGCCATTGCAGAACTTAAGAAGCGTGGTTTAAGAACCGTCATGCTTACCGGTGATAATCAAAATGTTGCGGAAGCCATTGGTAAAGAAGTCGGCATTGACCAAGTAATTGCTGGTGTTCTACCAACTGAAAAAGCTAATGAAATCAAGAAGCTGCAGGATGCTGGTAGAGTAGTAGCATTTGTTGGTGATGGGATCAATGATGCTCCTGCTTTGTCTACGGCTAATGTTGGTATTGCTATGGGATCAGGGACAGATATCGCAATTGAATCAGGTGGTATCGTCCTCGTCCAAAACGATTTAATGGGCGTTGTGAAGGCACTAGAGATTTCTAAGAAGACTTTCAATAGAATTAAATTAAATCTGTTCTGGGCCCTGATTTACAACACTATTGGTATTCCTATTGCTGCCGGCCTGTTTATGGGATTAGGTTTAACTCTTAGCCCAGAACTAGCAGGACTTGCTATGGCCTTCAGTTCAGTTTCAGTTGTAACTAGTTCATTGCTATTGAATAAAACAAAAATTGCAGGTGCTTAATGAACGAAAAACCAGATTTAACATCTGGTTTTTATTTTGTCTTTTTGCAGGTTTTTTAATCTTTTGTTAACATTATATTATTATATTAATAAAGGAGTTGATGAATAAGCAAGCTGTGCTTGCTCTTATGGAAAATAATACCCAAACTACACGCGAAAAAATTATCAAAACTAAAAAGAATTATAAACGTGCTCCGTTGATGCCGGTTCATTTAAGAGTAATGATTGCTGTTATCTTAGGTCAAATAGCCTGTGGCTATGCCTTGGGCATCAGTGGTACAGCACTTTCAAATGCCGCTAAATATATTGACATTAGCGATTTATGGACCGGTTTAATCGGAGCTGGTTCATTGATTGGATTAGCTGGTAGTCTTTTAATAGGACGACTTTCTGATAAAATTGGTCGCCGTCAGTTATTAATGATCAATATGTATATTCTGGCAGGATTAACCCTAATTCACTTATTGACAGCTAATTTATTATTGACCTTCATCATTAGAATCGGAATCGGATTAATGATTGCTGTTGATTATACTGTTGGTAATGCTTTATTAACAGAATGGTTACCTAAAGGTGAGGATAGTAAGCGCCAAAGTCATTTATTGATCTATTGGACAATCGGTTTCATCTTATCCTATATAGTTGGTACTCTCATTACTGGCTTGGGCGCTTATACTTGGCAACTGATTATAGCTACCGGTGCCGTTCCAGCAATTATTACCGCTTTATTCCGAAGTTTCTTTCCGCTTCCCGCTTCTCCTACTTGGCTCGCAAGTAAAGGTAAAGTTAAGAAAGCAAACAAAATCATTAGTAAACACATGGGACACAAATGGCGCTTGCCTAAACGATTTATGAAAAAGAAAGCGCCTAAAGATATTGCCTGGGGAATTTTATTCTCTAAGAAATATTTACGCCGCACTTTAGTTGGTGGTATCTTTTATGCTTGTCAAGCATTTTCATTCTTTGGTATTAGTATTTTCTTACCAATTTTGCTTAGCAGCATAAATATTACAGGTGGCAGCATCTCCGGAATCATTTACAATGGCGGTATGTTTGTCGGCGTTCTATTCGGTATCTTTATTTTTAATAAAATTAGTCGCCGTACATTTTTAGTTGGCAATTTTTTAACTTCAGCTGTTTTAATTGGTATTATGGCTTTAGTACCTGGGTTAGATTCAATGATTAAATTATCCATTTTCACTATTTTTGCGATTATCCTTTCATCAGGATTAGTGCTTGATTACCCATATCCCACTGAATTATTTGGCATTAAAGTACGTGGGACAGGAGTTGGTACGTGCATTACAATTAGCCGTTTTGGTGCAGCCGCTGGTACATTTTTATTACCGGTTCTAACCAATATTGGTGGTGCAAAATTAGCTATGTTAGTTTGTGCAATTGTATTGCTCTTCGCATTTATCGTTTGTCTTATCTGGGCACCAGAAACATCACCGAAATTTATTAAAGCTGAACAAAATAATAATTAATTATCATAAAAAGACAGATGCATCTTCGCATCTGTCTTTTTTACTTCTTATCTTTCTTCTTTTTATCTTTAGAATCCTTATCAAGCAATTCTTCTGGATCCTTGTGTTTTGGCGTCTTTTTTGGATCTGGAACGGTCGCAAAACGATCAAGCATCTTTTGTAAATTATTAGGGTTGTCAAAAGTTAATCCCATAACTCATCTTCCTTTCGTTTTCCTCATTATATAAAAATTAATAAGCTACTAGCAACTTATTTAATTACTTATGATCAATGAAACGCTGCATTTTTATCATTTCTGAGCCAGCCAAATCAACACTAATTAGATCATCATAATTATGGTCACTAATCTCGCCTAAATCATATTCAGTTAAGATTTTTAAATCAAAGCCTTCATCGCCACGATCAGCAATTAAGCCCAATCGATCTGGATAATGATAAATAGAATCACTGATTTTTATCACATGACCATCAGGCCAATTCTCAATTACCTCGGTGATTGACTTTATCGGGCCATTAAGATTAAGTGATCGTTCCAAATAGTCAGGATCAAAGCTATGATTTTTCTGTTGCCAATTTACTAAATAATTAAAATAGTTCAGTCTTTCTGATTCTTCCGTAACGTGCGCAACATGACTCCGAGCTATCACGGCAATAGATTCTACTTGTCCCAATTCATTTAAGCTCTCAAGCAAAATATTATCTTCATCATACTTAAGCACTTTACCAATCACAAAATTACCAAATTGATCATCGAAAGTATAATCAAAATAAATTTCTACTAATTTTAATTCATTAAACTCATAATTTTGCTTTTGCTTCAAATAATGAATAAATAAATTATTATCTATGCTGTTTACGTCAACACAAACAATATCTTGAAGAGGAATAACCGTAGCAAAATGTTCAATAGAAGTGTCGTTCTTTTCTAAAATACGGACTTCTTTTTTATCAAGCTGTGTAATCAAACCAGTGTAAGTTACGCCGGTATCAACCTCAAAAGTTACAAAAGGCTGCGCATCAGCAACATTGATCAGTAAGTCATAAATATCAGTGAAATCCCAGTTCTTTACTGAACTATTTAAGTGCCCCATGTCAAATGGATCCTTAATTTCAGTTGTCGCATAATAATGCAACACTGGTGTGTCGTCCTCTATTTTGGCTATTTGATCTTCCTTGATAAAAACAATTCCGCCTTGATTGCCAGTTTGATCAACTGATTCTAAAACGATCCAACCATGTTCACGTGCCACAATTTGACCAATATAGTAGGAATTTGCATCAATAAAAGTAATGCTCTCATCCCCATCCAAATTATATTTTTCTTGATCAGCATTCAATGTAACTTGCACTAATTTGTTCACGTCTATCCCTCTTTTCTGTATAAGTTCAAGTATCCACTAAGAAACATTTTTCTGCAAGAAAAACAGCGGCATCTATTGATGCCGCTTAATCTCATTTACCCATCAAGTTCAACGCCTTGCAGCTGTTTCATCTTACTATAAACTGCACCACGTTGACTTGAGTCAAATTCCAGAATTAACATATCGCCACCGCGAATAACCGTTTGTCCATTAGGAATAATTTCATCCCCATCACGGCGAATAGTACTTACACGCGTATCTTCAGGCCACTTAATCTCGGATACCTTTTTGTCAACTAATCTAGAGCTCTCATAAACCGGTAGAACCATTCGATCAGCTTGGCCAGTATAATTAACCTTACGATCACTATGCTTGTCCATAGCGGCCGCTAAGAGGCCGTAAATTGGTTTTCCGCCAAGAAGTTCATCAACTAGCAGCGCAATAAATGCTACAACAGCAAGTGGCATTAAATGTAGCAATGAGCCAACCATTTCAGTAATCAAAATAATTGCGGTAAATGGTGCGCGAATAATTGCGGCGAAATAGCCAGCCATTGAAAAGATTACTAAGTTAACTACTAAACGCTGAGGCAATAGTCCAAGTTGAACCATGAACAAACCATAAGTAGCACCAATTAAAGCACCCATGGTCAAAATTGGCAAAAAGATACCACTTGGTAAACCAGAGTCATAGGCCACGATTGAAAAGACAATTCTCATGACATAATAGAACGCCAACAGGCCAACTAATCCCCATCCACTTTGTGTAATTATATGGGGCATTGCCAAAATCAAGCGGTTACCAGGACCTGTAATTAATGGCCAGAAGTAGGCTATTGGAATTAAGATTGCCAAAGGGATTAAGCCATGAAGCCAGTGAGGCAAAAACGTGATTTTTGCATAAACTTTTTTCAAACTAAACAGTCCGACTTTGTATAAATGGCCTAGAACACCTAATAAGATCCCTAAAATAATCAAGTGCCAATAGAGCACAATTGGGAATGAATGATTATATAAAATTCCAAGCGCTGGATGGATACCGAATAAATTGGAAACCACAAAGTTGGAAGCAATTGCTCCAGCTAATGCATTCATCCAAACAAGTGGAGAGAAATTATGGAAAACTTCTTCTAATACAAACAATGCTCCACTAAGAGGTGCACCAAATGCAGCAGATAGACCACTAGCGGCACCGGTTGCTAACAAAATTCGTGAATTAAGCTTATTTTGCTTAAAGCCTTGGCCTACACCCTGGCCGATGGTTGAGCCGAGTTGTAATGAAGGGCCTTCTGGTCCCAAGAACAAACCTGTACCAATTACCAGAATACCCCCTATTAGCTTACGCCATAAGATTGGGAACCATTGCAGAGATAACTTTCCTTGAAGCTGTAATTTTACTTCAGGAATACCTGATCCTCCAACATGAGGATATTGTTTTACAAAATACCCTGCAATTACGGCTACGGCGATAAAGCCTATAATAATCACAATAAACCATAATGGATTGCTGTGAGCTAATTGAAATAAATGCAGCCAAAAACCTGACGTTTTTTCAATTCCAAATCTAAATAGCCCAACTACTATACCAGTAAAGATACCAACTACTAACGCTTGTAAAAGTAGTTTTATATTGGTTTTATTTCCCTCGTCTTTCATATAACCCTCTCTTTAATTGAACAATCACGACAAACTCTATTGTACAATAAAAAACCAGCTAAGATTTAGCTGGTTTTTGGTTTCATGTGAAACAGATTTATTATTTTTCTTCATACCATTCAGTATGGAATGTACCTTCACGATCATTTCTTTGGTAAGTATGTGCACCAAAGTAGTCACGTTGACCTTGAATAAGGTTAGCTGGTAAATCTGGGTTAAAGATTGATTCTAAGTAGTTAAGAGCTGCACTTAAAGTTGGAGTTGGTACGCCAGCCTTAGTAGCGAATTCAACTGACTTTCTCAAAGCTGGAAGGTTTTCTTCCATTAACTTTCTGAAGTAGTCATCTTGGAACAAGTTCATGAGCTTGTTGCCTTTAGAATACGCATTTTCGATATCTTTAAGCATTGCAGAACGAATAATGCAGCCTGCTTCCCAATCTTGAGCAATTGACTTGTAGCGCAGGTCCCAATCATAAGCTTCGGCAGCCATGGTTAATTGTTGGAAGCCTTGTGCGTATGCGACAGCTTGAGCTAATTGCAAAGTCTTTTCGAATTCATCCACTAAATCGTCAGGAATTGCACCCTTGTACTCAAACTTAGCTTGCTTAATACCGCTCTTCACTGCTAAATGAGCTTGCTTACTCATGAAACGAGCCATAACAGCTTCAGCTACGACAGTTACTGGAGCGCCAAGTGCAACACCGTCTTCAAGCATCCAGTTACCGGTACCCTTGTATGAAGCAACATTTAAGATATGGTCGATAACGTGATCTGAAGTTAAATCATCCTTTTGAGCTAATACTTTAGAAGTGATTTCACTAAGGTATGCTTCAACCTTACCATGGTTCCACTTGTCAAAAATTGCGGACATCTCATCATCACTCTTATGAGCAACATCACGAAGTAAGTTGTAAACTTCTGAGAATTCTTGCATGATACCATATTCGATACCATTGTGAACCATCTTTACATAGTGACCAGCACCTTCAGGACCCATGTAGCTTACACAAGGCTTGCCTTCCTTGTTCTTAGCAGCAATTGCTTCAAGAATTGGAGCAACCTTTTCATAAGCTGCTTCATCACCACCGGGCATAAGAGCTGGACCGTTAAGGGCACCCTCTTCACCGCCGGACACACCCATACCGATAAAGTGAATACCATGCTTTTCCATTTCATGGTAGCGACGGTTAGTATCGTGGTAGTTTGAGTTACCGCCATCGATTAAAATATCGCCCTTATCCAGCAATGGGAGCAATTTTTGCAAGGTTTGATCCACTGGATCACCAGCCATAATTTGGATCAAAATCTTGCGTGGCTTTTCGAGTGAATTAACAAATTCTTCCCATGTATAACATGGCTTCAACTTATCATCTTCATATTTTGCAAAAGCATCAACTTCTGGTTTATCAATTGAAAAGCCAGAAACTGAGAAGCCGTGATTTCTAACGTTTAAAGCGAGGTTTTTACCCATAACGGATAAACCGATAACGCCGAATTGTTGCATATCTTTAACATCCTCCATTTAATCAAAATTCATCATGTTTTATTATACTTTTTAAAGACAAAAAAGCGAAATTAAAAGACCGCTCTTTAGTCATTCCCTGGGAAATATTGCTACAAAAAAAGCGAGATTTTCATCTCGCTTTTTTGGTCAATTGAATTATAACTAATTAGAAATTAGTGTTGTGACGCACCGGAAACTGTATCAGGAGCAGTATCTTCTTCTGGTTCTGGTTCTTCATGTTGAGATGCACCTGTTGCAGCGTCAGCTTCCAAGCCATACTTTTCAGCAAAGTAGCTGAATGGCTTCAAGTCTTCGGCTTGATACTTCTTGACGAATGCAGGATCGTCAAGTGAGTTCAATTCAGTTGAGTAAGGCATTTCGTGGGTGTACTTAACATCAATCAACATTGGGCCATCCATCTTCTTGAATTCGTCAACTGCTTCTTCGAATTCTTTCTTAGTGCGTACAGTAACGCCCTTCACGTTCATACCTTCAGCAACCTTAGCCCAGTCGTTGTCAGGGATAATAACACCTGATAATGGTTGGTTAGATTCATCCTCTTGTTCAGCTTGAATGTAACCTAAAGTTTCATTAGTGAAGATAATGTTCAAAACATGCATGTTGTAGCGTGCCATAGTGAGTAATTCTTGGTTCATCATAGCAAAGCCACCATCACCAGCTAATTGCCATACTTCACGGTCTGGGTAAACAGTTGCAGCCATTAAGGCAGCTGGAGCACCGTAGCCCATTGTTGCGTGCAAGCCTGAAGTAGTCCACTTTTGATCATCATGCAAGTTCAAAAGACGGCATGAGTCAACGTTAACGTTACCAACATCGATTGCAAAGATAGCATTGTCATCAGCCTTCTTGTTGATTACATCCCAGATTGGTTCTGGACGTACAGGCATTTCATCTGAATTCTTAAAGCTATCTTGCCAAGCATCCCAATTCTCACGGTCTGCAATAGCAGCCTTGTAAAGTGGTGATTCGCTTCTAGTTTCACCAGCGTCAATAATTGCTCTCAATGCCTTCTTAGCATCAGCTAACATTGATACATCAGTTGAGTGACGCTTGCCAAACTTAGCTGGATCAACATCAATTTGAATTACCTTGGCATCCTTAGGGAACCATAATACTGAGAATGGTGAGTTATTGCCAACCCAAACAACTAAGTCAGTTGCACCTTGAACTTCTTGTGCGGCCTTTGGTCCAATACGACCGATGGTACCCATGTATGCTGGAAACTTGTCTTCTACGATACCTTTGCCTAAGTATGATGACATAATTGGAGTCTTGAATTTTTCGGCAAATTCCTTAACTTCATCACCGGCATCTTTAGCGCCTAAACCAATGTACATGGTTGGGTTCTTAGCTTCCTTCAAAAGCTTAACAGCTTCATCAACTGAAGTCTTAGTTGGTGCTGGGTAGTTTGGCTCTGGATGAGCATCCTTGTTTACACGGAAGTTATCCTCAATCTTTTGCCAACCGTAGTCCTTAGGAATGATTAAAACTGCAGGACCTTTTCTTGCGTAGGCTTGACGGATAGCTTCGTCAGTCAATACTGGAATAAGCTCTGGAGTCTTAGCTGAAGCGCACCAAACGCTAGCGTCTAAGAACCATTTATCTTCATCAAAAGCTTGGAAGAAGTCGATATCTTGTCTGCTAGTTGGAACGTTAGCTACAATAGCTACCATTGGTGTCTTATCAAACTTAGCATCGTATAAACCGTTAAATAAGTGAGCAGCACCAGGACCAGCTGAACCGAAACATACACCCAACTTGCCTGTTACCTTATATTCTGATGATGCAGCAAGTGCGCCAGCTTCTTCGTGACGTACTTCGATAAATTTCATCTTATCTCTGAAGTCATAGATGGCATTCATACTTGAGTCGAATGAACCACCTGGGAAACCATAGATGTGGTCAATTCCCCAATCATAAATAACTTTAAGCATTGCATCAGAACCATTAATTTTTGTCATTATAAGTACATCTCCTTAACTTTTCGTTTCTTTCATAATGTATTAAAACACATTTTTTCACATTTTTAAAACGTTAAAAGCGTTGTTATTATGCAAATGAAAACGCTTTTTAAAAATAATCATTTCACAAAGATAGATAAATTTAGACTTATATATCACTCGTTGGTAGCGTTTTCTATTGTGATTTCATAAACATTATTATACTAAAAATCATTTATTTTATATACATTTATTATTACTTATAGTCAAAATTTAAAGAAAAATTTTTTCTTTTTATTCAATCGTCTATTTTTTAGGTTGCGAGTTATTTCAAAAGGGCATGAAAAAAGCATAGTGGCAGTATTTGTCAACTATGCTTTTTACTTATTCATTTTATTTGTTTACTTTGGAATAGCGACCATTTTGAATATAAACACTCAAGATAGCTAAATCAGCTGGGTTTACCCCCGAAATACGTTCGGCCTGAGCTAAAGTCTCAGGACGAATCTTTTCAAATTTCTGACGAGCCTCAGTCGCTAATCCTTCAATCATCTCGTAATCGATATCAGCAGGAATCTTCTTAGCTTCCTGTCTCTTTAAACGAGCAATTCTGGTTTCTTCTTTCTTAATGTAACCAGCGTACTTGATCCCAATCTCTACTTGCTCTTTGACATAACGGTCACCATCGATCTTTTCGCCAGTGAGTCGTTCGATATCATCGATCTTAACATGTGGACGGCGTAAGAAGACGTCTGCCTTTACGCCGGCTTTCATTGGTTCCTGGCCGATACTCTTCAGATATTGCTGAACATTATCAGTCAAGTGGACCGTAATTTCATGCAATCTAGCTTTTGCATCCCTAATAGCTTGCTTCTTTTCTTCGAACTTCTTATAGCGTTCATCAGAAATCAAACCAAGTTCGTGACCGTATTCGGTCAAGCGCAAATCTGCATTATCATGACGTAAAATCAAACGATATTCGGCACGACTAGTGAGCAAACGATATGGTTCATTAGTACCCTTAGTTACCAAATCATCAATCAAAACACCGATATAAGCATCGTTTCGTCCCAAGGTAAAGCCAGGCTTGTCTTGTGCGCTTAGTGCAGCGTTAATCCCAGCAATCAAACCTTGCCCAGCGGCTTCTTCATAGCCTGACGTACCATTCATCTGTCCAGCAGTAAATAAGTGCTTGATGTTCTTAGTCTCAAGAGTGTGCTTTAATTGCCATGGTTCAACCACATCATATTCAATTGCATAACCTGGGCGCATCATCTCAGCGTGTTCAAGTCCCGCAACTGAGTGAACCATTTTAAGCTGAATTTCTTCAGGCATTGAAGTTGAAAAGTCGCCTACATAAACTTCTTTAGTAGTTCTACCTTCTGGTTCAAGGAAAATTTGATGACGATCTTTATCGGCAAAACGAACCACCTTATCTTCAATAGAAGGACAATAACGAGGGCCCACTCCCTTGATAATCCCACTAAACATTGGTGCTCGATCAAGATTATCACGAATAATTTCATGGGTACCGTTGTTGGTGTAAGTCATCCAGCAAGAGATTTGATTCTTCAAATAGTCGACGTCTTTACTTTCATATGAGAAATGACGAGGAGTTTTATCACCAGGCTCTTCTTCAGTCTTGGAGTAGTCAATCGTATTACCGTTAACACGTGGAGGAGTACCGGTCTTAAAACGACGAAGCTTAAAACCAAGTTTTTCAAGGTTTTCTGACAACTTGATTGAAGGAGTTGTGTTGTTAGGACCTGAAGAATAAGTAAGTTCACCAATAATAATTTTGCCGCGTGCTGCAGTACCGGTAGTCAACACAACGCTTTTAGCATGGTATTTTGCACCTGTATTGGTAATTACACCTTTGCAAACGCCGTCTTCTACTACTAATTGATCTACAATTGCCTGACGCAAAGTTAAATTAGGCGTATTTTCAATAGTATCCTTCATATGCTCATGATATTGCCACTTATCAGCTTGGGCACGAAGAGCACGTACGGCTGGACCCTTACCGGTATTCAACATTCTCATTTGAATATAAGTAGCGTCAATGTTTTTACCCATTTGTCCGCCCAAAGCGTCAATTTCACGAACCACGGTCCCTTTAGCAGGACCACCAACTGATGGGTTACATGGCATAAAGGCAACCATATCCAAACCAATAGTCACAAGCAAGGTCTTTTGCCCCATATGTGCACTTGCCAATGCTGCTTCACACCCTGCGTGACCTGCTCCAACAACAATTACATCATATTCATTTGAATCATATGTTTTAATCATATTCTTCCCCTACTTTCCTAAACAGAATTGACTAAACAATTGCGTTACCAGTTCATCTGGCGCGCTTTCTCCAGTGATTTCGCCTAAAGTATCCCAAGCTCCAGTGAAATCAATTTGCGCGATATCTACTGGGATGCCATCATCAACTGCTTGCACTACATCCTGCAATTCTTTTTTAGCCTTAACTAAAAGTGATGTTTGACGCTGGTTAGTAACCATTACTTGATCATTAGAATTTTCGATACCAGCAAAGAATAGTTTATTGATTAATTCTTCTAATTTATCAAGATTTTGCTCTTTCAAAATTGAGGTTAAAATAACGTCGCTGCCAGTTTGCTTCTTCATTTCATCAACTGTTATCTTTTGTCCTAAATCAGACTTATTCAAGACAATAATTCTCTTTTTGTTCTTAGTTTCTTCAATTAAAGCTCTATCTTCAGCTGTTAATTCTTGACTAGCATCTATCAACAAAAGTACTAGATCAGCACGATCTAGCGCCTTCTTTGATCTTTCTACCCCGATTTTTTCAACCTTATCGTCTGTATGGTGAATTCCGGCAGTATCAATTAATTCTAGCGGTACTCCTTTTACAGACACATATTCTTCAAGGGTATCTCTAGTGGTTCCAGCTACATCGGTTACAATTGCCTTATCACTTTGAGTCAAATAATTAAGCAATGATGACTTACCCACATTAGGGCGACCGACAATTGCGGTCGCAAGACCATTACGCAAGATTTTACCCTCTTGCGCAGTCTTCAATAGTCGATCTATTTTCTTAATTACTGATTTAGCAGTATCAGACATTTGCTTGGCAGTAACAGTATCGGCATCATACTCTGGATAATCAATATTTACCTCTACATTAGCCAGAGTATCCAAAATCTCCTGTCTCATAGCTTGAATTTTATGCAAAAGCCCCCCAGCAAGCTGCCCCACAGCAACTTGACGCGCTTTATCTGTTTTAGCACGAACAATGTCCATCACACTTTCAGCCTGAGTTAAATCAATTCTGCCATTAACAAAGGCACGCTTAGTAAATTCACCTGGATCAGCCATACGAGCGCCATGACTTAATAAAAGTTGCAAAATATGATTTGTAACTACGATCCCACCGTGACAATTGATTTCAACAATATCCTCACGCGTAAAAGTCTTGGGCGCACGCAATACTGTGACCATTGATTCATCGATAGTTTTACCAGTGTCAGGATCAATAATATGACCATAATGAATAGTATGGGTTGGCACTTTAGTTAAATCTGCACCTTTAAAAACTTCATTTGCAATTTTTATTGCTTCTTCACCGGACATCCGCACAATAGAAATTCCCCCTTCGCCAATTGGGGTGGAAATTGCTGCAATTGTATCGAATTCTGTTAAAGTATGAGCCATAATTTCACCTTTTCTTAATAAAAAAAGCGCATTATGCCATCACGAATAAACATGATGGATAAAGCACTTTGACTACTTTATCTAAAAATCATTTTTAGATTGATATTCTTTTATTATCTCTTTTTGCGTCCTAAACGCTTATATGTTTTTCTTATCTTGCGTTTGCGTTCGCGTTCAGCTTCTGCCTTAGCTTCTTGCTCTTTCTTAAATTTAATAGGATTTTGCAAGATAAAGGTTTGAACTGCCTGGAACAAGTTAGAAATAACCCAGTAAAGTGTAATTGCTGATTGGAAACTTAGTGCCATTACACCTACCATGATTGACATTCCGTAAGTCATTACCTTAGTCATACCATTTTGAGCTGACTGAGGTGTTGCTAATTGACTAATATATGTAGACAAGAAAGTGAAAACCATTGCCAAAATCGGCATGATGAAATATGGATCTGGTTTACTTAAATCCATCCATAAAAACCGCCCCGTTTGCAATTGTGGTGTACGTTGAATCGCACCAAACAATGCATACATAACAGGCAATTGAATTAAAACAGGTAAACAACCAGTATATGGATTTACTCCTGCTTCCTTATATAGTTTATTAGTTTCTTGTTGTAATAGTGTCCTTGATTCAGTGTCACGTCCTGGATATTTCTTACGTAACTCATTAAGTTGCGGCTGGATACTTTGCATCTTTGTTGTACTTCTAATTGAAATAGCATTCAAAGGTAACAAAATGACACGAACAATAATAGTAAAGACAATAATTGCCCAACCATAGCTATTGCTCATTAACTTAGCTAACCACAAAATGAAAGCTGACATGTAATAAACAATCCATCTGTCCCACCAATTTCCACTGTTATGAGAAACTGGTGCAGAATAGCCATTTGCGCCCTGAGTTGCACATCCTGTCAAAACAACAGTAAGTGTCACCAAAGCCATAACAGCTAATAGACGTTTGACATTTCTCTTGGTCAGAATGTCCTTCAATCTAATTTTCCTCAACTTCATCTGGCATTTCTTCAATAATATGAGCCAAAGCTAATGCATGAAGCAAGTTTTTTCGTACTTTGACCATATCAAAATTACGAGCATAAGGCCGGGTAATGATTAAAAAATCAGCATGTGGATCAATCTCCAACTTTTTTTCATCAATTACGGCCCGAATATAACGCTTGAGTCGATTACGTGCAACTGCAGTATGCCCAACCTTCTTGCCAACAGAAATACCTACACGAAAGTGCTTGTTTTCTGCTTTTTCTACCTTATAGATGACAAAAGCACGGTTAGCTACTGAATTACCAGACTCGAAAACTTGCTGGAAATCTTTTTCAGATTTTACTCGATAAGACTTTCTCAAAACGTTTCATTCCACTCTATGTAGACTAAAAAAACCACTGGGATTCAGTGGTTTAAGCAGATAAGACTTTTCTACCCTTTGCGCGGCGTCTTGCTAAAACCTTACGGCCATTTGATGTGCTCATACGTTTCATAAAGCCATGAACACGTGAACGGTGACGCTTCTTAGGTTGGTAAGTTCTCTTAGTTGTCATTGTAAACTGCACCTCCATAAAATCTTTGTGCTAAATACACAATTTCTTATTAAGAATAGCACGAATAGCCGCAAAAACCAAGTATTTATTTAAAAAAGCATTCATGATTCATTCAAAAATAAATCCCTTAAACAGCATTTTTATGTGGATAAAAAAATAAATATTTTTTCACACGAAGTAATTCACAAGATAATTCCCAATGTTTTCCACATCCCACAGGATGTTAAAAATTAAATTCACACCATGTGGATAACGCATATGGTAATGCGCTTAAATTACTGCTACAATAGCAAAAGTAATCCACATGTCAACTGTGCATAAATTAACCTTTTGATTTGTATCATGTCAAAATGTGCATATCAGTATTAAAATAATCCACAGACTGTTAATCATGTTAATTACTTTTACTCTTGTGGAAAACTTTTATATAAAATGATACACTTAATGTGCTTTTTACTATTGGGGGAATGCACATTGTTCGACATTGAAAAATTCTGGCAACATTTTAACGATGAGATGCGGGCTCGTTTTAATGAAGTTGCTTATAATGCATGGTTTAAAAATACTAAGCCTATTTCTTACAATAAAAATACACATGAATTGAAAATCTTAGTTCAAAATCCTGTTGCAAAGGGGTATTGGGAGAAAAATTTATCTTCACAACTGATTCAATCGGCCTATGGTTACGCCGGAATTGAAATATTACCTGTATTTCAGATAACTGAAAATAGCGAAAGTCCTGAACGGATCGTCACACCCGAGCCCAAACATGATATTCAACTACAACAAGAAAAAAGAGCACCTAGACAATTCACCAAAAATTTAAAATTAAACGAAAAATATACCTTTGATAATTTCGTTCAAGGTGAGGGAAACAAATTAGCTGCCGGCGCCGCATTGGCTGTAGCAGACAGTCCTGGTAGCTTTTACAATCCACTCTTTATTTTTGGTGGTGTTGGTCTTGGAAAAACACACTTAATGCAGGCAATCGGTCACCAAATGTTAGCCGAACGTCCTAATGCAAAAGTAGTCTATATACAGAGTGAAACTTTCGTTAATGATTTTATTAATTCCATAAAAAATAAAACGCAAGACCAATTCCGCGAAAAATACAGAACTTGTGACTTGCTGTTAGTCGACGATATTCAATTTTTTGCAAAAAAAGAAGGTATTCAAGAAGAATTCTTCCATACCTTTGAGACTCTATATAATGATCAAAAGCAAATCGTGATGACCAGTGATCGCTTACCAACTGAAATTTCCGATTTGTCCGAGCGTTTAGTTTCTCGATTTACATGGGGGTTACAGGTTGAAATTACACCTCCAGATCTTGAAACACGAATTGCAATTTTACGCAGGAAGGCAGAAGCAGAGGGCTTAGTCATTGATGACAACACTCTCGATTACATAGCCTCACAAGTAGACACTAATATTAGAGAACTTGAAGGTGCACTTGTTAAAGTTCAAGCATATGCAACTATTGAAAAAGCAGACATAAATACAAATTTAGCTCGAGAGGCTCTTGTTGATCTAAAATTAGTCAAAAAAAATCGCGGGTTACAGATATCTAAAATCCAGGAAGTAGTCGCAAATTATTTCCAAACTTCAACTGCCGAATTAAAGGGTAAAAAGCGTGTACGGCAGATTGTAGTACCAAGACAAATAGCGATGTACTTATCTCGTGAGTTAACTGATGCTAGTCTACCAAAAATTGGACAAGAATTTGGCGGCAAAGATCATACCACGGTAATGCATGCATATGATAAAATCGATAAGCAAATAAAAACAGATACAGAAATAAAAAGTGCTGTGTTTGATTTGAAACAAATGCTTGAGCATTAATTATCCACTGTGGATAACTTTAAGAGTTTTACACATAGTTTTTAACCGTTTCAATTCCGTTATTTTAAGGCTTCTATTGAGTTTTCAACAAAATTCACAGACCCTACTACTACTAATTAAATATATAATTAATATAAGTAACTTAGGAGGACAACAATGAAATTTACAATTAATCGTAATCTGTTTATAGAAAACTTGAACAATGTAATGCGGGCTATTTCCTCAAGAGCAACTATTCCTATTCTTAGTGGTATTAAGTTAGACTTGACCGAAACAGAATTAACCTTAACAGGTAGCGATACAGACATTTCAATTGAAATAAAGATACCTGTAAACGAAGACTTAAATGTGGAATCTACAGGTTCAATTGTTCTGCCTGCTAGATTCTTCAGTGAAATTGTTAAGAAATTACCAGGTAAAGACTTTTCATTTGAAGTAAAAGAAAGTTTCCAAACTCAAATCGTATCTGAAAATAGTGAATTTACAATTAATGGCTTAGATGCAAATAATTATCCACGTTTACCTGAAATCCCTGATAATGCCGCATTTACTATTTCTGGCAAAACTTTCCGTGAAATTATTAATGAAACGCAATTTGCCACATCTAACGATCAAACGAGAGCTGTTCTTACAGGTGTTCGTTTCTTCTTTAATCCAACCAACATTAAGGCAGTCGCAACTGATTCTCACCGTTTATCACAGAGAACTATTACTTTAGAAAACGGACCTCAAGCAGAAACCGATCTGATTATCCCTGGTAAAAGTTTGCAAGAATTAGCTAGAATTATTGGAGAAACTGATCCAGAAGTAAAAATTTGCCCTGGTGATAACCAAGCATTGTTTGTAATTGGCAATCTTTCATTCTATTCACGTTTGCTTGATGGCAATTATCCTGACACTGATCGTTTAATTCCAACTGAAAAAACTACTAGTGTTGAATTTGATATTTCAGAATTATCTAGTGCACTTGAACGTGCAAGTTTGTTAACACACGCGGGCCGCAATAACGTAGTAACTTTAACTTTGGATACTACGAACCAAACTGCAAAGTTATCTGGTAAATCCGCAGAAATTGGTAATGTAGAAGAAGATGTAAGTTTCAGGAACTTGGAAGGAAATGACTTACAAATTTCATTCAACCCCGATTACATGCGTGATGCACTTAGAGCTTCTATTACCGATTCTGTAGTAATGAGTTTTACTAAGCCACTGCGTCCATTCGTCATTAATCCAGATAAAGATGATATTGAATTTGTTCAATTAATTACACCAGTTAGAACCTACTAATTAAGTACACAAAATTTAGGTATTAAAAAACTGCCCCATCGTGGGCAGTTTTTATTTGTTTTTCTGTTAAATGCTAAAAATCGACGCTCTAGTATTTTTTATTCGGGACAGTGTGATCAGGTTATTTGCAAAAAAACCGCAGAAAACGCCTTAAATAGCGGTTTAAGTTTGTTATTTGTTATGAAAACTAATATAATTATATAGGTAAAAAGAGTATTGAAGGTGAACATCATCAAATATTTTACAATTGTTGGCGACTGTATAACTTTAGGGCAATTCCTTAAAGAAGAGAGCGTTGTTTCGTCAGGCGGACAAGCTAAATTTTATCTCCAAGATAATCCAGTAACTTTAAATGGAGCACTTGAGAATCGTAGAGGTAAAAAAATTCGCGTTGGAGATCATTTGCTAGTTAATGGGCAAGAATATGAATTTCGGCGGGAAGAGTAATGTATCTTGATCATTTTGTAGTTCAAAATTTTCGTAATTTAAAAAAGCTTGATATCGATTTTGATCCTAACGTCAATATTTTTATTGGCAAAAATGCGCAGGGAAAAACCAATCTTTTGGAAGCAATATATTTTTTAGCGTTGACTAGATCCCATAGAACCAATTCTGATAAAGAATTAATAGGTTTTGGTGGCGAATACACCAATTTGCTTGGTCATGTGCAAAAAAGCCAGGTTGATTTAACATTGCGTGTTTTGATCACCCAAAAGGGTAAAAAAGTATGGATTAATCGTGTTGAGCAAGCTAAGTTATCGAAGTATGTTGGCCAATTAAATGCAATTTTATTTTCTCCGGAGGATTTGGAGTTGATAAAGGGTGCTCCAGCCTTGCGGAGAAGATTTATGGACCAAGAATTCGGTCAAATAAATGCGGAATATTTATACTTTGCTAGTAAGTATCGGCAAGTTTTGCTTCAAAAAAATAATTATTTAAAGCAACTTGCCAAAGGAAAAACAAAAGATCAGGTCTTTTTGGATGTATTGTCAGATCAGCTTGCAGGTATTGCTGCAGAAGTGATTTTTCGTCGTTTTAAGTTTTTGCGATATTTAAGTCACTATGCTAGCGATGCATATGCACATATCAGTTTGGGTGGTGAGAAGCTAGCAATAGCGTACCACCCATCTGTTTCTACTATTGAAGCGGATGATACTGTTGAAGAGATTTATCAAAAAATACTAGCAAACTTTGAACGCAATAAAGCGATTGAAATGCGGAAGGGTACTACTACGTCTGGACCGCACCGAGACGATATTGAGTTTAAGCTCGATGGTAAAAATGCCCATTTATATGCTTCCCAGGGACAGCAACGTTCCATTGCTTTAAGTGTAAAGTTGGCAGAAATTCAGTTGATCCATCAATTAACTGATGAATATCCATTGTTGTTATTAGATGATGTGATGAGTGAGCTAGATCACACTCGTCAAAGTGCACTCCTTAATTATATTCATGGAAAGACTCAGACCTTTATCACTACAACAGATCTGGAAGGAATTTCCTGGGAAATAATTAAGAAGCCACGTGTGTACCACATTCAATCAGGCAAAATTAGTTTTGAGAAGGAGAATTAAATGGCTGATAATTCAAAGAAAAATCTTGATAAGGTCAAAAAATATGAAAAAGAGGCCGACAAGTATAATGCCAGTCAAATTCAAGTCTTAGGCGGCCTGGAGGCTGTTCGTAAGCGACCAGGTATGTATATCGGTTCGACTAGTTCTCAGGGATTGCACCACTTAGTGTGGGAAATTATTGATAACAGTATTGATGAACGACTTGCTGGTTTTGCTACCAAGATTGAAATTACTGTTAATGAGGATGGTAGTGTTACTGTTCAAGATGATGGTCGTGGTATCCCAGTAGATATTCAGAAAAAGACAGGTCGTCCAGCATTAGAGACTGTATTTACTGTACTTCACGCCGGTGGCAAATTCGGCGGTGGCGGATACAAGGTATCAGGTGGTTTACACGGTGTTGGTGCATCTGTTGTAAATGCTTTGTCCACTAAGCTTGATGTAACTGTCATGCGTGATGGTAAAAAGTATTTCATTGATTTTGATCACGGCCGTGTTAAGGATGATATGAAACAAATTGGTACTGTGCCACTTGATCAACATGGTACTATTGTTCATTTCTATCCAGATCCTGATATTTTTACTGAAACTACTACTTTTGATGACAAGATCTTAAAGAATAGAATTCGTGAACTTGCATTTTTAAACAAGGGATTAAAGCTTACTTTTACTGATAAACGTAAAGATAGTGCTGAAACCGACGTATACAAGTACGAAGGTGGTATTAAAGAATACGTTGCCTTTTTGAACAAAGGACAAGAAGTATTATTTGATGAACCAATCTATGTTGAAAGTACTTATAACGGTATTGATGTGGAAGTTGCTTTGCAATATACAAATGGCTATAAGACCACTTTGATGACTTTCGCTAATAATATCCACACCTATGAAGGTGGGATGCACGAGGCTGGTTTTAAGACTGCTTTAACTCGTGTAGTCAACGACTATGCGCACAAGGCTAAGATCTTAAAGGATAAGGATGACAATCTTTCTGGTGAAGATATCCGTGAAGGAATGACAGCTGTTGTTTCAGTTAAGCACCCAAGTCCTCAGTTTGAAGGTCAGACCAAGACTAAGTTGGGTAACTCAGATGCTAGAACAGCAGTAGATAAGTCATTCTCTGAGACTTTTAGCCGTTTCTTAATGGAAAATCCATCTGTTGGACGCAAGATTGTGGAAAAGGGACAACTTGCTGAACGTGCTAGAACAGCTGCTAAGCGTGCGCGTGAAGTTACCCGTAAAAAGTCCGGTTTGGAAATTGCAAACTTGCCAGGTAAATTAGCTGACAATACCAGTAATGATCCAAGTATTTCTGAATTATTTATCGTTGAGGGTAATTCGGCCGGTGGTTCAGCAAAACAAGGTAGATCTCGTTTGACCCAAGCAATTTTGCCAATCAGAGGTAAGATCTTGAACGTTGAAAAAGCTTCAATGGATCGTATTTTAGCTAACCAAGAAATCAGATCTTTATTTACAGCTTTGGGTACAGGCTTTGGTGCAGATTTTGATGTGTCTAAGGCTCGTTACCATAAGTTAATTATCATGACTGATGCCGATGTCGATGGTGCTCACATTAGAACTTTGCTTTTGACGCTGTTTTACAATTACATGCGTCCAATGATTGAAAAGGGATATGTATACATCGCTCGTCCACCTCTGTATCAAGTTCGTCAGGGTAAGGTAATTAAATATCTTGATACTGATGAAGAATTGCATGATTACTTAGGTAGTTTGCAACCAAGTCCTAAGCCAGTTGTACAGCGTTACAAGGGGTTAGGTGAAATGGACCCAGAACAATTATGGGAAACTACTATGAATCCAGAAAATAGACGTTTGGATCGAGTAAGTCCTGAATATGCCAAGGATGCGGATGCAGTCTTTGAACTTTTAATGGGTAATGAAGTTGCTCCAAGACGTGACTTTATTCAAAAGAATGCTAAATATGTTGAAAATTTGGATGCATAGGAGAGGTTAGATGGACGATAATCAAACTCAAGATCGTAGAATTAGAAACGTCGATTTAACTAGCATGATGCGTAGTTCATTCCTGGACTATGCAATGTCAGTTATTGTAGCTCGTGCTTTGCCTGATGTTCGCGATGGTTTGAAGCCTGTACAGCGTCGTATTCTTTATGGAATGAGCGAATTAGGTGTTACGCCTGATAAGCCATACAAGAAGAGTGCCAGAATTGTTGGGGAAGTTATGGGTAAATTCCACCCACACGGTGACTCATCAATTTATTTAGCTATGGCGCACATGGCACAAGACTTTTCATACCGTTACATGTTAGTTGATGGTCACGGTAACTTCGGTTCTGTTGATGGGGACGAACCAGCCGCAATGCGTTATACCGAAGCAAGAATGAGCAAAATCGCTGTTGAAATGCTTCGTGATATCAATAAAAACACAATCGACTGGCAAAGAAACTATGATGATACTGAAAATGAACCAGTAGTATTGCCAGCTAGAATTCCTAACTTGTTAGTTAACGGTGCTAACGGTATTGCTGTTGGTATGACAACTAATATCCCACCTCATAACTTGAGCGAAGTAATTAGTGGTTTGCACATGTTGATGAAAAATCCTGATGCCACTACTAAGGATTTGATGAAGGTTATTCCAGGCCCTGATTTCCCAACTGGTGGAATTATTATGGGTCGCGGTGGAATTTATCGTGCTTATGAAACTGGTAAGGGCAACATCGTTGTACGTGCCAAAACGAATATCGAAACAGAAAAGAGTGGCCGTGAAAGAATTATTGTTAGCGAAATTCCTTTCATGGTTAATAAGGCTGAATTAGTTAAGAAGATTGCTGACTTAGCACGTGAAAAGATCATCGATGGAATTACTGGTGTTCGTGATGAATCTGACCAGACTGGTATGCGAATTACTATTGATATTCGTAGGGATGCCAGTGCCAGTGTTGTTTTGAATAATTTGTTCAAACAAACTCAAATGCAGGCTAACTTCGGCATGAACATGGTTGCCATTGTTGATGGTGCACCACACTTCTTAACTTTGAAGCAAATGTTGCAATATTACTTGGACCACCAAGAAGATGTTGTAACTCGTAGAACCAAGTTCGAATTAGCTAAGGCTGAGGCTAGAGCCCATATTCTTGAAGGGTTGCGAATTGCTCTAGATAATATTGATGAAATTGTTCATATTATCCGTAACAGTCAATCAAGTGATATCGCTAAGGCAACTTTAATTAGTCGCTTCGGTCTTGATGATAAGCAATCTCAAGCAATTTTGGATATGCGTCTTGTACGTTTAACAGGCTTGGAACGAGATAAGGTTGAGGCCGAATATAGAGAGTTGCAAGCTAAGATTGCCGATTACAAAGATATTTTGGCTAAGCCTGAACGGATCGATAAGATTATTTATGATGAATTATTAGATATCCAAAAGCGCTTTGGTGATAAGCGTAGAACCGAAATTGGTGCTAGCGAAGTTGTTTCAATTGAAGATGAAGATTTAATTGAAAAACAAAATATTCTTTTGACTGTAACTCACAATGGTTACATCAAGAGAATGCCAATTCAAGAATTTAAGACCCAAAACCGTGGTGGTAAAGGTATTAAGGGTATGGGTGTTCAAGATGGTGACTTTATCGAACACTTAATTTACTCAAGTACACATGACATGCTTTTGTTCTTTACTAATGCGGGTAAAGTTTACTCAAAGAAGGCATATGAAATTCCAGAATATGGTCGTATGGCCAAGGGATTGCCAGTAGTTAACTTGCTCCAATTAGAGAAGGGCGAAAAGGTTCAAACAGTTATCAACATTCCTGAAAATGCGGATGATAACTACTTGTTCTTTATCACCAAGATGGGAACAGTTAAGCGTACCCACGTTAGCGAATTTTCTAACATTAGAAACAGTGGTTTGATTGCCCTTACTCTCCGTGATGGGGATGAATTGAGCAACGTTTTGACCACTGATGGCAACCAAAACATTTTGATCGGTACTCACTCGGGTTATGCCGTTACCTTCAAGGAAAGCGACGTTCGTGCTATGGGTAGAACTGCTGCGGGTGTACGCGGAATTAACTTACGTGATCATGATTATGTAGTTGGTTCTGGTGTATTAGGTGCAGACGACCAGGTATTAGTCATTTCTGAAAAAGGCTATGGTAAACGTACTCCAGCTGCAGAATATCCAGTTAAGGGCCGTGGTGGTAAAGGTATCAAGACTGCTAATATCACTGAAAAGAATGGCCTACTTGCTGGCGTAATCGTTATTAGTAAGGGCAAGGACATCATGGTTATCACTACTGATGGTATTATGATCCGCTTTAAGACAAAGGATGTTTCTCAAACTGGACGTAGTACTATGGGTGTTCGCTTGATTAAAGTTAACGACGATAGTCAAGTCGCAAGTTTGACCATTGTTCCATCTGAAGCTGATCAAGATCAAGTTGATGATGAAGATGACAATGACGATAATGAGTAATTAATTAAAAAATCAAAAAATTTGAAGTTTTAAAAAAATTATCAAACTTTTTTGCGTAATAAATAATGAACAGTAAAAAACTATTTAGGATCACGTGAAAAACTGTTTGGTAATTTTTTATTTATATGCTAGAATTAGAAATTGCGAGTAATATTTCAATTACTCCTTGTTCTTGATTTTAGCAAGAACCATATAGTCCAAAAGGAGGTGCATTAGTCATGGCAACTACAAAGTACGAAGTAACTTACATTATCAAGCCTGATGTTGATGAAGAATCAAAGAAGGCCCTCGTAGAAAACTACGACAAGGTTATCGCTGATAACGGTGGTACTATGGTAGAATCCAAAGACTGGGGCAAGCGTCGTTTCGCATATGAAATTGATAAGTATCGTGAAGGTACTTACCACATTATGACTTTCACTGCTGACAACGCTGACGCAGTTAACGAATTTAGCCGTTTGTCAAAGATTGACAACGCTATCTTACGTTCAATGACCGTTAAGTTAGACAAGTAATTTTAATTTATTGTTTTCGTGATTTAGGAAAGGAAGGACATAAGTATGATTAATAGAGTTGTACTTGTTGGCCGTTTAACACGTGATCCTGAATTGCGTACTACTGGGAGTGGAATCTCGGTTGCTACGTTTACTCTTGCTGTTGACCGTCAATTTACAAATAGCCAAGGTGAGAGGGGCGCGGACTTTATCAGCTGTGTAATTTGGAGAAAATCTGCGGAAAACTTCTGTAACTTTACTTCAAAGGGTTCATTAGTTGGTATTGATGGCCGTATTCAAACCAGAAGTTATGACAATAAAGATGGGCAAAGAGTATATGTAACTGAAGTTGTTGTTGATAACTTCGCATTGCTCGAATCACGCAAGGATCGTGAAGCCCGCGGTCAAAATGGTGGTTATACACCAAATACTGGAAATGCTGGTGCTACAAGCACTAACAACTTCCAAAATAATGGTGGATCACAAAATACTACTCAGAATACTAATAATCAATCAAACAACGCTCAAGATCCATTCGCAGGATCTGGCGATCCGATTGATATTTCTGATGATGATCTTCCATTCTAAAAATATTTAAAGAAAGGATTCTAGAACATGGCTCAACAAAGAAGAGGCGGCCGTCGTCGTCGTAAGGTTGACTACATTGCAGCTAACCACATCGATTACGTTGACTACAAGGATGTCGATCTGTTGAAACGTTTTATCTCAGAAAGAGGTAAGATTTTACCACGTCGTGTTACTGGCACTAGTGCTAAGAACCAACGTAAAGTTGCAAATGCTATTAAGAGAGCTCGTATCATGGGCTTGTTACCATTTGTTGCTGAAGACTAATTAAAATTAGATCGAATACAAACCAAAAGGACAGGATTATTTCCTGCCCTTTTTTAGTGCCATTTTTTCATTCATAACGCGTAATAATGTATAATTGATACTGATATATTTTACCTTGTAATAGGAAGGATCTTCATGAAAGATTTTTTACGTAAGCTTGAATTGCCTGAATTTATTAAAGATTCGCGATTAACAGCTTCCGTAGTAATCATTTTAGTACTTTCTTTAGTGGGAAGTATTATTGCGATGATTATGAGTCCATTATTTGGTTTAGCAATGGTGCTAATTTTTATTATGTCTGTTGCTTTTGCCATTTATGGAACCTACATTTTGGCAGGTAAGGCAACTAATTTTGCCGTTAATCTGTCTTACCGAATAAAACGTAGTGAGCAAGAAGCCATGATCAAGATGCCACTCGGTATTTTGCTCTATGATTCTGATCATCAGATTCAATGGGTGAATCCTTATTTGCAATTGTATCTTAAAGATACGGATTTAGTAGGTCACACAATTGAAGCTGTAGATCCAGATCTGAATAAATTGTTGAATGAAGCGATTGAAGCTAAAACCTCAGAAAACCATATAGTTAATTGGGATGGACACCGTTTTGAAATGGTGGTCCAAGATGATTTGGGCGTAATTTATCTGCTAGATATTACGCGTTATGCAAAAATCGAAGATAAGTATGAAGCTGAGCGTCTGGCTATTGGACAGATCTTTATTGATAATTATGATGAGTTAAGCGAAACAATGCATGATCAGGAACTGACCAGCATGAGTTCATATGTACAAAACACGTTAAGTAATTATGCTAAGAAGTTTAAGGCATATTTAAAGCGGATCGATGAAGATCACTTTTTACTGCTAGTACATATGCAAGATTTAGCTGAGATGGAAAAGGATAAGTTCTCTGTCTTAGATAAAGTACGACAAGAAACTAGCCGTAACAACACTCCGCTTACCTTGTCAGTCGGGATTGCCTTCGGCTCCGATTCACTCTCTGAAATTGCCAACCAGGCACAATCTAATCTTGATTTAGCCTTAGGTCGAGGCGGGGATCAAGTTGTGCTTCGTCAACCGGGCAAGGATGCACGCTTTTATGGTGGTAAATCCAACCCAATGGAGAAGCGAACTAGAGTCAGAGCTAGAATGGTCTCTCAAGCAATTAGTGAACTATTCAAAGATGCGGACCGTGTTTTCGTCGTTGGACATCAGCGTCCAGACATGGACTCAGTTGGTAGTGGTATTGGTGTCGTAAAGTTGGCTCGCCTTCATGGCGTAAAAGCTAATTTTGTTTTAGATACTAATAAAACAAATTATGACGTAGGGCGCTTAGTGATCAGAATGCAACAGAAGAATCAGGATAAACATATTTTTATCAGTCCTGAGGAGGCTCTAGCTGAAGCAACTGATAAATCAATGTTGGTTATGGTTGATCACTCTAAGTATTCAATTACTTATTCTCAAGCCTTGTATGATCGTTTGAAGAATAGAATTATCGTAATTGATCACCATAGACGTGGTGAAGAGTTCCCAGAGAATCCAATGCTTACCTATGTTGAACCATATGCTTCTTCAGCCTGTGAGTTGGTTACTGAAATGATCGAGTATCAACAGCCAGCGCAAGGCAAGCAAGTTTTAACAGATCTAGAAGCAACTGCAATGCTTGCCGGTATCGTAGTCGATTCTAAAGAATTCTCGCTTAGAACGGGGACTCGAACCTTTGATGCCGCAAGTTACTTGCGGTCAATCGGTGCTGATTCAGCTGTGGTAAGTTCACTGCTCAAGGAAGATATTGATAGTTTCCTTGAGAGAACACATTTGGTTGCTACATTGAAGATGGTAAAGCCGCATATGGCTGTTTTGTGTGGACCTGATGATAAGATTATCGATCCAATTATCACGGCTCAAGCAGCTGATACGGCACTTGATTTGGAAAATGTGGGTGCTAGTTTTGCCATTACTCGGCGCACTCCAGACACTATCGGTATTTCTGCACGTTCAATGGGTAAGATTAATGTGCAGATTATTATGGAAAAGCTGGGCGGTGGCGGCCATCTTTCTAATGCGGCTACTCAGATTAAAGGTGTTACTATTGAAGAAGCAAGAGCAAAATTGCTTCAAGCAATTGATGAATACGAAAAGGAAAATGAATAAAGGAGAACAAAATGAAGGTTATTTTTACACAAGACGTTAGAGGTCGTGGCAAGCGTGGACAAGTTAAGGAAGTTCCAGATGGATATGCACAAAACTATTTAATCAAGCGTGGCTTGGCTAAGGCAGCTACCAAGGGTAACATGAATACCTTAAAGCGTGTAGAAGCTAACGAAAAGGCTGCTTACGAAGCTGAAAAGGCAGAAGCTGAAAAGATTAAGGCAGAGCTTGAAAAAGACGATACAATCGTTAACTTCAAGTCAAAGGCTGGTACAGATTCACGTTTGTTTGGTTCAATTTCAAGCAAGAAGATTGTAGAAGGCCTTGAAAAGCAATATGGTATCAAGGTTGATAAGCGCAAGTTGAACTTGCCAGAACCAATCAAGACTTTAGGTTACACTAATGTTCACGCTAAGTTGTTCAAGGGTGTTGAAACTACTATTCGTGTACACGTTACTGAACAAGACTAATTTTATTTTTGATAAAAAGTGGTTGTGATTGATGGATAATATTGTTTCTCAACAAATTCCACACGACTCAGATGCCGAAAAGGCTGTTCTGGGTGCGATTTTTATTGATCCAGAAGCAATTGCTGATGCGAGTGCGGTAGTTCAACCGGAAGATTTTTATGAAAGAGCAAATCAGATCATCTATCAAGCGATGCTGGATTTGTCAGATCGCGGGGATGCAATTGATCCGCTGACTCTTCAAGATGAACTAAATAAGAGAAATCAGCTAGATGACATTGGTGGGATTAGTTATGTTTCAGAATTAGCACTGGCAACGCCCACCGCTGCGCACGTTACTTACTATGCGCAGATTGTGCACCGAAAGGCGTTATTGCGCAGACTGATTTCTGCTAGTCAAAAGATTATTTCTAACGCAATTGATGGTTCAGATGATGTAACTGATATTCTTGATGACGCGGAAAGCGAAATTATGAATGTCTCATCAGAAAATAATAGTGGTGGTTTCAGAACAATCAAAGAAATCGTTAATTCCACTATTAAGGATATTAATAATATCCCTGATGACGGCAACATGGTTACAGGATTGCCAACAGGATTCGCTGAGCTGGATAAGATGACGACTGGTTTTCATGATGATGAATTGATCATTATCGCTGCAAGGCCTGGTGTAGGTAAGACGTCATTTGCATTGAATGTGGCACAGTTTGTGGGGCTGCATACGGATAAAACCGTGGCGATGTTTTCTCTAGAAATGAGTGGAGAACAGTTAGTTCAAAGAATGTTAGCATCCTTAGGACTAATAGATTCTCAGCATTTAAGAACAGGTCAGCTGGATGAAGAAGAATGGCGCAAGTTAGTAATTGCGTCAGGCTCGCTTGCTAACACGGATATTTTTATCGATGATACTCCGGGTATTAAAATGAGTGAAATCCGTGCAAAAGCCAGAAGATTAGCCAAAGAAAAAGGTAATCTGGGGCTAATTGTAATCGACTACCTGCAGCTGATTGAAGGTCCACGTAGTGAATCACGGCAACAAGAAGTTTCCGCAATCTCACGTCAATTGAAAAAGCTGGCTAAGGAGCTTCACGTGCCCGTTATTGCCCTTTCCCAGTTATCACGGTCGGTTGAGCAGAGGCAGGATAAACGCCCTGTATTGTCCGATATTCGTGAATCTGGATCAATTGAACAGGATGCCGATATTGTATCTTTCTTATATCGTGATGACTATTACCGCGATGAGCCAGAAGATGGTGAAAATAGCGGTAGCAGCAACGAAGTAGGATCTGAAGACGATAACGGTGAAGTTGAAGTAATTATTGAAAAGAACCGTTCAGGTAGTCGTGGGACTGTTAAATTAATGTTCTCGAAGCCATATAACCGCTTCTCAAACCTTGATTATGCTCATGATGATCCTGATGGCAATTAAGCACATGTTAAAAGCATGTGCTTTTTTATTTATTAAGAGTATTCAGAATCCGAATATTAAGTGATGAACGTTGATATTACAGTAAATATAGAATAAATATCAGAACAATATTCATAAATATAAATAATATAATTCGCATTTTATATTGAAATCTAGCATTTATTCTGTTATACCTATTTATGTGATGAAACCTATTAATTAATTTTTTGGAGGAATTTCAAGTTTATGAAGTTTAAAAAAGTATTAGTTGGAGCTTTAGCAGTTTTAGCTACTGTTTCACTTGCGGCATGTTCGAACAATAAAAAGAGTAGTTCATCTTCATCAAATGAACCAAAAGAATTGAATGTCGAATTCGTACCAAGTACTCAAGCTAACAAGATGGAAGCTAAGGCCAAGCCACTTGGAACGCTTTTACAAAAGCAATTGCATATTCCAGTTCACGTAACAGTTTCTACAGACTACAGTGGTTTGGTTGAAGCTATGTCATCTAAGAAAGTTGACGTTGGTTTTATGCCACCATATTCTTACATTCTTGCTCATAAACGTGGAATTGCAGACGTACTTTTACAAGCTGAACGTTACGGCTATGATGAACCATCTGGTAAGATGAACCACACTTTGATGCACAAATACCGCGGTATGATCGTGGTTAAGAAGGGTTCTAAAATCAAGTCATGGAAGGACCTTAAGGGTAAAAAGATTGCTATCGGTGATCCAAGTTCTTCATCCGCTTACGTTTACCCAGTTGCAGAACTTTACAAGAAGGGCTTAAACGTTACTAAGGAATGTAAGCTTGTTAACATCAAAGGTGATGATCAAGAAGTTCTTTCAGTATTGAACGGCGACGTCGATGCCGCATTTGTCTTCTCAGATGCACGTAACATCGCAGCTCAAGACGATAAGAAGGCCATGACTGACGTTGTGCCAATCTACTTCACTAAGTGGATTCCTAACGACATCATCGCAGTTAGAAAAGATATGCCTAAGAAGTTTAGAGCTAAACTTTCTAAGGCATTCAAGAATATTGCAAAGTCTAAGAAGGGTAAGCAAATCATTGAAAGTATTTACAACCATTATGGCTATGTAAGTGCCAAAGACTCAGACTTCGATGGCTTGCGTCAATACCAAAAGATTGTTAACAAAGCTACTGGCGGCAGTAGTAATAATAACTAAAGTTGATTATTAAAAAGACCTGCTTTTTTAAAAGCAGGTTATTTTTTTGCTAAAAGCCATCTGAAATCGGTTAAAATATAAGTAACAATCAAAGGAGAAGGATTATGAAAATTGCTGTTTTAACCGATAGCTCAGCTTACTTAACTAAAGAGCAACAAGAAAAGTATCATATCGATGTTTTGCCAATTCCAATTATCTGGGGTGATAAGACTTACCGTGATATGGTTGATATCGGCTTTGAAGAGTTTTATCAAAAATTAGCTAATGAAAAAGAATTGCCTATAACTTCACAGCCTTCCCCAGGTGACTTGCAAAGAAGAATAGATGAATATGTAGAGCAAGGCTACACTGATGTGATTGTAATTACCTTGTCTAGTGGTATTTCTGGTTATTATTCAACTGTTGAAAGTATTGCGAATAGCGAAACTAGAATCAAGATTCATCCATTCGATAGCAAAATCACCTGTGCTGGTGAGGCCGATTATGCGATGCTCGCAGGACGCCTTGTCGAGGCTGGAGCGGACATAGATCTAATCATGCATGATTTAACTGACTTGCAGAAAACGATGGATGTACGCTTTATGGTGGACAATTTGAGCCACTTGAAGAGAACAGGTCGACTTTCTAACGCTGCCAGCTTTGTGGGAACATTGTTCAAAATTAAGCCAATTCTTTCAATGGATGTGCAAGATGAAGGTAAAATTTCTGCGATTGCCAAGGAAAGACAAACTAAGCGAGCTTATAAGCATGTGCAGACTGACTTCGATAATTTAACTAAGAACATGCCATACAATATTCAATGCACAATTTTTGATTCACTTGATCCTGATAAGAAAGAAGAATGGATTGAAGATTATCGTGCTAAGTTCCCTAGATATAAGTTCGATGAAAGTATTATTGGGCCGGTAGTTGGTGTCCATGTAGGACAGGGAACAATGGCAATGATTTGGTGTCGTGATCTTGATGACTACTTTGATAAAAATGGTAAGCCAATTGAAGAAATCAATTCTGAAGAAGTTGTAGATAAAGCGTAAGTAAATAGAATTAATTACATATATATGAAAGCCTTTACACATAAAGGCTTTTTTCTTTATAATATTATCAGCACAAAAACTATTCGGAGATAAAAATATACAAGAAAAGGATGAGAAAATGGCAGAAAAGAAATATGTCGGCAGTATCGAAGCCGGTGGTACAAAATTTATCGTAGCAGTTCAAGACGTTGAAACAGGCAAGGAAGTTGCTCGCGACAGAATTCCTACTACAACTAATAAAGAAACTTTACAAAAGACAGCTGATTTCTTTAAGAAGCACCCAGTTGATGCATTGGGTATCGGTACTTTTGGTCCAATCGACATCAACCCTAAGTCACGCACTTATGGTTACATTTTGGACACTCCTAAGCCAGGCTGGTCGGGCACTAAAGTTAAGGGCTTCTTTGAAAAAGAACTTGGCATTCCAGTTGCAATGACGACTGACGTTAACGCATCTTGTTACGGTGAGTACGTTGCCCGTGGCCGCGATGATTCAAAGAGTTACTTCTACGCAACTGTTGGTACTGGTGTTGGTGCAGGTATTGTTCAAGCAGGTAAGCTTCTTGGTTTGAACAACCACCCAGAAATGGGTCACATGCTCGTTCGTCGTTATCCTGGTGATGACTACAAGGGTCACTGTCCATTCCACAACGACGCTTGTGTTGAAGGTATGGCAGCTGGTCCAAGTCTTGAAGGCAGAACCGGTATTCCTGGTGAAAAGCTTTCACGTGATAACAAGGTCTTCACTTATTCTGCATACTACATCGCACAAATGCTCTTCAATGTTTACATGACTGCTCGTCCAGATGTAATGGTTGTTGGTGGTTCTGTATTAAATGAAGATGACCTTGTTAAGGTTAGAAAGTTCTTCAATGAATTTAACAACAACTATGTCGCAACACCAAATTTGGACAAGTTAATCGTTCGTCCAGCCGTTGCAAACAACGGTTCCGCAACTCTTGGCGACTTTGAATTGGCAAAGAATTTACTCAAATAAAAACACACGATTTACTTGAATAAGCAATAAAAAGGCTCAGCACGTTAAGAAAGACGTAAGCTGGGTCTTTTTTGACGTAATTAGGGGTAAATCAGCGTAGTATTAACTATAGAACGTATCACGTTATTAACGAAAGGAGCCGCTTATGAGTAATATGGATAGTGGCTTAAAAGACAAAATAATTGGCAAGGCTAAAGAAGTTGAAGGTAAATTAACCGGAGACAAGTCGCGTGAAGTAGAAGGCAAGGCGCAAAAGACAAAAGGTAAAGTAAAAGCTAAGGCCAAAAAGGTAAAAGATGATATAGAGCCAGACCATCAAATCGATGAAGACTGCTAATAGGATTATCCTTGAAAAAATTAATTTAGTTAGAAACATGGTGATCCTATGATTTATTGGATTTGGGTTTTAATTGTCGGAGCTATAATAGGACTGCTTGCCGGTGTTATAACTGGTAGGGGTGGGGTTCAATGGGCTTTCTTGCTAATATCATAGCAGGACTTGTTGGCTCAACGCTAGGCCAAGCAATCTTTGGCTCCTGGGGACCGCAAATGGCTGGGATGGCAATAGTGCCGTCGGTACTAGGGGCAGTTATCTTGGTATTAGCAATTTCGTTTGCTACGAGCGGAAGTCTAAAAAATAGACACGATCTATATAAAGACTTTAAAAACATAGATACTAATAGATACAATATAGATACTCAAAAGTTGGACTTTTCCACAGCCCAATTCTCACCAGCAGAACTAGAAAAGCAAAACAAGGATTTGGTGAACCATGCTAATGACTTCCTAACTGATGAAGATAGTGGCTTACCAGTTTTCTTAGAACCCGAAGCTGTTCAACTACTTAGCTTTTTGTGCCGTACCCCACAACAAATGCGGCGCTTCATTGGCATTATCTTAAATGCTAAGTATCGAGTTGAGAAGGATCACAAAGATATTGGCGTTCTAATCCCACTTGATGATGAAGAACTTAAACCTTTGATGACTAAAGCACTAAGACGCTACTTTAACGCCCTAAGAAGCAATGAGAAGCACATCAAGAACGTTGAGAACTACTTGTATGGCACCATGCAAAACCTATTTGGCGTTTGGTGGAATAAACAAGCGGCTAGAGAATATGCGGCCAAACACCCTAACGATGAGCGTGCTTAAAACTAAAAAGCTATGTAAGGCCATTTAAGCTGTTTTAAACAGATAGAGCATATTATACTAAGCTGGTCTTAAAATGTTCCTATGGACGTTTTAGAAGCCTTATATTGATTGCTGTTGCTAAAGGGGCAGCAAACTCAAATTCACAGCTTTTAAAAGACTTATATAATTGAGATGGTACTCAAAGATTAGTATAATGTGAGTAGCAATAAAGGGGGGGCGAGAAAATCATGGCAGTTAAGGAAAAGAAACGCGTACAAGTCCAGATTGACAAAGAATTGGCAGATAATACCGAAGCCGTTTTAAGCCAGTTAGGTCTAAAACCAACTACCGCGATCAATATGTTTTATAAGCGGATTGTTGCTAATGGTGCCTTACCTTTTAATGTGTCTTTAAGCGAAGAAGAACGAGCTAATTTACGCTTTTTAAAGGCTACCAAAGAGACACCAGTCACCGAGTTTAAAGACGCTAAAGAGGTCGCTGATTGGCTCAATGATCCAGATGAGGACTAATGACTTATCAGATTAAATAAATTAATAACTTGGAAGTGTGATGAACATGAAAGATACAATCACAATTAATGACTTTTTTGAAATTGCCAAAGAAACTGATTTAAAAGATTTACTTGATAAGTCATTACATGAGCCAGACCCAGAAAAGCGCAAAGTATATGACGCTTTATATACCTACTTTTTAGATAAAAGGCAAGATGAGGTTATTAAGCGAAAGGACTTTGTCCGTTGATAGATAAACCCCAATATATATTGAGGAATTTTCCTTGGATAAACCAAAATATTACTTATCCAGAAAAGGTGCAAAAGCAGTCACAAAATTTTGGCCGGTATAACCACTATCAACCATCATGGTTCGAACCAATTTAAACTGCTCTAAATTAAGGGTAACGAGTGCAATCGCCCCGTCACGATCAGTGATGTTAGCCCGGGTAATATGGATTGCTTGCGGGAAGCCATTGATGTCGACGGCTAAATGCCGTTTAATTCCCGAGATCTTCTTACCACCATCGTAACCCTTATTTTCAGCGGTAGCGGTGTTCTTGATACTTTGGGCATCTAAAATGACGAACGAAGTTCGTGCTGATCGCCCTTGCCTTAATCTTCGATCAGCGACAATTTTTTAAAACCTGAGTTAATAAAGCTGGTTTATCAGGGGTGGGGGCTTTCGACCAATTCATCCAATAGTAGTAAACAGTGGACCACTTTGGAAAATCAGCCGGCAAATCACGCCAAGTACAACCATTTTTAAGGACATAGAGCATGGCACAGAAGATATCATAAGGATCAATGTGTTTTGGATGAGTTCGTTTTCTTGAAGCTTCCAGATCCTGGCGGATCAAATCGAATTGTTGCCGAGAAATATCGCTTTGGTAATGATGACTAAAATGTTGCATATGATCACCAACTTTTTTGACAGTAGTTTATCAAATTACTTGGTCAAAATCAAAGATACTAAACAGCTTCTAAAAAAGCCAATAACCACACGCCTTTGGCGTGATTATCAGCTTTCAAGTTTCAGTTACTAAAACTAATACTGACTATAAAACAGAAGCAAAAAAAATTTTCGATTTTTATGAAAACGGTTGCAAAGAAGTTAGCAAAAATATATAATTTCTTTTGAAATTGTTCACTTGGCCAAGCTGCAGTTTCAATATTTTAATAAAGGGGGCAGTAAAAAGTGAAAAAAAAGAAAAGTTTCTGGCTTGTTTCTTTTTTAGTTATAGTAGCTAGTGTTTTCTTTATATCTTTTGGATTGGGCAATCATTCTAAACAAGTTGCTCAAGCGGCTAGTGATACGACATCAACTGATGACTCAAGCAATGATACAGCTGATTCTGTTAGCGACGGTGCTATTTTTCATGCATGGTGCTGGTCGTTCAACACGATTAAAAACAACTTGAAACAGATTCATGACGCCGGCTACACAGCGGTTCAAACTTCACCTGTTAATGAAGTTAAAGTTGGAAATAGCGGGTCTAAGTCAGTAAATAACTGGTATTGGCTGTATCAGCCAACTAAATATAGTATTGGTAACTATTATTTAGGAACGGAAGCTGAATTTAAGTCAATGTGCGCTGCTGCTAAAGAATATAATATCAGGATCATTGTCGATGCAACTCTGAATGATACAACAAGTGATTATAGTGCAATTTCGGATGAAATTAAAAGTATTCCAAATTGGACACATGGTAACAAAAAAATTTCGAATTGGAGAGATCGTGAAGATGTTACTCAAAATGCGTTGTTAGTTTTATATGATTGGAATACTCAAAATTCTCAAGTTCAGACGTATTTGAAGAATTATTTGAAACGCTTGATTTCTGACGGAGCTTCAGGCTTTCGTTATGATGCAGCTAAGCATATTGAACTTCCAAGTCAATATGATGGCAGCTATGGCAGCAATTTCTGGCCAAATATTACTGATAATGGGTCTGAATTTCAGTATGGTGAAGTTTTGCAGGACTCGATTTCAAAAGAATCAGATTATGCTAATTACATGAGTGTTACAGCTTCAAATTACGGCAATACGATTCGCAATGCGTTAAAGAATCGTGATTTTACCGCAAGTACTTTGCAGAATTTCAACATCAGTGTTCCAGCTTCTAAATTAGTAACTTGGGTCGAATCGCATGATAATTATGCTAACGATGATCAAGTTTCAACTTGGATGAATAATAGTGATATTAAATTAGGCTGGGCTGTTGTTGCTTCGCGTTCTGGTAGTGTTCCGCTGTTCTTTGACCGTCCAGTTGATGGTGGTAATGGTACTCGGTTCCCTGGCAGTTCAGAAATTGGTGATGCTGGCAGCAGTTTGTATTATGATAAAGCAGTTGTAGCTGTTAATAAATTCCATAATGCAATGGCTGGTCAATCTGAATATATTTCTAATCCAAATGGCAATACCAAGATTTTTGAAAATGAACGTGGCAGCAAAGGGGTTGTTTTTGCAAACGTTTCCGGCAGTTCATATAGTTTGAATGTTAAAACTAGTTTAGCTGATGGGACTTATGAAAACAAGGCTGGTTCAGATGAATTTACCGTTAAAAATGGTTATTTAACCGGTACAATTCAAGGACGTGAAGTTGTTGTTCTTTACGGGGATCCAACAAGCAGCAGCAGTACAACAACAGAAACTAAAAAGGTTCATTTTGAAAAGCCTTCAAGTTGGGGTAGTAGAGTTTATGCCTATGT
>NZ_AZEL01000057.1 GCF_001434975.1 Lactobacillus gallinarum DSM 10532 = JCM 2011
TTTGTGTAAGGATGGATATTTCCTTAATTTTATTTCCCTGAATATTAGAAAAAGGAATCCTTTTCCCGTATGATTGATTTGAACGAAAAACATACTAGAAAAGAGATTCCTTCATGAATGATTTTACCAAAGATATGGCTAATGCTCTATTCAATCAGGATAAAATTAATGATTTATTTAGACAAAAGCTCCAACAGGCTGTCAATGACCTGCTTGAATCCGAATTAGGCTACAATCCTTATGAGCGCGATGGCTGGAATACCGGAAATTCTAGAAATGGTGCTTATTAC
>NZ_AZEL01000058.1 GCF_001434975.1 Lactobacillus gallinarum DSM 10532 = JCM 2011
GATTATTCCATTTTTGCCGTTTATAGTTTAAGCCGCTGCCAATATCGCTTATTTCTTCGTCTAATACGATACCTTGTGCGTTAGCGTATTGTCGAATATAGCTTAATTGATCTTTTAAGTCATCTTTTTGACCATAAGTTGATACTCTGGCATAAGCAACTTGTTTTTTATTTGAGCTTAGACTATTTTTGCTCAAATATTGATTTATTTGATCTTCTGTATAGAATCTGCGATTAGTAGGAGAGCGCTTAGCTTTAAAAATACCCTTTCGATCCCATGTTTGGAGGGTTCTAGTGGTTATTCCTAAACGATCAGCGACATCTTTAGGTTTTAAAATTGTCATAATATTCACTTCCATGTTTAACTTTCTAATGAATATTATGGCAAATATTTCTATAATATTTTACATATTTCCATATTTTTGTTAGCAGTTAATCAGCTCCTGCTTTACTTAGAACAGCTTTATGTAAACGCACTGCTAGTGAGTTACCCCATTGTTTCAATTCCACAGTGTTCATATTAAATACCTCTTAATCTCTCTTAGCTTACTTACATCAACAGTAAAATCTTACAAACAAATTATTTTAAATAACTACCTACATTGGTTTTATCAATTCACATATCCACACACATTATAAGCTATAAATTAAGGTAAATTTAAACTATTCTTTTCAAAAACAAGATATAATAATAGCAAATAAAATATTGATATTTTCAAGGGAGGAATATCCATGAAACTCATTAAATCAATCAACTTAGCTGCTGCCGCATTATCTTTAACAGCACCAGCTATTGCACTTGTAAATCCATCAATCACTACTGCTCAAGCTGCTACTAAAAAGTCAACTGGCACAATTACTGTTGGCAATAACAATAGTAGTGTAATCGGTGTCTACAATGCTGCTGGCAAACAAAAGAATCAAAAGATTAAGAACGGCACTACTTTTAAATACTACGGTGCTCCTAAGTTAATCAACTATGAATATACTTATAAGATCGCTAAAAACAAGTACGTTCCGACTTCCGCAATTTCAGCATTAAACGGCAAGAGCATCTTATATATTGCTAATAATTCATATGTTTACGACAAAAATGGTAAGCACGTAACTAAGAACTCTAAGCGTGTCTTATTGCGTAGATCTCAAATTGTAAACTACACCGGCTCGATTAAAACAGCTGCTAGTGATGCATACCGTTTCTTAGTAAATGATGGCAAAAAGATGGCTTTATCAACTAAGACTATTAAGGGCCACCAATATTACAGCATCGGTAAAAACGCATATATCCGCGTATCTAATGTAAGTTACGTAAATAATGAACCATTATATGCTGCATACCAAACTGTAACTTTAGATAAGCATAGCAATGAATCTAAAGTCCCTGTTTACGATGCCGAAGGTAAAACAGTTAGCCAAGAATTAACTGCTGGCAGCAAAGTTAGTGTTGACCGCACTAAGACTATTAAAAATGGCGACCAAACTTTGATTTTATACGGCATTAAGGGTCAAAAGTCATACATTGATATGAACGACATTGCAACTATGCCAAACTTGGCTGTTACAACAGAAGAATAAAATTCAATAATTAATTTAAATTTAAGGCCAGTCGAATTTGATGCGAACGCCAAATTTGGGACATATTTTAGATCACTCTATTTTAAAACCATATTTCGATATTTTATCGGAGTATGGTTTTTCTACTGTCTTGATACTATCATAATTGTAGTAATAAGATGTACTCTTGGTGCTAATTAAAGCTTGTCCATCAATACACCATTATATGTTAATATTGTCATTTCTAAGCGGTTTGAAATCCTACTAAAATGCGTATTCTATTTTCCGCATTATAATAAGCTAAAAGTGAAAAAATACTCTCATTTATTCTTCCTAATTTTTATCAACTTACGATCGTTATGTTCCTTAGCACCTTGCATATTCTGCTATATAGAGTTCAGGGCTCTGACTCCTATTTGAAACGATCATGCAGGTCCTAAGATTCCTCATCATTGCATATATTTCGAGTAGTTCAATTTGATCTGACTTATCTCTATTATGTTTTAGGTATCCTAAGATCTAATCTTTTTAATTTTATTTATATTTTTTAACAAAAACAAACAAAACCATTTGCTTTTTTAATAATCATATAATAAAATTCAAATATAATTTAATAAAATTTCTTTGGAGGTGCGCTTTATCATGACTAAAGCAAGAAAATATTTTGGTGCATTAGCACTTATTTCTGGAGCAACTTTAAGTTTAGTTGCATGTGGTAATAACAAACATACAAACAGTAGTAATGCAAATAAAACTAATCATAAGTTTAGCGAAACTGTTCCTGTAAAAAGTATTAAAAAAGGAGGAACTTTAACCTATGCTCTTGAATCAGACAGTCCATTCACTGGTATTTTCTTACCAGAATTATCAGATACTTCAATTGATAGTGAGGTACAAAGCCCAGGTCTAGAATCTTTATTTTCAACAGATGATCAATATAAGATTAATAATAAAGGAGCTGCTACTTTTAAACTAAATCGGAAAGCTAAGACTGTCACAATCGAAGTGAAAAAAGGAGTTAAGTGGTCAGATGGTAAGCAAGTGACTGCTAAAGACGTTGAATTTGCTTATGAAATTATTGCAAATAAAGACTCTAAATCACAAAGATATACTGAATCTTTAGCTGATATTGTTGGCTTAGCTGAATATCATGAAGGTAAAAGCAAGAAAATTTCTGGAATTGAAATGCCTGATGGTGAAAATGGACGCAAAGTCGTACTCCATTTCAAGCAAATGAAGCCTGGTATGCTTCAATCAGGTAATGGATATTTCTGGGAATGTGCTGAGCCCTATCATTACTTAAAGGATGTACCTTTTTCAAAGCTTTTATCTAGTGACAAGGTCAGAAAATCCCCACTATTTTTTGGACCATTCCGTGTATCTAATATTGTTCGTGGTCAATCTGTTTCTTGGGAGCGTAATCCTTATTACTGGCGTGGTACACCAAACTTTAAAAAAGTAGTTGCATCTGTTGTCAGCTCCAGTTCTGCTACCCAAGCCATTAAAAGTCATAAATTTGATATTGCTGATGTGGTTAATACACAATGGGATCAAACTAAGAATGCAACTGATACTAACTTTATTGGTGAAGTTCCACTTAGTTATAACTACTTAGCTTTTAAAGTGGGTAAATGGGATAAGAAGCTAGGCAAGAATGTTGAAAATAAGAATGCCAAGATGAATAATCCAGCATTACGTAAAGCAATGGCCTATGCAATGAATATTGATGCTGTTGCTAAACGCTATTACCAAGGATTAGCATTACGTGTTAATACTTTGATCCCAGAACAATTTGGTGACTTCTCCGATAGTTCAATTAAAGGTTACCCATATAACTTGAAGAAAGCCAACCAATTATTAGATAAAGCCGGATATAAAAAGAAAGGCGAATTCAGAGTTCAACCTAACGGAAAGAAGCTTACTATTAATTTAGCTGTTAGAAACAATGCTACTACCGCAGAGCCCGTATGGCGTAATTATATCCAACAATGGAAGAAAATCGGTTTGAACGTTAAGTTTGTTGGCGGTCGTCCAATGGAATTTAACAATTGGGTACAAGCAGTTCAATCTGATGATCCAAAAATTGATGTCTTTGAAGGTGGCTGGTCACTTTCAAGTGAACCTTCTCCTAATGATCTTTATAGTGCTGCTGCACCATATAATATGGCACGTTTTGTTTCCCCTGTACAAAGTAAGCTTTTAGCTGATATTGACTCAGAAAAAGCTTTCAACCATAAGTATCGTGTTGACGCATTCAGAAAATGGCAAAAATGGATGTACAATGAAGCCTATGTTGTACCTACCACTAATTCATATTCAATAACCGCTGTTAATAAAAAAGTAACTGGATGGTCACTTAAACCAAGCGCAACTAACTGGTTTAGTGCAGGGTTTGTAAAATAAGCATTACCTAACTGTCTTGCCTAATAAATATCTTTTCTAAAATTTACTTTAGTTAATCTAAAAAATGCTACTAAATCTGACTGATTTGGTAGCATTTTTCTTGTGTATCACTAATAGTGACGTTATTGATGAAGGAATTGACTATCAATTTTTTCATGTGAGCGTACAGATGTCTAGTCGGGCCAAATGATGGATAAACCTGCAACACAGACAAAGACCTGAAGGAAAGCGTAAAACTAAAGCAGAAGCTATGAAACAATGACACACCCGCGAACAGAGTTCGCAAGTTTCAGAAATAATTAATGTCTCGTTCAGATAATTTAGACATAACAAACATTCTAAGCTAAATAGTGAATTAGTTATCCGACGGGATAATTGATTCACTAT
>NZ_AZEL01000059.1 GCF_001434975.1 Lactobacillus gallinarum DSM 10532 = JCM 2011
GAGGAAAAGATCACTTTGCAGGGCAATAAAAAGCATGGTACCAAACATAATGAGTATGTCTGTTATGAGTGTGGCTACAAGAATGATCGCGATGAAAATGCAGTTTTAAATCTTTTAGCTTTGGCAAAATAAAGAAAATAAACAGGGCTGGCTAGGTCCTTAAGCTGTAAGAGCTAGTCAATGTGATTACTCCTATTTGGAATATCAGAATACTAGTGAAGACGACAGTAAATGAAACAAAGAAAGGAAAAATATATCTTTCTGATATGTAGGAAATTCGTATTCTTCTACATATTTCCATGTTTTATATAGCAG